>JASCPI010000015.1 GCA_029959555.1 Lysobacteraceae bacterium PS02065 | reverse complement strand
TGAAAGAGAAGTTCAACCGCGATTGAGCGCGGTCCGGCGCCGCCCGCGAGGGCGGCGCCTGCTGGATACGTGGCGCCCACCTCGCGGTGGGCGCTTTTTTGAACCCCGCCATTCCGTACCGCGATGACAAAATCGGAACTGATCGAAGCCCTGTCCGCACGCCAGCAGCACCTCGCTGCGAATGACGTCGAACTCGCGGTCAAGAGCCTGCTCGAGCAGATGACCCATGCGCTCGCGGAAGGCGACCGCATCGAGATCCGCGGTTTCGGCAGTTTCTCGCTCCACTTCCGCCCGCCGCGCATGGGCCGCAACCCGAAGACGGGTGATGCGGTCGCGTTGCCGGGCAAGCATGTGCCACACTTCAAGCCGGGCAAGGAACTGCGCGAGCGCGTCAACGGCAGCACGGCGCCGATCGTCGAGTCCGAGGACGAGTAAGCCGCTCCGATCCCGTCCCGCGGCCTCTCCCGGAGATCTCCCCATGCGCCTGGGCGCCGTCGTGCTGGTCCTGCTGTTCGCCTTGTTCGGTGCCACGTTCGGTGCGCTGAACGCCGAGCGCATCGCGCTCGATCTCTATCTCGCCGAGGTCGAGGTGCCCAAGGGCGCCGCCTTGCTCGCCGCGCTGCTCGCCGGCTGGGTGCTCGGCGGCCTCGTGGTGTGGACGTTGCGCGTGCCGCGCCTCAAGCGCGAGGTGCGCAGCGCGCGCCGCACCGCGGCCGACTTGCGCACGCGCCTGGAATCCGCCGAAGGCACCGCCACCGACCGCGCATGACCACGCTCCTGCTGGTCCTCCTGCTGCCGATCGCCGCGCTCTCCGGCTGGTACGTCGCACGCCGCGGCAGCGAGCGCACCTCGGGTGCACGCGTCAGCGAGCTGTCGACCAACTATTTCCGCGGTCTCAATTACCTGCTCAACGAACAGCAGGACAAGGCGATCGAGGTCTTCCTCAAGGTCGCCGAGTACAACCGCGACACGATCGAGACCCACCTCGCGCTCGGCAACCTGTTCCGCCGCCGCGGTGAGGTGGACCGTGCGATCCGCGTGCACCAGAACCTCATTGCGCGTCCCGGCCTGAGCGGGGAGGAAAAGACCATTGCGCTGCTCGAGCTCGGCGAGGACTACATGCGCGCCGGCCTGCTCGACCGCGCGGAGACGCTGTTCACCGACCTCGTCGCGATGGATGCGCTCGCGCCACCGGCGCTGCGCCACCTCGTGTCGATCTATCAGCACGAGCGCGACTGGGCCAAGGCGATCGACCACGCACGCAAGCTGGAACGGCTGACCGGCGAGTCGCAGGGCACGCTCATCGCGCAGTTCCAGTGCGAGCTCGCCGAGCAGGCGCGTGCTCGCGGTGCCAGCGAAGAGGCACGCGCCGCGCTCGATGCAGCGTTCGAAGCGCAGCCCGACAGCGTACGCGCGAGCATCGTGCTCGGCCATCTCGAAGCCGCGCAAGGCAACGTGGACGGAGCGATCGCGGCGTTCGAGCGCGTCGCCGTACGCGACCTCGACTACGTGCCCGAGATCCTCTCGCCGCTGCTCGACTGTTACGCCCGAGCCGGCCGCATGCAGCGTGCCGAGGAGTTCCTGCTGCAGATCAACGAGCGCTACCAGGGCGTCTCGCCCGTGCTCGCGCTGGCCAAGCTCTACGCGCGCACGCAGGGCGAGCCGGTCGCGATCGAGTTCCTCACGCGCCAGTTGCGCCAGCGCCCGTCGGTGCGCGCGCTGATGGCGCTCATCGACGTCAACCTGCACACGGCGCAGGGCGAGGCACGCGAAGGCTTCCTGATCCAGCGCGACCTCGTGCGCAAGCTGCTCGAGGGCCAGGCGATGTACCGCTGCTCGCGCTGCGGTTTCGGCGCGCGCGCGCACCACTGGCAATGCCCGAGCTGCAAGAGCTGGGCTTCGGTGCGGCCGATCCACGGCGTGGTCGGCGAGTAGGCGGGCAGGGTGGAGGCCTGGTCGGTCGTCGCCTGGAGCGTCGTCGCGCTGTGCGTGCTCGCCGCGTCGGTCGGCGTGACCGCGTGGAGCCTCGCCTACGCACGGCGCCGCAACCTGCTCGACCAGCCCGGCCAGCGTCGTTCGCACACGATGCCGACACCACGGGGTGGCGGCATCGGTATCGTCGTGGGCGTGCTCGTCGCGAACCTGCTCGTGCTCGTGACGGGCGACGGTGTCGACGTCTCCGCGTTGCTCGCGCTTTCGGTCGCGACGCTGCTCGTCGCGGTGGTCGGCTGGATCGACGACCACCGCGGTCTGGCGGCGCGCATGCGGCTGGCTGCGCATCTCGTGGCGGCGGTGGCGCTGCTCGCGGCGACGCCGCTCGTCGACCTCGTGCTGTCCGCAGGCGTGCTCTGGATGCTCGTGGCGTTCGTGCTGGTCCTCGCCATCGCCTGGTCGGTCAACCTGCACAACTTCATGGACGGGATCGACGGCCTGCTCGCGACGCAGGCCTTGTTCGTGTTCATCGTGCTCGCAGTGCTCTGCGCGATGGGCGGGCGTGCCGTCGAAGCCGAACGCATCGGCCTGTTCGCGGTCGCGACGCTGGGCTTCCTGCCGTTCAACTTCCCGCGCGCACGCATCTTCATGGGCGATGTCGGCAGCGGGGTGCTCGGCCTGCTCGTTGCGGTCGCGGTCGGCTGGCAGATGCTCGCCCATCCAGTCGCCGCGGCGAGCGGGCTCGTCGCGTGTTCGGTGTTCGTCGTCGACGCCACGGCCACGCTGCTGTGGCGCATGATGAACGGGCGGCGTTGGTATAGTGCGCACCGCGAACACCTCTACCAGTGGCTCGTGCGCGGTGGCCGTTCGCACGTGCGGGTGACCGGCATGTACATGGCTTGGAACCTCGTGGTGGTGGTGCCTGTCCTTGCATGGATGAACCGAGGTTTGTCCTTTCCTGCGACGAACGGTCCCACCACGGCGTCGTCGTACACCGGCCCGGGCCTCGAAGGCCTCCTCGTCGCCTACGGTCTGGCGACGCTGGCCTGGCTCGTCGGCAAGCGTCATTGCATCCGCGCGGCGCGTCGCCGTCTTCCGAGGTCGTAGTGCCCAATTCGCTCATCGCCAAGATCCACCCGCGCTTCGCCGTCGTGCTGCACGACCTCGCGATGGTGTGGCTCGCGTGGGCCGCGATCACCTCGTTCCGCTGGTCGTTCGAAACCTGGCGGCCCGACGTGCCGATGTTCGGGCCCGAGATGGCGCTCGTGCTCGCCGCGCAGGGCGCGGTGTTCTGGGTGACGGGCCTGTACAAGGGTTTGTGGCGTTTCGCGAGCCTGCCGGATCTCTGGAACATCCTGCGTGCCACCATCCTCGGCGCGCTCGCGATCGCGGTCACGCTGTTCCTCTACAACCGCCTGGCCACGGTGCCTCGCACGGTCCTGCTCGTGTATCCGGTCGCGCTCGCCGTGCTGCTCGGCGTGCCGCGCCTGGCGTACCGGTACTGGAAGGACAGCCGGCTCGATTTCCTGTCGCGCTCGCCGGCGCTGCGCGTGCTCGTGCTCGGCGCCGGTCGGGCCGGCGAGACCCTCGTGCGCGACCTGCTGCGCGAGAACCGCTACCGCCCTGTCGGCGTGCTCGACGACAACACCCAGGTACGCGGCGCTCGCCTGCACGGCGTGCCGGTGCTCGGTACGCTCGAGCAACTGCCCGAGCTCGCGCGCGAGACGGCTGCGCAGACCGTGCTGATCGCGATGCCGTCGGCCAACAATGCACAGATGCGTCGTGTCGTCGCGCTGTGCGAGGCCAGCGGGCTGCCGTTCCGCACGATGCCGCGCCTCGCCGACGTGGTTGCGGGGCGTTCGACGTTCGGCGAGCTCAAGGAGGTCGCGATCGAGGACCTTCTCGGCCGCGAGGAAGTCCAGCTCGACTGGACCTCGATCCGCGGCGGCATCTCGGGCAAGCGCGTGCTGGTCACGGGCGGCGGCGGCTCGATCGGCTCGGAGCTGTGCCGCCAGGTCGCGCGGCTCGGCGCATCGTCGCTGACCATCTACGAGATCTCCGAGTACAACCTCTACCGCATCGAGCAGGAGCTGCATCGCGAGTTCCCGGACCTGATCCTCGAAGCGCGCATCGGCGACTGCGGTGATGCGGTCGCCTGCGAACGCGCGTTCGCGACGGCGCGCCCGCAGGTCGTGTTCCACGCGGCCGCGTACAAGCACGTGCCGCTGCTGCAGGACCAGGTGCGCGAGGCGTTCCGCAACAACGTGCTCGGCACGCAGATCGTCGCCGAGGCGGCGGATCGCCACGGCACCGAATGCTTCGTGCTGATCTCGACCGACAAGGCGGTCAATCCGAGCAGCACGATGGGCGCGTGCAAGCGTGCCGCCGAGATCTTCTGCCAGAACTTCGCCGCGCAGTCGCACACGCGTTTCATCACGGTGCGTTTCGGCAACGTGCTCGATTCGGCCGGCTCCGTGGTGCCGCTGTTCCGCGAGCAGATCCGCGCGGGCGGTCCCGTCACGGTCACGCATCCCGAGATCACGCGCTACTTCATGACGATCCCCGAGGCCTGCCAGCTGATCCTGCAGGCCGGTGTGCTCGGCAAGGGCGGCGAGATCTTCGCGCTCGACATGGGCGAGCCGGTCAAGATCACCTACCTCGCCGAACAGATGATCAAGCTCGCCGGCAAGCAGCCCGGCCGCGACATCGCGATCGCCTTCACGGGCCTGCGCTCGGGCGAGAAACTTTTCGAGGAACTGTTCCACCCGCTCGAAAACTACCAGGCCACGACGCACGCGAAGATCTTCCTCGCACAGCCGCGCAGCATGGGCTGGAGCCTGCTCGGCACGCTGCTGCGCCAGGCCGAGCTCGCCGTGCGCGATTACGACGAGGACATGCTGCGGCGCGTGCTGGTCCAGCTGTTGC
This sequence comes from Lysobacteraceae bacterium PS02065, assembly GCA_029959555.1. Taxonomy (GTDB): domain Bacteria; phylum Pseudomonadota; class Gammaproteobacteria; order Xanthomonadales; family Rhodanobacteraceae; genus Dokdonella. Next base: position 98,146 of record JASCPI010000015.1, on the reverse strand, counting down.
CCGAATTCGACGCGCGTCCCGCCGACACGGAAGCCACCGTGCTGCCGTTCGCTGCGCGCCCCTCCTGAATCCCTTCGACACAAGGACTCCCCGATGTCCAATGGACCCCTGCGCAAGGTCGTGTTCCCGGTTGCCGGCCTCGGCACGCGCTTCCTTCCCGCGACCAAGGTCGTGGCCAAGGAAATGCTGCCCGTGCTCGACCGCCCGCTGATCCAGTACGCGGTCGACGAAGCCGTCGATGCCGGTGCCGACACGCTGATCTTCGTCACCAACCGCTACAAGCATGCGATCGCCGACTACTTCGACAAGGCCTACGAGCTCGAGAGCAAGCTCGCCCAGTCGGGCAAGGACGAGTTGCTCGCGCTCGTGCAGGGCACGCTGCCGCGCCACGTGCGCTGCGTGTTCGTGACCCAGCCCGAAGCGCTCGGCCTGGGCCATGCCGTGCTGTGCGCCAAGCCCGTCGTCGGCGACGAACCGTTCGGCGTGGTGCTCGCCGACGACCTGATCTGGAACGCCGGCGCGGGCGCGCTGCGCCAGATGGCCGAGGTCGCGCAGCGCGAGAACGCGGGCGTGCTCGCGGTCGAGGAAGTGCCGCGCGAGCAGACCAACAAGTACGGCATCGTCGATGCCGAGCCCGTATCGGAGCGCGCGGCGCGCGTGCGTCTCGTCGTCGAGAAACCCAAGCCCGAGGTTGCGCCGTCGAACCTCGCGATCGTCGGCCGGTACGTGCTGCCGGGCCGCATCTTCTCGCTGCTCGAGAACACGAAGCCCGGCGCAGGCGGCGAGATCCAGCTCACCGACGCGATCGGGGAACTCCTCAAGGAAAGCCCCGTGCTCGCCTACCGGTTCGAGGGCGAGCGCTTCGACTGCGGCAACAAGCTCGGCCTGGTGCAGGCGACGCTGCACATGGCCCTCAAGGATCCGCAGATCGCCGGCCACACGGCCGAACTCGTGCGCAAGCTCGCCAAGTGAAGGCCCTCGTCGCGATGCTCGCGCTGGCCTGCGCGGGTGACGCGCAGGCCGCCGGTGCCGACGCGCTCGATCGCCTCGGCGAGGCGATCGCGGGACGCTGGACCTCGTCGGTCGACGGCGCCGCCGGCGTGCGCATCGACTACACGGCGATCTCGCGCGGATCGGCGCTGACCGAAGCCTGGCAGCCCGATACGCCGGGCGAGACCTTGTCGGTGTTCCATCGCGACGGCGCGCGCGTGCTCGCCACGCATTACTGCGCGCAGGGCAACCAGCCACGTCTCGCGTTGCGCGAAGGGCAGGGCTTCGTGTTCGAGTTCGCCGACGCGACCAACCTCGCCGACGCCTCGCGTTCCCATCTGCATCGCCTCGAGCTCGTGCCGAACGCCGACGGCAGCCTCGATCGCATCGAGACCTACCGCGAGCAAGGTCGCGACGAAACCTCGCGCCTGCACCTGGTGCGCGTCGCAGGCACGCGCTGATCATGGACCTGAGCTACATCCTCAATCATCTCGGCGAGGAGCGCGCGCGTTACGACGGCGCCGTCGCACCGCCGCTCGTGCAGTCGTCGATCTTCGCATTCCCGACCGTCGCCGCGATGCGCGAGGGCTTCCGCGACGAGTACGCCGAGCACCTGTACACGCGCGGCAACAACCCGACCATCGCGATCCTGCGCAGGAAGATCGCCGCGCTCGAAGGTGCCGAGGACTGCCTCGCGTTCGGCAGCGGTGCGGCCGCGGTCGCCGCGGGCGTGGTCGCCTGCGTGAAGGCCGGCGACCACGTCGTCTGCGTCGCGAAACCGTACAGCTGGACGCGTGGCCTGCTGCGCGACCTGCTCGCGAAATTCGGCGTCACCACGACCTTCGTCGACGGTACCGACGCGGCAAACTTCGAGGCCGCGATCACGCCGGCGACGACGCTGATCGTGCTCGAGAGTCCGAACTCGATGACCTACGAGCAGCAGGATCTCGCCGCCGTCGCCGCGGTCGCGCGACCGCGCGGGATCCGCACGCTCTGCGACAACAGCCACGCGACGCCGCTCAACCAGTCGCCGATCGCGCTCGGCATCGATCTCGTCGCGCATTCGGCGACCAAGTACCTCAACGGCCACAGCGACGTCGTCGCGGGCGTGCTGTGCGGCAGCGAGGCGCTGCTGCGCGAGGTGTTCAAGGGGCCGTACATGACGTTCGGCGCGATGCTGTCGCCGCACGACGCCTGGCTCATGCTGCGCGGGCTGCGCACGCTTGGCGTGCGCATGGAACGCATCGCGGCGACGACGCGCGAGGTGCTCGCGTTCCTCGAGGCGCATCCGCGCGTTCGCCACGTGCACGCGCCGCACGCGAGCGCGAATCCGCAGCTCGGCCTCAGCGAGCGCCAGCTCAAGGGCGCGAGCGGCCTCCTCACGATCGAGCTCGATGCGGTCGACGTCGCCGCGGTCGAGCGGTTCTGCGACGGGCTCGAGCGTTTCCTCATGACCGTGTCGTGGGGCGGATACGAGTCGCTCGCGTTCCCGGTATGCGCGGTGTTCCCGGCGGACGCGCCGCTGCGTGCGGCAGGCACGTCGTCGCTCGCCCTCGTACGCTTGTCGATCGGACTCGAGGAGCCGGCCGTGCTGATCGCCGATCTCGATCAGGCGCTCGCCCGGCTCTGATCGTCCCGGTGCGGCCGGTCAGGGCAGGCCGGCCACGCGCCCATGCGAGCCGAGGTCTGCGGGTTCGTCGCTGACGATCGCGCGCGTGAAGTCGAGCGCGCGGCTCACGAAGTTGCTCGGCGCTTCCCAGTAGTCGGCGTCGCGCACGCGCACGCTGAGCACGACGAGGTTCGGATCGTCCTTGCCGTCCGGGAAAAAGGGTTTCTGGGCGAACGACCACAACGCGTCGATGCGCGCACGATCGCGCGTCACGAACGCGGTGCCGCGCACCGAGACGTAACGCTGCGTGCCGGGATGCGCGTAGGCGAGGTTGACCTCGGGATCGCGCAGCAACTGCTCGATCTTCGCGCTGTCGGCGGCCGTGAAGAAGTGCAGGTCGCCCTTGCGGTCGAACTGCAGCGTCTGCAGCGGACGGCTGACGAGGCTGCCGTCGGCGGCACGCGTCGTCAGCATCGCGATCTCGATGCCGTCGATGAGTTCGCCGAGCGTGTTGAGGTCGTCACTCGGTGTCGTTTCGGTCTTCATCGTCGCTCCTCGTCGTCGTCGATCCAGCGACCCTCGCACTGCGGCGATTAATCCGTGGTGACCATGATGATTGCCGTGCGACGATGGGCGTGGTCGACTCCAGCGCCTCCTGACTGAGGAACGCCCTTGGCTGCGACACCGCTCCACATCGCCATCGTCGGCTACGGCACGGCCGGGCAGGCGCTCGCGCTGCTGCTCGCGCGCGACGGCCATCGCGTCGAGGTGTTCGAGCAGGCCGAACGTCCGGGGCCGATCGGCGCCGGCGTGCTCGTGCAGCCGACCGGACTCTCGGTGCTCTGGGACATGGGCCTGCTCGATGCCGCGCTCGCGCACGGGCGCCGCATCGATCGCCTGCACGGCGACAACCCACGCGGCCGGCGCGTCATGGACATGCGCTACGCCGACCTCGACACGCGCCTGTACGGGCTCGCGATGCAGCGTGGTGCGTTGTTCGCGATCCTCGCCGGTGCGGACGGCATGCCCGAGACCCTGCATGCGGGTTGCCGCATCACCGCCATCGAGGATGACGACCGCTGGCTGCGCGACGCGCGAGGCCAGCGCCACGGGCCGTTCGACCTCGTCGCCGCCGCCGATGGCGCGCAGTCCTGCCTGCGCGCGCGGCTCGGCCCGCCCCGGCTCGACCGCCCGTATCCGTGGGGTGCCTTGTGGTGCCTCGTGCCCGAAGCCGACTGGCCGTTCCCGAACGAGTTGCGCCAGCGCTACCGGCTCGCCAACCGCATGATCGGCATGCTGCCGGTCGGCACGCGGCCCGGCGACGCGACGCCGAAGGTGAGCTTCTTCTGGAGTCTGCCGTCCGCCTCGACCGCGGCCGGCACGCGCGAAGCGATGGCGGCCTGGCGCGAGGAGGTCGGGACCCTGTGGCCCGAGCTGGTGCCCTACGTGGCCGATCTCGTCGAACCCTTGCAGCTCGCGCGTGCCGCCTACCGCGACAGCCTGCCGGCACGCTGGCACCACGGGCGCGTCGTGCTCGCCGGCGATGCCGCGCACGCGATGAGCCCGCAGCTCGGGCAGGGCGTCAACATGGCCTTGCTCGACGCGCTCGCGCTGCGCGACGCGTTGCGCGCGCAGGACGATGTCGGTGCAGCGCTCGCGGCCTACGCCGATGTGCGGCGTCGTCATGTCGCGATCTACCACCGCTGGAGCCGCTGGCTGACGCCGCTGTTCCAGTCCGAGCGCGGCCTCGCCGCGCGCCTGCGCGACCTCGCGTTCCTGCCGATGGGCCGCCTGCCGCCGGGCCGGACCCAGATGCTGCGCGTGCTCAGCGGCACCCAGCACGGCTTCTTCGGCCAGCTGCGGCTTGCTGACGCATTCCTCCAGGTGCTCGCCGGGGCACGCGGCGGCTGACGTAGACTGGCCCGATCCGTCCCCCGGCGAAGGTGCCCGTGATGCCCCGTTTCGATCCGCCCGACGTGCTCCTCCTCGGCCCCGGTCCGTCGCCGGTGCCGCGCCGCATCCTCGACGCGCTCGCGCGCCCGACCATCGGCCATCTCGATCCGCGCTTCGTGGGCATGATGGACGAGCTCAAGGAGCTGCTGCGTTTCGCGTTCCAGACCGGCAATGCGCTGACGCTGCCGGTGTCCGCACCGGGCTCGGCCGGCATGGAGACCGCGTTCGTCAACCTGATCGAGCCGGGCGACACGGTCGTGGTCTGCCGCAACGGCGTGTTCGGTGCGCGCATGCGCGAGAACGTCGTGCGTGCCGGCGCGACCGCGGTCATGGTGGAGGACGCGTTCGGCACCGCGATCGATCTCGACAAGGTCGAGGCCGCGCTGCGCGCGAATCCCGGTGCCAAGGCGCTCGCGTTCGTGCATGCGGAAACCTCGACCGGCGTGCAGTCCGATGCGGCGGCACTTTGCCGGCTCGCGCGCGAGCACGGCGCGCTCGCGATCGTCGACGCCGTCACGAGCCTCGGCGGCATCCCGGTGCTCGCCGACGCCTGGGGCGCCGACGCGATCTACTCGGGCTCGCAGAAGTGCCTGTCGGCACCGCCGGGCCTGTCGCCGGTGACGTTCAGCGCGCGCGCGGTCGAGGTCATCACCTCGCGCAAGACGCCCGTGCAGAGCTGGTTCCTCGATCTCGGCCTCGTCATGGGGTACTGGCAGGGCAGCGGTGCGCGCGCCTACCACCACACCGCGCCGATCAACATGCTCTACGCGCTGCACGAGGCCTTGCTCGGCCTGCAGGAAGAAGGCCTCGAGGCCGCGTTCGCGCGCCATCGCGACAACCACCTGCGCCTGCGCGACGGCCTCGCTGCGATCGGCCTGGACCTGCTCGTCGCGGAAGCCGCGCGCCTGCCGCAGCTCAACGCGGTCAAGGTGCCCGACGGCGTCGACGAGGCCGGCGTGCGCCGTCGCCTGCTCAACGATTTCTCGATCGAGATCGGCGCCGGGCTCGGCGAACTCGCCGGCAAGATCTGGCGCATCGGTCTCATGGGCGCCGGCAGCACGCCGGGCAACGTCGATCGCGTGGTCGGCGCGCTCGCCGAGTGCCTCGGCCGCAAGGCGGCCTGAACCGGCACGCGCGCGGATCCGCCGTGTTCACGGCGGGTTCGCGCGGCATCGGTGACAACGGCGTGGTCATCGCCGTTCGAGGAGCCGACCATGCCGACCCTGTCGACCAGCACGCGCTTCGCTTCGCGCGTACCGCCGGAGCAGACCCCCTATACCGAACAGATCCTGGAGCTCGTCGGCAGCGTGCCGCCGAGCCGCGAGGCGGCGCAAGAGGACCCGGCTTCGCGCTCGCGCATCATCGCCTCGCGCGCTTCGATCGCGACGGCTTCGCTGGCCGGTGCGCTGTCGCTGCCGCCCGGAGCGCTCGGTTGGCTCACGATCGGACCCGAGCTGGTGTCGGTTTGGCGCATGCAGCGTCAGATGGTCGCCGACATTGCCGGTGCCTACGGCCGCACGGACCTGCTGACGCGCGAGCACATGCTGTACTGCCTGTTCGGCCACACGGCTGCGGGCGCGTTCCGCGACATCGTGATCCGCGCCGGCGAGCGTTACCTCGTGCGTCGCGCGCCGCTGTCGGCGTTGTACGCGATCGCCAACAAGATCGCGCTGCGCATCGCGCAACGCGGCGCGAGCCGCATCGTCACGCGCTGGTTCCCGATCCTCGGTTCGGTCGGCATCGCCGGCTACGTCTACCTCGACACGGCCAAGGTCGCCGATGCGGCGATCGCGATGTGCGATGCCCATGAGGTGGTCGACGACGGAACCTGGGAAGAGGCGCGCCGCATGACGCGCCGAGGACGCTCCGCGCTCAACTGAGCGCGGGCGTGGGCCGCCGTCCGGGCGGTGTCGGGCCTTCCGTGGCGATGCGGAATCGAAGGCGGGAAACCGGGTCGGAGTCGCTTCTTCCGGGTGGGTCCCGATGCCTGGGGGCAGCAGCAACTGCGAATCCGACCCGGCGTTGCACGGCACGCCGATGGCGGGAAGGGAAAGTTTCAGTCGCGCGTGGCCTGTACCGCGGCCAGCGCACGCGGCGCCTCGACGGCCTGGCGCACATACGTGATGCGGCGCGTGCCGCCGTCGCAGCTGCCGACGACACGTGCCTCACCGACCGCCTCGGGCGTGACGACCTCGAGCGTGTAGGCGGCGACGCCACGTGCGTCGATCTTCGCGGCGATCTCGCGTTGCAGGTCCTCACACGGCTTGCGCTGGCCGGCGGCATGCGCCTCGAGGCTGGCGAGCATGAGCAGGGACAGCAGGCACGACGTCTTCATGGAATCCTCTCCGTTGGGTGATGTGGCCGCCGTTGCGACCGACGGAGATCAGGATCGCGTGCGCAGATGGCACGCTTGCGTGCGTTTGTGGCGGATCGCGGGCAAGTCCGTGGAAACCTGGTGGAGCACGTTGTCGTGCGGGCGTGCATCCTCAATGGAAGTCGCGCGAAGCCGATCCGACGCCGGGCAGCAGCGCGCCGAGGTCGAGCAGGCGATGTGCGACGACGTGGCGCACGCCCTGGCTCGCCTGCATGACGCCTTCCACGCCGAGCACGACGCTGTCGAGCAGCACGCGACGCTGCTCGCGCGCGACGTCCTGCCAGACGATCACGTTGACGACGCCGGTCTCGTCTTCGAGCGTCACGAAGGTCACACCTTTCGCGGTGCCCGGGCGTTGCCGCACCGTGACGAGGCCCGCGCAGCGCACGTGGCGCCCGTGCGGCGTGGTCTGGATCTCGCGTGCGCGCAGCATGCGCTCGCGCGCCAGCGCCTCGCGCGCGAACGCGAGCGGATGGCGGCGCAGCGAGAAGCCCTGCGCGGCCCAGTCGGCGTGCACATCGTCGCGCAGCGTCGGTGCGACGAGGTCGACCGCATCCTCGTGCACGGCGGCGCCGTCGAGCACGGGCGGAGGTGGTTCCGCGCCGCCGACGGCCCAGCGCGCCTGATGGCGGTGCGCGCCGAATGCACGCAAGGCATCGGCATCGGCGAGCAGGCCGCGTTCGCGCACCGACAGGCGCGCACGCCGCACGAGGTCGGCGACGTCGCGGAACGGTGCGTCGGCACGTGCCTCGACGATGCGCCGCGCGATCGCCTCGCCGCAGCCGGTCAGGCGCGAGAAACCGAGCCTCAGCATCAGCGCGCCTTCGGCTTGCGGATCGCCCTCGCGCGACTTGGCGCGCTCGAGCGTGCAGTCCCACTCGCTCGCCGTGACGTCGACCGGCAGCACGCGCACGCCGTGGCGCTGCACGTCGCGTACGAGCTGCGCGGGGGCGTAGAAACCCATCGGCAACGAGTTGAGCAGCGCGCAGGTGAAGATCGCCGGGTGGTGGCACTTGATCCACGACGAAGCGTAGGCGAGATGCGCGAAGCTGGCCGAATGCGATTCGGGGAAACCGTATTCGCCGAAGCCGAGGATCTGCTGGAAGATGCGCTCGAAGTAGTCCTCGTCGTAGCCGTTCGCGAGCATGCCCTCGCGGATCTCGTCGCGGAACGGTTCGAGGCCACCCTTGCGCTTCCATGCCGCCATCGCGCGGCGCAGCGCGTCGGCGCGCCCCGGCGTGAAGCCGGCGATGACCTGGATCAGCTTCATGACCTGCTCCTGGAAGATCGGCACGCCGAGCGTGCGCCCGAGCACTTTCATCACCTCGGGATTGACGACGCCACGCTCGCGTTCCTCGCGCGACTGCGGGTATTCGGCATCTTCACCCTGTCGGCGGCGCAGGTAGGGATGCACCATGCCGCCCTGGATCGGGCCGGGCCGCACGATCGCGATCTGCACGACGAGGTCGTAGAACTCGCGTGGGCGCAGGCGCGGCAGCATCGACATCTGCGCGCGCGACTCGATCTGGAACACGCCGATCGTGTCGGCGCGGCAGATCATGTCGTAGGTCGCCTCGTCGTCGTCCGGGATCCTGTAGAGCTCCAGTTCCAGCGCCTCGTGGCGACGCAGCAGGTCGAAGCAGCGGCGCAGGCAGCTCAGCATGCCGAGCGCGAGGCAATCGACCTTGAGCAGGTGCATCGACTCGAGGTCGTCCTTGTCCCACTGGATGATCGTGCGTTCGTCCATCGCCGCGTTCTCGACCGGCACGAGCGTGTGCAGCGCGTGCTCGGAAATGACGAAGCCGCCGACGTGCTGCGACAGGTGGCGCGGGAATCCGCGCAGCTCGCCGACGAGCACGATGAAGCGCCGGATCGCCTCAGAGGAAGGATCGAAACCGCGCTCGGCGAGCAGCTCGTCGAGCGGTGCCTCGCCGTTCGCATAGGCATGGGCATCGCTGAGCGGGCCGAGTTCGTCCTCGCCGAAGCCGAGCGCGCGACCGACGTCACGCGCGGCACTCTTGCCGCGGTAGCGGATCACGGTTGCGGCGATCGCGGCACGCTCGCGGCCGTACTTGCCGAACACGTACTGGATCACCTCCTCGCGGCGGTCGTGCTCGAAGTCGACGTCGATGTCGGGTGGTTCGTTTCGCTCGATGGACAGGAAGCGTTCGAACAGCAGGTTGCCGTCTTCGGGACGCACGGCCGTGATGCCGAGTGCGTAGCAGACTGCCGAGTTGGCCGATGAGCCGCGGCCTTGGCAGAGAATGGGCGGGTCTTGTTCACGAGCCCAGCGCACGATGTCTTCCACCGTGAGGAAGAAGTGCTCGTACTTGAGCTTTTCGATGAGTGCGAGCTCGTGCTCGAGCTGCTGGGGAATGCCTGGTGGCATACCGCCAGGCCATCGTACGGCGGCACCTGTGTACGTCAGTGCGCGCAGGTGTTCGCTCGCCGTGAGTCCCGGCGGCACGAGTTCGCTCGGATAGACGTAATTGATTCCCCTCAATTCGAACGCGATGCACCGCTCCGCAATCCGCACGCTCTCGTCCAGAAGCTCCTGCGGATACAGTGTGGCGAGGTCGCGACGCCGGCGCAGGTGGCGCTCGCCGTTCGGGAACAGCGCATGGCCGGCTTCGGCGACCGTGCAGCCGAGGCGGATCGCAGTCATGACGTCCTGCAGTGCGCGGCGGCCGCGTGCGTGCATGTGCACGTCGCCGCTCGCGACGAGCGGCAGCGCATGGCGCTCGCCGAGTGCGCGCAGGCGCGCGAGCCGGGCCGCGTCGTCGCCGTCGCGGTGCAGCTCGACGGCGATCCAGGCGCGCGTCGCGAAACGCATCGCGAGCCACGCGGCTTCCGCATCCGCATCGTCCACGCCATCGCGCGGCGGCCACAGCACGAGCACGCCGTCGCCGAGCAGGGCGAGGTCGTCGCGCACGAGCCGGTACTCGCCCTTCGCACTGCGCCGGCGCGCCAGCGTGATGAGGCGGCAGAGGTCGCTGTAGCCGTCGTGGTCCGTCGCGAGCAGCACGAGCTTGGGCCCGTCGGCGAGGCGGATCTCGGTGCCGACGACGAGCGGCAGGTGGTGCTCTTCGGAGGCATCGAGTGCGCGCACGATGCCGGCCATCGAGCACTCGTCGGTGATCGCGAGCGCGCGGTAGCCGAGCAGGGCGGCGCGTTCGAACAGTTCGTCGGCGTCCGAGGCGCCACGCTGGAAACTGAAGTTGCTGAGCGCGTGCAGCTCGGCGTAGGCGGGTTCGTCGGGCGGTGCCGGCACACACGGCGTCGGCACCGCGCCGGGCGGCAGCAGGCGCGGCATGTGGGCATCCCGGATGCGCCGGATGCCACGCCGCGCGGGATGCGGCAGCGTGCTCAGGCGAACCATCCGTGCAGCATCCAGCCCTGCGTCGCACCGGCTGCGACGTAGGCCCAGGCACGCTGGCCGTCGCGCGTGCGCACGACGTAGTAGTCGCGACGTTCGTCGCCGCCGTCCCACCAGCCGCTTTCGATGCGTTCGGGTCCGGCGAGGATCGCCTGCGGCGCCGGCACGAGCGGGATTTCGCGCGCGAGCAGCCACAGCGGGCGTGCGCTGCCCGGAGCAGCGATCCCGTCCCGCTTCCCGGGCGTCGTCGACGGCATGCGCGTCGTCCACGCGTGGGCGGGGCGATGGTCGGCGACGAGGGCGAGGCCTTGCAGCGCGTCGTCGCCGAGCCGCGCGCGCAGGCGCTCGGCGAGCGACGGCCAGTCGAGCGCTTCGCGGCGCGTGTCGTCGAACAGGTCCACGTGCAGCGGCGCGAGCGTCGGCAGGTCGTCGGCGCGCAGCACGAGCGCCTCGACCGGCGCGACGAGGTCGAGGCGTTCGAGGCGGCCACGCGCGAACTCGAGCAGGCGATCCGGATCGCGTTGCGCGACGAGCAGGCCGACCGGTACGCGCGTACGCGCACCGCGCTCGTGTTCGAGCACGAGTTCGAAGCGTTGCACGCCGCCGTCGCGTGCGACGAGGAAGCGCGCGAACTCGCGCACGAGGCGTTGCAGCGGGAACGCGAGGGCCTGCACCGATTCGACGCGGTGGTCGAATTCGAAGCGGCGCTCGTAGCGCACGGCCGGGTGATGGCGCGCATGGGTTTCCGGCGCGGCACCGCGCAGACGGTCGAGATGGAGCAGGGCGTCCTTGCCGATACGGCGCGCGAGCTCGGCACGCGGCAGCGCGAGCACCGGGCCGAGCGTGGCCAGGCCCATGCCGGCGAGCGCACGTGCGGTCGTCGCCTCGAGTCCCGACCGGACGATGGGCAGGCCTGCGAGCTCGCGCAGCATCGGTTCCGGCGTGGGCAGGGCGAGGCGGTCGCGACCGGCCGCGGCGAGCACCTGCGCGGCCCGCGCGACGGGCGCGAGTACGAAGCGCATGTTCACGCCGAGCGTCGCGAGTTCCACGCCCAGGCGTCGCTCGAGTGCGGGCCAGCCGCCGAACAGCGACAGGCTCGCGCCGACTTCGACGAGCAGCGCATCGGGCGGCGCCAGGCAGACTTCGCCGCTGAAGCGGTAAGCCCAGTCCGCGAGCGTGGCGAGCAGGCGTTTCTCGGCGACCGCGTCGCGGCGCAGCGCGGTCAGTGCAGGAAGGCGTGCACGCGCCGCCGCGAGCGGCATGCCCGCGCGCAGGCCTTGCGCCGCTGCCACGGCGTCGGCCGCGACGACGCGCGGCTGTCGCGCGGAACCGTCGACGAGCACCGTCGCCGCCGTGTCCGCCGCGTCATGCGGCCGGACCGCGGCGAGCGGCAGGTCGGGGCAGTGCAGGCAGAGCCAGAGCATGGCAGGACGGATGACGTACGTATGTACGTATCATAATCCTCTGCCGACGTTCCTGCGAGAACTCCCTCGGGAAAAGGATGGCCAAGGCACCTGCGGGTGCCGCCAGGGCACGGCCTCCGGATGGAGGCCATGCCACGGCATGCCGGGCCCGTCGCGACGGCAGGTTCGCCGGTGCCGCGACGAGCGTCGCGTGGAGCTTCAGTCGAAGCCGTTGCGGAAGATCAGGTCGCCCGGCGGGTTGAAGTCGAGCACGGTGATGCTGATCGGCACGGTCGCGAGGCCTGCGGAGGACACCGAGATCGTCGCCGCGTCGTCGCTCGCGTCGGCGTCGACCGCGGCCGCGAAGCGCACGGCCTGTGGTCGGTTCCAGTTCGACGGGGTGAACGTGAGCGTGGCGCCGGAGGCGACGCTGACGTCGCTGTCGCCCGAGGTGCGTGCCACGCTGACCTGCACGTTCGACGTCGGCGCGACGGCGAGGCTGATCATGGTCGCGCCCTGGCCACCTTCGTCGAGGCGCAGGTTCTGGTTCGCGACGACGATGCCCTGGCTGGTCGCGTTGTAGGCGGCGCGGAAGATCGTGTTGGTACCCGTGCCGGTGTAATACAGCGCGCCGTCGGGACCGGCCGCGACGTCGACCTGCGACGACACGCCGATCGCCCAGTGGTCGATCGACAGGACTTCGTTCGTCGACGTGTCGATGCGCGCGCGCATGATGCGGCCCGAGTTGCAGTCGCCGTAGAAGAAGTTGCCGCGGTACTCGGCCGGGGCCAGCGTGGCATCGTAGAACCCGCCGCCGGTCAGGCAGCCGCCCTGGTTGAGGGTGACGGCCTGTCCGCCGGTGCTCGAGGCATCGGCCGCGGTCTGGCGCACCGTGAACGTGGTCGCCGAAGGCACCGACGCGACGTACTGGTTGGCGCCGTTGAACGTGGTGTTGCCGACGTTGGCGATCGAGAGGTTGCCGCCGGTGCGGAAGCCGTGCGCGCCGCTCGTCGTGAACGTGGCGATGTTGCCGTTGCGCACGGCGGTCGTGATCGTGCGCGTGTCGCTGCCGTTCGTGCGGTAGCTGATCTTCGGTGGCAGGAAGCCCGCCGGCTGGTTGTTCTCGTAATCGTTGTAGCCGGCATGGTCACCGCGGCCGATCACGAAGATCTGCTCGTAACCGGTACCGACTACGTTGAGCCAGATGCGCCCGGTCGACGGCTGGATCTGCATCGTGAACGGGTTGCGCACGCCTCGCGCGAAGATGTAGTCGTTGTTCGGGCCATTGCCGTCGGCGAACGGATTGTCGGGCGGCAGGGAGCCGTCACGATTGGCGCGGCCGACCTTGGCCGCGAGCGAGGTGAGGTCACCGTCGACGCCGGTTGCACTGCCGAGATCGCCGATGCCCCAGTAGAGCTTGCCGTCGGCCGCGAAACCGATGCCGCCGCCGTCGTGATTGGCGCCGTTGGTCGGCAGGTTGGCCATGATCACGGTGCGTTCGACGCCGACATTGCCGTCGGCGCGGTAGCGGATGATCTGCTGCTCGGAACTGCTCACCGTGACGAAGAAGTAGACGTAGCCGTTGCTCGCGAAGTTCGGGTCGAACGCCATGCCGATGAGGCCGCATTCGCTGCTCGTGACGATCGGCGACATCGTCGCGAACGTCGTCCACTCCGGCGTCGTCGTGGTCAGCGCGCCCGCCAGCACGCGCACGCGGCCGTTCTTCTCGAGCACGAACAGGCGGTCGCTGCCGTCGGTCGCCCAGGCCATGCCCGTGTGCTGCTTGCCCGAGGTGTCGGTCGGTGAATTGCGGTTGATCGAGAACGCGGTCTCGGTCCAGTTCGGATCGCTGACCGCAGCGTGCGCGAGCGGACTCGCCGAACACGCGGCCAGCAGGAGGATGGGGGGCAGCAGGTCGCGGCGCATGGTGGACTTCCGTGAGCGAGGGCGGCGCGATGATAGCGGGCACAGGCTTCCGCGAAGTGTCGGCCGACACCGTTTCGCGAGACACGATGCCTGCGAGGAGGGCCACGTTGGCATCCGTTCATGGGCGAGCCTCCGCTACGCCACGGAACATCCCTGCTGGCGTCGGCCCCGGACCAGGTGGAAGATGCAGGCTTGACACACGTGATCCCCGCCCCTGCATGGAGATGCCCGATGCGACGCTGGATGCCTTGCCTGCTGGCCGTGATCGTTCCGCTGCACGCGCAGGCCGAATGGCGCGCTGCGAATCCCGACGTCGAGGCCGCCGCGAAGCAGCCGCGCATCGCGGCGGCCCTCGAGGCGACGCGGCGCATGGACAAGGCCATCCTCGAGCGTGATGCGGAGGCCTTCGAAGCGGTCTTCGCCGACGATGCCGTCGTCAACAACCCGTTCAACCGCATTGCGCGCAAGGCCGATGCAATGGCCAACCTGCGCACCGGCCTCATCCACTACGACACGCTCGAGCGTTCGATCGAGTACGCCGCCACGCGCGGCGAGCACGACGTCGTGCTGATGGGCGAAGAGACGCTCAAGCCCGTCGGCAAGGCGAAGTTCGCGGGCGAGGAGATCCGCCGGCGCATCACCGAAGTGTGGAGCGACGCGTCGGGCACGTGGAAGCTCTCGATCCGCCAGGCGACGATCCAGCGTCCCGACCCGAAATAGGCGCATCGCGGTGCTGCCACGGTACCCCACGCATCGGCATGCGCCGTGCGTGGCGCGGTCCGCAGCATGTGGCGGGAACTATCGTACGTCGCTCGATGATCCGTACCGTCCGTTCGGATTTCGACCTCCTCGCTGCGTAACGGGAAGGACCGGAGCGGGGAGGTATCGATGTTCAGGATCATGGCATTCATCGCAGGGCTCGCCTGGCTGGCGATGGTGTCACCACAGGCCTTCGCGGCGACCTGGTGCGTGCGCGACCACAACGAGTTCCAGCAGGCGCTGACGGCGGCCGCCGCATCGCCACAAGACGACGAGATCAAGCTGCGCGAAGGCATCTACACGACCTTCAGCAGCACCTTCACGTACTCGACGCAGAATGCGGGATGGCTGACGATCTCGGGCGGCTGGTACACGGTGGACGGCAACGACTGTGCGCAGATGCGCCTGGACGCGCGACGCACGATCCTCGACGGCGCGGGGCAGCGCCGCGTACTCCTCATCCAGCAGATCACGCCACAGGGGGCGACCACGAGTTCGCAGCTCACGGTCTACAACCTCACGATCGCCAACGGTTTCGGTGATCCGGCGACGTTCGTGCGCGGCGGCGGGCTCGACATGGGCACCTACAACGACGGCTTCACGTCGCTGGTCGTCGAGAACACGATCTTCGCGAACAACGACGGCTACTTCGGCGGTGGCGCGAATTTCTACGTGAAGAAGGGCTCGCTGCGCATCGTCAACAGCCTGTTCGACCGCAACCGTGCCTCGACGACCGCATCGGCGCATGCCGGCATCACGATGCTGGCGACCGGCGAGAACGTCGCGCACGCCGCCGTCATCGCGAACAGCACGTTCGTGGGTGGCCGCTGCGCAGGCAACGGCGGGCGGGGGTGCGGGGTCGGCGCGGGACTCGGCGGTGGCGTCCGCCTCGATGTCGTGAACTCGCTGTTCCACGACAACGCGATCAGCGACCTGAACCTCGAGGGCCTGGCGAACGTGGGATACGGCAACGGCACGGCGGGCGCCGATTTCAGCCTGGTCACCACCGTGTCGGGCAACCTGCCGCTGGCCGCCACGAACGCCCTCGTCGGTGACCCGCGCTTCGTCGATCCGGCGACCTTCGACTGGCGGCTGCGCGACGATTCGCCGTTCCTCGATCTCGGTCGCGCGCTCGTTCCCTATTACGCGCCGTCCATACTCGACGTGCATGCGCAGCGTCGCACGCGCTACGCGGCGATGGACCCCGGCGCGTTCGAGAACCAGAACTGGGACACGCTGTTCGCGAACGGCTTCAACTGATCGCGCTGCTGCACCGGATCAACGCGACGACTGCCTGCACGACGCTTCCGTGGATGCTGCGTGCAGGAGGTGATCAGACAGGCAGCAGCGAACGATGCGTCATTGCGCCGGCCCAGGCGCCATCGCCGACCGCCAGCGCGACGCTGTGCGCGGCACGTGCCGCGTCGCCACAGGCGAACACGCCGGCCACCGACGTGGCCTTGAACTCGTCCGTCCTGATGAAGTCGCCCGAGAATCCGTTCTCGAAGGCGCAACCGAGCTGCTGCGCGAGCGGGCTCGACACGCGCGTACGCGTGGCCACGAAGAGCCCGTCGAAGACGAGCTCGCGACCGTCCTGCAACGCGACGGTCGCGATGTCCTTCACCGATTGGATACGTGCGCTCTCCACGGTCACGCCGCGTGCGTCCAGCGAGGCGAGCTGGGTATCGTCGGGGGTGAAAGCCGCGTCGACGAGAAGCGTCGTCGTGCCCCAGTCCGGCAGCATGAGGGCGTGGTGCATCGACAGTTCGCTCGTCGCGACGACGCCGATCCGGCCGCGGTCGAGTTCGTAGCCGTGGCAATAAGGACAGTGGAACACGCTGCGTCCCCAGCGCTCGGCGAGGCCTTCGATCGGCGGCAACTCGTCGACGACGCCGATGGCCAGCACGATGCGGCGCCCGTGCCAGCGATGGCCGGCCTCGTCGACCACGACGAAGCGGTCCTTTTCGCCCGACGCCTGCAGGGCACCCGCCTGGACCCAGTGCACATTCGGGTAGGCCATGACCTGGGAGCGTCCATCGGCGGCGATCGCCTCGGGCGCGCGTCCGTCATGGCCGAGGAAGCCGTGCGACGCCTTCGCGAAGCGGTTGCGGCGCATGCCGGCGTCGAGCACGAGCACACGCTGCCGTGCACGCGCGAGCTGCATCGCGGCGGATTGTCCAGCGTAGCTGCCGCCGACGACGATGGCGTCGTAGGAGCGGACAGGGTCAGGTGCGTTCATGTCGGGTGGCCTTGCGTGCGATGGCGCCGGCGTGTGCGGCGCGGCGGCTGAAGGAAGTGGCGAGGTCCGCGAGCGTGACCTTGCCGAGTCGCGCGACGAGCAACGCCTCGGCTTCGCGGAAGGCATCGTCGAGCGCCTCGTCGACGGCCTGTTCGACGAGGCATTGCGGGCGCTCGATGCGATGGCCGGCAGCGAAGGCTTCCGGCGTGCCGACCGCCCTGTGGATGTCGAGCAGCGTGACGTCTTCGAGTCTGCACGCGAGCGTCCAGCCACCGCCGTGGCCCTTCACGGAGGCTACGTAACCGAGTTCGCGCAGGCTGCCGAGCACCTTCCTGACGAGGACGGGATGCGTGCCGAGGAACCCCGCGAGGGTCTCGGAGGTGAGCGGTCCGTCGTGATGCGCCATGTGCAGCAGCACGTGCAGGACCGACGAGAGCCTGCTGTCCTGTTTCATGTAACTAAAAATATTACATGATGGATCGCATGGTCAACGCTGGGGTTTCCCGCAGCGCTCCGGCATTGCATGATCGGCCTGCTGCCGCATGGCCATGCGGGCAGGGACATGCAGGCGCGACCGCATCGGCAAGGCGGTCGCGCATGCCGCCAGGGAGGTCGCTCATGCGTGCATCACGTCGCGGGATCCTCGTTGCATCGGTCGTGCTCGCGCTCGGCGCCGCGTGGTGGCTGTTGCGTTCAGGCGGCCCGGATCCGGATCGCCGGGAACACGCCACCATGGCCGTCGCTTCCGCACCTGCGGAGTGGCCTCGCGAGGCCACGCACGACGTACGCCCCGCGTTGGTCGGTGGCGTCGTGGAGGCGCCCCGCACGACAGCCGTGTCGACCCCGGCGTCGCGCGAGCGTGATGCTGCGCCGGCGCCCATGCCGAATCCACAGCCCTTGACCGAAGCGGACCGTGCGATCCTGGACCGTTTCATGGCGCAGACGGAGCAGGGTTTCCAGTCGCCGGCGCGCGAGCTGCATCGCCGCCTGCGCGACGAACCGGCCGATCCCGCGTGGTCGCCATTCGCGACCGGCACGATCGAGGCCTCGATGCAGGCGCGACTGCCCGAGCTCGCCAACCTGCGCTTCGACCCACCGGTGTGCCGTACCTCGATCTGCATGCTGCGCGCCGTCTCGGTCGCAGGCACCGACGACCATGGCATGCGCTGGCAGATGGTCATGCAGGGCCTCATGAACGAGCCATGGTGGCGCGAGCATTTCGACGATGCGCAGACCTCGATGGGCATGGTCGACGGGCAGCATGCGTATCTGACGTACTTCTTCGTGCGCGACGGCCAGTAGTCGCCGCCGGCGCGCGGCTGATCGCCCTGGTGGGGGTGATCGGCCCCTGGGACGTCCCTTTTGGAACCTGTGCGGACGCCGGCGCGGTGTCTTCCCCGCCATGAGGTGGGGTAGCGATGTAAGGTTTCCCGCCATGCTCCCGTCCCATGGGACATGCCGATCCCTCGTCCGCGGCGTCCCGCCATCGTCCATTCGTCCGCCACCGCCGACACCCGAGCCGACGCCGTGCCTGCGATCGACGAGGTCGTGCGCCGCTACGGCGGCGCGCTCGCGCGCATCGCGGGCAGCTACGAGCGCACGCCGGTCGGGCGCGAGGACCTCGTCCAGGACATCGTCATCGCGCTCATGCAGGCCCTGCCGAAGTTTCGTGGCGACAGCGCCCTCGGCACGTTCGTGTACCGCGTCGCGACGAACCAGGCGATCGATCGCCTGGCGCGACGTTCGCCGGCGATGCTCGACATCGACGCCGCCGTCGACGTGCCCGATCCGGAGCCCGGGCCCGATGCGCGCTACGGTGAGCAGGCGCGGCGAGAGCGTCTCCTCGCCGCGATACGCTCGTTGCCGTTGTCGCTGCGTCAGGTCATCACGCTCGTCCTCGAAGGGCTGAGCCACGCCGAGATCGCGTCGATCCTCGGCATCACCGAGAACAACGTGGCCGTGCGCGCGAACCGTGCGCGTGCGGCGCTGCGCGAACGACTCCAGGGAGACGCCCGATGAGCGACGACGAACTGCGCGAATGGCAGGCGCAATGGCACGATCACGCACACGGCGATGCCGCGCGCACGCACGCGCGGGCCATGCGCGAGAACCGGCGCCATCGTGCGCTCGCGATCGCCGAGTACACGATGCTGATCGCGCTTCTCCTGGGCAGCCTCGTATTCGCCGCCTGGCGCGACGAAGTGGCACTGTGGTGGGGCACGACGGCGATCTGGATCCTCGGTGTCCCTGCACTCGTCTTCGCGTGGTGGAACCGGCGTGGCCTGTGGGGCAGCGTCGGCGCGAGCGTGCGCGAGCATCTCGCGCTCTCGTTGCAGCGCAGCCGGCGCGGGTTGCGGGCGCTGCGTGTCGGTTACGTCCTTCTCGCGGCGAGCACGCTCGCTGTGCTGGCCATCGCGCTGGTACTCGAAGACGGTGCCCCCGGCGCGCGCATGTCGATGCTCGGCGTGCTCGTGATCGTCGTGATCGCGCACCTCGCCGTGATGCTCGCGATGCAGGTGCGCCTGCGTCGTCGTGTGCGCGTCCTCGAATCGTTGATGCGCGAAGCCGGCGACGCCGCCGTGTAAGGTTGCGCCGCGTCCGACGGACCCAAGTCCTCGAGCCCCGCATCGCGGGAGCATGGCGAGGATGGACATGAGGGTTGTTTCGAACGAAAGGCGTACGCACGGCGGGTTCCGGGTGTGGAGAGCGGTAGCCACGTGTTCGTCGGCGCTTGTCGCGATCACCGGCATCGCGTTCGCGGCATCGGTGGCGAAGGCCGCGGATGCGCGGTCATGGTGGATGGAGACGCGCCTCGGTGGCGTGCCCACCGGTTTCCTCCACGAGCAGGTCGAGACTGTCGACGGTGCGCGACGCACGGAGCAGGTGTCTCAGTTCGTGCTCAACCGCATGGGTTCGCGCGTCGAGGTGCGCTCGCATGCGCGGTACCGGGAAGATGCGCAAGGCCTGCTCGAAGAGGTCGTCGCCGAGGTCGGCAGTTCGGCCGAGACGACGACCAGCGAAGGCAGCGTCGTCGACGGCGTGCTGCGTGTACGCACGCGCGCCGGTGGACGTGACTACACGACCGACACGCCGCTCGCCGAGCCGCTGCTGGGCCCGCAAGGTCTGCGCGAGCGAAGCCGTGCGGCATTGCGCAAGCCCGGCGACACGCTGCGTTACCTGACGTATGCCGGCGATTACGCGTCGCTCGCGAAGGTCGAGCGAGTCGTCACGGGTATCGAGACGCTCGACATCGACGGACGCCGCATCGAGTCGATCGTCGTGCGCGAGACCATGGACGTGATGCCGGTACCGGCACAGCTGTGGCTCGACCGCGACGGGCGTGCGCTGCGCACGCAGCAGGAGAGTCCGTTCGGCACGATCGACAACCGGCGTACCGATGCCGGCGTGCGCGAGCGTGTCGCGGGCGGCGCCGAACTGCCCGAGAGCACCTACGAGAACGCGGTGGCGAAATCCAACGTCCGCCTGCCGCGGCCCCGCTCGCTCGAGGCCGTGCGCGTGCGCATCGAGCTCAAGCGCGACGACGTGGCCATGCCGACCTTCGACGGCCCCGACCAGCGCGTGATCGAGCGCAGTGACCGCCATGCCGTGCTCGAGATGCGGCGTGGGGCGGAACCGACGGCGGCTTCCACGACGACGAGTGACGGCCAGGCTCGTGAATGGCTGGTCCCGAACGCCTACCTGCAGTCCGATCATCCCGACGTCGTCGCGCTCGCACGCTCGCTGCGCAAGCCGGGGCTCGACGCCTATCGCCAGGCGCGCGCGCTGCAGGACTGGGTTGCGACGCAGATGACATTCGACGCTGGCATCGCGCTGGTATCGGCATCGGAAGCCGTGCGCGACCGTCGCGGAACCTGTCTCGCTTACGCCGTCGTGTTGTCGACCCTCGCCCGTGCGCTCGACATTCCGTCGCGTGTCGTCATGGGCCACGTCTATGCCGCCAACATGTGGGGCGGGCACGCCTGGAGTGAAGTGCTGGTCGATGGGCGCTGGATCGCGCTCGACGCCGCGGTGTGGCGTGACGGGCCTGCGGATCCTGCACGCATCGGCGTGATCCGAACGTCGCTCGAGCATGGCGCGTCGAGCGGCCTCGCGTCGCTCGCGAGCCTCTACGGCAACGAGCGTGTACGCGTGCTCTCCTACACCCTCGACGGCACGACGACCACTGTCGCCGCCGACGCGGCGCCGTACGTCGTGGCGGGAGGCGACTACCGCAACGACGCCCTGGGCTTGCGCTTCCGTGCGCCGGAAGGATTCGACTTCACCGAGCTCGACATCATGTACCCGCGCAGCGACGTCGCGGTACTGCGTGGGGCCGACGGCACCACGCTCAAGGTCCAGCAGCGTTCGGTGCGGCCGGGCGAAGCGCAGGCACCGCTGGATGCGCTGCGCTCGTTGCTCGACGGTGCCGAGGACATGAAGCAGACGCCTGCGATCGACATCGGCGGAACACGCGCAGAGGTGCTCGAAGCCGGGAGCTCGGCTGCGGCGGTCTGGCTCCACGACAGCGATCTGTGGATCGTGCGAGGCGAAGGGAAGGCTGCGGCATCGGCCGTTCGCGAACTCGTGGCCGGCATTCTTCACGGAGGGTGAGGAGCCACATCCCAAGCTGGAGCACGTGTGTCGAGGCTGCGATCCGCGACACACGGCTCCGCCGTTTGCGCGCGCCTGCGTGAGGGCGGGGCGTGCTTGCATGACAAGCGATGGTCGGCACGCTAAGGTGGTTGCGGTACGCGGAGCCGGATCATCGGACGTCCGCGCGTGATGCAGCGGCGGCATGCGACGCCGCCCAGGGGAACAGGATGCAGATGTCACAGGAACACGCCGGCATGGCGTCCGGCCGCACGGCTGCGCCGCAGGTCTTCGCGGCGCTGTGGCGGAGATTCGCAGCGTTCGTGATCGACACGGCGATCCTCGCCGTGCTCGGCGGCATCACGGGATGGCTCATGTACGAGCCGATGAGCGCACTCGGCACCCTCGGTCGCGGTTTCGGCCTGTGCGTCGCGCTGCTCTACTTCGGGATCATGGACAGCTGGTTCTGCGACGGCAGGACACTCGGCAAGGCATGCCTCGGCATACGCGTGGCGGGACGCGACGGGCTCCCGCTCTCGATGCCGCGTGCGTTCGCCCGCACGGCGACGTGGAGCATTCCGTGGTACCTCGGCGACGCGCTGGCGGCGATGTTTCCCGGCATGCCGTTCCTGGTGATGCAGCTCACGAACGTGTTCACCATGGTGATGATCGCGATGCTCTACCTGTTCGCGTTCAACAGGCGGACGCGCCAGTCACTGCATGATCTCGTCACCGGTGCGTTCGTGCTGCGCGCCGAAGTCGATACCGCATCGTGGCAGCCTCGGCCCGTATGGCGATGGCACGCCGTTCTGCTGGGCGCCGCCGTTCTGGTGCCCTTCGCATCGCTCACCATGCTGGCGAGCACTCCGACGGCCGCCGACGTGCAGCGCATGCGGACGTCGATGGGTACCGTCGTC
The DNA here is from genome assembly GCA_029959555.1 of Lysobacteraceae bacterium PS02065. Classification (GTDB taxonomy): domain Bacteria; phylum Pseudomonadota; class Gammaproteobacteria; order Xanthomonadales; family Rhodanobacteraceae; genus Dokdonella. The sequence goes on along the minus strand of JASCPI010000015.1, from coordinate 76,010 downwards.
TCCATGCGCGAGGTGCAGGCGCTGGAATGGAAGATCATGACGACATGGACAGCCGGGAAAGACACCCGCACCGAGCTCATCGTCACCTCGAGGTTGCATTCGGATCGTCACATGGATGCCACTTTCGCGGGGCGCGTGTTCGGCAGGATCGTCGGGGATCTGTGCCCGGACGCCCCGTACGATCATGTCCGCATCGTGCTCGTCCGCGGGTTCGATCTCGGCATCGTGTCGTGGAAGAAGCAGCAGTACTTCCTGTATCCGGTCGTTGCCCATGCACGCACGGGACCGCACTGCGAGGGCGATCGTGGTGCGACGGTCGTCCACGCTGAATCGACGCTGGACACGTTGCCCGACCTCGGGTCGACCCCAGACCGCCTGCAGGCCCCGTGACGATAAGGTTCCCGTGATGGTGTCGATGGTCGATGCCACGATGCAGATACGGGAATACGTTCGCATGACAGATGCTTCATCGGGTGTTTCGGGTTCTTCGGGTGGTTCATCGGCGGCCGATGCCGCACAGGCCGCGAGCGCGGCGAATGAAGCCGCGGCCCAGGCCGAGACGGCCGTCAGTGCCGGTTTCGATGCCGATCAGGCGGCGGCCGACGCGGCAGCGGCGGCACAGGCCTGCGATCCGGTGGCGGCCCAGGCCGCAGCGGATCGGGCCGAGCAGGCAGCCGAGACCGCACAGCAGGCCGCCGCCGCGGCAGCGGCTGCGGTCGCCGAAAATCCGGCTGCGCCGTACGCAGCCGAGTCGGTGAATGCCGCGAACGTGGCGGCTGCAGGTGCCGTGGAGTCCGCGGCCGCGGCACGCAACGCCGCCAACGAGGCGACCGGCTGCCTCATGTCCGAAGCACCGGCACCTTCGGGTGTCTCGGTGTCGCCCGGCATCGTCGGACAGCTCGATGCGATCGCCGTCGACCGAGGCGTCGCATCGTCGTCGTACGCCACCTACGCGCAGGTTGCACTGGCGTCGTGACGATGCGGTCGGATGCCGAGCGCATCGCGTGAACGCTTGAGTACGCCCGCGGACCCGGCTCGCACCGAATCCGCGGGATTCATGCTGGCATCAAGCCGATCAGTGCGTGATCGCGTCGCTCTTCGACTTGTGCAGCCCGCCGGCCAGTGCGCCGGCGCGGCAATCGAGATTCACCAGCGCATCGAGGTCGGCCTGGCGATGCAGCAGGTCGCCGAACACCCGAGGCACGCCGGACACCGGGTCGGGCACCGTGAACGTTCCGGGGCTCGTGACCGAGCCCGGATTGCCGATGAGGAACCTCGAGAGCCCGGCCGGCGTACCCATCGCGCGCGGTTCGACGTGCAGGAAGCGCGTGCGCGTCTCGCTGCCGTGGCAGGCGTCGCAGGTGTTGAGCGAGAAGTGGTGGCGCGCGTCGTTGTCGAAAATCGCCGGATGTATCCATGCCGCCGCGGGCGAGGTGTTGGGGTTGAGCGACGCGCCGGTGAGGAACGGCTGGCCCATGAACGTGACGGGCACGTCGTGGTTGTCGAGCAGGATCGTCGGGGCATCGCCGTTGACGAAATCGGCCTGCAGCGTCGAGGTGTGCGGGGCAGGGAACGGATTGTAGGTCGCGCGATGCGGCGTGAGCTTGGCCGATACCGCTTCGAGGTGGTTGCTCGAGGCCATGACATTGAACTCGCGCAGCTCCCATAGTGGATCGAGTGCGTTCTCGTTGGTGCGGATCTGGTTGATCGCGCTGCCGTTCGGCTTCGCCGGCGCCGCATCGGCGCGCGTGAAGACGTCGGTGAGATCCTGCAGCGCGGCGTTGTACACCGCCGACCCGAGCGACAGGCTGTCGAGGTCGTGCCACTTGCGTCCCCACTCCTGCACGTCGCGACAGCCTTCGAGCGGCACGCCGTACTCGAGAATCACCGTGAACGGCATTTCCGAACACGTGCCGTTGGCGTTGCGGCGCATGACGCCGAACACGAAACGACCTTCGCCGGCTTCGCCGCCACCGCCGTACACCAGGTTGCCGCGCAGGTCGACGCGATTGACGATCGCGAGCAGGCGCATCGGCGACTGCTTGAGGTCGAGGCGACCGACGCCGTCGCGCGGCCAGACATCGAGGATGAAGTCGGCCATGAGCGGCCGCTTGTCGATGTCGAAGGTGTTGACCACCTGATGGACGGTCCAGCCCTTGAGCCAGCTTTCGACGAAGTCTGCAGGATCCACGCCGGTCAGCGGCTGGTTGGCCATGTGGGTCATGAGTGTGTTGAACGTCCACGCGCCACTCGGATCGCCGGTGCTCGTGCAGGCGTCGAACGTGCGCGTCGGATCCTCGACGACACGCGGATGCACGATCATCAGCGAACGTGCCGCGCTGGTCAGTGCGGCGACGCCCGCACCGACATCCGCGGGAATCTCGATCGGCGTACCCGAGTCGATGTCGCGGCGCAGGCGGTCGGGATCGAGGAACGCGACCGGGCGTTCCGCGATGATCTGGCGCCCGCGGAACACCGGTGCCTTCTGCACGCTCGCGGCGACCTCCTTGCGTCGAGCCTGTTCCTCGACGAAGCGTGGGAAATCGAACGGCACGGTGCCCGTGAACGTTTCGCGCTGCTTCGGATCGCGCTTGATGACGATGTCACGACCGTCGACACGGAGCGTGATGTCGGCAGGCAGGGCACTGTCCTTGGGGTAGCGGACCTGAAGCAGTGCGTTGTGACCACCGGGCGGGCTGTCGCGCAACGACGTGATCGTGACGGATTGGGCGTCGGGCAGGGGGGTGGGGGCCGGATCGGCGGCATGGGCCGTCGAACCTGCGAGGAGCGTCGCGAACAGCGTCGCCAGCAGTGGCATCCGTCGTGGCGAGCGTGCGTGGCGGATCGGGGGTTGCGGTTGGTGCGGGGTCATCCTTTTCTCCTGGCTGTCGGCTGGAGCGCGTCGTTGAGCCGGCTGCCACGCGCACGTGGCGTCCAGGGCGGCGACGCGTGTTTCCCTGCTCGGATTCCCCGTGGTCGACGCTAGCGCACGCTCCTCGTTCTTAACGTGACGTGCGGCGCGGAAAGACCGTGGACATGATCACGCCGTCGGGCCGGGTGCTTCGGTCGGGCGATGTCGTGCCGGCGAATCGTGCGGCGCGTCCAGGGCGACGCGGTCGCGCCCGCCGGATTTCGCGCGGTAGAGCGCCTCGTCGGCACGCTGCAGAAGCCCGTCAGGCGACGACGATGCCTCGGGCACGGTGCTCGCGACACCGATGCTGACGGTCACGATGCGTGCCACGCCCGAGGCGCGATGCTCGATCGCGAGATCGCGCACGGTGTCGAGCATGGTCTGCGCCACCCGCGAGGCCGTGTCGAGGTCGCAACGTGTGAGCAGGATCGCGAACTCCTCGCCGCCGTAGCGTGCGGCGACGTCGTCGTGCGCGCGGAGAACGGACGACAGCGCGGTGGCGACGGCGGTGAGCGCGGTGTCGCCCACGAGGTGGCCGTAGGTGTCGTTGTAGGCCTTGAAGGCGTCGATATCGCACAACAGCAGCGCGAGCGGCTCACGGTTCGCGGCGTGCGCGGCCCAGGCATCGGCGAGGCAGCGATCGAACGCGCCGCGGTTGGCGATGCGGGTGAGGCCGTCGAGCGAGGCGAGCCGCTGCAGGGCGGCGTTCGCCTCGCTCAAGGCCTGGGTGCGCTGTTCCACTTCACGCTTCAGCGCGACCTCGCGCTCGCGCAGCCGCAGCAGGCGCAGCCGATGGAGTGCTGCGAGCAGGCCCATCGCGCACAGCAGCGAGAGGGTCCGGAACCACCAGGTTTCGTACCAGCCCGGCACTACCGTGAACGGCACGCGCACACCTTCGGTGTTCCATACGCCGTCGTTGTTGCTCGCGATCGCGCGGAATACGTAATCGCCTGGAGGCAGGTTCGTGTAACCCGCGACACGGCTGGTGCCGGCGTCGATCCAGTCACGGTCGAAACCGTCGATGCGATAGCGGTAGCGCACCGCCGCGGGGGCGACGTAGCTCATCGCGGCGTAATGCCATTCGATGCGTTCGAGGTGGGGGCCCAGACGACCGGGCGCGCGTGGCGACAGGTCGATGCCGTCCGCGACGACGCGCTCGACATCGACGGGCGGCGGTGTCCCGTTCACGAGCAGATGCGAGGGGTCGACGATCACCACGCCGTTCGCGGTGCCGAACCACAGACGTCCGTCGCGCGTTCGCGCGGCGGGTGTCTGCGAAGCACCGTTGGCTTGCGACGACAGCATGCCGTCGTGCTTGCCGTACCAGATCGGCTCGATGGCTTCCGTGGTGCCCGCGTCGAGTGCAGCGAGTTCGGCGCGTGAGAGGCGCGCGATGCCACGGTTCGAGCTGATCCAGAAGTGGCCGTCGCCGTCGTCGAGGATCGCGAATACGGCGTCGCCGTAGAAGCCGGCGCGTCGCGTGAAGGTTTCGACGCGGCCGCCACGGATGCGCACGAGGCCGAGGCTCGTGCCGATCCACAAGGTGCCATCGGCTTCGGGCAGGAAGGCGAACACGCTCATGCCGGGCAGGCCGTCGGTTCCGCAGGTGTCCACGACGCCTGCAGCGAGGCAGCGCAGGCCGTTGCGCAGGCCGACCCACAGGCGGCCGTCGGGCGCCTCGTAGAGCGCGCGCGTGTCGTCGCCCGCGGTGCCCGCGATCTTCTCGGTCGTGCCGTCGCGCAGGCGCGCGACGCCCTGCAGCGTGCCGACCCACATGCCGCCGTCGCGGCTGCGCGCGAAGGCGAAGACGATCGTGCCGGGCAGGCCTTCACGCAGCCCGAAGGTTTTCACGCTGCCGTCGCGTGCGAGCCGCGTCGCGCCCTCGGTGCCGCCGACCCAGAGGTCACCCTCGTCGTCGGTCTCGATCGCACGGATCAACTGGCTCGGCAGCTTCGCGTTGAGCTCCGTCGCCGGCACGAGCACCTGTCCCTCGTAGCGCGCGAGGCCTGCACCGTCGGAGCCGACCCACAGCGTGCCGTCGCGATCCTCGTGCACGGCCCGGATCGCATTCGAATCCATCGCACCGGTCGCGGTCACGAGCTTGGAATCGCTGAACCGGTGCACGCCGCTCGACGTCGTGCCCATCCACAGGTTGCCTTCGCGGTCCTCGAACATCGACCGCACGGTCTCGCCTCGCATGCCGGCGAGGGTGTCGTCGCAATCGAAGCGTGTCGCCGTGAGGCGGCAGATGCCGACACCGAGCGGGGCGAACCACAGGTTGCCGTCGCGGTCGCCGAACAGCGAGTAGATGCGCTTGTCGTCGAGCGCATCGAGGCGGAGTTCGCGCTCGAAGCGACCCTCGCGATGGCGCACGGGGCCGGCTTGCGTGCCGGCCCAGACGATGCCCTCGCGGTCGATCGCGAGGCTGTAGACCGCGTTCGTCGGCAGTCCGTCGTCCGTATCGAGGATGTCGACGCGGCCATCGTGCCAGTGCACGACGCCGAGGCCATCGGCGGCGATCCAGACGCCGCCTTCCGCATCGGCGACGATCGCCCGGTAGAACCCGCGCGGCGGGAACCCGCTCTCGGTTCCGAGCAGGTGCATGCCGGCGCCGTCCTTGCGGACCACCCCCGCATTGGTCGTCATCCACAGTGCGCCGGCGCGATCCTGCACGATGCCGAACACGCTTTCCGCGCCCCCGGGCAGTGCGATCGCCTGCAGGTCGCGTCCGTCGGCGCGATACAGGCCGCCGTTGAGTGTGCCTACCCAGAGCGTGCCGTCGCGGTCCGCACCGACGGCCGTGATCGCGGAGCTGCGCAACGCCGGCGCGACGCGCTGGTCGATGCTCTCGTAGCCGGCGCCGCTGTGATGGACGAGTCCACCGTAGGTGGCCAGCCACATGGAGCCGTTGCGGTGCTGCGCGATCGACAGCACCGTGCCTTGCGGCAACTGGTTTTCGTACCAGACATGGACGAGCTGGCCGATCGCGCGATCGGGATCGAGCGCGAGCGCGGGCAGGCTGGCGAGCCAGCCGCATGCGAGAACGATGATCGAGCGCCAGCCCCTCGCATGACGATCCACGTGCGTCCGACCCGCCTTCCCACGACCCGTACGATGATCGGCCGATCGTAGCAGCCGGCCTCGTGACTGCGCAGTGTGCCGAAGGTCCGGCCGTGCCGCGGTGCTAGAGTTCGCGGTTTACACCGACGACGGGAGCCGCCATGAGCACGCCACCGAATCCGTATCCGATCGGCACGCCGGGTGTGCCGTGGGGCGACCCCGAGAAGCGCGAATGGCGTTCCCGCCAGATACGTCACCGCAGCCACGCCGACGATGTCGTCGCGGCCGTCGAGTCGCTGCGCGCGCACTGGGATGTCGTCGACTACGGGCGTGTCGAGTACGCACCGGACGCGTATCCACTGCTCGCGCTGCGCAGCCGCGAATGGCGCGACGACCTGCCGTGCGTGCTCGTCACCGGAGGTGTCCATGGCTACGAGACCAGCGGCGTGCACGGTGCACTGCAGTTCGCTGCGCAGGCCGCGACCGACTACGCCGGGCGCGTGAACCTGCTCGTCGTGCCGTGCGTGAGTCCGTGGGCTTACGAACGCATCCATCGCTGGAACGCCGACGCGATCGATCCGAACCGCTCGTTCCGCGAGCCGAGTCCCGCCGTGGAGTCGGCGGCGCTCATGCGCCTCGTCGCGCCGCTGCGTGGCAGGTTCCTCGTGCACGTCGACCTGCACGAGACGACCGACAGCGACGAGACCGAGTTCCGACCCGCACTCGCCGCGCGCGACGGCAAGCCCCACGAGCCCGACGTGATCCCGGACGGCTTCTACGTCGTCGACGACAGCGCCCATCCCCGGCGTGATTTCCAGAACGCGATCATCGCCGCCGTCGCCAACGTGACGCACATCGCACCGGCCGACCCGGACGGCAACATCATAGGCTCGCCCGTGGTCGCCCACGGCGTGATCGAGTACCCGCTCGAACGCCTCGGCCTGTGCGCCGGGATCACGGGGGCCACATACACGACCACGACCGAGGTCTATCCCGACAGCCCGATGGCCACTCCCGAGCAGTGCAATGCCGCGCAGGTCGCCGCGGTGCGTGCGGCGATCGACTACGCGCTCGCGGTGCCTCGTCCCGGCTGAGGATCCGTTTCATACGCGTCCCTGCTTCGCAGGGACGCGCGTCCTGCGTTCCGGGCCGTGTGCGGAAGTGCGGAGGTCGCCTGCGTTCCGCGGTCGCAGCGCGTGCCCCGATGTCGAGGCGCGCGTCGTGAGCCCTGCATGCAACCCTTGGGGTGCGACGCGCATCGAACGGCGTCTCCCACTCTATCGGGCACCGCACATGCCACTACGTGCTGCCGCCATCCTGCGCCGTGCGACCGTGTTCGTCTGCGCGTTCGCCGCCCTCGCCACGGCGCCTGCGGAGGCGACGTATTCGATCGTCGCGTGCGACGACGATGGTGCCTGCGGAGTCGCGGTGGCGACGCACAACCTCGCGGTCGGCGCGAGCGTGCCGTACGCGAAGGCGCGTGTCGGTGCACTCGCCGTGCAGTTCGAGACCGATCCCGCCTATGGCTCGAAGGGACTCGCCCTGCTCGCCGAAGGCGTCACGCCGGCGGCCGCGCTCGCGGCGTTGCTCGCCGCGGATCGCGGCCTCGATGGCACCGGCATCGGCGAGCGCCAGGTCGGCATCGTCGATGCGCGTGGCGCCTCGGCGATCCACACAGGGGACGTCGCGAAGCGCTCGGCCTGGGCCGGAGGCGTGGAGGGCAGGGGATTCGCCGTGCAGGGCAACGGCCTCGCCGGTGCACGCGTCGTCGAGGCGATGGCCGAGCGCTATCGGGGCGCGCGTGGTGCGTTCGGCGAACGCCTCCTCGCGGCGCTCGAAGCGGGGCACGCCGCAGGCGGACAGACGATCGGTGCGATGTCGGCGGCCCTGCTCGTGCGTACGCCCGAGGGCGACTGGCAGGACATCGACCTGCGCGTCGACGGTTCGAAGCATCCGGTGCAGGACCTGCGCCGCCTGCTCGACCAGCGCACCGGTTTCGACCTCATGCTGCGTGCCGAACGCGAGCAGCGTGCTGGACGCGGTGCCGACGCGAAGGCTTCGCGCGACGCGGCGCTCGCGCGCGCGCACGACTGGGATCGCCTCTGGCGCCGTGCCGCGCGACTGTCGATGAGCCTCGGCGACAGCGACGCCGTGCTGCGCAGCCTCGCGCGCTTCCGTGCGATCAATCCCGGCTGGGCCGAGGTCGAGATGCAGGACGTCCTCTACGACGCCCTGCGTGACGATGCGCGCTTGATCGCACTGCGTGCCAGGCGGTGACCTTCGATCGCGATCAGTTCTTCGCGAGCGCGTACAGGTAGTCCACGAAGGACATCACCGCCTCGTCGTAGCCTGCGATCTTCGGGTTCGTCGAGGTGATCAGCATGTACTCGTCCGGTGCGTGTGCACCGCTGCCGTGGCCGAGGCCGAAGTGGCCCGCGGCGAGGTTCAGCGGTGGGCCCGTGAACACGAACCCGGGGTAGGAGCCCGCGCCGCGCGGCCAGATCGTCGGCACGAGTCCGCCACGCTCGTAGGTGGCGATCTGGGCCTGGATCAGCCGTGCATCGAGGCGCGTGCTCGTCGAGTCGTAGCCGCCGGTCACGTCGATGACGATGTCGCCGTAGCCGCGTGCCTGCAGATGGCTGCGCAGTGCGGCCACGGCGGCGTCCTTCGACATGCCGGGCACGAGGCGCAGGTCGAGCTTGGCGACCGCGCGATGCGGCAGCACGGTCTTGCCGCCGGGTCCGGTGTAGCCGCCGACGAGGCCTTCGATGTTGACGGTCGGTTGCGAGACGAAGCGTTCGAGCGCAGCCTGCCATGTCGCGTCTCCGATCCAGCGCTGGATGCCGAACTGCTTCTTGAAGCCCGCTTCGTCGAGCGCGTGCATGCCCTTGGCGACCATCTCGCGCTCGGTCGCGCTGATCGGCGGCGGCACCGGATAACCGTCGATCGTGATCGTGTTGCCGTCGTCGCCGACGAGCGTGTCGAGCGCCTTGACGAGATGCCAGACCGGGCTGTCGACCATCGCCTTGAGCGAGGAGTGCACGTCGCGCGCGGGGCCGCGACCCCAGGCTTCGCCGCTCGCGACGAGCTCGAGCTCGATGACGCCCTTCGCGCCGAGGCTCACGGTGACCGCGCCGTTCGCGGTCTGAGACGCCGACGGCATGAACACGCCGATGGTGCGTGCGAGCGCGGCGCGCACTTCGGGATCGAGTGCGAGCTTCGTGATGTTCGGCGAACCGATTTCCTCTTCGCCCTCCGCGACGAGCACGAGGTTGACCGGCACGCGCTTGCCGCTGCCGCGGATCGCATGCAGCGCGGCGAGCATCGCCGCCTGTGGCCCCTTCTGGTTGACCGCGCCGCGACCCATCATGACCGTGCCGAGCCCGGGCTTGTCGACGAGCCGACCCTCGAGTGGCGGCGCGCTCCATTCGGCGGCGTCGTACTGCTTCACGTCGTACATGAAGTACAGGCCGACCGTCGTCTTCGCGCCGACGTCGAGCGTGGCGAACACGCCGGGCTGGCCGCCGGTCTCGACGATGCGCACCTTCTGGAAGCCGGCGTCGCGCGCGAGCGTGGCCATGTGCTCGGCGCCCTCGCGCATGCTCAGGTTCTCGGCCGCGATGGCCGGCTTCGCGATCCAGTCGCGCAGGCGCGCCACGGCTTCGTCGTGGCGTGCGGCGACTTCGCGTCGTATCGCGGCGTGGTCGGAATCCTTCGCACGTGCCTCATCGTGGACCACCGCTGCGGTGGCCACGACGGACGCGAACAGCAGGGAGAGGGTGGAGCGTTGCGGATTGGCACGCATGTCGAACATCCTGTCGAGGCCGATGCGGCGGTGTGCCGAGTCTAGTCTCCACCAGGCAGCGCGTCGTCGCTCCCGTCACACGACCGCGACAAGGGCACCACGCCTGCGGCATTGGACCTTGCCCGCGGCGCGCGCATGCGCGAACGTGCGGCTCCTCTCTTCGCGATGCACACCCATGCGCACCCTCTACCCGCCGATCACGCCGTACGCGAGCGAGCGCTTCGCCGTCGACGCGCGCCACACGCTGCATGTCGAGCAATGCGGCCATCCGGATGGCATTCCGGTCGTGTTCCTGCACGGCGGTCCGGGCGGCGGCTGTGTCGACCGTCATCGCCGGTTCTTCGACCCGCAACGCTGGCGCATCGTGCTGTTCGACCAGCGCGGGGCCGGTCGTTCGACACCGCTCGCGGACGTCGTCGACAACACCACCGCGCATCTCGTCGCCGACATCGAGGCGATCCGCGAGCACCTCGGCATCGATCGCTGGGCCGTGTTCGGAGGCTCATGGGGTTCCACGCTCGCGCTCGCTTATGCGCAGGCGCACGCCGCGGTAGTGACCGGGCTCGTCGTGCGCGGAATCTTCCTCGGCCGTCGCGAAGAACTCGACTGGTTCAACGAGTGTGGCGGTGGTGGTGCGATGATGTTCCCCGAGCGCTGGGCGGGATATGTCGGCCACATCCCGCTTGCCGAGCGCGATGCGATGGTCGAGGCCTACTGGCGTCGCCTCGACAGCGGCGACGCGACCGTGCGGGTTGCCGCCGCCGAGGCCTGGGCGGTCTGGGAAGACGCATGCTCGACGCTCGTGCACGACCCGGTCAACGATCCCGACCCCGACCCCATCGACCAGACGCTGGCCGTCGCGCGCATCGAGGCGCACTACTTCCGCCACGACGTCTTCCTCGAACAAGGCCAGCTGCTGCGCGACATCGACCGCATCCGCCACATCCCGGGCACGATCGTCCAGGGCCGCTACGACATGCTGTGCCCGCCCAAGGCCGCCTGGGACCTCGCTCAGGCTTGGCCCGAGGCCGCACTGGAAATGGTCCTTGCCGGCCACAGTGCGTTCGATCCGGCGATCACCGACGCGCTCGTGCGTGCCACGGACGCGCTGGCGCGACGACTCGCCTGATCCGTCACGCGCATCGTCGCCGCCGATGTTTACCGTGGCCTCGGCGCGAGCGGTTCGACGTGGAGGTTCGGGAGTCCCGCGCGCCATTGCAGGTGCGCATCGGTGCGACCCGGCGCGCCTATACTGCAGCGACCGTCACGCGAGCCCACCACGACGCGACGGCATCCACCCGGGAAACGGAGGTTTCGCGATGACGGGGAAGGCATGGACGGCCGGTGTCGTCATGTGCTGCATGACGTCCGGCGTGATGGCGCAGCACGGCATGTGGAAAGACGTGGCGGTCGAGCCTCGTGTCGGCGACACGGCACCACGCACGCTGCAGGTCGACGAAGATGCGCTCGCCGCACGGATCGAGGCGAGCGTCCGCGAGGGCATGGCGCTCGCATTGCCGCATCCCGATGGCGGATTCATCGAGGTCGTGCTCGAGGATTCGGGCGTCATGCCGCCCGAGCTCGCGGCGCGGTTCCCGCAGATCCGCAGCCTGCGCGGCCGTGATGCACGCGGCGCCGAGGTGCGTGTCGACCTCTCCCCGCGCGGGTTCGGCGCGCTCGTGTTCGACCGCGACGGCCGCTGGATCGTGCAGCCTGCGCGTGACGCTTCCGGAACCTACACGAGCGTGGCCTACGCGGACCTCCCTCCTCCCGACGATGCCTCGCGCACGTGCAAGGTCGATGCGCCGTTTCACGAGGACGTGCCACAGGTGCTCGCCTCGTACGGCGCGCAGCGCCGCACGTACCGGCTCGCGGTGGCGGCCACGGGCGAGTTCACGCAGTTCAACGGCGGTACCGTGGCCGCGACCATGGCGGCGATCACGGAGGCGGTCAACCGCGTCAACGGCATCTACGAGCGCGAGCTCAACATCCGCCTGCAGCTGGTCGCCAATACGTCGTCGCTGATCTACACCAATGCGTCGACGGACCCGTACACGAACACCAGCGCTTCCACGATGCTCGGACAGAACCAGGCGACCATCGACTCGGTCATCGGCAGCGCCAACTACGACATCGGGCATGTGTTCGGCGTCGGCAGCGGCGGCATTTCGGGAACCGGGGTCGTCTGCACGTCGGGTTCCAAGGCACGCGGCGTGAGCGGGCCGACCAGTCCTGTCGGCGACCCGTTCCACGTCGATTTCTTCGCCCACGAGATCGGGCACCAGTTCGGTGCCCTGCACACGTTCAATTCGACGCTCGGCGACTGCGCGGGAAACCGCGTCGCGACGTCGGCCTACGAGCCCGGCAGCGGCTCGACGATCATGGGTTTCGCGGGCGGCTGCGGTGGCGACAACCTGCAGGCGAACGCCGATGCCTATTTCCACGCACGCAGCCTGGCGTCGATCGCCGCCCACACCACGACGGGCAGCGGCGCGTCGTGCGCCGTCGTGGCCGACAACCCGAATGCCGCGCCCGTGATCGATGCCGTGCCACCGGCGACCTCGATTCCCGCGCGTACGCCGTTCATGCTGTCGGGCTCCGCGTCCTCGTCGGCGGGTGCGTTGCTTTCCTACGTCTGGGAGCAGGTCGATCTCGGTCCGGCGGCCTTGCTCGCGGCCGGCGACAACGGCAGCAGTCCGCTGTTCCGGTCGTGGGCACCCGAGTCCACCGGGACACGCGTGTTCCCGAGGATGCAGAGCATCCTCGCGGGTACCACGGTGCCCGGCGAGACGTTGCCGACGACGACGCGTACGCTGCATTTCCGCTTCGTCGTGCGTGACGAGCGTCCCGGCAGCACGCGCGTCACGACCACCGACAGCGGCGGTGGGACGCCCGATGTCGCCCTCGGTGTAGTCGGCACCGCGGGGCCGTTCGCGGTCACCGCGCCCGCCGCGTCGGCGGCGTGGAGCTCCGGCACCGTGCAGCGCGTGGCCTGGAATGTCGCCGGCACGCAGGCCGCTCCGATCGGTTGCTCCGCCGTCACGCTCGCCTTGTCGACCGACGGTGGCATGACGTTCGCGCACGCCCTCGGCAACGTGCCCAACAGCGGCCTCGCCGCGGTGCTCGTGCCGCGTCTGGCGTCGACGCAGGCGCGCGTGCGTGCCTGGTGCTCGAACAACGTGTTCTTCAACATCTCGCCGGGGAATTTCACGATCGCGGTCGATGCCGACCGCATCTTCCGTTTTGGGTTCGAGGTGCCGTAGCGCAGGTTTTCGTCCCGATGTGCGCGGGTCCAGGCTTGCGCAGCGTCCATTGCCTGACTAAAGTCAGTCAATGGACCGAGCCGCGATCGACCACGTCAGGCGCTTCAACCGCACCGTCACCGCGCATATCGGCGCACTCGATGCGGACTACCTCGGTCGCGGGCGTCCGCTGGCTGAATCGCGCCTGCTCTACGAGATCGGCCGCGATGGCATCGACGTACGCGAGCTGCGCATGCGCCTGGCTGTCGACTCGGGTTACCTGAGCCGACTGCTGCGCGCGCTGGAGACGCAGGGTTTCGTCGCGATGCAGGCCTCGCGCGAGGACGCGCGTGTACGGCGCGCCACGCTGACGCGTCAGGGACGGCGTGAATTCGACGAACTCGACCGCCGTTCGGATGCCGCGGCCTCGCGTCTGCTCGAGACCCTTGCGCCGTCGCAACGCGATCGCCTCGTCACGGCGATGGCGGACGTGGAGCGCCTGTTGCGCGCCGCGGCGGTCACGATCGATGTGGCCGATCCACGTGATGCGTCGTCGCGCGCATGCATCGACGCCTACCTCGCCGAGCTCGCCGCGCGGTTCGAGGGCGGCTTCGATCCGGCCCGCAGCGTGTCGGCCGATCCGGACGAACTCGTGCCGCCTGCCGGCGTCTTCCTCGTCGCGAGCCTCACGGGTGTGGCGGTCGGCTGCGGAGGGCTCAAGGTGCTCGCGCCGGGCGTCGGTGAACTCAAGCGCATGTGGGTCGCCCCGTCGGCACGTGGCCTCGGCATCGCGCGGCGCATGATCGCGGCGCTCGAGGAGCAGGCCGTCGCGATGGGGCTCGATACGCTGCGCCTCGACACCAACCGCAGGCTCGTCGAGGCGCGTGCGCTGTACCTCGATGCGGGTTACGTCGAGATTCCGGCCTACAACGACAATCGCTACGCCGACCACTGGTTCGAGAAGCGGCTCGCGGGCCCGGTGCGCAGGCGTCGATCCCGCAGGCTATGATCCGCCGCCTTCCGCACGACGCGATGCCCGATGATCAAGCTGCTCGACGTCACCGACGAACAGATCCGGCGCCGACAGCTCATGGGCGTCGTCACGAGCATGGCATTGCTGGCAAGCGGCGTCGGCGCATTCATGTCGGGCGGCTCGCCCTGGATCGCGGCTCCGGCGATCGTGCTCGGTACCGTGTTCGTGGTACTCGCCGGTTCGCTGCGGCAACGCTGGGAGATCGCCTACAAGGGCCACGGGATCCGTTTCGAGAACAGCCCGTATACCGGTGAGCGCCTCTACCTCGACGGCGGTCGCGTCGCGCGTGGCGGGGTCGGCCTCAAGATGGAACTGCGCGCGCCGATCCGCGTCGGCGAAGGCGTGGGCGAGGAGATCGTCGCGCTCGTCGACGCCGGCGTGTTCCGGTTCCGCCTGCGCCTGTTCGTCGACGGTGTCGACACGGCACCGGCTGCCGTCGCATCGACACCGGCACCGGTGGTCGGCGAGCCGACGCGCTCGGGTGTCATCGGCACCCTCGTGGTCGCGCGTCAGGTCGTGGAGCTGCTGTCGGGCCTCATCACGATCGCCGGCGCGCTCGGTACCGTGATGGTCTGGCTGTTGCGCTGACGCGTCCGCGGGCAGGAGACCGCATTCCAGGATGGGGCGGTCGTGCCTGGCGTCGTGGCCTCGCCGTGGCGTCTCGCGAGGCGTCGGCTACCCGAGACGAGCGATCTGCCCGTGCGCGACGCGGGTCGGCGGTGGACGACGAGCGCCACCGGATGGGCTTCAGCGCGCGCGCTTCACCGCAAGCACGCCATCGAGTGCGCGCTCGGCCTTGAAGCCGGCGCGCTCGAGCCGGCGCATGACTTCGGCAGGCACGTCGCGCCCACTGGTCAGGCGGTTGGGTGTGCCCGTGTAGTGGAACAGGCGACCGCCGCGGCGCAGCACGCGCGCGAGGTCGTCGTAGAAAGCCTGCGCGTACAGTTCGCCGGCAATGCCGAAGCGCGGCGGGTCGTGCAGGATCGCGTCGAACGACGCATCACCGAGGCCGCGGATCGCGACGGCGACGTCGGCATGCTCGAGGTGCAGGCGTCCGCGCGCGGTGGCGTCGCCGGGATCGGGCGACCAAGGGTTGAGCGTGCGCAGCCACAGCACCTCGTCGCTCTTCTCGAACGAGCGGATGCGCGCGGCGCCGGCTTCGAGGCAGGCCGCGGCGAAGTAGCCCAGACCACCGCAGGTGTCGAGTACCTCGCGGCCGTTCGGCTGCACGAGCGCGACCTTGGTGCGTGCGTCCTCGAACGGCGAGACCTGTGCGGTCGGCAGCATCTTGATGCCGTCGATCTCGAACGTCGGTGCGCCCCAGGGCGTCGCGACGAGCTTGTAGAGCGCGCGACCGAAGCGTGCGGCGACGACGAAGTCCTCGCCGTCCCACCACTGGATGCTGCGTTCCTTGAGCGCGCCCGGGTAGGGGTAGGCGACGCCGTCGAGAGTCCAGGCGTCGGCTGCGAGCACGGCATCGGCGCGCGAACGACCGAGGTCGAACGAGCCGTTCCACGTCGTCGCGCCCGCTGCACGCGCGGATTCGAGCGCGACGGCGACATCGTGCGTCAGCAGGGGGCCGGGATGGCGCGCCACGGTCGTGCTCGCGGTTCGGAAGGGCGCGCATCGTAGCGCAGGTGGATCCGGACCATGATGCCGCGGCTTGGCGTGAGACGGGCCGACGGTGGGATAATGGCGGGCTGCCGTATCGGGTGTCGCCCATGTTCCGCTGGTTCGAATCGCTCATCGACGTGTTCCCGCCGACGGAACGCGCGATGCCGCCGCGCTCGCTGTGGCGCTTCTACGTGCATTACCTCGCACCGATCCGGCTGTTGCTGGCCGGCACGGTCGTGGCCGGCCTGCTGCTCGCGCTGGTGGAGGTCGCGATGTTCAGCTACCTCGCGCGCATCGTCGACCTCGTCAGCGAGAAGCCCGATGCCGACTTCTTCCACCGCCATGCCGACGTGCTGCTGTGGATGGCCGGCATAACGCTGATCGCGCGACCGCTGCTCGTGCTGCTGCACAACCTGTTCGTGAACCAGGCGATCGTGCCGGGCCTGAGCAACCGCACGCGCTGGCTCACGCACAGCTACGTGGTGCGGCAGAGCCTGTCATTCTTCCAGAACGACTTCGCCGGCCGCATCGCCAACCGCGTCATGCAGACCGGCACTTCGCTGCGCGAGTCGGCCGTGCACATGGTCGATGCGATCTGGTACATCCTCGTCTACACGGGGAGTGCGCTGTGGCTGTTCGCGCAGGCCGATCCGTGGCTCATGCTGCCGCTGTCGGTCTGGCTGGTCGGCTACGTCGGGCTCATGGCGTACTTCGTGCCGCGCATGAAGGAGAAAGCCTGGGCCGCCTCGGATGCGCGTTCGGCCGCGATGGGTCGCATCGTCGACGGCTACACCAACATCTCGACGCTCAAGCTGTTCTCGCACGGCGGGCGCGAGCAGGCCTACGTGCGCGACGCGATCGAGGAACTGGTCGTGAAGCACCGGGGCCAGACCCGCGTCACCACCGCGATGGACACCGCGATCGCGTTCCTCAACGGCTTCCTGATCGTCGGCACCTGCGGACTCGCGCTGTGGCTGTGGAGCCGTGGCGAGGTCACGGTCGGCGCGATCACGCTCGCGACCGGCCTGGTCATCCGCATCCACAACATGTCCGGCTGGATCATGTGGACCGTCAACGGCATCTTCGAGGACATCGGCACCGTCGAGGACGGCATCGAGTCGATCGCGCAGCCGGCGTCGGTGCAGGACCGCGACGATGCGAAGCCTCTGGTCGTGACGCACGGCGACGTGCGCTTCGAAGGCATCCACTTCCATTACGGCAAGCGTGGCGGCGTCATCGAAGGGCTCGACCTGCACGTGCGCGCGGGCGAGAAGATCGGTCTCGTCGGCCCGTCCGGCGCGGGCAAGTCGACCCTCGTCAACGTGCTGCTGCGGCTCTACGACCTCGAGGCCGGACGCATCCTCGTGGATGGCCAGGACATCGCGCTCGCCACGCAGGAGAGCCTGCGCGGGCAGATCGGCGTGGTCACGCAGGACACCTCGCTGCTGCACCGCTCGATCCGCGAGAACCTGCTGTACGGGCGTCCCGACGCGACCGAGGAGCAGCTCCACGCCGCCGTGCGCAAGGCGCGCGCGGACACCTTCATCGAAGGCCTGATCGATGGCGAAGGCCGTCGCGGCTACGACGCCCACGTCGGCGAGCGCGGCGTGAAGCTCTCGGGCGGGCAGCGCCAGCGCATCGCGATCGCGCGCGTGCTGCTCAAGGACGCCCCGATCCTCGTGCTCGACGAGGCGACGTCGGCGCTCGATTCCGAAGTCGAGGCCGCGATCCAGGAGAGCCTCGACGAGCTCATGGCCGGCAAGACCGTCATCGCGATCGCGCATCGCCTCTCGACGATCGCGCGCATGGACCGCCTCGTCGGCATGGAGCACGGCGCGATCGTCGAGAGCGGCTCGCACGCCGAACTCGTCGCGCAGGGCGGTCTCTACGCACGCCTGTGGGCGCGCCAGACCGGTGGTTTCGTCTCTGCCGAGGGCTGACGCGCGCCACGACATGCGGGCAGACAGGGGGTCAGGTTCATTGTTCCCGAGCGGTGCGTCACTTCAGGGGCGCAACAGCAAGGAAAAAGGAACCTGACCCCCAGCGTCAGACCCCAGGCTTCGAACGCTGCTTCGGACACGACTCCGCAACACGCGGCCTGCGGGCGGGCGCTATGCTCGACCTCCCATCGTCACGTTCCGCGGAGGCACGCCCATGACCGACACCCCACGCCGCACGGCCAAGGACTTCGACCCCGAAGTCATGCGCCTGTTCGACCAGTACGTGCATGGCGCGATCGATCGCCGCGGTTTCCTCGCCGGTGCGGCGCGCTTCGCGATCGGTGGCACGACGGCGGCGGCACTGCTCGCCGCACTGAGCCCGCAGTTCGCCGAGGCGCAGAAGATCACGCCCGACGATGCGCGCCTCGTCACGCGTACGCTCGCGTTCGATTCGCCCAAGGGCAACGGCAAGGCCAGCGGTTACCTCGCGCGTCCCGCCGGAGCGAAAGGGCCACTGCCGACCGTGCTCGTCGTGCACGAGAACCGCGGCCTCAATCCGCACATCGAGGACGTCACGCGGCGCGTCGCGCTCGAGGGCTATCTCGCGTTCGCCCCTGATGCACTGTTCACGCTTGGCGGTTACCCCGGCAACGAGGACGATGCGCGCACGCTGTTCGGCAAACTCGACCAGCCGAAGACGCGCGAGGATTTCGTCGCCGCGGCGGCGCTGCTGAAAGGCATCGAAGGCGGCAACGG
The DNA here is from genome assembly GCA_029959555.1 of Lysobacteraceae bacterium PS02065. Taxonomy (GTDB): domain Bacteria; phylum Pseudomonadota; class Gammaproteobacteria; order Xanthomonadales; family Rhodanobacteraceae; genus Dokdonella. Next base: position 57,649 of record JASCPI010000015.1, on the reverse strand, counting down.
CAAGGTCGGTGTGGTCGGCTTCTGCTACGGTGGCGCGATCGCGAACCTGCTCGCGACGCGGATCCCCGATCTCGGCGCCGCGGTGCCGTTCTACGGCGTCGCGCCTGCACTCGAGGACGTGCCCGCGATCAAGGCCGAGCTGCTCGTCGTGCTCGCGGCCGAGGACGAGCGCGTCAACGCGACGTGGCCTCCGTACAAGGAAGCCCTCGGGAAAGCCGGCGTGAAGCACGCGCTGTACCAGCCGGCCGGCACGCAGCACGGTTTCAACAACGACACCACACCGCGCTACGACGAAGCGGCCGCCGCCGAGGCGTGGAAACGCATGCTCGCGGTGTTCGCGCGAACGTTGGGCACGTCACCGGCCCGAGCCTGATCGTCCTGTCGTACATAAGAAAAAGGCCCGCGCGAGCGGGCCTTTTTCGTGGGACGTACGCCGTGCCGCCGCGACATCCGGCGGCACGGTCACGCGCTCTTACGGTGTCGGCGTTTCGAAGCCGTTCGCGAAGATGAGGTCCTGCGTCGGCGCCGCCGTGCAGGTCTGCACGCTGACGTCGTCGAGGTAGAACCCGTCCGGCACGCGGCCGACCGAGGTGTCCGTACCGAGGCGCCAGCGGAAGCGCACGGTCTGGCCCGCGTAGCTCGCGAGGTCGACCACGTAGCGCGTCCAGTCCTGCGGATCGCCGCACCAGGCCTGCAGGCCGGTGATCGGGCTGTTCGCACCGATCGGACCCTGGTAGGGGCCGACCAGAAGCTGCGAGGCGGGTACCTGGGTCCACGTCGAACCGTCGTTGCTGCTGACCTCGAGCAGGGCACCGTCGTAGCAACCACCGGTGCGATCCTCGAGCGTCTGGTGGTTCCAGAACAGAAGGTTCATCGGCAGCTGGCCCGACGGCAGCGCGATCGCCGGCGACACGAGGCGCTGGTCGGAACGCACGGTGACGTCCTGGCCCAGGAAGGCCTTGGTGCCGCTGTGCGTGCGCGTGCCGCTGATCGCCCACAGCGCGGTGCCTTCACCCGCCGTGCTCGTCCAGCCCGAGTTGTCGCCCTCGAAATCGGTCGTGTAGACCGCGTTCGGCGTCGTGCCGAGCGGGCAGTCGCCCGGCAGCGGCAACGTCGTGAACGAGTACACCGCGCTCGACGTCGTCTGGCCACAGCTGTTGGTGGCCCTGACGCGCCAGTAGTACTGCAGCGAGCTCGTCAATGCCGTGCCGACCGTGTGCGTGGTGGTCGTGCTCGTGCCCGTGTAGACGATGTTCGCGAACGCGGCATCGGTGGCGATCTCGACCGTGTACTGCGCGGCCTGCGTGGCCGCGGCCCACGACAGCACCGGGCTCAGCGCGACGCTGCTGGCACCGTTGGACGGCGACGTCAGCGTGAAGGCCGCGGGGTTGGCGTTGAACACGGTCACGCCGACGTCACGCGTCTTCGTCTCGGTGCCGGCCGTGCCGGTGATCGACACCGTGTGCGTACCGGCAGGCGCCGCGGCGAGATTGCCGAGCGTGAACGTGCTGCTGCCGGGCAGGCTGACCGGGTTCGTGCTGAAGGTCGTCGTGGTGCCGACGGGATTCCCGCTGGCCGACAGCGTCACCGGCGTCGCGAAGCCGAGGATCGATCCGAACTGCAGCGCGTACGGCACCGACGAGGTCGTCGACGAACACACCGCGACGCTCGCCGGCGGCTCGACCTGCATCGAGAACGACGGCGTCTGCGCGCAGTTGTTGCAGACGAGCGCGAAGTCCTGGTCGGTCGTGTCGGCATTGCCGGGCACGCCGTCGCCGGCGATGTTGAACGCCTTCACGCGGATCGTGATCGAGTCGCCGGTGCCGGCGGGCAGGAACACGGCCTCGTAGTTGTTGCGCGTGTCCGGCGTGCCGCCGGTGGCGCTCCAGCGTCCCGTGAAGCGGTTGCCGAGGTAGGTGGCGCCGGCGACGTCGACCTCGAGATCGAGGTTGTTGACCTGCGGGCTCGTGCCGATCGCGCCCGGTGCATCCGTATAGGCGAGCGTGATGCGCAGCGGCTTGGTCGGGTCGGCGATCGCACCCTCGAACGTGTAGACCTCACCGCTCTGCGCGAACACGCGGGTCTGGTCGAGCACGAACTTCGGCGTCTCCGAGAACATGTCCTCGAGGTTCGGCATGCCGTAGCCCTGCACGTTGCTCGGCAGCGTGTCGTTCGCGCTGACGCCGGTCAGGTAGGTCGGGTGCGCCGTCATCCAGGCCTTCATGAGGGCGGGCGAGGGCGTTGCCGGCGTGCCACCGTCGTACGCGAGGCCGCCGCGGCCGTTGGCGATCCACCAGTACGCGAGCGACGCCACGCCCGACACCGCCGGCGTCGAATGGCTGGTACCCGACGAGGCGGCGTAGGTGGCGTTGTTGAGCGGTCGCGCCGCGTCGCAGGTCGAGGTGCCCGCGGTCGGGTTGGCGCGCGTGCCGGTGATGTGCGTGCCGGGTGCGATGACCTCGGGCTTGACGCGCTGGCCCGGCGACGGACCGCGCGACGAGAAGCCGATCACGTCCATCGCATTGTCGGCACCGGTGGGGCCGACCTGGCAGCCGTCGGTCCAGTTGCCGTTCTCGTCGACGGGGCGCTGGTTCTCCGAGGCGCCGACCGTGAGCATGTTCTTGCCGTTGCCGGGCGTGCCGACCGTGCCGGCGCCGGAACCGCTGTTGCCGGCGGCGAAGATCGTGATGAGCTGCTGGTTGCCTGCGGTCTGCGCATCGGCGTCGCGCGTGCCGGCATCGTAGGCCTGCGAGCCGTCGTCGTACTGCGACGCGCAACCGCTGCAACCCCACGAGTTCGAGGAGATGCGCGCACCGGCCGCGTAGCTCGCGCGGATCACGCCGGTATCGCTGTTGCCGCACGCGCTCTGGTCGAAGCTGCCGGCGGAGTTGAAGATGCGCGTGCCCGCGACGCGGCCGTACGGGTTCATGCCGAGGCCGCGCTGGTACTCGTTCGGGAAGCGGGCACCCGGCGTGGTCGCATTGACGCGCAGGTCGTAGCCCATCGCGATGTTCGCGTTGATGTGGCCGTGGCCCTCGACGGTGCCGTTGGACGACGCGGAGCCGCAGGTCTGGTTGAACACGACACGCGAAGGACTGCCGGCGACGCCGAGCGTGTGCAGCGTGGGGTCGCCGGTTTCGGTCGTGCGGTTGCCGATGCCGTCGTCGGTGATGTCGACGACCGGGTAGCTCGCCGCGGTGTTCGGGAAGCCGAGCGCGTCGAGCCAGGGCAGGTAGCCTTCGCCCTGCGGACCACTCTGGTTGGCGTTGAAGTAGCCGCGGATGATCTGCGCCTGCACTTCGTCGTTGCGCGTGCGCGGATGCACCTCGCCGACCCAGAACACGTCGCCGACCTCGACGATGCGGCGCACCTGGTCGAGCGTGGCGCTGTAGCGCGCATTCTCGTAGCCGAGCACGGGCGTCCAGTCGGCGATGGGCGTGATGCCGATTTCCTCGAGGCGCTTCTTGGTCGCCTCGGTGTCGGCGTGGCGCACGATCTGGATCGTCACCGGCACGCGCGTGGAACCGGATTCGGAGCGCTGCAGGCGCTCGAACAGCGAATCACCGAGCTTCACGAACGACGGCAGCGGCTGACTGAACTGCAGCACGGACTTCGCATCGGCCATGCGGCCGAGCGCGTCGCGCGCCGGCGTATCGGCCCACACGAGGTAGCCGTTGCTCTCGATGTAGTGCACCGGCACGGCACCCGTGGCGCGCACGGCGTCGAGCCATTCGGGTTTGAGCGGACCGACGAACTGCACGATCTGCAGCGCCTTGCCGGTCGGCGCGGCGAGCGAGAAGCCGCGCGGCGCTTCGATCGTCGACTGCTGCGTGTCCAGGCGCAGGCGATCGAACTGCAGCACGTCGGCTTCGGTCAGCGCGTAGACGCCCGTGACGCCGCGCGGCATCGCCGCGGGATTGCCGCGATAGAGGGCGTACGAACCGTAATCGGCGACCCGCTCGTAACCGGCGGGCGCCTGCACGCCGGCCGGGAGCACGATCTTCTCGATCTCGGCGGCATGGGCGAACGACAACGAGGCCGCGACAGCCGCGGCCAGCAACGACATTCTGCGCATCAGGATGGATCCCCGGAGTGGTGTGGACGGCCGCGGACGCGGCCCGTCATGCGACGCGCGCCGACGCTAGCATGCGTCCGGCGGGGCTCCAAGACGCACATCCGGAGGCATTGACGCGTGTCACGCTTGTGGCCCACGGCTTCCACGAGCGCTCGGCGGAGGGCATCGCGCCGCACATCCCTTGATGCGTCGCCGGGTCGTGACCACGTCGGGACGGCACGCGTTTCCGCAGTCTCTGCATTCCTCGTCACCCCTGGCCACATCAAGGATTTTTCATGGAACACAGACAGCTCGGCCGCTCCGGCCTCAAGGTCCCCGTCCTGAGCCTCGGCACCGGCACGTTCGGCGGCGTCGGCAACATGTTCAGCAAGTGGGGCAGCACCGATGTCGCCGAAGCGACGCGGCTCGTCGATGTCTGCCTCGAGGCCGGCCTCAACTTCTTCGACACGGCCGACGTGTACTCGTCCGGTGCCTCGGAAGAGATCCTGGGCCAGGCCGTGAAGGGCCGTCGCGACGACGTGCTGATCGCGACCAAGGGCACCTTCACGACCGGCAAGGGGCCGAACGACAAGGGCTCGTCGCGCTATCACATCGTCAAGGCCGTCGAAGCGAGCCTGCGCCGGCTCGGTACCGACCACATCGATCTCTACTTCCTGCACGGCTACGACGCACTGACGCCGGCCGAGGAAGTGCTCGGCGCCCTCGACGATCTCGTGCGCGCCGGCAAGATCCTCTACATCGGCTGCTCGAACTTCTCTGGCTGGCACGTCATGAAGGCGCTCGCGACCTCCGAGCGCCATGGCCTCGCGCGCTACGTCGCCTATCAGGGCTACTACTCGCTGATCGGTCGCGACTACGAGTGGGAGCTCATGCCGCTCGCGCTCGACCAGGGCCTCGGCACGATGGTGTGGAGCCCGCTCGGCTGGGGCCGCCTCACCGGACGCATCCGTCGTGGCGAAGCCGCCTCGAACGGGCGCATCGGCAGCGGTGGTGCGCGGGGCGGACCCATCGTCGACGACGAGCATCTCTACACGGTCGTTGACGCGCTCGAGGCGGTCGCCAGGGACACCGGCAAGAGCGTGCCGCAGATCGCGCTCAACTGGCTGCTGCAGCGTCCGAGCGTCGCCAACATCGTGATCGGCGCGCGCAACGAGGACCAGCTCAGGCAGAACCTCGGCGCACTCGGCTGGACCCTCGATCCCGCGCACGTCGCTGCGCTCGACGCCGCGAGCCAGCGCACGCCGATCTACCCGTACTGGCACCAGCGCGACTTCAACGAGCGCAACCCCAAGCCGACGGCGTGGTGAGGCCGGTCGTGGCCGGCGCCTGATCGGGCCCGGCCTGCACGCCGCACGGTGTCGCATCGTGCGGCGTGCTTCGTCGTCTCGCTTTCGTATCACGCCGATGCTTCGGGGCAGGTCGTACCGGTTCGTTCGCTGGCGAAGGAATCGTGAGTCCACAGCGCGGAATGGCCTTGTGCCATGACGTCGCGGTGCGTGATTCCCGTGGTCGATCGGCAGCGTGGTGACGGTCAGACATCAGACGGAGCGTCACCGCGGAACCCTCGTGCGCAGGCGTTGTCGGTGATGGTGCGGTGCGTCATGCATCGCGTCCCTCGTCGTCCGCGCGTGCCGCGGGCACGCCATCGCCTCGTCGTCCGCTTTACGGGTCGGCCCCCTCTGCAAGGAGACCCCATGCACTCCCGTCGCCACTTCCTCGCCGCCGCAGCCGCAGGCTCGGCCTTCCTCGCCAGCGCTCCGCTGCTCGCACAAGCCTCGACACGCATCGGCGACGTCATGCCGACCAGGGGCAAGCGCACGGCGTCGACCGCCGAAGCTTCTTCGCAGGTCAGGGGCGGTCGCTTCCGTCCCTCGACGCGCATCGGCATGGGCGGCGCGCCGGCCGGCAACAATTTCGCTGCCGCCACCGATGCCGACGTGTACGCCGCGCTCGACGCGGCGTGGAAGGGCGGCATGCGCCTGTTCGACACCTCGCCCTGGTACGGCCTCGGCCTGAGCGAGCGCAGGTTCGGCCAGTTCCTGCACACGCGCCCGCGTGACGAGTACGTGCTGTCGACCAAGGTCGGTCGCCTGCTCACCGCGACGACGCAGCCGCCGAAGACCAACTGGAAGGAGCCGTCGCCGTTCGCCTACCGCTACGACTACTCGGCCGCCGGAGTGAGGCGCTCGGTCGAGGACAGCCTGCAGCGCCTCGGCGTGTCGCGCCTGGACATCGTGCTCGTGCACGATCTCTCGCCCGACAACGGGGACATGCGCGAACGTTGGACCGAGTATTTCGACGAGGCGGCGAAAGGTGCGTTCCCCGAACTCACGAAGATGCGCGACGAAGGTCTCATCAAGTCGTGGGGGATGGGCGTGAACACGCCGGATCCCGCGCTGCGCGCGATCGAGGTGGCCGATCCCGACGTGTTCCTGCTGGCCTGCCAGTACTCGCTGATCGACCACGAGAACGCGCTGCGCACGACGTTCCCGGCGCTCGCGAAGCGCGACATTTCGGTGATCGTCGGCTCGCCGTTGCTCGCGGGTTTCCTGGCCGGGCGTGACCGCTATCTCTACGGCTCGCAGCCCAAGCCCGCCGATGCCGATGCGAAGCGCGAGAAGCTGTCGAAGCTCGCGTCCGAGCACGGCATCGACCTGCGCACGGCGGCGCTGCAGTTCGCGGCGGCACCCGAAGTCGTGTCGGCGATCGTGCCCGGATCGCGCAACGCGGCGCAGTCGGCCGCGAACGCGGAATCGATGCAGGTCGCGATCCCGGCGGCGTTCTGGGCTGCCGCGAAGCGCGAACGCCTCATCGCCGAGGACGCGCTGGTGCCGGCGTCGGCATAAGGGATCCGGCGACGCCGCGTGCGAACCGCGCGGCGTCGCTCATGAGCTGGGGTCAGGTTCATTCTTCCTGCGTGGCATGTCGTCGAACGCAGCTCGTGAAGAATGATCCTGATCCCGGATCCTCTCAGCGCTTCGTGCCGGTCACGAACGCGGCGATCTCCTCGGCATGGCCTTCGATGAGGCCACCCGAGGTGCCCCATGCCGTGCTGTTCTTCGAATCGATGTCGATCTGGCCGAGCACCTGGCCCTTGTCGTCGGTGACGACGACCGTGCTCTCGATGCTGTCGCGGCCGGCCATGATGCCGACCATCGCGCGCGTCGCGCCGTGGCGCATGCGGTAGGTGCGCACGTCGATCTTGACCTGCTTGATCCCCGCGCCCGCGCCGGTCGCGAGCTTGCCCGCCGCGGTCAGCGAGGCATCGAGCTGCTTGCGGAAGATGCCGAGCGCCTCGTCGGTCATGCCGCCCGTGTTGACGACTTCGTAGCTGAAGCGGTCGCTCGAGGTCGAGGCGTAACTCTGCCGGACCTGGCCCGAGGTGCCGCAGGCGACGAGGGTGAGGGCGAGCAGGGCGGTGATCCATCTCATGCGGGTTCTCCGAAGGCGACAATGGGGCCAGCCTAGGATGCCCGTGCAGCAGCCGCCAGAGGGATCAGGGAAAACCCGCGCGTGCGTTCAGCGCGTGGACCGGAACCATGGTGCCAGGCGAACTTCGTCGTAACGTGTGGGTCGCCGACACGGGGATTTTCAGTTCCCGGTCCGATGCCGGCGTAGTCGAGCGGTGTTTGCGTCATCCCGTCGCCCCGTGTGTTTGCACGTCTCGATGAGACAGCTTCTCCCGCTCACTCGACGAGGTAAACCCGCGCACTCGGCAGGTCCTCGTCGACCTGCAGGAACCAGCGGCCCGCGATCGACGGGATCACGAGGATCTCGGGATTCTCGCGCGGTGCCTTGAGCGTGACCTTGCCCTTGAGTACGGCCCAGCGCTGGCCGTTGTCGAGCGTGAACACGGTGCCGGGTTCCCAGCCCGCGATCGTGCCCATGGCGCGTGCGGCGATCGGCTCGTCGTCGAGGCCGATGCGCGGACCGGGCGCGCGCAGCGGTGCCGTGGCGGGTGACGGTGCGGCGGTGGTGGTCGACGATGTCGCGGGCGCGGCGACAGCGTTCGCGGTGAGCGCCGCATCGGAATCGCCGCGCAGGATCGCGTCGAGCGCGGCGCGTTGTGCGGCGGTCAGCGAGGACAGGCCGGTCTCGTCCATCTGCTGCGGCGTCAGGCGCTGCTCGAGCGGCACGTAGGACGCGCCGTGCGCGATCGGCGCGCATGCGAGAAGGCAGGCGAGGGCGAGCAGGGCGGTGCGCATGGCGTCTCCGGGCAGCGTGACGCACGGCGGAGGCGCCGCGCGGACGCGCAGGCTGGCGTGCGCGTGTTGCATCGGCATGAAGGTCGCGTGACGGAGTGATGACGGCCGGGCGACTCACGGCGGGATGTGCGTCACGTGGTGCGGCACGCGCCTGCCTCCGCGACGGAGGCAGGCGATGCGTCGCGCGGCGCGAGGCCGCGCGACGTGGGTCCGTCAGCCGGCCTTGTGCTTGGCGAGCTTGAGCCAGGTGTCGACGACGGTGTCGGGATTCAGCGACACCGACTCGATGCCTTCGTCCATGAGCCACTCGGCGAGGTCCGGGTGGTCGCTGGGGCCCTGGCCGCAGATGCCGACGTACTTGCCCTTCTTCTTCGCGGTCTGGATCGCGAGCGAGAGCAGCTTCTTGACCGCCGGATCGCGCTCGTCGAACAGGTGGGCGACGATGCTCGAATCGCGGTCGAGGCCGAGCGTGAGCTGGGTGAGGTCGTTCGAGCCGATCGAGAAGCCGTCGAAGATGTCGAGGAACTCGTCGGCGAGCAGCGCGTTCGACGGCACCTCGCACATCATGATGATCTTGAGGTCGTCCTTGCCCTGCTCGAGGCCGTACTTCGCCAGTACCTCGACCACCTTGCGTCCCTCGGAGAGCGTGCGCACGAACGGGATCATGACCCACGCGTTGCGCAGGCCCATCGTCTCGCGCACCTTCTTCATCGCGCGGCATTCGAGTTCGAACGCGGGCTCGAAGCTTGGATCGACGTAGCGGCTCGCGCCGCGGAAACCGATCATCGGGTTTTCCTCGTGCGGCTCGTACTTGGTGCCGCCGATGAGGTTGGCGTACTCGTTGGACTTGAAGTCCGACAGGCGCACGATCACGGGCTGCGGTGCGAACGCCGCGGTGATCGTCGCGATGCCTTCGGCGAGGCGGTCGACGTAGAACGCGACGGGATCCGCGTAGCCGGCCATGCGCTCGTCGATGCGCTTCTTCGTCTCGGCATCCTGCTTGTCGTACTCGAGCAGTGCCTTCGGGTGCACGCCGATGTGGCTGGCGATGATCATCTCGAGGCGCGCGAGGCCGACGCCCGCGTGCGGCAGCATCGCGAAGTCGAACGCGCGCTCGGGGTTGGCCACGTTCATCATGACCTTGAGCGGGGCGGGCGGCATCGAGCCGAGGTCGGCGGTGATGCGCTCGAACTCGAGCTGGCCTTCGTAGACGAAGCCGGTGTCGCCTTCGGCGCACGAGACCGTCACGACGGTGCCGTCGGGGATCGACTCGAGGCCGTTGCCCGAACCGACGATCGCCGGCACGCCGAGCTCGCGCGCGATGATCGCGGCGTGGCACGTGCGGCCACCGCGATTGGTCACGATTGCGGCGGCGCGCTTCATCACCGGTTCCCAGTCGGGATCGGTCATGTCGGCGACGAGCACGTCACCGGGCTGCACGCGGTCCATGTCCTTGATCGAACGGATCACCCTGGCGACGCCGCTGCCGATCTTCTGGCCGACCGAGCGGCCCTCGACGAGCACCGGACCGCGCTGCTTGAGCTGGAAGCGCTCGATCTGGGTCGCCTTGGCGCGCGACTTCACGGTCTCCGGGCGCGCCTGCACGATGTAGAGCTTGCCGGTGGCGCCGTCCTTCGCCCACTCGATGTCCATCGGGCGGCCGTAGTGCTTCTCGATCACGAGCGACTGGCGCGCGAGCTCGTGCACGTCGTCGTCGCTGATGCAGAACGTCGCGCGGTCTGCGGCCGGCGTCTCCTCGATGCGCACGCGCTCGCCGGGCTTGTCCGAATAGACCATGCGCTGCTGCTTGGCGCCGATCTGGCGACGCAGGATCGCCGGCTTGCCGGCCTCGAGCGTGGGCTTGTAGACGTAGAACTCGTCCGGATTGACCGCGCCCTGCACGACCATCTCGCCGAGGCCGAAGCTGCCGGTCACGAACACCGCGTCACGGAAGCCCGACTCGGTGTCGAGCGTGAACAGCACGCCCGAGGCGCCGATGTCCGAGCGCACCATGAGCTGCACGCCGGCGGACAGGAACACGTCCTCGTGCTTGAAGCCGTGGTGCACGCGGTAGGCGATCGCGCGATCGTTGTAGAGCGAGGCGAAGACTTCCTTGACCTTGTGGATCACGTCGTCGGCGCCGGTGACGTTGAGGAACGTCTCCTGCTGGCCTGCGAACGAGGCGTCGGGAAGGTCCTCGGCAGTGGCCGAGGAGCGCACCGCGACGGCGACGTCGGTGCCGCCGGCCTTCGTGCACAGCTCGGCGTAGGCCGCGCGCACGGCGGCGTCGAACTCGGGGATGAGCGGCGTGTCGATGACCCACTGGCGGATCTCGGTACCGGCCGCGGTCAGCGCGGCCACATCCTCGACGTCGAGCGTGGCGAGGCGCTGCTGGATGCGCTCGGCGAGGCCGCTCTGCGCGATGAACTGCTGGAACGCGTGGGCCGTGGTCGCGAAACCGCCCGGCACCGAGACGCCGAGCTTGGCGAGGTTGCCGATCATCTCGCCGAGCGAGGAATTCTTGCCGCCGACCTTGCCGAGGTCGGACAAACGCAAGGCATCGAGCCACAGGACCAGTTCGCTCAAGACAGTCTCCGGAAGCGGGGTAGGCGGGCGCGGCGCGGGGCTGCCGCGTGAATCCCGGGATTTTCGGTCTTTGCGCCGTGGGGGGCAAGCGAAGCGTGGTCGCGGCTGCGGCTGCGCAGCATCGGCCGGGAGCGCGTTCACGGGCAGGTCGGGCCTCGCCATGCGGCGTCACGTCGCCGTCCGGCGGGGCCGACGTGCATGAGAGCGTCGACCGCGCGCGCCCGCTACGCGGCATTGCGGCAACCAATGGCCGGGGTCGGCACGCGGTGCTGCCTGCTACGCTTGCCGGATGGCGACACGGCACTACCTCTTCCGCACGTTCCGGCTCGATCCGGCCGCACGCGAGCTGCACGACGGCGACGACCTCGTCGTGCTGCCGGCGAGCGCGCTCGACTGCCTGGTCTACCTCGTCGAGCATCGCGAGCGCGCGGTCGGCCGCGACGAGCTGATTTCCGCTGTCTGGGGCCGTACCGACGTCGCCGACACCTTGCTCGCGCAGACCATCCTGCGCGTGCGCCGCGCGCTCGGCGACAGCGGCAGCGACGGTGCGATCCGCACGATCGCGCGGTTCGGCTACCGCTGGATCGAGGAGACACGCGAGGTCGGCGAGGCGAACGTCGCCGCCTCGCCGACCGTCGTTGCGCCGCCTGTCGATGGCGATTCTGCCGAGGCGCCCGTCGCTCCCGTTCCGGTTGCGGGCGCGTCCGTGCGGGATGGCACACGCGTGCTCGCGCGCCGCCGCGATCGCGGCATGCCCGTCGCCGTCGTCCTCGTGCTCGTGGTCGCGATCGCCACCGCGACATGGTGGTCGGGGCGCGACGCGATGCCGCAGGGTGATGCCGCGTCTTCTGCCACCGACGTGCAGGAGGTGCCGGCGCTCGTGATGCCGGCCGATGTCCCCGGCACCTCCGACTGGAGCTGGCTGCGTGTCGGCCTCATCGACGTGGTCGGCCATCGCCTGCGCGAGGCGGGCGTGCCGGCCGCGCCGAGCGAGAGCGTGTTCGCCATGCTCGGTCCCGATGGCACGGCGCGCGAGCTTCCGGCCGGCACGCTGCGCATCGCGCCGACCGCGCGGGTGCGCGACGGCCAGTGGACCGTACGCCTGCACGTGCAACGTGACGGCCAGGTCTCGGACGTCGAGGCGTCGTCCAGCGACGTGCTCCAGGCGACGCGATCGGCGACCGACCTCCTGCTCGTGCGTCTCGGTCACGAGCCGCCGCGCAACGGTGAGCAGCCGCGTCCGATCGCACTCGAAGAGCTGCTGCAGCGGACCCGGGGGGCGCTGCTGGCCGACCAGTTCGATCTTGCGCTGCACTTGATCACGCAGGCGCCGGACGAGGTGAGGGCGCATCCCGAGATCGCGCTGCGCCTGGCCCAGATCGATCAGGGGCGCGGCGATTACGCGGCCGCCGAGGCGCGGCTCGCCGGCCTCGTCGATGCCTTGCCCGCGGACGTGTCGGCTGCGCTGCGCGGTCGCGTGCTCGGCTCGCTCGGTGCGGTGCGCTTCCGGCGTGGCGATGCCGCGGGTGCCGCCGACAGCTACGCCGAGGCGATCCGCGTGCTCGAGCCCGCGCATGATCCGCTCGCGCTGGCCGCCGCCTATTCCGGGCGTGCCGCGATCGCGTCGCAGCAGGAGCGCCTCGACGAGGCGGCCGCGGATCTCGGCCGTGCGCGTGTCGAGATGGAAGCGGCCGGCGACGCGCTCGGGCTCGCCCAGGTCGACATGAACCTCGGCCTCGTCGAATCGCGCAACTACCGACCCGCGCAGGCCTTGCCGATCCTCGTCGGCGCCGAGGCGCGCATCGCGTCGCTCGGAGCGCGCGAAGAACTGGCCTATGTGCGTTTCGCGCTGGTCGGCGTACGCCTGCAGATGCTCGACCTCGCCGATGCCCTCGAGACGATCCAGCGCTGCTGGCCACCCGAAACGCACACCGGCAATCCGCGCATGCGCTGGCGCCTCGTGCTGTCCAAGGCCTTCGTGCTGATCGGCATGGGCCGGCTCGGCGAGGCGGAGGCGCTGCTCGTGCGCATCGGCACCGAAGCGGATCCGAAGGACGATGCCGACATCCGCGCACGTGCCGTTGCACTCGCGGGCATCGCGCTGGCCGCGCGCGGGCGTCACGAGGATGCCGTCGCGCGCACCGAGGCGTCGCTCGCGCCGGCGTTCGCCGAGGACAGTCCCGATCTCTACGTGAGCACCTGGACCGTGCGCCTGCGCAGCCTGCGCCAGCTCGGGCGCCTCGACGCCGCCGAGGCCGAGACGGCGGCGCTCGCCGCATGGATCGAGGCCCATCCCAACCCCTGGCGCCGCGTGCATGCGGCGCTCACTCAGGCCGAGCAGGCGTGGGCGCGTTCGCCCGACGAAGCGGCACTCGCGCAGTTCGCCTCGGCCTTCATGCTCGCGGGCTCGCTGGGCATTCCCGACGATCTCGTCGAGGTCGCCGAGCGCTACGTGGCCGCGCTGCTCGAACGCGGCGAGATCGACCAGGCCAGCGCCGTGGTCGGCCGCATCGCGCCGTGGGCGGATCGTGACCTGCGTGCGGCCTGGGCCCAGGCCCAGCTGTACCGGGCGCAGGATCGCGTCGATGCCTGGCAGCGCTCGACCGAGCGCGTGCTGCAACTGGCCGGCGAGAGGGCGTTGCCGGCGCCACGCATCGATTGAGCATCGACGCCGCATCGATCGCCAAGCCCTTGTCGCGCAAGGGAGGTCATCGGACGAATCATCGCCGCATCGATCGCGAATCGAACCCGAATGCGTCTTCGTGACGTCCGCGCGACAGTCGGATGGCAACGGTCGGTCCCGCCGGCCCGGCATCCCGCTCCCCGACATCCGAGGTCGCCCGACACCATGAAGAAGCTTCTCCCGCTCCTGATCACGGCCATGCTCGGTGCCGTACCCGTCGCCCAGGCGGCGCCTTCCGGTACGGGGGAGCTGCCGTTCGCGGGCGTCCACGGCGGTGCGCTGCAGGATCCCGTGGTCGACGCTGATCGCGTGTACGTGCCGAGCGGCCGCATCGTCAGCACATGGGACTACACCGATCCGGCCGCCCCCGTGCTGCTCGGCAGCACCGCGATGACGCCGGCAAGCGGCCAGATCCGCGGCCTGACGAAGTGGGGCGATCATCTCTATGCGAGCTGGCAGGCCGGTGACGACACCGGCGGCGTCGCGGTCTACACGCTCGGTGCCGATGGCGTGCCCGTGCTGGCGAACCAGTTCTCCGACTACACGTTCTCGTCCTACAAGAACCTCTGGACGCTCGCCGCCGCGAACGGCTATCTCTACCTCTTCGATGCCGAAAACGGCATCTACTTCGGCGATCTCGCCGCCAACCCCCTGCATCCGACCTTCACGCGCCTGCTCCGCACGCCGGTGCCCTACGCGCGCAGCCAGGTCGCCGGCAACCGGATCTTCGTGACCGGCAAGACCGTGTCCTCGGAGCCGGTGCACGTGTGCACGATGCTCGACGTGACGACGCCGTCGGCACCGCAGTTCATCCTGACCAGCGATTGCGGCAACGGCGATCCGATCGACAACTTCCGCAGCCGCGTCCAGTTGCCTTACGTGGCTGCATTCGGTGCGAAGTTCAGCCTCTACGACGTCACCGACCCGCAGGCGACGCAGACCCTCGGCAGCATCGACACCGACGCCGCGACCGACGGCTTCCTGTTCGGCAACTACGCCTACGGCCTCGGTTTCGCCGAGATCGCGATCCACGACATCGGCAATCCCATGGTGCCGGTGACCGTCGGCTACTCGCCGGTCATGACGCTCGGCGCCGATTCGGTGACCCCGGTCGAGGACGGCGCGCTCGTGCTCACGAGCACCGACCGCTTCGTGCGCCTGGACGTGAGCAAGGATCCGCTGTCGCCGATCGAAACCAGCGTCGCCACGCCGACGGGCGGCGCGGTCGCGCGCGACATCGTCCTGCGCGGCGACAAGGCGCTGATCCTGCAGGAGAACTACGGCATCGGTGTCGCCGACAAGGTCACGTTCGCGCCGCTCGAGCGCTTCGATGCGGCGTTGCCGATGGCGCTTAACCAGCGCGACTTCGAGCAGTTCGCGGTCGACGGCGATCGTGCCTACCTCGCCGCCTGGGGCTACGGCCTCATCGTCACCCACATCGCCTCGGAGCGACCTTACGAACTGGGCCGCATCGAGTTTCCCTACGCCTCGGCGATCGCCGCGAGCGGCAACTTCGTCTACCTCGGCACGATGACGAACGGCGGCATCCTGCAGGTCGTCGACGTGTCGATTCCCGAGAAGCCGACGCTGCGCGGCTCGCTCGCGCTTCCCGGCGTCAACCGCGTGCAGGTGCACGGCGATCACGTCTACATCGCCGACGAACTCGCCGGCGTGCACGTCGTCGACGTCAGCGATCCCGATGCACCCACGCGCGTGACGACGTGGAACGACGGTTGCGCCGATCCGGGCGGCTATTCCGCGCGCGACATCGAGCTCGATGCGCAGGGCGCGATCGCGGCGGTGGGCTGCCCGACCGGCCTGCACCTGCTCGACCTTTCGCGTCCGGACAGTCCGACACGCCTCGGCGGCCATCCAGCCGAGTGGGCGGATGCGCGCGTCGCGATCCACGGCGACCGTGCGTGGTACGCCGACGCGGCCGGCGGTCTCAAGGCGTTCGACATCTCCTCGCCCGCGACGCCCGTGCTGGTCGGCGAGGCGAGCCTGGCCGGCTTCGTGCCGCGCCGCCTGCGCGCAACCGGCGACGGCCGAGTCGTCGCGTTCGGCACGCTGAGCGGCATGCACGTGTTCGGCACGATCGTGCCCGAGGTGCCGACCGACCGCATCTTCGCCGACGGCTTCGACGAGGCCACGCCGGTCGGCGACATCAGTACCTATGACGACCTCGTCGAGGGCTTCCAGGGCACGAGCTTCGCGTACGGTGGGGTCAGCTATCGCGAGGTCAACGAGGTCTCGGGTGTGTACCCGGACGGCGAGGTGTTCGGTCCCGGCAGCGGCACCAACACACTCGGCAACCAGTTCATCGTCGAAGACGCGACCGCGATGTTCGCCGACTTCCCGCAGTTCGGCAGTTCGCCGAACACGCTGACCTTCGGCGACTCGTTCGTCGAAGGACCGAACCTCTCGATCGGTGCGCTGTCGAGCGCCTGGCTCGATCTCGACGCGCCGGCCTCGTCGGCCAGCCTGCAGATGCTCTATTACGAGTGGGGGCCGTGGGAGGGCATCGTGCTGCACGTCGATGCGCTGCTCGACGGTGCGGTCGTCGCGAGCGATTCGCTCACGATCGCGGGCAGTGGCAATCCGCTCGATCGCGATCGCCTCGCCACGACGACGTTCACGGTCGGCGGCACGACGTTCGACACGCTGCACATCTACGCGCGCTGGGGCACCGAGTACACGGCACCGCGCGTGATGATCGACAACCTCGTGATCGCGCCGGCGCGCTGAGGGCTGCACGATGACGACGAACGCTTCCCGCCGCCGCATCAGCGGGATGATCGGCGCTGTGCTGCTGGCTTCTCTCGGCGTGCACGCTTCCGCGCAGACCGACCCGATCGTGATGTTCGACGGTTTCGACGGCTGCGCGCCCGTGCAGGCCACGATCGACGCACAAGGCGGCAGCCTGCGCCTGTGCGGGGCGCAGCTCGTGGTGCCTGCCGGCGCGGTCGACGCACCGACCGTTTTCGGCATCGAGCGTCTCGACGTCGCGCCGCCGGCGCCGTTCGACATGGAGGCGGCCGGCGCGGCGTTCCGCTTCACGCCCGACGATGTCGCGTTCGCCCAGTCGCCGAGCGTGCGCGTGCCACGCGAGGACGAGCGTCGCGGCGGTCTCGCCGTGTTCGTGCCGGTCGAGGAAAGCCTCGTGCTCATCGAGGCCTGCCAGCACAGCGTCGGCGGCGTGCAGCAGTTCGTCGACCGTCTCGGCACGTTCGCGGCCGTGCGCTGGCAGGGCGTGCTGCCGCTCAACACGCAAGGCCTCGGCGACGGTCAGGTCCATGCGACCGCCGGCGGTGTCGCGACCGACTACGACCTCGACGCGCCCGGCAACAACTACGCGATCCATCAGGACCGTCCCGACGGCGGCCGCAGCATCACGATCAGCGCGATGCGCGAAGGCGATGCCTTCGAGTTCCTGCGCCTGGATCTCGGCGTCGATGCCGCGGGCACCGGCGGCGACATCGTGCAGGTCTCGCAGCTCGGTTCGGTCAGCGGCAGCTTCATCGCGGGGCTGCTCGGCGAGGCCTCGATCACGTTCGGCGATCTGTCCGACGGGCGCGTGCGCGCCACCGTCACCGCGACGCTCGCGAACGGTTCGGTCAGCGTGCCGTTCGAGGCCACGTTCGACATCGCCAGCGAGCGTTACGTGTTTCCCCCGGCGCTGAGCTGTCCGGGATTCCCGCCCGGATGACGTCGGGTGCCTGCATCGCCGGCGGGATGCCGGCACGGTGAGGGGGCTGCACGGTCGGTACGACGAACGTGCGGCGACCATCGAACCGGGGGCGATGCAGGCGTTTTCTTCCGCGCGGCCGGCCGACGTGTCGTGCCGGCCACGATTGCATAGACTGTGCCCCGACATCCCACGGGAGTGCCCATGCGCCGCACCGTCTTCTTCATTTCCGATGGCACCGGCATCACTGCCGAGACGATCGGCCACAGCGTGCTGACGCAGTTCGAAGGCGTGGAGCTCGATACCTACCGCATCCCGTTCGTCGACGCCGAGGACAAGGCCGAGCAGGCCGCGCGTCGCATCAGGATCGCCCAGGCGCAGGACGGCCTGCGGCCGATCGTCGTCAACACGATCATGGACCAGCGCCTCAGCGACATCGTCGCGACCAGCGGGGCGCTCATGCTCGACGTGTTCGCGCCGTTCATCGCGCCGCTCGAGGAGGAGCTCGGGACTTCGCGCTCGCCGCGCGTCGGCAAGGCCCACGGACTCACCAACTTCGACGAGTACGAGGCGCGCATCAACGCGACCAACTACGCGCTCACCCATGACGACGGCATCGACGTGCGTTACGACGACGCCGACGTGATCCTGGTCGGCGTGTCGCGCGTCGGCAAGACGCCGACCTGCCTGTACATGGCGCTGCACTACGGCGTGAAGGCGGCGAACTACCCGCTCACCGAGGAAGACCTCGAGAACCTCGAGTTCCCGAAGCGCCTCGTACCGCACAAGAAGAAGCTCTACGGCCTCAGCATCGATGCGCAGCGCCTCGCCCAGGTGCGCGAGGCGCGCCGCCCGGGCAGCCGCTACGCCAAGCTCGAGCAGTGCAAGCGCGAACTCGAGCTCGCCGACAAGCTGTTCCGCCGCGACGGCATCCCGGTGCAGAGCACCACGCACACCTCGATCGAGGAGATCGCGAGCAAGATCCTCTCGCAGCTCGGAATCGACAAGCACATGTTCTGAGCCGTCCGCATCGCGTCGCCGAAGCGGGCAGGGTGCGTGCGGCGCGATGCTATGATCGATCCATGTCGAGCCCGTTCACCGATCGCGACAACATCCTGCCGAGCCGCTTCGCGTGGCTCATGGGCATGTATGCGGAGAACTACCACCGCCTCGCGAAGCTGTTCGCCCCGCAGCGCCTCGCCGCGGGGCGCTACGTGTCGTCGGTCGACGACCAGCTCGACGTCTGCCTCGAGGTCATCGAGCACCATCGCTACACGCTCGACCTGCACATGACCTACGCGTTCGTCGACGGCGAGACCGGCCAGCCGGCGCCGTCGGCCTACCTGCGCATGTACCGCGACGCGCATGTCGCCGAGGTGCTGCGCTACCACGCCGATCCTTATCTTTCGCGCGTGCTCGGTCCGCTGCCGCCCGCGCGCAACGTGTTCCAGCGTCGGGTGCGCATGAACTCGTTCCTCAACCGCTGGCTCGAGTACCTCGCCGGCCAGGGGCATTCGATCGGCACGCTCGAGCCCGCTCCCGCATCGCTCGACAGCAGCGTGCGCGAAGCGGTCTGAGGCGCGTCACGCGGCGGTGCGGCGCGCCGGCAGCACGAGATCCAGCCAGGCCAGCAGGTCGTCGCGCATCGCGTCGTCGATGCCGTGGCCGCCCGCGTACAGATGCGTTTCGTGTGTCACGCCGAGCGTGTCGAGCAGCGCTGCGGCACGCTGCGCCCACGCGACGGGCAGCTTGGTGTCTTCTCGTCCGTGGCCCACGAACGCACGCAGCCCGATCAGATGCTCGCGTGGCGCGATGCGGGGCGCCAGTTCGGGCAGGATGCGTCCGCACAGCAGACCGAAGCCGGCCACGCGTTCCGGCGCCGACAAGGCCACGCTCGCCGAGAGGATGCCGCCCTGGCTGAAGCCCGCGACGACGGTGTCGCGCGGTGCGAGGCCGTGCTGCGACTGGAACGCCGCGATCGCCTCGACGAGCATCCGGCGGCTCGTCTCGGCTTCATCGGCATCGATCTGCGGACCGTTCGCCGTGAAGCCGACGCGGAACCAGCCGAACTGGTCGGGGCCCAGCGCGCGCGGGCCTCGCGCGAGCACGACGACGATGTCCTTGTCGACCTCGTTCCCGAGAGAGGCGAGGTTCGTCTCGTTGCCGCCCACACCGTGAAGCAGCACGACGAGGCCGCGCGGATGCGTCGGCAGCGGCAGTCGCAGGCGCATCGAAAGGCCTTGCTCGCCGAATGGCTGCAGCGGGCCGGGCGTGTAGCGCATCGGGATGGACATGTAGGGATCGGGAAGGCCCGTCGGGAGTGCGGGCGCCAGCGTGACGATAGGCCGGCGGTCGGCACGTATCGACGTGTGCATGCGCGATGCTGTGTCGCCGCCATCGAAACAGTGGCGTCGGAATGCGCAGCCCTGAAACGCGAAACCCCGCCGTGGCGGGGTCTCGATCGCGATGGCGGAGCGGACGGGACTCGAACCCGCGACCTCCGGCGTGACAGGCCAGCATTCTAACCAACTGAACTACCGCTCCACGCGTGCTTCGTCGCGTCCTGCGTGTGTCGCTCCATGTCGTCGGCGCGCCGTGGCGCGCCCACAAAAAACCCCGCGAGGGCGGGGCTTGTCGGTGACCGATGGCATCGGGCACCGCGTGCAACCTTGGAAAAGTGGCGGAGCGGACGGGACTCGAACCCGCGACCTCCGGCGTGACAGGCCAGCATTCTAACCAACTGAACTACCGCTCCGCATTTTCCTCTTTGCGCATCCTGCGCCAACCGCTTCAGTCTCTCCAGAGAGCCTCGCCGAAGCGAGGTTTCCCTGGCGTCCCCAAGGGGATTCGAACCCCTGTTACTGCCGTGAAAGGGCGGTGTCCTGGGCCTCTAGACGATGGGGACGTATAGAGAAACCTTTGAATCTGGTGGAGCCAGGCGGGATCGAACCGCCGACCTCTACAATGCCATTGTAGCGCTCTCCCAGCTGAGCTATGGCCCCGGGAGGCGCAAGAGAATAGTGAGTAGCGGGGAGGTCGTCAACACTTTCCGCGAACATTCTTCGCGACGCATCGCGTGAAGCGCACGACGACGTCATCCTCGCACGTGATCAGCCGGGCTGCAGCGCCTCGTTCGCGCCCGCATCTTCGCGTCGCTGCATCGTCCAGAGCTGTGCGTAACGGCCTTCGTGTGCGAGCAGCTGCGCGTGCGTGCCGCGTTCGACGATGCGGCCATGCTCGAGCACGATGATCTCGTCGGCGTGCACGATCGTCGACAGGCGATGCGCGATCACGAGCGTCGTGCGCTGGCGCGCGATGTCGGCGAGTTCGCCCTGGATGATCTTCTCGGTGCGCGTGTCGAGCGCCGAGGTTGCCTCGTCGAAGACGAGGATCGCGGGATCCTTGAGCAGCGTGCGCGCGATCGCGACGCGCTGCTTCTCGCCGCCCGACAACTTGAGGCCGCGTTCGCCGACCTTGGTGTCGTAGCCGTCGGGCAGCGACTCGATGAACGCGTGCACGTGCGCCGCGCGCGCCGCCTCGACGATCTCGTCCTGCGTCGCGCCCGGGCGGCCGTAGGCGATGTTGTAGCGGATCGTGTCGTTGAACAGCACCGTGTCCTGCGGAACGATGCCGATCGCGTCGCGCAGCGAGCGCTGGGTCACGTCGCGCAGGTCCTGGCCGTCGATCGTGATGCGCCCGCCGGTGACGTCGTAGAAGCGGAACAGCAGTCGCGCGAGGGTCGACTTGCCCGCGCCGGTCGTGCCGACGACCGCGAGCGTGCGGCCGGCGGGTATCACGACGTCGACGTCGTGCAGGATCGCGCGGTTGGCGTCGTAGCCGAAGTCGACGTGCTCGAAGCGCACCTCGCCGCCGCGTACCGCGAGCGCGTGTGCGTCGGGCCGGTCGGCGATGTCCTGATGCTCGTCGAGCAGGCCGAACATGCGCTCGAGGTTGGTCAGCGCCTGCTTGATCTCGCGGTAGACCATGCCGAGGTAGTTGAGCGGCATCGCGAGCTGGATCAGGAACGCGTTGACGAGCACGAGGTCGCCGAGCGTCATCGTGCCTGCGACCACGCCTTCCGCGGCGCGCCACAGCAGCAGCGCGAGGCCGGTCGAGACGATGGTGGCCTGGCCGACGTTGAGCACGGCCAGCGTCTTGAGACTCTTGACCGTGGCCTCCTCGTAGCGCACGAGGCTGGCGTCGTAGCGGCGCTGTTCGTGGCCTTCGTTGCCGAAGTACTTGACCGTCTCGTAGTTGAGCAGCGAGTCGACCGCGTGCGTGTTGGCCTGGCTGTCGGCCTCGTTGGCCGCGCGGTAGTAGCGCAGGCGCCATTCGGTGATCGCGAACGTGAACGCGATGAACGCCGCGAGCGTCGCCAGCGTGATGATCGCGAAGCCCCAGTCGTAGCGCACGACGAGGATCGTGCAGACCACGGTGACTTCGAGCAGGGTCGGCAGGATCGTGTAGATGGTCCAGTCGAGCAGGTCCGATACGGCCGTCATGCCGCGCTCGACGTCGCGCGCGACGCCGCCGGTGCGACGGTCGAGGTGGAAGCGCAGGCTCAGCGCGTGCAGATGCTCGAACACGCGCAGCGTGATGCGCCGCGACGTGCGCGCGAGCACGCGCGCGAAGACGACACCGCGCAGTTCCTGGAACAGGGTCGTCGACAACCGCAGCGCGCCGTAGGCGACCAGCAGCATGAGCGGCGCCGCGACGGGCAGCGGGTCCACGTCGAGTGCGTCGACGAGTTCCTTGAGCACGAGCGGCACGCCGATCGTGGCGAGCTTGGCCACGACCAGGAACACGAGGGCGAGGCCGATGCGCCAGCGGTACGTCCACAGGTCCGGTGCCATGCGCCGGAAGGCCTCGACGAGCGTGGTACGGCGTTCGGGCGAAGGGGTGTCGGGTGTGGGCACGTGCGGCATATGGGGACGGTTCCGGGGCGCGCAATCGCGGTGTCGCGCCGCAGGCGACGTCAGGACAGCCGCTTTCGCCTGCGCAGGGCCAGTGCTCCGGCCACGCCGAGCATGGCCGCGAGCCAACCCGCCTGCTGGCGACCGGTCGCGGGCAGGGCGACCGTGTCGCCCACGGGAGCGGTGCCTTGCTGGCCCTCGAATGCACCGATGTCGGCGGCATCACCGGCTTCGCGCGGGAAGCCGAGGCCGCGCTGGTCGCTCGCGAGTGCGCCGATGTTGGCTCCCGCGTCGAGGGCCGGGCTGCCCTGCGCGAGCGCATGCGTGCGTGTGTGTCCGCCGTTGTCGGCCAGCGGCAGCAGGTGCGGATCGCCCGACAGCGTGTCGGCCGGTACCGAGACCAGGGCCTGGATGCCGCCGACGAGATTGTGCGATCCGGACAGTTCGACCGCCGTCACGGCCGAGACGTCGCTGCCGTCGCCCGAGGTGTTGCCGGCGACGATCGAGCTGACCAGGCCGCCGGACGTCGACAACGTGCGGAACGCGATGCCGCCGCCGTACGTGCCCGCCGTGTTCGCGGTGATCGTCGAGTTGAGGATCGTCATCGACGTGACCTGCTTGACGCGGATGCCGCCGCCGTCGTCGTCGCGCGCGACGTTGCCCGAGATCGTGCTGTTGACGAGGGTGAGGTCGTCTTCCTGGGCGAGCCCGCCGGCGAAGCGCATCGCGTAGTTGCTGTCGATCGTCGAACGCTCGATGCGGCCGCCGTTGCGCGCGACGAAAAGGCCGCCGCCGATCTCCCAGTGGGTCAACGGCGGATTGTGCGTGCCGATCGCACGGTTGCCGGTGATCGTGCTGTCGACCATGTCGATGCCGTAGGCGAACGCGGCGCCACCGTAGGCCGCGGTGCCGTTGACGGGATGATCGCCGAACGCGGTGCTGCCCGAGATCGTGCTGCCTTTCATGGTCAGCACGCCCGACAGGATCGCGCCACCGTACGCACCGACGCCCTGGGCCCAGCAGTCGCGCACGTGGCTGCCGACGAGCTTGACGTCGCTCGCCGCGGCGATGCAGCCGCCGTAGGCGATGTCGTTGCCTTCGGCCAGCGTGCGCCCGTTGGCGAGTGTGAGGTTCTCGATCGTGAGCGTGCCGCCGCCACGCTGGAACAGGATGCGGTCGACGCCGCCGCCGTCGAGGGTCAGGGCATCGGCCCCCGGGCCACGAAACCAGAGGTCGTCGACCTCCGACTCGAGTGCTCCGGCCAGCGTGATCGTGCTGCAGGCCAGCGCGCGCAGGTCGATCACGTCGCCGGCGAGCGCGTTGACGACCGCATGGCGCAGGCTTCCGGGATCCTCGTCGTCCTCGCATCGGGTGACCTCGACCACGCGTGAAGCGCGGGCGTCCGTGCCGGGGCGGGGAGGCACTCGCATGGCCTCGATCGCCGCGCGCAACGGTGTCATCGCCGTGCGATCCTCGTGCGGCAGCGGCCACGACATCGGCACGTCGACGGCGCCGGAGACGGCGGGAACGCCGGCGAGTGCGGAGGCGACGGCCCATGCGAGCCTGCGCCAGCGCGTCGTGCGCGTCATCATCGTGAGCGACCCTGTTGCCGCGGCCTCGAGCAGCCGGTCGCGCAGTCTGTGCCGTCCGCGACCGCTCGGCAACCGCGGGTTCACCCGTGCGTGCGCGTCGTCACGGCGTGCCGAGGTCGATCTCGTAGATGGCCATGCCGTCGGCATCACGCGAACGTTCGCGGAGGCCGCGCAGGCCGGCATCCGTCGCAAGATCGAGCTTGCCGGCCGCCGAACGGAACGTGATGGGCCCCGCCGTGCGAACCGGCGCGAAGCGCCATGAACGGTCCGAAGCATCGTCCCTGCGCGCGAGGTTTCCCTTCGCGCGGATCCAGTCGATCAGCACCTGGCGGTTCATGTCCGGCGCATCGATCACCGTGCGCGAACCGTCGACGCCCGGGAATCCACCGCCACCGCTGGCGCGGTAGTTGTTGGTGACGACGAGGAACGGCGCGGCGGGATCGACCGGCTTGCCGGCATGCACGAGCTCGACGATGCGCTGGCCGCGCGGGCGCGTGATGTCGACGACGTAGCGCAGGTCGCCCTGCAGCACGTCGAAGTTGTAACCCGCGAACGTGCGGTCGACGAGTTCCTGCGGCTCGCGGCGTGCCGGGTCGATGCGGTTGAAGTAGCCGGCGGCGTGCTCGAGCCACGCGCGCAGGCCCGCGCCGTCGGTCTTCACCACCGCGACCGTGTTCGGATAGAGATAGAGATCGGCCGCATTGCGGATCGCGAGTGTGCCGGCCGGGATCTCGGTGAAATCGGTGGCGCCGCCGAAGCCGAGCTTGAACGGCGCCGCGGCCGAGACGATCGGGATGCCGGCGAGTTCGGGATGGCTCGCGTCGACGAGCGTCTTCACGTAGGCGCGTTGGGCCGAGTTGACCGGCTGCAGTGCGCTGACGTCGCCGACCGCGGCGAAATGGCTGGTCATCGAGAAATCGCTGGTGCCGATCGGCGCCGACACGTAGCGGATGGTCGCCTCGTGTTCGGCGCGCACGACCTCGGCGATCGCAGGATCGGGCGGCACGCTGCGGCCGTCGGCCGTGCGGATGCTGCGCACCTGCGAGCGCGTAGCGGCGGTGTCGATCGTCCAGCGGCCGTCGCGACGCTCGAGCGCGAGTTCGACGACGCCGAGGCTCTTGCCCCAGAAGCCGCCCATGACCGCCGGCTTGCCGTGGATGAAGCCGCGCGTGTTGTCGACGCCGGGCATGGTCGCGAAGCGCGAGTTCGCGTTGCCCGGATCGGGGAAGGCCTGGTGCGAGTGGCCGAGCAGCAGCACGTCGACGCCGGGCTCCTGGGCGAGATGCCAGGTCGCGTTCTCCATGTCGGCCGTGTACGGGCCCGGATCGATGCCGCCGTGCGAGATCGCGACGACGAGGTCGGCACCTTGCGCGCGCAACTGCGGCACGTACTCGCGCGCGGCCTCGACGAGGCCTTTCACGGTGACCTTGCCGGTCAGGTTGGACTTGTCCCAGACCATGATCGGCGGCGGCGTGAAGCCGATGATGCCGACCTTGATCGGCAGCTCGACCGTGCGGCCCTGCGCGTCGCGTGCCTGGATCGTGCGCGTGAGCAGCGCGGTCGGCGCGAACAGCGGCGCGCCGTCGCGCGCATCGAACACGTTCGAGAGCACGAGCGGGAAGTCGGGTCCGTGGCAGCGGCGCGCGCCGTCGGCGGCGGCCGCGCGCGGTGTCGCGGTGACCTGGGCGAGGAACGGCAGGCCGTAGTTGAACTCGTGGTTGCCGATCGTCGCGCCGTCGTAGCCGAGCGCGTCCATCGCCTTGTACATCGCGAGCTTCTCGTCGCAGGCCAGCGGTTCGCCGCGTGCCTGCCAGTCGGCCAGTGCGGTGCCCTGGATCGTGTCGCCGCCGTCGAACAGCAGCGTGTTCGGGAACTCGCGGCGCGCCTCGCGCACGAGCGTGGCGAGACGCTCGAAGCCGAGCGAGTCGTCCGCGGCGAGCTTGTAGTAGTCGTAGCCGAGCACGTTGCTGTGCACGTCGGTGGATTCGAGGATCGCGAGCGTCGCGCGCGCGCCGTCGTCACGTCGCGTGGTGTCGGTCGACGCGCAGGCGCCGACGAGGCAAGCCAGCGCGAGGGCGGCGAAGCGATCCGGGAATGCGCGCATGGTCTTTCCGCGAGGTGGCAAACGCTCATTCTGGCACGCGCCCGTGACGATCGTCGGACGCGCCGGATACGGGTTGTCCCGCAACGGGGAGCGTTGCTTGTACGTCGTCCGGCGCGTACCTACCATGGCCGGGGAAGTGCTGGAGTCGACGGGGGAGCAATGGAACGTCAGGAGGCGATCGCGCGCGGGTTCCGGTGCCTGATGTGGATGGCGTCATCCGGTGCGGTGTCGTTCGCCATCCCTGTCGCGGCGCAGATCACGGGTGGTGCATGGCCGATCGGGACGATCGAGCCTCCCGGCGTCGAGGTGCCGCGTCGCGACCTCGTCGGGGTTTCGATGGCCGGGGATGTCGCAGTCAGCGCCTATGCCGGCCATGCATTGCAAGGGCCCGTCGTGATGATGCGGCGACCCGTGGCCGAAGGCTGGTCCGCACCCGAGGTGCTCATGACGGGCTCGCTGGACGACGGTGCGCGCATCTTCGTCGACGCCGACGCGCAGCGCATTGCCGTCGGCCTGCCGGATGCTGCCGGCGGGGGACGCATCGACGTGTTCCGTCGCGACGGCGACGCGTGGCTGCTGGAACAGGCCATCCTGCCACCTTCGGGCGTCACCTCGCTCGGCATCCGCGTGTCGCTGCGCGGAGGATTGATGGTCACCTCGTCCGTCTCCCGGATGCTCGGCGGCGGTGTGGAGAGCTTCAGGCACGTACCGGGCACGTCGTCGTGGGAGCCGGCGGGTTACCGCATCGAGGCACCGCTCGGGTTCCACGAATACTTCACCACCACCGACGGCGAGCGCATCGCGACGTGCATGGACAGCGTCGGCTGCCGCACGATGAGGCTCGACGACGAGGGCAACTGGCGCACCGAGGCCACGGTGGGGCGGCCGAAGGCTGCCGTCGCGCTCGCGGGTGGGCGTCTCTACGCGGGAGGCAGTTCGGGAGCGTGGAGCGGCGCGGACCTGGTCGTCTATGAGCAATCGGCCGAGCACTGGATCGCGCGGCAGACGCTGTCCGGCGTCAGGCGGTTCTCGACGGACGGTGATCGCGTCGCCGTCGCGAAGGTCGAGCCGGGGCCGCCGGAATCCCGCACGATGCAGATCATGGAGCGTGACGGCGACGGCTCGCTTCGGGTCGTGCTTGCTGCGCCCCTCGCCGAGACGGCCCTTGCCGTCAGCGGCGGTCGCGTGCTGGCCGGCGCACAGGCCTTCGAACGGATCCCTTCGGGCGCGTGGCAGGCCTACGGCCTCGCGGGCGGCGTCGCCGACCTGCAAGGTGCCGCTTTCGGCACGAGCATCGCGGCTTTCGGACATCGCCTGTGGATCGGCGCACCCGGACTCGCGGGGCGGGACGTCGGATCCGGTGGCGTCTGGCGGCAGGCCCTGGCAGGCTCGACGCTGCCCTCGTCCGTTTCGCCGCATCTTCCTTCGGGCCCTTCGCTCCTGCGGGGATTCGGGAGGCGCATGGTCGTGGGGGGGTACGACGTGGCGATCCTTTCCTCGCATTCGACACCTGCGCGCAGCGTCGCCGACGTGACGCTGTTCGGCGGAGGCCAGGCCGATCCGCAGCCCTACGGCGTTGCGCTGTCGCCGATCGACGGCGATGCCTCCCGCATCGGTCTCGCGATCTCCGCCGATGCCGGCACCCTGGCGGTGTCGCGCGAGGCCGCCGTCAGTGGCCTCGCGCGTTCGGAGATCGCCATCTTCGACGTGCGTGGCGCCGTGCCGCTGCAGACGCAGCTCATCGGTACCTGGGCCAACGGTTTCCAGTCGATCGGTGTCGGCACGCACGCGGTGCTGAGCGGCAGCGGATTGCTGGCTGGCTTGTCGACCTTTCGTCGGAACGGGGCGGGCGACCAGTACCTGGATACGGGGAGCCTGCCGTATCCGCTGAATTTTTCGCCCAGTGGTGTCGCAGGCGCCTCGTCGGGTGCCTGGGTCATGATTCCCGGCAACGACGACACGGGGAGCTCGATAGGCCACGTCATGCGCTACGAAGCGGATGCATGGCGGTCTTACGGCGAGGTCCGCCGCAACGGCTTCGTCGTGCCGGGCGGCTGCAAGGCGATCGCGATGGACGGGACGGACATCGCATGCGTGAGCCTGCAGGGCGGTGTGATGTCGGTGTTCCTCGCGCGGGGGAACGGCAGCATCGGCAGCTGGGGCATCGTCGCGGGCGGCTCCGTGCCGGGCGGTGGCGGTCCATGGGGTACACCGTTCGGACTCGCGCTCTCGCGAGGTATCGCGGCCGTGGGGCAGCCCATCGCCGCGTATCCGGCCGGCAGCGGTGTCGGCCGCGTCGTCCTGATGACCTTCGACGAGACGATCCTGCGCGCGGGCTTCGAGGCCGCAGCCCCCTGACCGCGTTCACGGCCGCGAGGGCGCCTCTGGTACTCTCGCGCGCCTCGTTTTCCCGCCGTACGCGCCCATGACCGTCAGAACCCGCTTCGCCCCGAGTCCCACCGGCTACCTCCACATCGGTGGCGCGCGCACCGCGCTCTACTGCTGGCTCGAGTCGCGCCATCGCGGTGGCGAGTTCATCCTGCGCATCGAGGATACCGACCGCGAGCGTTCCACGCAGGAGGCCGTGCAGGCGATCCTCGACGGCATGGCGTGGCTCGGCCTCGAGCACGACGAAGGCCCGTACTACCAGACCCTGCGCATGGATCGTTATCGCCAGGTCGCCGAGGACCTGCTCAAGGCCGGCAAGGCGTACTACGCCTACGAGACCAAGGACGAGATCGAGGCGATGCGCGCCGACGCGATGGCCAAGGGCCTCAAGCCCCGCTACAACGGCTATTACCGCGACCGCAACGAGCCGTACCGCGACGATCCGAACCGCGTGATCCGCTTCAAGAACCCGGCCACGGGCAGCGTCGTGTTCGACGACAAGGTCAAGGGTCGCATCGAGTGGAGCAACGAGGAGCTCGACGACCTCGTGCTGTTCCGCTCCGACGGCTACCCGACCTACAACTTCGCGGTCGTCGTCGACGACATCGACATGCGCATCAACGAGGTGATCCGCGGCGACGACCACGTCAACAACACGCCGCGCCAGATCAACGTCTACCAGGCACTCGGCGCCGAGGTGCCGGTGTTCGCGCACCTGCCGATGATCCTAGGCCCGGACGGCCAGAAGCTCAGCAAGCGCCACGGCGCGGTCAGCGTCATGCAGTACCGCGACGACGGCTTCCTGCCGCACGCGCTGCTCAACTACCTCGTGCGGCTGGGCTGGTCGCACGGCGACCAGGAGATCTTCTCGCGCGAGCAGATGATCGAGCTGTTCGACATCGCCGACGTCAACCGCGCGGCCTCGCGCTTCGACCTCGAGAAGCTGTCCTGGCTCAACCAGCAATACCTCAAGAGCGACGATCCGCTCGAGCTCGTGCCGCACTTCACGTGGCACCTGCGCGCCGCCGGCATCGATCCGGACACCGGCCCCGAGCCGGCCGACGTGATCGTCGCGCTGCGCGAGCGCGCGCAGACGCTCAAGGAAATGGCCGAGAAGGCACGCGTCTGGTATGCGCCGCTGCAGGGCTACGACGAGGCCGCGGCGGCCAAGCACTTCGGTGCGGCGACCGCGCTGCCGGCACTCAAGGCCGTGCACGCGCAGCTCGCGGAACTCCCGGAATGGAGCGTCGCGTCGGTACACGGCGCGATCGAGGCCGCGGCGGCCGCGATCGGCGAGGGCATGGGCAAGGTCGCGCAGCCGCTGCGCGTGGCGATCACGGGCACCCAGGTGTCGCCGTCGATCGACCACACGGTGTTCCTCGCCGGGCGCGACGAAGCGCTGCGCCGCGTCGACGCGGCGATCGCGAAAGCCGGCGGCTGACCTTGGCCACGGCCTGCGACCTCGCGACGATCCTGCGTTTCGATGCAGGCGATCCCGAGGCCTTGCAGGTCGCGCTGTGGGGTTGCATCCACTTCCTGCTCAGCCCGGTGGTATGGCTGTGGGCGACCGGGCTCACGCTGCTGTGCGTGGCGGTCGGCGCACTGATCGGCTGGTGGCGCGGCCGCTGGCTCGCGGGCGTGCTGTGGGGCACGCTGCTCGGACCGATCGGCTGGGTCGTCGTCGCCTTGCAGAAGCCGCGCCCGCCCGCATGTCCACGGTGCGCGACGCCGAATCCGCTCGGGCGCAGGCGTTGCCCGCACTGCGGCCTCGACATCGACGCGCCGCTGCCGCCGCCACCTGCCTGAGCGTTGCGGGGCCGGTGCTATGATCGATGCCCGCGCCACGCACGCCGAGATGTCCTTGTCCGCCACGAAGCCGCACGACGACCACGCCCATCACCACGATGCCCGCGGCTTCGTGAGCAGCGTGACGCGTGCCTGCGACGAGCGTGGCCTGCGCCTGACGCCGCTGCGCCTGCGCGTGCTCGAGCTCGTTGCCGAGTCGGAGAAGCCGGTCAAGGCCTACGATCTGCTCGACCGCATCAAGGACGGCCCGGGTACCGCCGCGCCCCCCACGGTCTACCGCACGCTCGATTTCCTGCTCGAGAACGGCTTCATCCACAAGCTCGAGTCGATCAATGCCTTCGTCGGCTGCCACCACCCCGGCGAAGCGCACCAGGTGCCGTTCCTGATCTGCGACAAGTGCTCGGCGGCGATCGAGATCTGCGATCAGCGCGTTTCGAAACTGCTCAACACGCAGGCCCGCGAGCACGGTTTCCATCCGGCCGGCCAGACTCTCGAAGTGCACGGCCTCTGCGCCGACTGCCGCTGAGCGCCATCGGCGCGGCGTGGCCGCGCCTGTTACCGCTTCAGGGTTCCGCCGCGATCACGTAATCGTGGCCGTGACGCAGGCCACCCTCACGATTCACCACCGCGAGCGCGTGCGCGCGCAGGTCGGCGATGCGGCCCTGCAGCGCGGCCGCGAGTGCGCGGTCGGGCAGGGTGTCGATCGCGCGCGAGGCGAGGTCGAGCTGGCTCGTGACGAAGCGTTCGCCGTAGCGGATCGGCACACGCTGCACGTCGCGCACGCGAAAACCGGCGAGGTCGAGTTGGCGCAGCACCCAGTCGAGCGGGTACTCGCGGTACGGACGGTCGCCGCCGAGCAGCAGGCAGCTGTCGCGCAGGCGACCGATCGCATGGACGAGGCGCCCGGTCTCGTCGTCGGGACGCCAGGTCACGTAGGGCTCGAGCCCGATCACGTAGAGGCGTCTGCCGACGTGCGGGCGCAGTCGGGCGAACAGACGATCCTGCCAGTACGGTGCGAAGCCTTCGACCGCGCCGAGCAGGTAGTCGGCGACGACGACATCGAATCGCTCGCCGGCGAGCAGCTCGGGATCCATCCAGTTGCCGACCACGACACGATCCTGCTCGCGTGCGCGATCGCCGATCTCGGCCTGCGTAGCCTCGGCCATCGCATGCGAGCCGGTCACCGCCGTCCAGCGTTCGGTCGTGCGATCGAGCAGCCAGCGCATCGAGGCGCGGCCGGTGCCGGCATCGAGCACCGCGCCCCACGGCAGGTCGCCGTGGAGCGCGGTCAGGCGGTCGTACAGCGACACCGGGTCAGAAACCGACGCGGAAGCCGGCGCTGATGCTGCGGCCCGGCATCGGCACGACGCTGGCGAGGAACGAGGTGTGATTCCACACCTTCTCGTCGAACAGGTTGCTGCCACGCAGGTACACGCTGCTGTTGCCCGACTCGCCGAGCGCGTAGCTCAGCGTGAGGTTGACCATGTCGTAAGCCGGCGAGACCGTCTCGAAATCGGCGATGTCGTCCTGCTTGGCCACGTGATAGGCCTCGAGCTCGGCACCGAACGCGTTCCAGCTGCCGTTGAGGCGCGTGCCGACGCGCATGGCCGGGATGCGCGGCAGATCACCGCTGCCGTCGGTGAACTTGGCACGCACGCTGTCGCCGAACAGGGTTGCCGAGAAGTTGCCGGTGAACTGGTAGGTCGCCTCGGCCTCGAGGCCGATGAACTCGGCATCGTTCTGCGTGTACTTGATGAGGCGGAAATCCTCGAACTGGTCCAGCGTGCGCGCGTAGATGTAGTGGTCGACGTCGTTGTGGAACGCGCCGACGCTGAAGGTGAAGTCACCCGTGGTCTTGCGCAGCGACAGCTCGACGTTGCGCGAGGTCTCGGTCTTGATCGAGGCGTCGTTGGCCGCGCCGCCGCAGGTCAGCGCGCTCGGCAGCAGGCCGCATTCGTAGGTGTTGGTGGCGAGGTGGATGCCGCGCGCGTAGAGCTCCTGTGCGTGCGGCAGGCGTTCGGAGCGTGCCGCCGACAGCGTCAGCGCGTAGCCCGGCGTGAACTCCCAGATCGCCGCGCCCGAGAACGAGGTCGCGGTGTCGTCGAATGCGGTGCGTGCACGCGGGTCGTCGACGGGCTTGTGCTCGAGCCACTCGTGGCGCGCACCGGCCTCGAAGTGCCAGGCGTCGTTGAGCTGGTAGTGCTCGACGAGGAAGAGGCCGGTCGAGCGCGTGTCGACCTTGGGCATGAACGATTCCTCGCCCTCGGCGCTGAACGTCGTGTCCGAATGCTGCAGGCCGATCACGCCGGTCCAGTTGCCGAGCGGCACGTGCTCGATCTCGACGCGGCCTTCCTGGCCGCGGTTGATGAACGTGGTCGCGGTTTCGCCGTCCTCGATCTCGCGGTGGCGGTAGTCGGTGTCGCTCATGCGGAAGCGGATGCGGCTCGCGCCCGCGAACGGATCGCGGTACTCGCCGCGCACGTCGACGCGCTTGCTGACCAGATCGATCGTCGGCGGCGGTTCGTCGCCGTGTTCGTGGTCGTGATCGTGGCCGTCGTCGCCACCGCCCTCGTGGTCGCCGCAGTGCAGGGCGCTGCCGTGCGGATGACAGCCCTCGTACTCGTGGTTGTGGCCGGGCAGGCCGTAGTCGTCGTTGCGGTACGAATAGGCGATGCCGACATGGCCGTTCGGCGTGATCCACGAAAGGCCGACGCTCGAGTTCGACGACGCGGCCGCGGTGCCGGCGACGCGCGGGTCCTCCCAGCCCGGCGCCTTGTAGTCGTCGGCGTCGCGCGTAGAGTGCTCGAGGTGGAACGCGAGCTGCGAACCGAGCTGCGCGGTCAGGTCGACCGCGGCGGCGCGCTCGTTGGCGACGCTGTTGCCGCGCACGGCCAGCGAGGCGTCGATGCCGCCCTCGGGCATCGCCGACGGGATCTTGTTGTCGAGGATGTTGACCACGCCGCCCACCGCGCCATTGCCGTACAGCAGCGTGGCCGGGCCACGCAGCACCTCGACGCGCTGCGCGAGCAGCGGATCGACGGTGGTCGCGTGGTCGGGCGAGATGTCGGACGCGTCGAGGATCGACGCGCCGTCCGAGAGCACCTTCGTACGCGGGGCGGTCTGGCCACGGATCACGGGTCGGCTCGCGCCACCGCCGAACGAGTCCGAATGCACGCCGGGCAGGCCGTTGAGCGCGTCGCCGATCGTGCCCTGGCCGTTCTTCAGCAGCGTGTCGCGGTCGACGATGCTGTAAGGCACCGCGATCGTGTCGGGGTCTTCGCCGAGTGCAAGCGCGGAGACGGTGACGACGGGAAGGGCGTCGTCCTTGCCACTGTCGCCGTCCTGCACGAGGGCCTGCGCGAAGGCGGGGCTGCAGGCGAGCGACGAGATCAGGGCGACATGGACGGACCAGGTCAGGGAGCGGAGCTTGGGACGCATTCGGGATCCTTGGGGCTTGCAACGGGAGGCGTTCGTCGTCGCACTCGGCGACGTGCGATTAACGTTATGGTATAACGTATCCAGATGGCAAGCCGGATGTCGGAAGTCACGCCTCTTGAGGCGCGACCGAGGCTCCCCAGATGACGGGTGAGGTATTCTTCGATGTTCATGGACATGCCACGTTCCGCATCGCGCTGGAGCCGGTTCGTCGACCGCTTCGGCGCGACGGCGTCGTTCCTCTGTGCGATCCATTGCGCGCTCCTGCCGATCGTGTTCGGCGTGCTGCCGGCACTCGGTCTCGCGTTCCTCGCCGACCACGCGTTCGAGCGCGCGTTCGTCGGTTTCGCGATCGTGCTCGCCTCGCTGAGCCTCGCGGTGGGCTGGCGCCAGCACGGCAGCCTGCGTGCGCTGTGGTTCCTCGCACCGGGCATCGCGATGCTGGTCTGCGGGCTCGTCATCGACGGCGACCACGCCAGCCCGACCGGTCACGCGATCCTCGTCAGCATCGGCGGCACGCTGGTCGCGCTCGCGCATCTCGTGAACCTGCGCCTCGCGCAGGCGCACGTGCACGGTCCCGCCTGCAACCACTGACCGTCATTGTGTAACGGCGTCGCCGGCACCTAGCATCGCCGGCAGCCATCGCCAGCACGCCGCATGCACCACCATCATCCTCACGACCACGCGCATGGCCATGGCCATGAGGGTCATGCCCATCACGGCCACGACCATGGCCACGCGCACGACGGATCGCCGCGCAGCGAGCGCAAGCTGCTGTGGGCGTTCGCGCTCACCCTCGTCATGCTGGTCGCCGAGGCGGTCGGCGGCATCGTCTCGGGCTCGCTCGCGCTGCTCGCCGATGCCGCGCACATGCTCGTCGATGCGGCCGCGCTGCTGTTCGCGTGGCTCGGCGCGCACTTCGCGCGCAAGCCGGCCGACGCGCGCCGCAGCTTCGGCTACCAGCGGCTCGAGGTGCTGGTCGGCTACACGAATGCGCTGACCCAGGTGTTCCTCGTCGCGTGGATCGCGTTCGAGGCGGTCATGCGCGTGCTCGAGCCGGTGCCGATCCTGTCGGGCACGATGTTCTTCGTCGCGCTGGCCGGCCTCGTGGTCAACGTCATCGTACTCAACGTGCTCGGCGGCCATCACCACGACGACGTCAACACGGCCGGTGCTCGCCTGCACGTGATCGGCGACCTGCTCGGCTCGATCGGCGCGGTCACGGCGGCGCTGCTCGTGCGCTGGCTCGACTGGCTGTGGGCCGATCCCGCGATCTCGATCTTCGTGTCGCTGCTGATCCTCAACAGTGCGATCCGGCTGCTGCGGCGCTGTGCCCACATCCTGCTCGAAGGCGTGCCTGACGACGTCGAGATCGACGCCGTCACCAAGGCGCTGGTCGAGGGCGTGGCAGACGTGCGTGGCGTCCACCACGTGCACGTCTGGCAGCTCTCGGGCGGCTCCCGTGTCGCCACGCTGCACGTGATCCTGCGCGAAGGCGCCGTGCACGGCGCCGCGCTGGCTGCGGTGCAGAAACTGCTGCGCGACCGTTTCCGCATCGAGCACGCGACCGTGCAGATCGAGGATGACGGCGAGTGTGTGCATCGCGGCTGCACCGGTGCCGCCGCTCCCGCCACCTGAAGCGAGCCGCTCGGCGGCATTCCCAAGGTAGGGGCACGTCCAGGCCGGCGGCTTGCGCTTTGCCGCCGCGCTGCTATCCTGCGCGACCTTCGTTGTTCGACCCGTATTGGAGAAACCATGGGCAGTGGTGACCGCAAGACCCGCAAGGGCAAGATCGCAATCCGCAGCTACGGCAACTCGCGTCCGCACGCGGCCAAGAAGGCCACGGGTGCGAAGCCGGCCGGCGCGGCGCCCGTGAAGGCGGCCGCGGCCAAGAAGCCTGCCGCTCCGGCCAAGAAGACGGCGGCCAAGAAGAGCGCCTGATCCACGCCGCCGGCGTGATCCCGTAAAGCCCCGCCTTGGCGGGGCTTTTTCGTTGGTGGATGGACGATGGCTCGTCACGCGACGCCCGAGGGTGCCGCAATGGAGCAGGCACCTCGGTCCGTTCAGGCAGGAGCGCTCGTCGCCAAGTCGAGCAGGTCCACGGGTTCGCCGTGTGCGGCGGCGTCCAGCCATGCCGAGGCGCGCTCGCGGCCGAGGTCGCGCAGGTCGTGCAGGAACGCTTCACGCGTGTCCATGCGCGTCTTCGCGTGGTGCGCATCGAGCGAGTCGCCGGGCTCGATCGCGTGCACGCGCAGGCGGCGGATGCGGCGGCCGAGGCCGCTCAGCGTGAGCACGCCCTCGAGCGAGCGCCGCGTCAGTGCGAGCGTGCGCAGTTCGCGCAGGAACGCCGCCGAGAAGCCGAGCTCGGCGACGCGTTCGAGGATCGCACCGGCGCTCTCGGGAATCGGTCGCTGGAAGCCCTGCACGAGCACGCACAGCACGCGCGTCGCGCGGCCCTCGTGCACGAGCGGCTCGAGCACCGGATTGCCGGCCCAACCGCCGTCCCAGTAGACCTCGCCGTCGATCGTCACCGGCGCGAACACCTGCGGCAGGCAGGTCGAGGCGAGCAGGGCGTCGAGGCTCAGGTGTTGGGGGCCGAACATCACGAGCGCGCCGTCGCGCACGCGCGTCGTGGCCAGGTGCAGCGGGAAGGGCGTGTCCGAGCGCAGGCGCTCGAAGTCGAACAGCTCCTCGGCGATGCGCCGCACCGGATTGAGGCCGAGCGGGTTCATCTGGCGTGGCGTGAAGTAGCGGTGCAGGCCGAGCAGCGTCTCGCGGCCGCCCGGGAATGTCGCCGCGTCGACGATCCAGCGTGCCGCCCCCGAGGACGCCGCGATGCGCGACCACAACGTCGCGAGGGCTTCGCGCGCGCCGTCGTGGCCGCCGCTCATCCAGCCCTGCGCGAGCGCAAGAGCATTCATCGCGCCGCTGCTGGTCGCGCTGACCGCTTCGAAAGCGGGTACGCCGGCTTCGAGCAGGCGATCGAGCACGCCCCAGGTGAACGCACCGTGCGCACCGCCGCCCTGCAGCGCGAGGCCGCAAGGCTCGCGCAAGGCGGCGGGAAGGTTCACGCCGGCATCACGTCGCGGCCGCCGGCGACGACGCGCCGCGCGAGCGTACCGCCGATCCAGTAGGCGAGGTCGGCGGGATGGTCGGCGTCCCAGACCGTGAAGTCGGCGCGTAGTCCGCTTTCCAGGCGGCCGCGGTCGTCGAGGCCGAGGGCGCGCGCCGCTTGCACGGTCGCGCCACGCAGGGCCTCTTCCGGCGTGAGCCGGAACAGCGTGCACGCCATGTTCATGGCGAGGCGCAACGAGAGCAGCGGCGAGGTGCCGGGGTTGAGGTCGGTCGCGACGGCCATCGGCACGCCGTGCTCGCGCAGGGCCGCGATCGGCGGCAGATGGGTGTCGCGCAACGCGTAGAACGCACCGGGCAGCAGCACGGCGACGGTGCCTGCCGCGGCCATCGCGCGCACGCCGTCGACGCTGGTGTGTTCGATGTGGTCGGCCGAGAGGCCGTCGAACGCAGCGCTCAGCGCGCCGCCGCCGAGATCGGACAACTGGTCCGCGTGCAGCTTGACGCGCAGGCCGTGCGCGCGCGCGACCTCGAACACGCGGCGCGTCTGCGCGGGCGAGAACGCGATCGACTCGCAGAACGCGTCGACCGCGTCGGCGAGCCCGCTGCGCGCGACCTCGGGCAGCATCGTCTCGCAGAGATGGTCGACGTAGGCGTCCTGGCGCCCCGCGTACTCGGGTGGCAGCGCATGCGCGCCGAGGAAGGTCGTGCGCACGCCGATGCCGAGCACCTCGCCGATGCGTCGCGCGACGCGCAGCATGCGCAGCTCGCTGTCGAGGTCGAGGCCGTAGCCGGACTTGATCTCGATCGTCGTGACGCCGTCGCGCACGAGTGCGCGGGCACGCGGCAGGGCCTGCGCGAGCAGGGCGTCGTCGTCGAGCGCTCGCGTCGCGCGAACGGTGGAGGCGATGCCGCCGCCGGCGCGCGCGATCTCCTCGTAGGTCGCGCCGTTGAGGCGCAGGTCGAACTCGCGCGCGCGGTGGCCGCCGAACACGAGGTGCGTGTGGCAGTCGACGAGGCCGGGCGTGACCCAGGCACCGCCGGCGTGTTCGACGTGGCGCGCGAGCGTCGCGGGATCGCCCGGAAGGTCGGCGGCGCGTCCCGCGAACACGATGCGGCCGTCGTGCCAGCCCAGCGCGGCGTCCTCGATCGCGCCGAACGGTGTGCCGCCTGGCTGCATCGTGGCGAGACGGCAATCGAGCAGGAGGCCGTCCCAGCGGCCGTCGGGAGTCGGTTCGGTCATGCCCGGAGTATCGCAGAACGCCATGCTTCCGCCGCCGCAGCGGGAACGGGGATAATCGCGGATCGACTTCCGGAGCCGCGCATGCCGAACCGCCTCTTCCACGCCGATCACGCCTGGCTGCCGCAGGGTTGGGCACGCGACGTGCGCTTCGAGATCGACGGTGGCGACCTGCTGCGCGGTGCGCTGCTCGAGGCCGCGCCGTCGTCGTCGCGCGACGGCGCCGAGCCGCTCGGGCGCTGGATCGTGCCGGGCATGCCGAACCTGCATTCGCACGCGTTCCAGCGTGCGATGGCCGGACTCGCCGAACGCCGTGGCGATGCGCAGGACAGTTTCTGGACCTGGCGCGAGGTCATGTACGCGTTCGCGGGGCGCGTCGGCCCCGACGACCTGCGCGCGATCGCGAGCCAGCTCTACGTCGAGATGCTCGCGGCCGGCTACACGCACGTCTGCGAGTTCCATTACCTGCATCACCAGCCCGACGGCCGACCCTACGCCGATCCGGC
This sequence comes from Lysobacteraceae bacterium PS02065, assembly GCA_029959555.1. Lineage (GTDB taxonomy): Bacteria > Pseudomonadota > Gammaproteobacteria > Xanthomonadales > Rhodanobacteraceae > Dokdonella. The sequence continues at coordinate 19,359 of JASCPI010000015.1, read as the reverse complement.
TGCGATGGCGCTCGCGATCATCGACGCGGCTCAGGAGGCCGGCATCGGCCTCACGCTGCTGCCGACGCTGTACATGACCGGCGGCTTCGACGGCCGTCCGCTCGGCGAACGCCAGCGTCGCTTCGCACACGACGTCGACGGCTTCCTGCGCCTCGTCGAGCGCCTGCGCATGGCCGAGAGCCCGCGCGTGCGCGTCGGCATCGCGCTGCATTCGCTGCGCGCGGTGCCGCCGTCGGCGATGCGTGCCGTGCTCGACGGCATCGCCGCGATGGCCCCGTCTCGCGACGGCACACCGGCCGTCGACATGCCGATCCACATCCACATCGCCGAACAGATCGGCGAGGTGCAGGACTGCCTCGCCGTGCGCGACGCGCGCCCGGTCGAGTGGCTGCTCGACAACGCTCCCGTCGATCGGCGCTGGTGCCTCGTGCACGCGACCCATCTCGACGAGCGCGAGACCACGCGCCTCGCCGCGACCGGCGCGGTGGCGGGACTGTGCCCGACCACCGAGGCCAACCTCGGCGACGGCCTGTTCCCGCTGCGTGCCTACCTCGACGAGGGCGGCGTGATCGGCATCGGCTCGGACAGCCACATCTCGGTGTCGCCGGTCGAGGACCTGCGCTGGCTCGAGTACGGCCAACGCCTCGTCACGCGGCATCGCAACGTCTCGTCCGACCTGCGCACGCCGAGCACGGGCGAAAAGCTGTTCGCGGCCGCGCTCGCGGGCGGTGCGCAGGCCGCCGGCGTGGCGACCGGCTGGTTCGAAGGCGGCGACCGCGCGACGCGCACGCTGGGCCCGCGCGCGGACCTGCTCGTGCTCGACGACACCTCGCCGCTGCTCGCCGGACGCGATGCCGCGCACCTCGTCGACACGTGGCTGTTCGCGGGCAACACGAACCTCGTGCGTGATGTCTACGTCGAAGGCGAGAAGGTCGTCGCCGACGGCGTGCACCGCGATGGGACGCGCATCGCGCGTCGTTACAAGGCGGTCGTCGAGCGCCTTGCCGCGGGGATCTGACGCGCGGCGTCCGGCGGTACCGCGAGCGCGCCGGCGACCTCGGCGAGGTCGCCGTCGTTCGGCTCCGGTGTCACGCCGAGCACGCGCGCGAGCAGCGGGTAGACGTCGACATTGTCGAACGGCGCGATCACGCGCCGTTTCCCGAACGCCGGGCCCGAGGCCATGAAGATCGCGCGCATGTCCGGGTGGTCGGTCGCGTAGCCGTGCTCGCCGAGCGAGAAGTGGCTTTTGCGCGCCATGATGGCGTGGCTGAAGATGATCCAGCCGTGGTCGGCGATGCACAGCAGCGGTGGCACGCGCGGATGCCGGCCGTAATGCAGTTCGGGCGGCAACTCGGACTTGCGCCGGCAGGTCATGTGCTCGTGCGGGGCGAGCAGGCGGCGTTCGACGAGCGCTTCGCTGCCGACCTTCGGCACGAGTCCGGTGATCACGCCCCACATCACCACGTGCACGTCATCGAGCGGCACGACGTCGTCGAGACGGATCACGCGCTCGGGCGAGGTCGAGGCCATGCCGTGGTCGGATACGACGACGAGGTTGGTGCGTTCGCGCAGGCCGCGTGCCGCAAGGCCTTCGAGCAGGCGTGCGAGCGCGGCGTCGACGCGGCGCAGCTCGGCGTCGACTTCGGCTGATGTCGGCCCGTAGTGATGGCCGGCCTTGTCGATGCCGTCGAAGTACAGCGTCATGAAGCGCGGCCTGCGCTCGACCGGCACGTCGAGCCACGTCAGCAGCGTGTCGACGCGTGCGTCGGGCGTCATCGTGGTATCGAACGGCAACCACTGGTCCGGATGCGCGCCGTGCACCGGTGCCTCGGATGCCGGCCAGAACACCGTCGCGGTGCGCATGCCCGCGCGTTGCGCGGTGGTCCAGAGCGGTGTCGCACCGTCCCACCAGCGCGCATCGCCGATCGCCTCGCGGTTGGTCGCGCGGAAGGTCTGCCCCGGGATCGAGGCGTCCTCCATCATGTTCGCGACGATGCCGTTGCGGTCCGGCCGCAGGCCCGTGATCAGCGTGTAGTGGTTCGGGAACGTCAGCGACGGGAACGAGGGACGCATGAAGCCCGCGCGCACGCCCTCCGCACCGAGATGCGCGAGCGTCGGCGTGAAGCCGCGATCGAGGTAGTCGGCACGGAAACCGTCGATCGAGACGAGGATCAGTGGCGCATCCGCGGCGAGCAGCGACGGCGGCGCGGCCTCGCGGCGAGCGGGGGACGTGCAGGCCGTGGCGAGCACGGCGAGCAGGCTGGCGAGCAGACGGAAGAGGGTCATGGAGGCAACGCGCAAGGCAGGTCGCGATTGTCGCGCAGCCGTGTTGCACTTCGCCAATGCCGGAGGCCATGCGCGCTAAGCTCGGCGCTCGCCGCGACAAGGAGCCGCGCATGCGCAAGCCCTTCATCATCTTCGCCTTCGCATGGTGCGCGATCCCGTCCGCGCAGGCGGCCGAGATCGACCTCCTCGCGCGGCCCGCGGACGCGGTCGTCGAGATCGAGGACGGCGACGTCCTGGTCCTGCGCCTGCAGGGCAACGCATCGACCGGCTATGCGTGGGAGCGTGTCGACGACGGTGCCGGCGTGCTCGTCCCCGACAAGCCCGCCGCCGGCACCTCGGCGTCACCCGCGCCGGAGTCGGAAAGGCCACGCATCGGCAGTCCGACCACGGCGACGTACCGCTACCGCGCGGTCAAGGCCGGTGATACCGAACTGCGCCTGCGCTATCGGCGGCCATGGGAGCAGGTCGCGCCCCAGCGGGAAGTGGTGTGGCGCGTACGCGTGAGGTGACGTCCGGGCCGGTGCGGCCTCCGTCGTCTGCGCGCGTGGCCTGTCCCGGCGTTGCGCAGCGTGGAACGTGCGACGGCGCCATGCCGCACGATCGATCGCGCTGGTATCCTCCGCCACGGGGAAAACACCAACGCGACGTTCGCGGGCCTGAGGCCGGCGCGGATGTCGTCGTGTCCCCTCAACCCACGTCCCGGATGGCACCAGGAAGGAGTTTCCCGATGAAGTCGTTGCTGCTGACCCTCGCCGTCGCGCTGTCGAGTGCGCCCGTCCTCGCCCAGGACACCCAGGCCGAAGAGGCCAGCCCGTTCGCCTCGCTCGACTGGCACAAGGGGCCCGCCGCCGAGGACATCGCCTCGAAGGCGGTCATCAAGACCACGGAATCGCTGTCGTTCCTCGACGAGGCCAACAGCAAGCGCTTCCTCGAGATGACCGGCAACATCCCTGAGGAAGGCAACTACATCGTCGTCGCGACCGACGAGAACTGGTGGGCGACCTTCACGTTCGATCCGGTCGGTTACGTCAAGGACGACGAGAAGATCGACGCCGACGCGCTGCTCGCGACGATGAAGGAGAACGACGGTCCGGCCAACGAGTACCGCCGCAAGCTCGGCCTCGGCGAGCTGCACACCGAAGGCTGGGCGGTCACGCCGCATTACGACGAGCAGACGCGTCGCCTCGAGTGGGCGCTCAAGCTGCGCAGCGCCGACGGCGAGTCGGTCAACTACACGGTGCGCCTGCTCGGCCGCACGGGTGTCATGAATGCCACGCTGGTCAGCGATCCCGAGACGCTGCAGCGTGACGTCGCCTCGTTCAAGACCTCGCTGGCCGGTTTCGCGTTCAAGCCCGGCGAAGGCTACGCCGAGTACCGTGAGGGCGACCGCGTCGCCGAATACGGCCTCGCCGCGCTCGTGGTCGGCGGTGCCGCCGCGGTGGCGGCCAAGACCGGTTTCCTCGCCAAGTTCTGGAAGCTCATCGTCGGTGGCGCGGTCGGCCTCTTCGCGTTGCTCGGCAAGCTGTTCAACCGCAACAAGACCTGAGCATGGGGATCTCCGCGGAGATCCAGTTCGCCGCGGCGGTCGTCCTGATCTTCCTGATCGATGGCGTGCTGCTGCTGCACGTCAACGAGGCCGTCGTCGAACGCGGGCGCCGCGTGCGCATCGCGTTCGGCTCGTCGCAGCCGTGGGTGGCCGGCCGGCGCGTGCTCATGCTCGCGCCGTGGTGGCCTTTCACGAGTGCGTGGCGCGTGACCTGGCGCGTGCGCGACACGCTCGATCCGCCCGAAGGCGCCGACGCCGCGCGCGCACGCATCGACGCCTTGCATGCGCAACTGTCGCGGCTGTCGCCGTGGGTCGCCCTGTCCGGCCTGCTCGTGATCGTCGCGACGCCGATCACGCTGATCGTCGCGACCACGCCCGTGTTCGTGCTCGTCGCGCTGCTCGCATGGCTGTCGGTGTGGATGCTGGTGGTACGGCTCGCGATGCTGCGGCGCGCGCTAGGCCTCGGCTGGGGTGCGTACGCGCTCGTCGCGTTCGAATGCGCGGTCTGTCCGCCGGTCGCGCCGAACCTGATCCGCAAGCTGTCGCTGAAGCTGTCTCCAGGCGACGATCTCGCGGCCTACCTCGATGCGCCGACGCGCGCCGAGGCGCATGCGCACATGGCTGCCGATCTCGACGCGCGACTGGTCTTCCACGAGCCGGGCAGCGACACGTTCGAGCGCGTGCGTGCGTACCGCGACCTCCTTCGCGGCGATGCCGCGCCTGCAGCCGTTTCCGGAGACACGCCGTGAGCTTCGCCGAACTCGCCGTCATCGTCGGTTGCCTCGCCGGCGGCTATTGGCTCATGCGCAAGTACCTCGAGGGCTGGACGCCCCGGCAGGGCGGTGGATCGGCACGTGCCGGGGAGGAGGGCGTCTGGCGCGATCGCGACGTCGCGGAACCCCCGCGGTCGCCGCTGGCGCGCGAGCCGGCGATAATCGCCGCCTTGCCTTCCCCGGAGACCCGCATGTCCGCTCCCGCCTCGCGCCACGATGCCTCGCGTTCGATCCGCGCCCCGCGCGGTGCCGAACTGAACTGCCGCAGCTGGCTGACCGAGGCGCCGTACCGCATGCTGCAGAACAACCTCGATGCCGAGGTCGCCGAGAATCCGGCCGAACTCGTCGTCTACGGCGGCATCGGCCGTGCCGCGCGCGACTGGGCCAGCTACGACGCGATCCTCGCCACGCTGCGCACGCTCGGTGACGACGAGACCCTGCTCGTGCAGTCGGGCAAGCCGGTCGGCGTGTTCCGCACGCATGCCGATGCGCCGCGCGTGCTCATCGCGAACTCGAACCTCGTGCCGCACTGGGCCACGTGGGAGCACTTCCACGAGCTCGACCGCAAGGGCCTCATGATGTACGGCCAGATGACGGCCGGCTCCTGGATCTACATCGGCTCGCAGGGCATCGTGCAGGGCACCTACGAGACGTTCGTCGAGCTCGGCCGCCAGCACTACGGCGGCAGCCTCAAGGGGCGCTGGATCCTCACCGCCGGCCTCGGCGGCATGGGCGGCGCGCAGCCGCTCGCGGCCTCGCTCGCGGGCGCGTGCTCGCTCACGATCGAATGCCGCCAGAGCAGCATCGACTTCCGCCTGCGCACGCGTTACGTCGACGAGCAGGCCGGCGACATCGACGATGCGCTCGCCCGCCTCGCGCGCTACACGCAGGCCGGCGAGGCGAAGTCGATCGCGCTGCTCGGCAACGCCGCCGAGGTGCTGCCCGAGCTCGTGCGCCGCGGCGTGCGCCCCGATGCGGTGACCGACCAGACCAGCGCGCACGATCCCGTGCACGGGTATCTGCCGGTCGGCTGGAGCGTCGAGCAGTGGCTCGAGGCCCAGAAGAGCGATCCGGACGGCGTGCGCGACGCAGCCAAGCGCTCGATGCGCGTGCACGTCGAGGCGATGCTCGCGTTCCACGCGCAGGGCATCCCGACCGTCGATTACGGCAACAACATCCGCCAGATGGCCCAGGACGAAGGCTGCGCGAACGCGTTCGATTTCCCGGGTTTCGTGCCGGCCTACGTGCGCCCGCTGTTCTGCCGTGGCGTCGGTCCGTTCCGCTGGGTCGCACTGTCGGGCGATCCCGAGGACATCTACAGGACCGACGCGAAAGTCAAGGAGCTGATCCCCGACGACGCGCACCTGCACCGCTGGCTCGACATGGCGCGCGAGCGCATCAGCTTCCAGGGCCTGCCCGCGCGCATCTGCTGGGTCGGCCTCGGCCTGCGCCACAAGCTCGGCCTCGCGTTCAACGAGATGGTGCGCAACGGCGAGCTCAAGGCACCGGTCGTGATCGGCCGCGACCACCTCGATTCGGGCAGCGTCGCGAGCCCCAACCGCGAGACCGAGGCGATGCGCGACGGCAGCGACGCGGTCAGCGACTGGCCGCTGCTCAACGCGATGCTCAACGTCGCCGGCGGCGCGACCTGGGTCAGCCTGCACCACGGCGGCGGCGTCGGCATGGGTTACTCGCAGCACTCGGGCGTGGTCATCGTCTGCGACGGCACCGAAGCCGCCGATGCGCGCATCGCACGCGTGCTGTGGAACGATCCGGGCACCGGCGTCATGCGCCACGCCGACGCGGGCTACGAGATCGCGCAGGCCTGTGCGAGGGAGCAGGGGCTGGTGCTGCCGATGCAGCGTTGAATGGCAAGGGGCGGTGCCGCGGGCATCGCCCCGGCGGGCAGGGCGAATCGAGGGAGCGGGGAATGTCGATGGGGACGTTGGGGCGGTTCGCGTTGCGCTGCGGGGTCGGATTCACGACGGCCCTGCTGGTGTCGGGTTGCATGGCCGAGAAGCTCGCGCGGCGCGCCGCTTTTCGCGACGCACAGGCCGAGCAGACCGCGCAACGTGTCGCGGAAGGCTCCGCGTGTTGCAGCACCTACGGCGAGCTCGTGTACACGCCGCTCGAAGCCGGCAACGAGTTCGAGGTCGTGCTCAGGAAGGGCAGCCCGCTGTTCGACTTCCCGTTCGGCAGGAGTCGACTCAAGGCACTCGCGTTGCCGCCCTTGTCCAGTGGCGATGCGTTGCGCGTGTCCGCCGTGGAGCTCGTCAGTGGCGACAAGCCGATCTTCCGTCCCGTCGTCATCCTTCTTTCCGAACGGCACGAACCGATCGGAGAACCGATCATCCCGGTGTACGACGACCGGTTCATGAAATGGTCGTCGGAAGGGCATGCCGCGACGATCGCCCTGGACGGCGCCCTCGCCGGCGCGCGCTACCTGATCGTCGCGGCGGACCCCGCGTACGTCGGAAAAAGCTTCGTGAGGGAGGCTGCGACGTCGATCATGCCGGTCGCCGGGACGACGATCTTCCTGCCGATCCATCGCGAGGAGATGCAGTACGCCTACGGTTACGAAGGCCTCGCCTATGTGACCGTGGGACGCCGGAGGCGTTGAAGAGCGGAATGACCGGTGCGTCGCCGCGCGTCGGGCATGTGCGACGTGCATCGGGTCCGACGCCGCATCGAACCCGGCCGAGGCCCCTCACGCCGCGGTCTTGTCCCGGAACGCGCAGAGATCGCGGATCACGCAGTGCGGGCAGTCGGGCTTGCGCGCCTTGCACACGTAGCGTCCGTGCAGGATGAGCCAGTGGTGCGCATCCTGGCGGAACTCGGCCGGCACCACCTTGAGCAACCGGTCCTCGACCGCACGCACGTCCTTGCCCGGCGCGAGGCCGGTGCGGTTGGCGACGCGGAAGATGTGCGTGTCGACCGCGATGGTCGGCTCGCCGAACGCGGTGTTGAGCACGACGTTGGCGGTCTTGCGACCGACACCGGGCAGCGCCTCGAGCGCTGCGCGGTCGCGTGGCACTTCGCCGTCGTACTGCTCGACGAGGATGCGGCAGGTCGCGATCACGTTCTTCGCCTTGGCGTTGAACAGGCCGATCGTGCTGATGTGGCGTTTCAGCGCCTCCTCGCCGAGCGCGAGGATCGCCGAGGGCGTGTTCGCGACCGGGTAGAGGCGTCGCGTGGCCTTGTTGACGCCCACGTCGGTGGCCTGCGCCGACAGGATCACCGCGACGAGCAGCTCGAACGGCGTCGTGTAGGCGAGTTCGGTGGTCGGGTGCGGATTGAGCTCGCGCAGCCGCGAGAACATCTCGACGACGTCGGTGCGTTTCACGTCGACGGTCCCTGCTGGCGACGTGCGCGGCCGCGCGCGATCGCCTCGAGCACGGCGTTGCGGCTGATCGGCACGGCGACCGGTTGCGCGACGACATCGGGTGCCTTGTCGGCGATGCGCTGCAGGCTGTCGTCGTCGCCCGTGTCGAGGCGTCCGCGGCGCGCTTCGTAGCGCTTGCGCGCGTGCGCGGCGCGCGCGAGCACGCGCTCGCGAGGCAGCGGAGCGGCCGCGACGGGAACCATCGCGATGCAGTCGACCGGACACGGCGCGATGCACAGCTCGCAGCCGGTGCACTCGTCGGCGACGATCGTGTGCATGTGCCTGGCTGCGCCGACGATCGCGTCGACCGGGCAGGCCTGGATGCACTTCGTACAGCCGATGCAGACGGCTTCGTCGATGACCGCGACGGTAGGTGGTGCCTCGAGGCCGTAGGCCGGATCGAGCGGCTTGGTGGCGCGACCGAGCAGCGTCGCGAGCGCGACCACACCGTCCTCGCCACCGGGAGGGCATCGGTCGATGTCGGCCTCGCCGCGATCGATCGCCTCGGCGTAGGGACGGCACGCCGGGAAGCCGCAGCGCGTGCATTGCGTCTGCGGCAGCAAGGCGTCGATCAGCGACGTGCGATCGGCCATGGTGGACCCGTCGTCGTGGAGGGCGTGCTCAGCGCACCGTCGCGCCGGCCACGGCGCCCTCGTCGACGTCGAGCAGCTTGAGGTCCGCGCCGCCGGTGCCGGCCGACAGGATCATGCCCTCGGACACGCCGAAGCGCATCTTGCGCGGCGCGAGGTTGGCGACGAACACGACGTTGCGGCCGACCAGCGCCTCGGGATCGGCGTAGGCGCTGCGGATGCCCGAGAAGATCTGGCGTTCGCCGAGTTCGCCTGCGTCGAGGCGGAAGCGCAGCAGCTTGTCGGAGCCCTCGACGAAGCCGCACTCGAGCACGCGGCCGATGCGCAGGTCGACCTTGGCGAACTCGTCGATCGACAGCACCGCCGTGGCCGCAACGTCGGCCTTCGGCGGTGCCGCGTCGGCAGGCTTAGCGGTCGCGGTCGCGGTCGCCTTCACCGGAGCGACGGGAGCGGTGGCCGGTGCGAGCGATTCCTTCGAGGCCTCGACCATCGCCGCGACCTGCTTGGGGTCGACGCGCGTGGCGAGCGGCTCGTACGGCTTGAGCGCGTGGTCGCCGAGGTGCGTGGCGATGTCCTCGAAGCCCGCGAACGTGCCGGACGGCAGTGCGAGGTAACGCTCGGCCGCAGCGACCGTCGCGGGCAGGATCGGCTTGAGCGCGCAGGCGAGCGCACGGAACAGGTTGAGGCCGGTCGACAGGATCACGTGCAGTTCGTGACGGCGTGCTTCGTCCTTCGCGACGGCCCACGGCGCGGCATCCGCGATGTAGGCGTTGGCCGCGTCGGCGACCTGCATGATCGCGCTGATCGCCTTGTTGAAATCGTCGCTGGCGTAGTACGCCACCGCTTCGCGCAGCTTCGTCGTGCTCGCGGCGAGCGCGGCGACGGCAGTCGCTTCGTACGGCTGCGGCGGCTGCGGCGCGCCCGGGCTCGACAGCCAGAACGGCGCGATCAGGCGGTTGTCGAAGTGTGTCTCGAGCAGTTTCGCGCAGCGGCTCGCGATGTTGACGAACTTGCCGACGATGTCGGCGTTGACGCGCTGCGCGAAGTCCTCGAGGTTGAGGTCGAGGTCGACCACGCCACCCGACGATTTCGTCGCGAAGTAGTAGCGCAGGTATTCGGGATTGAGGCCGGCATCGAGGTAGGTGCGCGCCATGATGAACGTGCCGCGCGACTTCGACATCTTCTCGCCGTTGACGGTGAGGTAGCCGTTTACGTGCAGCGCGGTCGGCACGCGCAGGCCTGCGCCGTGCAGCATCGCCGGCCAGAACAGGCCGTGGAAGTTCACGATGTCCTTGCCGATGAAGTGGTGCATCTCGGCGGTGCTGCCGGCGCCGAGGAACGCGTCGAAATCGAGGCCTTCGCGCACGCACAGCGCCTTGAAGCTCGCGAGGTAGCCGATCGGTGCGTCGAGCCAGACGTAGAAGTACTTGCCGGCCGCGTCGGGGATCGCGAAGCCGAAGTAGGGCGCGTCGCGCGAGATGTCCCAGTCGCGCAGGCCGCCGTCGGCATCGAGCCATTCGCCGAGCTTGGCGACCACGCCCGGATGCGCGACCGGCGCGCCGGTCAGCCTGCCGCCGAGCCAGTCGCGCAGCACGCCTTCGAATGCGCTCACCGCGAAGAACAGGTGCTCGGAATCACGCAGCTCCGGCGTCGCGCCCGACACGACCGAGCGAGGGTCGACGAGATCGGTCGGTGAATACGTGGCTCCGCAGTTCTCGCAGTTGTCACCGTACTGGTCCGGCGTGCCGCACTTCGGGCAGATGCCCTTGATGTAGCGGTCGGGCAGGAACATCTGCTTGACCGGATCGAACAGCTGCTGGATCGCGCGGCGGCGGATGTGGCCGGCATCGCGCAGGCTCGCGTAGATGCGCTCGGCGAGCTCGCGGTTCTCGTCGGAATGCGTGGAGTGGTAATGGTCGAAGGCGACACCGAACGCTGCGAAATCGCGTTCGTGCGAGGCCTTGACCGGTGCGATGAACGCCTCGGGCGTGAGCCCGGCCTTCTCGGCCGCGAGCATGATCGGCGTGCCGTGCGCATCGTCGGCGCAGACGAAGTGCACCGTGTCGCCGGCCATGCGACGCGCACGCACCCAGATGTCGCCCTGGATGTAGCCGACGAGGTGGCCGATGTGCAGCGGGCCGTTGGCGTACGGCAGCGCGTTGGTGACGAGGATGTTCCTGCGCGAAGGCGACATTGCGGACGGGTTCCACCGGATGCAAGCGTGGAATTATGGCACGCGCGTCCCTGCGCGTCGGTAGTCCGCGGTGTCGTCAGATCGCCGCGCAGCCCTTGTCGGCGAGCTTGCGCTGCGCGAGTGCGCGCAGTCGCTTGCAGGTCTGCTCGATGCGCTCGGGCTTGGTGTCGCGCTTGATGCTGTCGGTGACGAGCTGGACGGACTTGCGCAGCTCGGGGCCTTGCACGCTGCGCTCGTCGGGCGAGATGCGCGTGTTGATGCACTGGCGCGCATTCTCGAAGAACTCGTCGCAGGCGGTATAACCCGTGGGCTCGAACGCCGCGAGCTGCTCGTCGAGCGGCGGCGGCGCCTCGACGACCTGGGGCGTTTCGGCGACCGGTACGGGCGGTGGAGGCGGTGCTGCCGCAGGGACCGGCGTGGCGGGCTTCTGGGCCTGTTCGGGCAACGCGGAGGGCTGCTCGCGGCTGCACGCGGCGGTACCGGCGACGAGCAGGGAAATCAAGACGATGTGGCGGAAAGCCATGGAAACTCCTCGGGAATTCGTCGCGCCTGGCGCGGCGGCGCGGACTGTGACCGCCTCGTGGCGATTCGGTTCAACCGTCGACGGAAGGGCTTGCGGAGCCGTCGGCGGAGCTCGGGCATAATAGAGGACTTTCCGGAGCCCGAACGTTCCATGAGCGAGATCACCGAAGCACGCGTGCGCGAGATCCTGGCCGGCATCGTCGATGCGAGCACCGGCGAAGGCCTCGTGGCATCGGGTGCCGTGCGCGGCGTCGGCATCGCCGCACCGAACGTCTCGATCGACCTGCAGCTCGGCTACCCTGCCGCGACGTGGCAGGCCGAGCTCGCGACGCAGGTGCGTGAGGCGCTCGAGGCCGATCCCGCGATCGCCTCGGCAGCAGTCGGCGTCTCGTGGCGCGTCGGCTCGCACCGCGTTCAGGAAGGCCTGTCGCCGTTGCCGTCGATCCGCAACGTCATCGCGATCGCGTCGGGCAAGGGCGGCGTCGGCAAGTCGACCGTGACGGCGAACCTCGCGCTCGCGCTGCATGCCGAGGGTGCCAGTGTCGGCATCCTCGATGCCGACATCTACGGTCCGAGCCAGCCGCGCATGATGGGGCTTTCGGGCAAACCCGATTCGAAGGACGGCCAGCGCATCGAACCCAAGCGCGGCCACGGCGTGCAGGTGATGTCGATCGGCTTCCTGATCGAGGAGGACACGCCGATGATCTGGCGTGGCCCGATGGTCACGCAGGCGCTTCAGCAGCTGCTGTCCGATACCAACTGGGTCGACCTCGACTACCTGCTCATCGACCTGCCGCCCGGCACGGGCGACATCCAGCTCACGCTGAGCCAGCGCGTGCCGCTGTCGGGCGCGATCATCGTCACGACGCCGCAGGACATCGCGCTGCTCGATGCGCGCAAGGCGCTGCGCATGTTCGAGAAGGTCAACGTGCCCGTGCTCGGCATCGTCGAGAACATGGCCACGCACGTGTGCTCGAACTGCGGCCATGAGGAAGCGATCTTCGGCACCGGCGGCGGTGCCGGCATGGCCGCGCAGTACGACGTGCCGCTGCTCGGCTCGCTGCCGCTCGACATCCGCATCCGCGAGCAGGCCGATGGCGGCACACCGACCGTCGCCGCCGATCCCGTGTCGGATCTAGCGGCCCGTTACCGTGCGATCGCGCGTGGTGCGGCCGGGCGCCTGTCGCGCCATGCGCGCAACAAGTCGATCCCGTTCCCGAAGATCGTCGTGCAGGACACCTGAGCGGTCTTCCCGGCGGGTTGTACCCGCCGTGCCCACGACTCGCGTCAGACGTAGTGCATCGCCTTGCCGATGCCGCCGTCGACGACGAGGTTCTGGCCTGTCACGAAGCCCGCGCGTGCGGACAGCAGGTAGACGGCCAGTTCGCCGATGTCCTCGGGCGTGCCGACGCGGCCGGCCGGATGCTGCGCGTGGTCGCGTCGCGACAGCTTCGGCGCGCGGCGTGCCGACGGCTTGCGCCAGGCGTCCGTCGCGATCCAGCCCGGGCTGATCGCGTTGACGCGCACGGCCGGTCCCTCGCTGACCGCGAGTGCGTGCGTGAACGCGACGATGCCGCCCTTCGCGGCCGCGTAGGCTTCGGTATGCGGTTCGGACTGCGCCGCGCGCGTCGAGGCAAGGTTGACGATCGCGCCGCGTGCCTCGCGCAGCGCGGGCAGGGCGTGCTTGCTGCACAGGAACGTGCCGGTCAGGTGGCTGTCGAGGAAGCGCCTCCATTGAGCGAGCTCGAGCGAGGCGAGGTCGCCGACGTGCGGCGCGGCGAGCCCCGCATTGTTGACGAGGCCGTCGAGCCGACCGAATCGAGCGAGCACGCGGCCGATGCCGCGTTTGACCTGGGCTTCGCGTGTCACGTCGAACGGCACGAACAACGCGCGCGTGCCGAGGTTCCATTCGGCGAGGCAGGCTTCACCGGCCTCGCGATCGAGATCGGCGATCGCGACGTGGCCGCCGGCCGCGAGCACGGCCTGCGCGATGCCTCGGCCGATGCCTTGCGCGCCGCCGGTGACGAGCACCACACGGTCGTGCAACGGCAACGGGTCGGGTGAAGGGATCGTCGGCGTGAGCGTCATCGGTCGATCTCCATGAAGAGGCGGCGCACGGTCGGTGCAGGACACCAGACTCACTTCGCTCAGGCGAGGTGATCGCGCACGAGGTTCTCGGACACCTGCCACAGGCGTCGCGCCATCGCGGCATCGCGCTGCATCGGATCCGGCGCCACGGCCTGGCCGTCGCGGAAGTACAGGCCGTTCGCCGTCGCGAGCGTGGGCGAGGTCGCGACATGGCACGGCGTCGCGGCGGCCTGCGCCGGCGTGCGCGCGTCGTCGCGGTAGTTCGAGCCGACGTTGCGCAGGATGTTCGTGCGCGCGTGGCCGGGTGTCACGCAGTTGGACGTCGCGCGCGTGCCCTGCAGTCGGCGTGCGAGTTCGAGCGAGAACAGGCCGTTGGCGAGTTTCGAATGGCTGTAGCCGCGCGCGTACCAGCTCTTTCCCGACAAGTCGTCGAACTGGATGCCGCCGGGTGGTGCGCGGCCGTGGTCGCCGCTGCCGAGCACGACGACGCGGCCTTGTGGCGCCGCCTTCACGCGATCGATCACGCGGTCGACCAGCAGGAAATGGCCGAGATGGTTGACAACGAACTGCTTCTCGAGCCCGCGCACCTGTTCGTGCGTATCGAGCACGATGCCGGCGTTGCAGATCAGCATGTCGATGGGCATGTCGAGTGCACGCACGGCCCCGGCACAGGCGACGACCGAATCGAAGTCCGACAGTTCGAGGGCCACGGGCGTCGTCGAGCCGGCCACGCCCGAACACGCTTCACGCGCCTTGTCCTGCGTGCGTGCCGTGCCGATCACGTGCGCACCGCGCATCGCGAGCACGCGCATCGTCTCCAGGCCGATGCCCGAGCTGCAGCCCGTGACGAGGGCCGTGCGGCCGCGCAGGTCGATGCCGGCCGTGACGTCCTCGGCCGTGGTTCCAGGTGCGAAAGGCGATGAAGAGAGGCCGACGGCCTCGCGTGCGAACAAGGGGGCGAGCAGCGGAAGCAGCAAGGTACCGAGCATGCGGCGACGTGCGTCGTCACAGCTGTCGCGTGCCGTCGGAAGCGTAGGATCGTGGGGTGTCATGCGTCGCGTATCGGCGGGGCGGACGACGAGGATAGTCGCGCCGGACGCACATCGGTATGGCGCGCACCGCGCGAGCTCTGGAGTGGGGGCAGGTTCATTTTCCCCGCATGAGCTTGGCGTGGTGGCCGCGCGGCGCGCGGAAAGTGAACCTGACCCAGGTCGCGGACCCCATGTCGCGCGGTGGCCTGACCTCTCGGCGCGCGATCCGGCAGAATGGCATTCGCCTTGCCTGGCTCCCGATGTGTGGCCTCGGCCCGCGGCGGGACGATGAACCTGACCCCATTCTCCCAACCCTGACGAGGTGTCGCCGATGATCCGCTCGCTGCTCGTGATCGCCTGCGCGGTCGCAGGATTCGCCGGTTGCTCCCAGGCCGCTTCGCCCCCCGTGTTCGACAACGCGCCGTTCAAGGTGAGCACGCTCGCGACCTTCGAACGCCCGTGGGCGATGACGTTCCTGCCGGACGGCCATCTGCTCGTCACCGGCAAGACCGGCATCCTCACCGAGTTCGATGCGGCCACGCGCAAGACCTGGCCGATCCGCGGCGTTCCGAAGGTCGCCTACGGCGGGCAGGGCGGTCTCGGCGACGTCGTGCTGCATCCGAAGTTCGCCGACAACGGCTGGATCTACCTCAGCTACGCCGAAGCAGGCGAAGGCGACACGAGCGGCGCAGCCGTCGCACGCGCGAAGCTCGTGCGCGACGCCGGTGGCGGTGGAGCGCTCGAGGATCTCACCGTCATCTGGCGCCAGGTGCCCAAGCTCGCCGGCAACGGCCATTACGGCCATCGCCTCGCGTTCTCGCCGGAAGGTCATCTCTTCATCAGTTCGGGCGAGCGCCAGGCCTTCGATCCTGCGCAGGACATGGGCTCCAACCTCGGCAAGATCGTGCGCCTCGACGACGATGGCAGCGTGCCGGCCGACAATCCATTCGCGGGCAAGGGCAAGGTCGCCGCGCAGGTCTGGAGCCTCGGCCATCGCAATCCGCTCGGCCTCGCGTTCGACGCCCGCGGGCAGCTCTGGAACCACGAGATGGGACCGAAAGGCGGCGACGAACTCAACCGCGTGCGCCGCGGCGCGAACTACGGCTACCCGATCGTCTCGAACGGCGATCATTACGATGGTCGCGACATCCCGGACCATGTCACGCGATCCGAGTTCGAGGCCCCCGCGGTCACCTGGAACCCGGTCATCTCGCCGGCCGGGCTCGTGTTCTATTCGGGCGACCGCTACGCGGGCTGGAAAGGCAACGCGTTGATCGGCGGCCTGTCCTCGTCGTCGCTCGTGCGCGTCGCGTTCGACGGCGACACCGCGAAGGAGGTCGCGCGCTACGACATGCGCGAGCGCGTTCGCGAGGTCGAGCAGGCGCCCGACGGCTCGATCTGGGTACTTCAGGACGGCGGACCGGTTCTGCGTCTCGATCCCGTCGACGGTCGATGATCGATCCGCCCGCATCGGCGCCGCGCATCGTCCTGGACACGAACGTCTGCCTCGACCTGTTCGTGTTCCGCGATCCGGCGTGCCGGGATCTCGAGACCGCGATCCGAGCGGGACGTTTGGCGTGCATCACGCGGAGCGACTGTCGCGAGGAGTGGCATCGCGTGCTGCGCTATCCCGCGCTCGGCCTCGACGACGAGGCGCGCGTCGCGCACGAGCTCGCGTTCGATGCCTGCGTCATGATCATCGACATGCCCCCGGACCCGAGTGCGTTGCCACGCTGCAAGGATCCCGACGACCAGAAGTTCCTCGAACTCGCGCGCGATGCGCGCGCCGTGGCGGTGCTCACGCGTGACGCCGCCGTGCTCGCACTCGCGAACCGTGTGCGTCGCGCGGGCCTGTTCGACATCGTGGAGCCGCGCCGGCTCGCGCGGGCCGACGCACCGGCGTGGTGGCAATCGGTGGCTGCCACGCTCGAAGCAGCCTGAGCAGGCCGGTACTCGCGTCATGTCGCGATGCGCGCGTCAGTCGAAGCCGGAGCGGAACACCGGGTCGACGGCGAACAGTTCGGCGGCCGCTACCGCGGCATAGTCGGGTGCCGGCCCCTGGCCGCCGACCACGAGCACCTTGCCGTTGTCGAGCCAGGTCATCGTGTGCTGCGCGCGCGCGACGGCCATCGCGCCGGTCGCCGACCAGGCGTTGACGGCAGGATCGTAGACCGCGGCGCTCGCGAGTGCGGTGTTCGAGGCGTCGATACCGCCGCTGGCGAGCACCTTGCCCGAGCCGAGCAGGCTCGCGGCATGCGAGGCACGAGGTGTCGACATCGCCGCTACGCTGGTCCACTGGTTGGTCGCCGGGTCGTAGCGTTCGACGCCCGCGAGTGCCGCCGTCGCATAGCCGCCGACCGCGAGCACCTTGCCGTCGGCCAGAAGGGTGAGCGGGAAGGCGAGTCGCGGTGTCGCCATGGCGCCGATCGGCCCGATCCACGATCCCGAGGCCTGCGCGTAGGCGGTGCTGCTCGACAGCGGCGCGTTGCCGGCGCCGAGGCCGCCGCTCGCGAGCAGGTTGCCGTTCGGCAGCCGCAGGATCGCGTGGTACGAGCGCGCGGAAGAGGCATTGGAGCCCGCCGACCAGGTGTTCGTCGGCGGGTCGTAGAGCATCGTCGTCGTGAGCGGGTTCGTGCCGTTGGCGCCGCTCGTGCCGAAGGCGACCAGCACCTTGCCCGAATCGAGCGTGATCGAGGTATGGCGCGTGCGTGGCGTGCCGATCGAACCGGCCGAGGTCCACGTGTTGGCGACCGGATCGTAGAGTTCGGCCGAGGCCAGCGGTGACGGTCCGTTCACGCCGCCGACGACCAGCACCTTGCCTGAAACGAGCAGGGTTGCAGTGTGGTAGGTGCGCGGCTGCGCGAGCGGACCCGCGGCGCTCCAGGCGTTGCGGGCCGGGTCGTAGAGCTCGGCGCTGGCGAGGATCGTGTCGAGCGTGGCGCCACCGACCACGAGGACCTTGCCCGACGACAGCAGCGTCGCCGTATGGCCGAAGCGGCCCTGGGCCAGCGTACCGGCGGTCGAGAACCCGTCGGCGAGCACCGTGGCGGAGGCCAGGCCGAGCGCGAGCGTGCAGAAGAGGCGGGAGAGTGAGCGGGTGAGGCGTAGCATGGTCGGCGACTCCGTCGGGTTACGGAGCTGCATGGCGCACGATGGCGCCGCCGCGTCTCATCGCGAGGTCGGTCATCATGCGGCGGCAGGCGCTGCGGCCCGCCGCCGCACGGGCTCACTCGTTCGCGTCCTCCGGTGCCGTGGCAGGCGTGGACGACGGGCGTACGCGCAGCACGGCCGGATAGAGCTCACTGGTCGAGCCGCCACTCCAGGCGTCGCCCGCGATCAGGAAGCGGTCGCCGTCTTCGGCGATGATCCCGTAACCGCGTGCAGCGGCCGTGGTGCTCGGGCGGCGGTAGAGCGTGAGCACCTGCTGCGAGCTCGTCGCGGCGCCGACAGGCGCGGTCAGCGAGAAGATCGGCCCCGTCGTGCCGGTCAGGCCCGTCGCCTCCTGCTTCTGCCCCGTCACCGTGACGAAGCCGCCGTGGACCGTCATGCGGCCCACGACATAGTCGCGCGAGAAGCGGCAGGTCACGGCCGTGCCGGTGCATCCGCCGGCGCTGGCGCCGCTCCAGTTCGGAACGGAACGGCCGTTCTGGTCGAACGCGAGCGTGCGCAGCGCACGGCTCCACGCGGTCTTCTGTGTGCCCGCCACGTAGACCTCGTGCCGCATCGTGAGGGCGGCGCCGAGGATGCCGCGCACCGCGATCGACTGGGCGTCGGCGTCGCGGTATTCGTTGCCGTTGCCGCCGAAGCCCATGAACACGAACCCGGACGAACTGAACGCAGTGTTCGGCGTGCCGTTCGCGCGCATGCGGCCCACGAGCCAGTTGTTGCTGGTCGGCACGATGCCGGGATTGCGGATCGAACCGACGACGTAGAAGCCCGGTTCGAGGCCCCAGGCGAGGGTCGGTTCGAACGCGACGTCGCGCGCCGAGGTGATGCACCTTCCATTGCAGTACATGCCCTGGTAGTCGATGACCGCCTTGCCGCCGCTGCCGAACGTGATGTCGGGCGAACCGTCGGCGTTGAACCGAGCGGCGCCGATCGCGGTGCGTCCGCCGCCCGTGTCGACCGTGCCGATCGCGAGCAGCTTGCCGGTGGGCGAGATGCGCAGGCGCTCGGGGACGTCGCGCGAGGCGTAGCCGTTGCGCTCGAACCAGGCCGCGCTCGAGCGCAGGTACTGACCGGTGCGGTCGAACGTGTAGAGATCGAAGCCGCGCTTGCCGCCGACCAGATCCGCTTCGGTGAGCACGTGGATGCGCTGGCCGTCGGAACTGATCGCGAGATCCTTGATCGTCGCGATGCGGCTCAGCGCGTTGACGGGATCGTAGAGCGTGTAGGTGTCGTGGCCGTCGTGCGGATCGCCCCATGCGGTCTGGTTGCCGGCGGCGTCGAGCTCGGCGAGGCCGATCATGACGTAGCCGTCGCTGCGACGGACCATGTCGGCGGCGACGATGGTGCGGCCGTCCGGCGCCTTCGCGATCGCGCGGCCGCGCCGGGCCGAGAACTCGGGGTACGTGTAGAGGCGCAGGATGTTCGTGGTGTAGCCACCTTCGGCGAACGTGGGGTCGAGCTCCCACGCGGTAGCCTGGGCGTGCGCACCCTCGGCGGTGACGCCGGCCAGCAGCACGGTCGACAGCAACAGGGATCGCATCGAACCTTCTCCTCGATCGGATGCCGGGATATTCCGGACACCGCTCGATACGCGTCCCGAGAGCGCCCTCGGACATGCGTGTTCAGATCACGGACAGGTGCATGAACGCGCCCGCGTGTCTATGCAGGGGTTATCCCCGATGGCGTGATGCGCGACGGTGTGAAGGTCGAGGCCGTGAAGCGTTCTGCGGATGGTGTGGCCGGTGCGGTCGTGCACGGCGTGCGACGGCGTTGCGCCGT
>JASCPI010000014.1 GCA_029959555.1 Lysobacteraceae bacterium PS02065 | reverse complement strand
CGTCAGATTTGTATACGAGACAGGGGCAGAGCGTCACGTCGAGTCGAGGATCGGCATGTGCCGATCCTCGACAGGCGTGATCAGGGCCCTTCGAAGCTCCCGGCGAAGATGCGGTCGCTCGCATGCATGCGGAAGCGGTAGAACGCCGACTGCGTGCCGGTCGCGAGCGTGGCGGTACCGCAGCCGTCGCCGACGGCCGAGACGACACTGGCGGCCTCGGGGAAATTGCCGAGGAACGGCGTCTCGGCGAGCACGCTGCCTTGCACGCCGTCGAGGAACAGCAGTTTGCCGCCCGCGGCCACGGCCAGGCAGGCGGCGTCGCCTCCGGGCGCGGCAATCGCGCTCACCGGCGTCGGCAGCGGGACATGGCGCAGGAACTGCCGCGTCGTGGCGTCGTAGAAGCTCACCCTGTCCACACCGAGCAGGGCGAACTCGGCACCCGTTGCTCCGTACGGCAGGTAGGCCGCGCCCGTGTTGGCAACGGACAAGGTCCACGAGAGAAGTCCCGTCACGCTGTTGTAGGCACGCAGGCTGTTCGGCAGCACGGCGACCAGTTCCTTGCCGGGCTTGCCCGCTGCGGCATCGCTGATCAGGACATCGAGGATGGGCGAGAAGCCGTTGCCCATCGCCACGGAGTTCCACAACGGAAAGCCGTCGATACCCGAGAACACGTTCAGCATCGCTCCGTGTGATCCCGACGTCTGCGCATCGGTGGCGACGACGAAATCCTCGACACCGTCGCCGTCGTAGTCGAACAGGACGAGTCCCTTGACGGCGCGCGACCGCATCGGGCCTGTGGCGTAGTACCCGATCTGCAACGTGACCTGTTTCGTCACGCCGTCGATCACGATGATCCGCCCGTCGTAGGTCGACGTACCGGCCAGTACCAGGTCCTTGCCGGAACCCTGCGGTCGATCGCGGAACGCGATCCTTCTCGCCGTCATGTAGAACGGTTCGTTGGCGTTGCCGATCGGGCTGGGTGAACGCCAGATCGGCGTACCCGACACGAGGTCGAACATGCCGATCGTGCCGGTCGAGTAGCCCGACCCGGAGGCCGCCACGACCTCCATCCGTCCGTCGCCATCGACGTCGGCGATGCCACTGGCGATGAATGGTCCGCCGCGGGACCCGATGTGCGACCACTCGATCGTGCCATCGAGGCCGCTGGCGACGTTCACCAGCCGGTCGCCGTCGTAGGAGCTTCGCGGCGAGAACACGATCTCCCTGGTACCGTCCCCGTCGATGTCGCTCGCGATGACCGCCGCCGTCCCATGGCCACCGTTCGGCACGGCGAAGCGTTCCTGATGCGTCGTGCCGTCGATGACGTGGACGGAACCCCACTGGCCGTCGCCATAGATGATGGCGTCGCGCTCGCCGCCATCGAGGTCGGCGGTCGTGATCGCGCCGATGTCGTGGCTCGTGGACCCGCTCCACAAAGGCGACCACGGTGTCGCGCGGAATACCGTGTACGACTGCCATGCCTGGGCGGCGACCCACTGATGGCCACCGCCGGCGGCGAGTCGACCGACTGCCAGCTGGTATCCGAAACCGTCGATATAGCTCCAGTCGACCGCGCGCGTGGCGCCATCGAGGATGCGCGACGGCGCGTCCTCGGCGAGGATGATTTCCAGGGCCGGATCGGCGTCGAGTTGCGCGAGTGCAAGGTCGTAACCCGCCTGCACGGGCGTGCTCCACTTGAGGGCACCGGTATCGAGCCGGTAGGCCACGAGCGTCGAGGATGTCAGGACCAGCAGCTCGTCGACGCCGTCGGCGTCGATGTCACCCACCGCTGCCGACACGGCGTTCGCGGTAATGGGAAAGGTGCGCTGCTGCTGCAGCGGCCAGCCCGCGTAGTCACGCACCGTTCCCGACGAGCCGACGACCAGCAGGTGCGGCCCCGAGCCGGACGACCATGCCAGCACGCGTGCGATGTTTGCGTCGCCCTGCATGACGTCGGCCTGCTTGAAGCCGGTCGTGCCGTCACCCTTGCGCCCGATCACGAGCAGCACGGCATCCTGGGCGAACGCGGTGAACGCGACGTCCTGGATGCCATCGCCGTCGAAATCGGCCTCCGCGAAGCGGCCGTAGGCCGTGTCCCTGAAACTGTCGATGCTGTGACCCAGCTCCACGAAGAGCGGTGGAGACGGCGTGCCCGCGAAGGTGACGCACGACGAGCACAGCAAAGCCGCAGCGAGGCTGCGGCTGCCCTTGGCAACATCCATTGTTCATCCCCTGATGAGTGCAGTGTCCTGCGGCGCAGATCGTCGCCGTGGCGGGTCACCGTGTCAACGTGGGCATGTCCGGGAGACGTCGCACGAGGCAGCCGATGAGGCAGGTGGGCTGCGCGAGCATGATGGGGCATCGCGAAGCCGGATCGGACATGCCGCTGGCTGAGCGCGGGCGACCGGATGTGCGGTGTGTACGCTCACTCGAATCCCGACGCGAAGATGCGGTCGTCGGGGATGTTGCCCGGGAGCTCGTACGCGCCGAGGTCGCAGGTGCCGCCCGCGTTGGGACGGGTATGGTCCTGGCACCGCGGCACGAGAAGGGGATCGCTGTACTCGAACGTGACGTCCTCGCGTGCGCAGGCATCGACCAGGCCGCCGGCGGGGTTCGGGCGGTAGTCGCCACCTGCGGCGTTCGCGAACCACGAGGTGAACACGTTGGTGCGGTTGCACGGCCCGAGCGCGTCGACGCCGCCGCTGATGGTCGGGATCGAGCCGGTGGCGATCGTGCCCCGCATCCTCGTGGTCCAGTCACCGCTCGAGTACAGCATCGAGATCGGTGATGCCGGTTCGGTCGTGTTGTCGGACCTGACTTCGACGTTGTCGGCGAACGTCGTGAACGCGATGTCGGCCGTGCGCGGCGGATCGCCGCCACGGTTGCCGAGCGTGACGACCTGACGGCCCGTGTTGTTCGTGGGGCCGCGCCACGTCAGGCGGTTGCGCGCGAAGAGCGCGCCTTCGAGGTATACACGCGTTCCCCACGCCATGATGGCCGGCGAGCCGAAGGCGCAGTTCCCGACGAATTCGACCTGGTTGAAGTAGCCCGAGGCACCATCGAGGTAGACGCCGCCGCCGTCGCCGCTGGTGCCGGGGCAGCCGTCGCCCGCCTGGTTGGCCTCGATGCGCGAGCAGTTCGCGCCGGTGCAGCGCAGCGCGAACGCATTCGGGTAGTCGCGCGCGAACTGCACCTGGGCACCGCCGGTCGCGTACAGGCCGCCTCCCATGCTGGCCGCGGTGTTGCCGTAGAGGCGCAGCTCGCGCGCTTCGAACAGGGTCTGGTCGTCGACGTACACGCCGCCGCCGCGCGTGGCATGGTTGATGACGATCGCGGCACCGTTGCCGGTGGCCGGCAGCGGCTCGCCGACGGCACCGATGATCACGGTGGAGCGGCGTGCCGCGATGCCGCCGCCCGCGTAGGCGACGTTAGCGACGATGTCCGTGTTGTCGCTGCGGATGTTGACGTTGGCGAATTCTGCGCGGATCCCTCCGCCGAAGGACTGTGCCTGATTGTCGACGATCGAGGTGCGGTCGAGCATCTCGAGCGCGGCGGGCGAGTTCTGCGATTCGCCGCGCAGGTAGATGCCCCCACCCACGTTGGCGCTGGTGTTGTGCTCGACGCGCGAATCCTGCAGGCGCAGGAGCAGTCGCCCGATCGCGCGGATGCCGCCGCCACCGCCGTCGAGCGCGGTGTCGCGGCCATCGCTGATCTCGAGGCCGGTGAGGTTCACCGTGATCCAGTTGCCGGCGGGATTCTCGACACGAAGCACGCGATTCGGGCCGTAGGATCCCGCGGCGGCGCCGGCGCTCACGATGCTGCGCCCGGTCCGTTGCGCGCCCGTGCCGCAGGCGTTCCAGCCGCCGGAGATCGTCAGGTTCTGGCCGGTGATCACGAGACTCTGGTTCACGTACGTGCCCGCGCGTACGTTCACGTCGTCCGCGGAGGCTCCATTCGCCGCGGCGGCATCGATCGCGGCCTGGATCGTGGCGTGCGTGCAGCCTGTGCCGTTGCCGACCCAGAACGTGGCGGCATGGGTCGAGCCTGCCGTCGAGACACCGGCGACAAGGGCGAGGTGAAGCCAGATCATGCGGCGTGCGTGAGCCATCGGATGTTCCATGCCGACCGGGGATCATGCTGTTACGCGATCCGGTGCCGGATCTCCCCATCCACGGTCGGTGTGTCGAGAGGCCGTCAAGGTGGACTCCATCGTCGACCGGGTGCGAGGCGAGGGCCGGCGCGCCGGGCAGCGGCGCGTCGACGGAGGGACGACGTCAGGCGAGGCCCTTCGCGATGATGCTCTCGGCCGTCGCGATCACCGCTTCGCGGACAGGGCGCAGCGGCCGTCCCAGCAGCACCGGGCCGTCACCCGTCGCGTAATCGCGGGGCGTATCGAGGTAGCCCGCAGCATCGCGCAGCGATGCATCGAACTTCGCCAGAAGGCGTGCTCCCCAACGGGGCAGGCGCCGTCGCGGCAGGTGTCGTGCACGGTCCGGGGCATGCTCCCGGAGGATGTCGGCGATCGCCATGAGCGGAACGGCACCGTTCGTGACGACGTGGCGCCGTCCGCCGGCATCGCCGTGCTTCATCGCGTGCACGTGCGCCGCTGCGACGTCACGAACATCGACGTAGGGCAGGATGAGATTGGGCACCCACGGCATCGCACCGCGCAACATGCGCTGCACGACCAGCGCCGAGGTCCCGATGTCGTCGTCGATCAGCGGACCGAGCATCGTGCCGGGCAGCACGACCGACACGCGATGCCGCAGTCCGGCATCGCCGGCGATCGCCCACGCCGCGCGCTCGGCGAGCGTCTTCGATCGTGCGTAGGCGGTGATGCGCGGATCTCCGGGATCGGTCCAGTCGCCCGCATCGAAGGTTCTTCCCGTGCGTGGACGGCCACCGTCGACCGCGGCGAGCGACGAGGTGACGACGATGCGGTGATGGCCTGCGGCGAGCGCAGCGCCGACCACGTGGCGCGTGCCTTCGACGGCCGGGACGACGAGTTCGTCGGGGTTCTTCGGCATGGCCAGCACGAACGGGGACGCCACGTGATGCGTCGCCTCGCAACCCTGCACGGCGTCGTGCCACGCCTGCGCATCGCGCAGATCGCAGGTCATGAGCTCGAGTCGGTCGACGTCCGCGCCCGCCGCGGCGAGCGCGCGTCGCATGTGCTCGCCGCGTACGGGCGTGCGCACGCTGCCACGGACGTGGTAGCCGAGCCGCAACAGGGCGAGCGCGACATGGCCACCGAGGTATCCCGAGACGCCCGTGACGAGGATGCGGGCGTCAGGATTCATGGCGCGCCTCCTGATCGTGGTTCGCCATGCCTTGGCGCTCCCGACGCCGGCGTTCCAGTCGGTAGACCGTGGCAGGCGGCAGGTTGGCCAGCGTCGAGCCCACGCGTGTCGCGACGAGGTCCAGGCGATCGAGGATGCGTGCGTCGACCGGGCATCGCAGCCCGTAGGTGAACTGGAAGAACGCACCCTCCGCGTGCAGGTGGTGGAAAGCACCCGCGACGATGCGCATGACGTCGGACGACGTCATCGCGCGCAACGGCAGGCCGCTCACGACGGCGCCGGCGCGGCCGGAATCGAGGAGGCGAGCGCGGCGCAGGGCACGCGCGTCACCGCGTACGACGCGCAGCATCGGAAACGATTCGCGCAGGTTGTCGACGAAGCCCTCGGCGTACTCGACGAGCACGAGATCCGCTGGCGGCCGCGGCCGAGCAGCGCGCGCGTGAAGGCGCCGTTGCCCGGTCCGAGCTCGATGACCGGGCCGGCGGAGGCGTCGATGTCGCGGGTGATCAGTGCGGCGAGTCGGCGGCCCGACGACGCCACGGCGCCGACGCGGCGCGGATGGGCCATCCATTCAGCGAAGAACGCGGCGTGTCCGTGCATGCGCCGGACGAACGTGAGGAAAGGCTCCGTTCCGGAGCCGCGGCCGCAGGAGGTCCGGCATCGTGTCTGCGCGACGGGCGAGAGGGCCACGTCGACGGCCGAAGCCGTTGTGGCGGTCGCGGCGGCCTGTGCGGAAACTCGCATGCGCACCTCCAAGTAATCACTGTTAACATCAAGCTATCTCTCAATGTGATCGATGTCAACATAGGTGCTCCATGTCCCCTCGAAGTCCAGCCATCGCGCCCCGACGCGCACGTGATGCCGACGCGCGCGCCTACCACCACGGCGACCTTCGCAACGCGCTCCTGGCGCACGCGCGCACCATGCTCGAGCGGGACGGACCGGAGGCGGTATCGCTGCGTGCCGTCGCTCGTGCGGCGGGCGTGTCGCAGACCGCGCCGTACAAGCACTTCGCGAGCAAGGACGATCTGCTCGCGACGATCGCGGGTGATGGATTCCTCGAACTCGCGGCATCCCAGCGGGTGATCGCCGATGCGCAGGACACCGCTGCGGAACGGCTCGTCCTGCTCGGTCGCGATTACGTGGGCTTCGCGACCACCACACCGCAGCGCTACCGGCTCATGTTCGGCGCTGGAGGCATCGACTGGCGTGCACATCCGCCCGTCGCGGAAGCCAAGGCGGGATCCTTCACGCCCGTGAAGGACGTCATCGCCGAGCACCTTGCCGGTGAGCGCCTGGCGAGCGGTGCACGCGCGGAGGTGGCGGCCATCGCGACCTGGGCTCTCGTGCACGGGCTGTCGATGCTGCTCGTCGATCGCACGCTGCACGCGGACGAGCAGGGCGGAGAACATGCACTCGTCGGGGCCGTACTCGAGGAACATGTCGCCGGACTCGGCTCGCAGGCATCCCGGCGGGGCGCCGCTGCCGCTGTGCGGTGAAACGCACGCCGTGGTCCTCGCCGTGGCGTGAACCTTGGGGATGATCCTCACGCCCGGATGCAAGCTCCGGGCGTCCACGTGCGGAGGAAAGTGTCCGGGGATCCGGAAAAGTCGGGCCGTTGGTCCGCCGGGCTCGATGGATGGCCGCTGCCTGACCGTCGCGCGCACCCCACGTTCACGCCGTGCACGGCGCCTGACATCGCCGGTCGATCGCGTGGCCCGCCGTGAATCGTCCTCACGTGGACTCCGGCGCGTGGATGTCCACGCCCAGCAGGCACTGCCATGGACAAGCGTTTCGTGCTCGCACTCGGCCTCGGAACATCGGCCGCCATCGGTACCGCGCATGCCCAGCCGGGCAGTGGCGCGACCTGGGACACCTTCGGTCCCGACCGCGCCAGCGGCGTATTCCTCAATATCACGCGGGAACACCTGCGCAGCCAGAACGCCTACGGCATCGCGGTGGATCCCCGCCAGCGCATCCTCGTCCTCAACGAGTGGAACGCGTCCGACGATCCGAACGTCGACTGTGCGGTCACGCGTCACCTGCCCAATGCGAGGCTCCTCGACATGGCCTACACGGGGCCCGAGGAGCTCGAAGGTACGCGTCGCGTCGCGGCCGACATGGGCTCCAACAACATCGACCTCTGCACGTCGATCGATGTCGACGCGCAGTCGAGAGCCGTCGTCGGCGGATGGGGCGCGTCCGAGACCGGGCTGAGCGGATTCGTGGTCAGGCTCAACGCGGCCGGTGGCTACGACACGACATTCTCGACCGACGGCAAGCTCGCACTCAGGAACCTCGCGCCACTCCTGAACCTGCCGTCACGCCTCGAACACGTCATCGCCGTCGGCGACAAGATCCTGGCCTGTGGATGGGTTCAGCGTGGCGCCTACCGGAACATGCTCGTCGTGCGGTTCAACGACGAGGGAACGCTCGACACGACGTTTCGCGGCACCGGTCATCTCGAGGTCGACTTCAACGTCCCCGGCGAGCGTGTCGACGCCTGTTCGCGCCTCCTCGTGCTGCCCGATGGCGGCATCGTCGCAGGCGGCATCGTGACCGGCGCCGACGGTGACCAGGCGTACGGACTGGCACGGCTGACGTCGGCGGGTGGATTCGTGACCGCGTTCGGCAACCAGGGGCGCCTGCTCATCGATGACGGCAGCGCCATCGCGGCGACGCCGACGCTCTCGGACCTCGCATGGGATCCCGCGCGGCAACGCATCCTCGTCGGCTGCGACCTGTACTTCTCGGCCGGCGTGGATCGCTCGGGATGCGTCATCGCGGTACGTGGCGCGAACGGCGCGCTCGACACCACGTTCGACGATGACGGACGCAAGTCGTTCCGGTTCTCGTCGTACGGGTTCGGTGCGCCTCGCGAACAGGGTGGAACGCGCATCAAGCGCCTGCTCATGCGCGACGACGGCAGTTTCAACGTGCTAGGCACGCACGAGAACAGCGATGCCGATGCGGTCCGCTACGGCAGTCACGACGCAGCGACGCTGCGCATGCAGGCCGACGGCAGCGTCCTCCAGATCGGCACGGGAGCTTACGCGGCCGGCGTGCAGTTCCACACGCTTACCGAGGTGACGCAGGGCGGCGTCGACGCGTCCATCCGCGGGCGCACCAGCGAAGTGCTCGTCGATGCCGTGCGGTACAAGGGCAACCTGCTGTTCATCGCCGACCGCGAGCGCTACCCGCCCAACGTGTTCGACCACGACGGTGACGGCAACCTCGACGAGCCCGGCCCGATCGCGCCGGTGGTCGCCTCGATCACGACCGAGCGGTTGTTCGATGCCGATTTCGACTTCGACGGCCTCGACACGCCGAGCGCGTCGCCGCCGGTGATCGCGGTACCGGCGGGCTACGGCCACTACTGCAGCGTGCGCAACCCGAGTGGTGGCGGCTACGGCCTGCTGCCTCAGGGCGTGGGCAGCGATCCCTGCCAGGTGTTCCTCGCCGAGAACCCCGCGCGCACCGTCGAACGTGCAGGCCTGTACTCGCTTTCGGGGCTGAACTGGGTCATCGGCACCTGTACGGGCGGCTTCATCACGCTGCGTTCCGGCTTCGGCGCCCAGCCTTTCGATCTGGCGTTCTCCGATACGTCCGGCCAGACCAACTGCGTGTTCTCGGCGAGTCCGGATGCGCTGCCCGTGTTCTCGCGGCCGTACTCGGGATCGCACACGGGTATCGGCAACACGCAGTCGTTCAACCACGATCCCTACATGATTTCACTGGACGTGACCGACTACGGTCAGCCGTCCGGCGGCTTCGGTGCCTGTGCCATCGACAATCGCGGTCGCCGCCGCAGCGTCGGTGACGCCAATGCGGTCCCCTCGACCTGTGATTTCGACAATTCGGGCGTGAACGAGCCCGCCGTCGACATCGCCGCGCCGTCGACGCGCATGGCCACATCCACGGCGGCGGGGCGCGTGTCGATGGCGGTGCCCCGCCATGTCGTGAACTATGCGCCGGCCGGCATGGATCCGTATCAGCGCGAGGTGTTCATCCGTCACCAGATCGGCAGCGGACGCTACGCCGAGGTCTTCACGACCTACTACGCCCACATGCAGGACACGGCCGTGCGGCGCAACCAGCTGGTCACGGCCGGTGACGTCCTCGGCCGGATCGGCACGACCGGTGCGTCGAGTGGCGACCATCTGCACATGTCGGTCGTACGACATCGCAACCTGACCTTCCGTCCCGCCTTCGAGTTCGACTTCGAGGGCGGGCGCCACGATCGCGACGCGAGCGTGGGCGCGGTCGACCCGTGGGGCTGGCTGGCGCCGCAGGGCTTCGATCCCTGGGCGTGGCGTTTCCGTGACCACGCCAACGATCCGTTGCTCGACGATGCCGGCAGCCTGAGTCCGCGCATGTGGATCAGCGGGGAGGCACCGCCGCTGCAGTAGGCGCCGATGGCCGCGGACCAGCCGCGGCCTGGTTCTCGAGCATGGGGCGCAGCCCCGACCACGACAGCAAGGCCTTATCATGCGACATGGTGGACAAGTGGACGAAGGGCGCCGTCGTCGCGCTACGCATGGCCCTTGCCGGCGCGCTCGCGACCGGCGGAGGGCATGCCGTGCGGGCCGGCGCGCGGAGGCGTACCCTTGCCGCGAACCGAAGCGAAGGGCCGGCATGAAGGGGGCCACCCGACCGTTCGAGGCGACGCATCCGGTGGAAGCGCGGCGCAACCGCCGCGCGCTCAACCTGTTGTTCGCCACCGGCGCGATCATGATCGCGCTCGGGCTCGGCTGGGCCGTGTTCTTCGTGACGCGCGATGCGCCGCACATCGCGGCCGTCGAGGTCGCGCTGGCGGTGCTCGGCATCGCCGTGATCGCGGCGGCACGGCGCGATCGCGTGCGCGGCGCGTCGTGGTTGGCGTTCATCGGCCTGTTCGCCTACATCTGCGTGTTCTCGGCCCGCCTGGACGTGCATACCGACGAGATTCCGCGCACGACGCACCTGTTCCTGCTCGTGCTGGCCGCCTGCGCGCACCATGTGTTCCGCAACGAGCGGCCTTTCGCCCGTTACGGCTGCGTGCTCGTGTTCCTCGCGGCGTTCGTCGTGTTCGCGGCGCTGCCGGACGATCCGCCGGGCCCCTACGCGATCGACGACCGCATGCGCCGGATCGGCATCTGGGTGAACCTCGTGACCGTCGTCGCGAGCCTGCTCATCGTGCTGCACCTCCAGGAAAGCGATCTCGCCGATCATCGCGCGCTGCACCGGGCCCTTCGTGACGCCTTGGCGGAACGGCAGTTCGAATTGTTCCTGCAACCGCAGGTCGATCCCGCAGGGCGGACCATCGGCGCCGAGGCCCTGTTGCGCTGGCGCGACCCCAGGCGCGGCCTGGTGCCGCCGGGTGAATTCGTACAGGCCGCCGAGGACACCGGTTTCATCCTGCCGCTCGGACGCTGGGTGCTCGAAACCGCCTGCCGCCAACTGGGCGAATGGCGTGGCCGTGCGGGACTCGACGACCTGCGCCTCTCGATCAACGTGAGCGCCTTGCAGCTGCGCCAGCCCGACTTCGCCGCCGAAGTCCTGGATGCGGTGCGACGCCACGACACGCCGTTGCATCTGCTCACGCTGGAGCTGACCGAGAGCGTGTTCCTCGACGACATGGACGGCGCGATCGCGACGATGCGTGCGCTGGACGCGGCCGGCGTGCGCCTGTCGCTCGACGACTTCGGGACCGGTTACTCATCGTTGTCCTATCTGCGCCAGATGCCGCTCTCGGAACTCAAGATCGACAGCGCCTTCGTCGCCGAAGTGACGCGCGATGCCGGTGCCGCGAGCATCACGCGCAACCTGCTGCAGCTCGGTCGCGATCTCGCGCTCGAGGTCGTGGCCGAAGGCATCGAGGCGCAGGACCAGTTCGATTTCCTGCGCGAGCACGGCTGCGACGGCTTCCAGGGCTATCACTTCGGCAAGCCGATGCCGATCGAGGCCTTCGAGGCGTTCGTCGCCGGTGCGCCGGCGCATCGTCCCGACGCATGACGCGATCCGCTGGGCCGGTTCGCCTGAATGGCCGACATGGTGCGTGGGCTTCGCGAGCGATGACGGGACAGGACCATACCGGTCCAGGCTCACACTTCACGACAGGGAACGCAGGTGTGATCGAGATCGAGGGACTGAGGTTCGGCTGCGGCCGCAAGGCGTTGTACGAAGGCTTCGACCTGCGCGTCGACTCACCCGGGCTCTACGGTCTTTTCGGCCGCAACGGCAGCGGCAAGTCAACGTTGCTCAAGCTGCTGGCGGGATTGCTGTTCCCACGCGGCGGGCGCATCCGCGTGTCGGGACACGAGCCACGCCTTCGGCATCCGGACTTCCTCGCCGGCGTCACGATCGTGCCCGAGGAGTTCCACCTCCCCAACCTCAGCTGCGAGCGGTTCGTGCGCCACCACGCCGGGTTCTACCCGCGCTTCGACCGCGCCGTGCTCGACGAGGCCTTGGCGACGTTCGAGGTCGATTCCCGGGCGCCGTTCGACAGCATGAGCCTCGGTAGCCGCAAGAAGGCCGTGCTCGCTTTCGCACTCGCGACGCGCACGCCGCTGCTGCTGCTCGACGAGCCGACCAATGGCCTCGACATCGTCGAACGCGACCGTTTCCGCGACCTGATCAGGCGTCCCGAACAAGCCGATCGCATCGTGCTGATCAGCACGCACCAGGTGCACGACGTCGACCAGGCCGCGCTCGCGAGAGTCGACGGCGTCGTCTACCAGGAGGCGATCGGCGCGCAGGCAGCGTTCATCGCGACGCGCAACGACGACGTGATCGAGCCCGTGCAGCTCGAACTGCTCTACCGCGCGTTGTGCCGCGCGCCGGAAACCGTAGTTGCGACATTGCCCGCGAAGGAGGTTTCTCATGTTTGACCCAAGGCGGTTCGGACGCCTCGCGGCCGTGCAGTGGACCGAGCATCGGCGCGAGTACCTGTGGTTCTTCGGGATCGGGATCGCGGTGCATGCGTGCAGCTGGTTCGTACTGACCGAAGCGGGCATGCGCCCTGAGCTCTACGATCTGGGTGAACAGTTCTTCGTGTACTGGCTCGGCTATGCCGTGACGGCATTGATCTTCGCGGGGCGCCAGGTGTCGATGCTGGCGCGGCCGGAATCGGCGTTGACCTGGCTCATGCGTCCGGCCTCGGGGTTCGAGAAGTTCGTCCTCATGCTCTTGATGGTCATGGTGGCGTATCCGTTGCTCTATGCACTCGCTTTCCAGGTCTGCAACCTGCCGGCCACGGCGCTCGCGGTTGCCGCCGATAACGCGCGTGAGGCAGCGCCATCGGAGCGCTACATGGGGCCGTATCTGCCGTTCGCGACGGCGGTCAGGCCTGCCGAGGAGATGGGGAATTTCCTGATCGTCAACACGCTGCAGGCGGTCGTTCTTGCGGGGCTGCTGTACTTCCGTGGGCTGTCGTGGCTCAAGACACTCGTCGCGGTGTTCGTGCTCGTCGTCATCGCCCTGCCTCTCCTGGTCAGCGTCACGGACGCGAATCCCAGGACGCTGATCCCCGGACTCGTCGACGTACCGGGCGGATTCGCCGTGGACGCATGGCGGTGGACACTGTGGATCGGCGTGCCGGGATTGTTCTGGACGAGTGTCTACGGGTTCCTGCGCGACAGGGAGCTCACGTGATGCGCTTGGGATCCGCAACCTTCATCGCCGGACTCGCGCTGGTCGTCGCGGGCATCGTCAGCAGCGCGGGTGACCCGTGGCGTCCCGGGAAAGCGGACCGCAGGCTCGCGATCGAACTTGGAGGCGCCGAGGTGCTCGATTACGGCGCATCCGGTGTCAACATCGTCGTCATTCAAGATCGGGTCGATGGCGAGTTGGCGTTCTCCGAGGGCACGGTCGAGGATATGGCGCAATCGACGTGGCGGATGCACGACAACGCGCTCGTGCTGGACGTCCGGATGCGCGATGGCGCGGTCGAAGGGCCGATCTTGAAAGTACCACCGACGCTGCGCCGGCTGATCGGAGACAAGATGTACGTCTACACCGACGTGGTCGCTCCCGCCATGCGCATCGACGCCACGTCTGCTTCATGGAAAGGCGATGCGGAATCGCTGGACGTGCATGCACGAGCGAAAGCGAAATCGCTATGCGATGGTGGATTCAATCTGGTTTCGGATTTCCACTTCGGCGGTGGCGTCGTCGGCACGTTGCGGATCACGATGGAAGGCGGGAGCATCAATCTTGCCGATCTTTCGCAGGTCGGCGAAGTCGAGTTGCATGTGGGCGACGACGTGTGGATCACGCTCGGGCCAGACGCCGACGAGACGCTCATCCGCAGGCTGCCTTTCGACGGCGAGCCTGCCGTGATCGATGACGACGCAGGGCTTCCACCGTACGACTCGACGTGCACGCAGGTCCCATGAACAGCATGACGGAGCATCCGTCGTGCCAGGATTTTCCAATCGCACGATGCGATCGTGTGTCTTGGTTGGAAGGCGTGTCAGGCGAGCTCATCCGACCGGATCACATGCTCGCCCTCGCGCGCCTCGATCGCGGCCTCGAGCATGCGCCGCGCGATCGTCGTCGCGGGATTGATGCGCCACGCGCGCGGCAGCACGGGGCCGAGCAGGCCGAGCACGCGTGACGCCCAGCGCTCGGCGGGACGGTGTTCGTCGCGCTGGCCGCCGATGAGGCCCGGTCGCGCGAACACGAGCGAGCGGAACCCGACCTTGCGCAAGGCGTCCTCCACGTCACCCTTGACGCGGTTGTAGAACACGCTCGACCCCGCGTCGGCACCCATCGCCGAGTTGAGCACGTACGTGGGCGTGCCGTGCGCGTGCGCAAGGCGCGCGATCGCGAGCGGGTAGTCGTGGTCGACGCGCTGGAACGCCTCGCGCGACCCGGCTGTGCGCATGGTGGTGCCGAGCGCGCAGATCACCGCGTCGACAGCCCACCACGCGGCATCGGCGGGGAGCGCATCGAAATCCACCTCGGGCGCGAGCAGCTTCGGATGCGCGGGCAGGGCGCGGCGCGTCGGCGCGACGACGTGTTCGACGCGCGCATCGTCGAGTGCGAGCGCGAGGACGTGGCGGCCGACGAGACCGGTCGCGCCGGCGATCAGGAGTTTCATGACAGGTCTTCCGGCAGCAGGCGTAGGTGGGGCGGTAACAGACCGCGAGGTCGAGACATCGATCATGTCGACCTCATGCGGAGCGCCTGCGTCGCGGGCGCGCGGTGGTGACCGTGGGCGCCGCACGTTCGGCGAGCACGCGGGCCTCGTGGCGCGCGGCGAGCGTGTCGCGCACGGGCGGCATGCCGAAGAAGCGTCCGTACTCGCGCGTGAACTGCGGCACGCTCTCGTAGCCGACCGCGAACGCGGCGCTGCTCGCGGACACGCCTTCGGCGAGCAGCAGGCGGCGGGCCTCGATGAGGCGCAGCTGCTTCTGGAACTGCAGCGGCGACAGCGAGGTGACGCTGCGGAAATGCTGGTGGAACGACGACGGACTCATGCCCGCGATCGCGGCGAGCCGTTCGATCGGCAAGGCCTGCGTGAAGTCGCGGCGCAGCACGGCGACCGCGCGCGCGACGCGCTGCGCATGCGTGTCGGGCCCGCCGAGGCGGCGCATCGCGGCGCCGTGCCGGCCCGCGAGCAGCCAGTAGTGCAGCTCGCGTACGAGCGGTGCGTGCAGGAACGGGATCGCCTCGGGACGGTCGAGCAGGCGCACGAGGCGCAGCGCGACGTCGGCGACCTCGGCATCGGTGGCATGCACGCGCACCGGAGTCGGATCGACGGCGCGCGGCTCGTGCATCTGCGCGGCGAGCTCGGCGATCACGGCGAGATCGAGGTCGAGGCCGATCGAGAGGTAGGGTTCGGCGGCGCTCGCGCGCGTGATCTGGTTGACGGTCGGCACGTCGGCCGTGATCAGCAGCGAATCGCCGGCCGAGAACGCGAACGTGCGCGTGCCGGCGGTGACGGCCTTGGCGCCTTGCACGACGAGGCTGACCATCGGTTTCGAGATCGCGTGCAGCAACCCGCTCGGCACGGTCGCGCGTACCGTCCACAGGCCCGGCACCGCGCTCGGCACGGGGCCTTCGTCGGCGGCATGGGTCATCGCGTGGCGGCGCACCGCCTCGAGCAGGGTCGTCATGGCAGCGATCGTACGGCGCGTGCGGAGCCGGGGGCTGCCAGTCTGGAGGATCAGGCAAGGAAGGTCGAGTTTCCGGCAACCCGCCGCGGCGTCGCGGGACGACACTGCGCTCCCCACTCGAGGAGCACGTCCATGAGCACGATTTCCCTTGTCACCGGCGGCAGCCGCGGTCTCGGCCGCAACATGGCGCTCGCGATCGCCCATCGCGGCGGTGATGTCGTCATCACCTACCAGAGCCGCGCCGACGATGCGCAGGCCGTCGTCGCCGAGATCGAGGCGATCGGCCGCAAGGCCGTCGCATTCCAGCTCGACAGCGGCGACGTCGGCGGATTCGATGCGTTCGCCGCACGCCTGCGCGAGAGCCTGCGCATGCACTGGAACCGCGATCGTTTCGACCACCTCGTCAACAACGCAGGCCACGGCGACTACGCGGCGTTCGACGCGACGACGACGGCGCAGTTCGACCGTCTCGTCGACGTGCATTTCAAGGGCGTTTTCTTCCTGACCCAGGCGCTGCTGCCGCTGATCGCCGACGGTGGCCGCATCGTCAACCTGTCCTCGGGCCTCACGCGCATGTCGTTGCCCGGCTACGCCGCGTACGCGGCCACGAAGGGCGCCGTCGAAGTGCTCACGCGCTACCTCGCCAAGGAACTCGGCCCGCGCGGCATCGCCGTCAACACGGTCGCGCCCGGCGCGATCGAGACCGACTTCGGCGGCGGCGTCGTGCGCGACAATGCCGACCTCAACGCGCATCTCGCGTCGGTCACCGCACTCGGTCGCGTCGGCGTCGCCGACGACATCGGCCCGATGGTGGCCAGCCTGCTCGGCACCGACAACCGCTGGGTCAATGCGCAGCGCATCGAAGTCTCGGGCGGGCAGGGGCTCTGACGCCGGAGTGCGATCAGCCGCCCCGCGTCGAGGCGAAGCGGCTGATCCGGATGTCGTGCATGCAGCTGTGCTGCTGGCGCCGCTAGTATCGGCGGCATGACGATGGTTCGCGCTGACATGGCGCGACCGTCGCGCATTCCCTCTTCCGGCCGACACGGACGACGCCTGCATGCTCCGACGCCTCGCGCGCCTGTTCCTTCCCGCCGCCGCGACGGCGTCGCCATCGGTCGGGCCGGATCGCGTTCCGGTCACGATGCACTGGTTCGACGGCACGAGCATGCCGATCCCCGACTGGCAGCGCATCGGCGACTCGGCGCCGACCGACTCCGGTGACGCGAGACTCCACGCGTACTGGGACTCGGCCGCACATGCCTGGCTCGATGCCGGCGTCGCGCGGCTCGGTGAGGGGTATCGCGTGCGCGGTTCCGATGATTTCCTGCTGCTGTCGACCTTGGACTCGCGCCAGGGCGATCTCTTCCTTGCGACCTGCCAGCGCATGCTCGCGCGCATACGGCGCAGTCTCGGCGAGCTCGCCGACGACGGTGGCCATGGCCGGCACGTGGTCATGGTGTTCGAGCATCCCGACGACTATTACGCCTACATCGGCCACTACTACCCGGATGACGGCGAGTACGCGATGTCCTCGGGCATGTTCCTGCAGTTCGGCTACGGCCATTTCGTGATGCCGCTCGAGGCGATCGACGCGATGGAACCGGTCATCGCGCACGAGCTCACGCATCGCCTCGTATCGCACCTGCCGATCCCGGCCTGGCTCAACGAGGGGCTGGCGGTGAACACCGAGCACGCGATGTTCCCGCACCTCGCATCGCCGCATGCGCAGCTGTATTCGCAACGCGAGATCACCGCCCAACATGCTGCGTACTGGAACGCCGACAGCATCCAGACGTTCTGGTCCGGCAAGTCGTTCCTCGCCACCGACGACGGCAACCGGCTGTCCTACGACCTCGCCACGCGGATCACCGCGCTCGCGGCACGTGAAGACGTGCCATTCCGGGCGTTCGTGCGGCATGCCGACCTTCGTGACGGCGGCGTGGGGGCCGAGCACCACCTCGGTGTGTCGATCGGGGATCTCGCGCATGCCGTGCTCGGCGACGGACCTTGGCAGCCGCAACCGGAGACGTGGCAGGACGGCGTCGAGCGGGGGCAGTTCCACTTCGTCGGATGACCCGTGTCGTGAACCTCCGGATCCGTGCATCTTGATTACCTACCTATTGGTAGGTAGATTATGCGGCGACATCCTTCGAGGTTTCGTCATGAGTATCTCTCCACTCGGCTGGCTCCACACGCTGGGCAGCCTTCCCGCCATTCCGCTCGCGATCGCGATGCTGTTCCGGCACGGCAGGATCGTGCCGGCCACGCGCAGTGGCGTGGCGTACTTCGGCTTCATGCTGCTCGGCGTGCTGACCGTGTTCCCGATCGCGCACCAGGCGGTCAGCACGGTCATCGCCGCGGTCACGCTGGTCGCGCTGCTGGTCGGTTTCGGTGTTTCACGCTGGGC
Source organism: Lysobacteraceae bacterium PS02065 (assembly GCA_029959555.1). Taxonomy (GTDB): domain Bacteria; phylum Pseudomonadota; class Gammaproteobacteria; order Xanthomonadales; family Rhodanobacteraceae; genus Dokdonella. The sequence continues at coordinate 85,642 of JASCPI010000014.1, read as the reverse complement.
TTCCGCGACGCGCTGGGGTCCTTATGTCGAGACGGTGGCGTTGAGCCTGAGCGTGTTCCTGTTGCTGCTTCCTGCGGTGAGCGAGACGCTGCGCAGGCTGCCGGCCGGTGATCCGATCGCGAAATCGATGACCGATCCGCTGCTCGTCGGCGTGCAGGGCGCGCTGCTGCTCGCGCTCGTGATCGGCGTTCCGCTGCAGCTGCGGGCGGTGTACATGCGCCGGCCTGCGCGAGGGAAGGTGGACGCCTGATGCCACGACATGATGCGGAATCGCCGGCGTACTCTCCGAAGGCACTCGAGATCATCGCGCATGCGAACGAACTGATCGCGAGTGGCGGCTACAACGGTTTCAGCTACGCCGACATCGCCGAACGCGTCGCTGTGCGGAAGGCGAGCATCCACCACCACTTCCCGGCCAAGGCGGATCTCGTCAAGGCAACGGTTGCACTGCATCGCGACGCGACTCGACGGGGTCTCGACGCCCTCGACGAGGCCGTGCCCGATGCCATGGCCCGACTCGAGGCGTACGCGGGCTTCTGGGCCCAGTGCATCGAGGCCTCGAATCCACCGATCTGCATCTGCGCGTTGCTCGCCGCGGAGTTGCCGTCGCTGCCCGCCGAGGTGGCCGACGAGGTCAAGGCGCATTTCGAGGCGCTGCACGCGTGGGTGGCGTCGGTCATGGAGGAGGGCAACTCGCGCGGGTCGTTGCGGCTGGGTGGCACGCCTGTGGCGGAGGCGACTGCGTTCGTCGCATCGATCCACGGTGCAATGCTCGGTGCGCGGGCCGTCGGCGATGCGGCGTTGTTCGGCACGATCGCCCACCAGGCGCTGGAGCGTTTCAGGCCGCGCTGAGCCCCTTGAAGGTCGTCCCGGAAGCGGCTGCGGGCGTGGACTTCCGGATCGGCGCTTGATGAAATAGAACGATCGTGCTATTTATCGCGCCATGTCTCCGTTGACCGCCACCAACAAGGGCACTGCGACGCGTGAGATGATCCTCTCGCGCGCCTACGCGATCGCGTGCCGGCAAGGCGTGGAAGGCTTGTCGATCGGCGATCTCGCCACGGCGGCCGGCATGTCCAAGAGCGGCGTGTTCGCGCATTTCGGCTCGCGTGAGGATCTGCAGATCGCCGTGCTCGACTGGGCGGCGGGGCGCTTCACCGAAGTGGCCGTGCGGCCGGCGCTGGCGCGTCCGCGCGGCCTCGCGCGTCTGCGCGGCATGATGCAGGGCTGGTTCGCCTGGGTACGTGACAACCCGGAAGGCTGCATCATGCTCAGTGCCGCGCACGAGTACGACGCGCGCCCCGGCGTGCTGCGCGACCGCATCACGGACTGGTTCATGCAGTGGCATCGCCAGCTCGGCAAGGCGATCGGCCTGTGCATCGACGCGGGCGAACTCGCTGCCGACACCGATCGCGACCTGCTCGCGTTCGAGCTGTTCGCGGTCACCGAAGGCCTGCACAACGCCCGCATCTATCTTCCGGATCGCGCCGCCGAACTCGCCGACCGCGCGCTCGATCGCCTGCTCGCCTCGTACGGCGAGCGTCGCACCTCACCCACCCACTGACCGTCGACTGGAGCTGGCCATGGCCGCCGTTCTCACCGCAAGAAATAGCACGACCGTTCGCAAAATGCCGTGGCACGCGAAGCTCGGCTTAGGCGCGCTGCGGGCGCGCTTCGCGCTCGGCAGCTGGCTCATGCCCGAGGCCACGCTCGAGCGTGCGTTCCGGCTGTTCTGCACGCCGATGCCAGGGGCGCGTCGCAGGGCGCAACGCGCCGACGACGGCGGTGCGCACCGCCACACGATCGACTTCGGGAGCGAGCGACTCGCCGTCTACACCTGGGGCGACCCGGCGACACAGCCGACCGTGCTGCTCGCGCACGGTTGGTCGAGCTTCGGCCTGCGCTTCCTGCCGTGGGTGCAGCCGTTGCGCGACGCCGGCTACGCGGTCGTCACGTTCGACCAGCCCGCGCACGGCTTCAGCACGGGGCGCCGCGCGACGATGCCGATGTTCGCGCAGGCCGCGCAACGCGTCGCGGAGCATGTCGGTCCGCTCGCCGCGGTGATCGGTCACTCGCTTGGTGGCGGTGCCGTGGCGGTCGCGCTCGCCCAGGGCATGCGGGCCGAGCGCGTGGTCCTGCTCGCGCCGGCGGCCGATCCGATCGACGCGGCGCGCCGCTTCGGTCGCATCGTCGGCCTCGCCGGGCATCTCTCGCGTCGCATCTTCGACGAGTACGAGGCGATCACCGCATTCCGCGCGGCATCGCTGCATGCGCACGCGACGGCGCCGGTCATCGCGACGCCCGCGCTGATCGTGCACGACCTCGAGGACCGCGACGTACCCTGGGATGAAGGCGAGCGTTACGCACGCTACTGGCCGCAGGCGCGGCTGCTGAGCACGTCGGGGCTCGGCCACCATCGCGTCGTCGATGCACCCGAGACGCTCGCGGCCGGACTCGGATTCCTGCGCGGCGAGGCGATCGGGCAGCGCGTCGTGTCGACGCTGGCCCTGCCGTTCGGCGTCTGCTGAGCGCGACGCCGACGCGCTGATAGTTCCGCCGCGTCGCCGACGCTTGGTTCACTGACAGCATCCGATCGCGTGGCGATCGGGCAGGGCCGTCGATGGGCAGCAGGGGTTCGGCATGGCGAGCGTGACGGGATTGCGCGTGTGGCGCACGACGAGGGCATGGGCACTCGCGGGGCTGGCGACCCTGCTCTCGGCCTGCGGTGCGAGTGGGCCAATGTGGGTGCCGGCCGTGCTCGAAGCCGATGCCTCGCGCTCTACCGCCTCGGGGCCATATCAGCCGTTCGAGGAGACGCTCGCGGTCGGGCCTGATCGCGTCGCCGACCTGCGCTTCTCGCTCGCGACGTTGCCGAGCGGGACCTTGAGCCGGCTGGTCATCGAGAACAACACGGCGACGGTCTCGTCGAGCACCTACAACCTCACCGCGGAGAAGGTATTCCGCGCGCGCCTCGTGCTCTACGCCGACGAGGTGATCGAACCGGGCTACGTCCGTGTGGACGGCCTGCACACCGCCGGTGGCGATTGCTTCGCGAACGAGGCCACGCCTTCGAACTGCGCCTCGACACTCGCCGGCCCCGTGCGTGCCGGCAACGCCGACGATCCCGCGCAGGCATGGCGCATCGCCGAGCGCGGTTACCACAGCCTCGACGTGACCGAAGTGGTCAAGGATCGCATCCGCCAAGGCTATGCCGGCGTGCTGCGCGTGGTGTCGGCGCCGGACCCCTCCACTGGGTCTTTCGGCCGTTTCGCGTTCGCGAGCAAGGAGAAGGTGATGGGTCAGACCCACACCCGCCACGCGCCGCAGCTGCTGATCACGCTGACCGACGCGGCGACGATGGCCTCGAGCACGCTCTTCGCGACCAGCGTGCAGAACGTGCTCGCTGATCCCTCGATCGCCGATCGCGACTTCTCGCTCGATCCCAACCTGCTCATGAACGGCCATCCTGCCGAGCGTGCCTACGCGCTGATCCGACCGCGCAGCATTCAGACCGGCGGCGCGACGATGCGCAGCTTCCTCAATCAGGCCGGCACGCGCAGCTACAAGATGTCGATGATCACGTCGGTGAACTCCGCGTTTCCCTCGGCGGGTGCCGCGACGGAGACGGTGACCTGGTATCGCACGCCGGCCTTCAACAACGGCAATGCACGCATCACCTGGAACAATGGCTGGAGCGTGCCGGAACCGTCCGCGCTGCTGGCCACCAACACGGTGCGTCCGGATCGTGCCTCGCAGGTGCTCGCGAGCGACATCACCCGCGGTTACGTCGACGCGTTGCACGAGGCCTACGTCGCGGACAGCAGTACGGCGAATTTCGCGGTCGCCGGCACCACGTCGGTCGCCGGCCCCGTGACGATCGAGGGCATCCGCGCGACCGGCGACGGTGCGATGGGCGGTGCGCCGAAGTTCCTCGCGGTGCTCACGCCCGTGCCGACGAATCTGCCGTACGCGTTCGACATCAACGACAGCACGCGCCGGATCGAGCTGTGCATGCGGCACCTCGGTTCGGCAACCTGCACACCTTCGATCTCGATGCGTGCGCGCATCGGCCAGAACTTCAGTCCGTCCGCTTACGCCCTCAACATCCGTTCGATCCTCAACGACTCGAATCCCGAGTACGTCAGCCCGGTCAACATCGCGGCGCCGCTCTCGGGTCCCAGTGTCGATCTCGAAAGCGATCCGGATCCCGAAACGCAGGATCTCGCCGCGGGTTTCGGCTCGACCGGCTATCAGCCCGATGTACGCCGGGCGAATCGCGAAGTCGGTACCTACAAGGCGATCGTGAGCATCCCGGGACACAACGTGCGCGCCGAGATCGCGTTCGAGAACCTGCCGTTGCCGTCGGCGGCGCTGTCGGGTCCGGTACGCGTCGCGATCCCGGCTGGCGCCACATCGGTCATGATCCCGGCCGATGCCGCGCAGCCGTTCACGCTCGCGGTCGACGATGCCGTCGTCAACGCGAACATCGACGACACGACGCTGTGGCGTTTCACGAGCAGCAATCCGTCCGATACGATGCCGGGCGACGTGCGTCAGTCGCACGGCAGCGTGCCGGTCGCGCTGGGCTTCGGTTCGGTCGGTCCACGCACGATCACGGTGACGAGCCGTGGCGACGCGACGATCACGGCGACCTTCGAGGTCATCGTCGACTTGCAGGGCACGACCACGCTCGAGCCGCAGGGCTCCATTCCGGTCTACGGCCAACCGGTCACGCTCACGGCGCATGTCGCCGATCATGCGGGTGTACCGATCGAGGCGGGCGAGGTCGAGTTCCTCTCCGGTACCGCGTTGCTGGCGCGCGCGTGGATCACGCAAGGTGTCGTGTCGTGGACGACGTCCGGACTCGGGGTCGGCGTGCATGCGATCACCGCACGCCACATCGGATCGGTCGACGATTTCGTCGCAGGGTCTTCGACGACGGGCACGTTCGCGGTCGATCGCGCGGGCAGTGTCGTCGAGCTGAGCGCACCGGCGTCGGTGCTGGTCGGTGACGGCGTCGAGATCCGCGTCTCGGTCGCGGCGCGGGCGCCTGGAGCAGGCACGCCGCTCGGTACCGTCACGATCGGCGACGGCACGACATCGTGCACGGTCGCTCTCGACACCGCGAACGCCTGCACGCTGACGCCCGCGGGCTCAGGCGCGCGCACGTTGACCGCGAACTACGCCGGCGACGGCAACTTCCTCGCCTCCGACGCACACGCGCCACTCGCCGTGCTCGAGCGCGCCGTGCTCGCGCCGAGCCTCGACGACGGGCGTGCCTACGTCGCCTACGGCCGCGTTGTCGATTACGCCGTGACCTTGCGCAATGACGGCCTCGGCGAGGCGACCGCGTTCCCGGTCGCGGCAACGCTGTCGGCCGCGTTCGACGGTGACTTCGCGCGCTGGCAGTGTTTCGGCGCCGGGGCCGGTGCGACCTGCGCGGCGAGCGGCGACGGCGTGCTCGACGATCTCGCCACGATTCCGCCCGGTCGCAGCCTGACCTGGCTCGTGCGAGCACCGGTGCGCCACGACACCATGGAAACGTCGGCGACGTTCGCGCTCGACGTCGGCGGCCACGATCCGCATTCGCTCGTCGACACCAACACGATCGTGCTGATGCGCGAGGGCTTCGACGATCCTTATCCGGCATCGGCACCGATCTTCGGCGATGCTGCGGTGGCGATCCTCGACGGCCGCTCCGTACATGCGTTCGACATGCCGCCTGCGTCGAGGCAGCGATTCGACGACGGGCTGCTGGTTCGCAGTGGCGCGCGCGAGATTCGCGTCCAACGCGCCTGGCTGGATGCACAGGCTGCCGTCGTCCGGCTGTCGGTGCGCGATTCCGCCGGCGTCGAACAGGTGTCGCCATGGGTGCGCGCGTCGGCCTCGTCGACGCTGGCGATCTCGGGGCTCCGGCTCGACGACGGCGTGACCACGGTCCTGCTCGAAGGGGCCGAGGCGCCGACCGCGATGACGTTCCGCGAGGAGGACTGATCCCGCACGAGGCCACCCCGAATCGATATCGCCTGCGGACACACGGTATCCGACGCAACCGTCCAGCGGATCGGAGCCCTGGCTGCACCGCAGCGTGATGTCGCCGCGCTTCCGTGCCAACGTGCGCGCCCGGGAAGATTTCCCGGTTCCCGTTCCCGTTCCCGAACCCCTGTGGAGAAGCGCATGAAGCTGTCGATCGCGTTGGCCGCCGTCGTGGCGGCCGGCATGTCCGTCGTGGCCCAGGCCGCGGCGCCCGAGCTCAAGGTGAGCAAGAGTGTCACCGTCGCGGTGCCGGCCGAGAAGGCCTGGAACGCGGTCAAGGATTTCGATGGTCTGCACACCTGGCATCCGGCCGTCGCCAAGGACGAGATCACCAAGGGCAAGAACAACGAGGTCGGCGCGGAGCGCAAGCTCACGCTCGGCGACGGCGGCACGATCCACGAGAAGCTGCTCGAGTGGAACGCCGCATCGCACACGTTCCGCTACGCGATCCTCGAGGGCGTGCTGCCGGTCAGCCACTACACGTCGACCGTGAGCATCAAGGCCGACGGCGCGAACCAGTCCACGGTGACGTGGAGCGGTACGTTCAAGCGCAAGGACACGGGCGACAAGCCTGCTGCGGACGCCAACGACGAGACCGCCACGACGACGATGTCCAACGTCTACCAGGCCGGCCTCGACAACCTCAAGAAGAAGCTCGAAGCCAAGTGACCGCCGTGGCGCGGCGGCGTCGCCGCCGCGCTACTTCTCGAGCAGCACGGCCCAGTTCTGCAGGCTCTCGATGCGGCTGCAGACGATCTTCACGCTGACCAGGATCGGCACCGCGAGCAGCAGGCCGAGGATGCCCCACAGCCAGCCCCACACCATCAGCGACAGGATGATCGCGAGCGGATTGAGGTTGATCGTGCGGCCGAGCACCAGCGGCGTCGCGATCTGGCTCTCGACCGTATGCAGGCCGAGGTAGCCGATCGCAGGCAGCGCGGCTGCGGTCAGCGTCGGGAACTGCGCGAGGCCGATCAGCATGAGCAGCGCGGCCATGACCATCGGGCCGACGTACGGCGTGAGGTTGAGCAGGGCCGCGAGCGCACCCCACAGCAGCGGCGTCTCGACGCCGAGCATCCACAAGTAGGTGGCGGTCACCGCGCCGAGGCCGATGCTGGTCAGGCACACGGTGAGGAAGTAGCGCGAGACGTCGTTCTGAATGGCACGCACGATATCGACCGTGAGGCGCTTCGCCGCCCAAGTCGGCCGCAGCAGCAGGAAACGCCGCAGCAGCGTCTCGCCGTACAGCAGGAAGAAGTACGTCAGCAGCACCACCGCGAGCGCCGCCGCGAGCACGCGCGGCGTGGTCGCGAGCAGGCTGAGTCGCGACGGTGCCTGCATGACGTAGCGCGTGGTCTTGTTCTCTTCGCCGGTGATCTCGCCGAGCGAGGCCGACATGCGGCTCGCTTCGAGCAGCGGGCGCGTCAGCGCCTTGATCTTCGGTGTCGCGTCGCGCAGCACCTGCGGCGCGCGCGAGGCCCATTCGGCCGCCGACGGGTACAACGCGTTGACGATGCCCGCGAAGGTCGCGAGGGTCAGGCTCATGAGCAGCAATGCGGCGATCCAGCGCGGCAGCCAGCGCCGCACGAGGTGCTTCATGAGCGGGCTCAGCAGCAGCGCGAAGAACGCCGCAAGCAGGATCGGAAGGATCAGCTCGCTGGCGAAATAGAGCGTGTAGAGCAGGGCGCCGACGACGATGATGCCGAGCAGGCGATGGATGCGCGCGTTGAGGTCCAGTGCGGCTTCGTGGGACGCGCGACGCATCGCTGCGCCGGCATGCGGCGAGCGGTAGGGCGTGGGGGCAGGCTCGACGGCCGTGGTGTCCGCAGCGGGCAGCGGCTCCGGATCTGCAGGCGGAATCCCGGGGGACGTCGTGGTCATCGGGATCGGGCTCGCGTCGAAGGTGCCGCATTGTGCCCGTGCGTCGCCACGCGTGGCGGGTGCGATGCACGGGGCATTCACGTTTGGTTGCGAAAGCAACGGTGGTGGCGGCTGCCGGGGCGTGTTATCAAGCACGCCATGAACCGTCCCTGCCGCCGATTTTATTGCTGGTATCGCCACGACCGCGCGCGGCACGCGGAGGACGGACGGCGATCGTAGCGATCGCACGGACACACCGGATCCCCCACGAAAGCCGCCCCACACGAGGCGGCTTTTTTCATGGCCGCCCGAACGACAAGCCCCGGAGAACGACCATGCACCGCCCCACCGACGACCTGCGCATCCAGGCCATCCAGACCGTCAGCACGCCTGCCGAGGTCATGCACGAGATTCCCGCCGACGACCGCACCGCCGCGGTCGTGAGCGCTGCACGCCAGGCCGTGCACGCGAGCCTCGCCGGCAGCGACGACCGCCTCGTCGTGGTCATGGGACCGTGCTCGATCCACGACACGACGGCCGCGCTCGACTACGCGCGACGCCTGCTCGCGCAGCGCGAACGCTTCGGCGACGACCTCGAGATCGTCATGCGCGTGTACTTCGAGAAGCCGCGCACGACGGTCGGCTGGAAGGGCCTCATCAACGATCCGGACCTCGACGGCAGCTTCCGCATCGACAAGGGCTTGCGACTCGCACGCGGCCTGCTGCGCGACATCAACGCGATGGGCCTGCCGGCCGGATGCGAGTTCCTCGACATGATCACGCCGCAGTACATCGCCGACCTCGTCGCCTGGGGCGCGATCGGCGCGCGCACGACCGAAAGTCAGGTGCATCGCGAGATGGCCTCCGGCCTGTCGTGTCCGGTCGGCTTCAAGAACGGCACCGACGGCGGTGTCGGCATCGCCGTCGACGCGATCCAGGCCGCGGCCTCGCCGCATCATTTCATGGCGGTCACGAAGGATGGCCGTTCGGCGATCGCGACGACGACCGGCAACCGCGACTGCCACGTCATCCTGCGCGGTGGCCGTACGCCGAACTACGACGCCGCGAGCGTCGACGCCGCGGTCGCGTTGCTCGCGAAGGCCGGCCGCGTGCCGCGCCTCATGATCGACGCCAGCCACGCCAACAGTGCGAAGGACCCGTCCAACCAGCCACGTGTCGTCGCCGATGTCGCCTCGCGCATCGCGACAGGCGACACGCGCATCTTCGGCCTCATGGTCGAGAGCCACCTCGTCGCGGGCCGCCAGGACCTCGTTGCGGGTCGTGCGGCGACCTACGGGCAGAGCATCACCGACGGCTGCATCGGCTGGGACGACTCGGTGCGCGTGCTCGAGGTGCTGGCCGCCGCCGTACGTGAACGCCGTGCTGCGACGAGGAGCGTCGCCGCCGCGTGAGGCCGCGTGTTCATGTGACGGTCGGAACCGCGTGACTAGAGTCGTGGCCATCCCCAACGGAGGATGGCCATGCGCAAGCACTGGGATTTCTTCAAGGAATCGGACACCTCGATGGGGGTGTTCTACCCGCTGCACTACGTCGTTGCGGCGTTCGAGAGCGAGGAACGCGCGAAGATCGTGGAGATCCGCTTCCTCGATGCAGGTTTCGCGCGCGAGGACGTGGCGGTCGCCGACGGCCGTTTCGTCGTCGACCTGCTCGAAACGACCGACGGCTCGAACCTGATCGAGAAGGCACAGCAGACCGTCGTGCGTGCGGTCGGCACCGAGTTCGGCTACCTCGACGACGATCGCAAGATCGCCGACAAGGGCGGAGCGTTCGTGTTCGCCTACGCGCCGGATGACGAATCGACCGCGCGCGCCACCGACGTGCTCACGTTCGCGCATCCGATCTACGCGCGGCGCTACAACGCGCTCGGCATCCACCGCATCCACTATCCGCGCCAGTCGGTGCTGTGACGATGCCGGGCATGTCTGTGCAAACGCTGCCATTGCACGCATCACTCGTGGTCACGCGGTTCGCCTGCGTCGTGCGATTTACTGTCGGCTGGCCTGAAGACCGAAACATCGAATCCGGGGCAGGCCGGTGAGGCCCGTCGTCCGCCTCGGTACGTGGTTCGTCGTGATCCTCGTGCTGCTCGTTGCAGGCGCGATCGTGTTCGTCGCGCTGTACGACTGGAATCGCGCGCGGCCGTGGATCGGCGAGCGCATCTCGGCGGTCATCAAACGTCCGTTCGCGATCCGCGGCGACCTCAGCGTCGACTGGCGGCGCGTCGAACGCGAGGATGGCACGAAAGGCTGGATTCCCTGGCCGCACGTGACGGCTCGTGAACTCGCGGTGGGCCAACCCGACTGGAAGACCACGGGCGAGATGGCCGAAGTCGACGAAGTCGCGTTCGCGGTGTCGCCGTGGCCGCTTCTCAAGCGCACGGTCAAGGTGCCGCACGTGCGTGTGTCGGGCGCCGACGTCGACCTGCAGCGTCTTTCCGACGGCCGCAACAACTGGACCTTCGAACTCGATCCGTCCGACGATGGCCCTGGCTGGACGATGGATCTCGGCAGCATCTCGCTCGATCGCGCACACATCGTGCTCGATGACGCGATCGAGCGCGCGAAGATCGACATCGAACTCGAGCCGCTCGGCGCGCCGATGTCGTTCGAACAGATCCTCGACGAGCAGAAGAACGAGGAGCGCGCCGAATCGGCCAAGGCGATCGGCGAAGCCGGCGCGAAGCGCTTCCGCGACGATGCCGCCAAACAGCAGACGCGCCGCGAACGCGACGCCGTGCGCGGCTACGAATTCGCCTGGCGCGCGAGCGGCTCGTTCCGCGGCATGCCGTTTACCGGCCGCGGGCGTTCGGGCGGGCTGCTCGCGATCCGTGCGCCCGACGATCCGTTCCCGATCCAGGCGCGCCTGCAGGTCGGCACGACGCGCATCGCGTTCGTCGGCACGCTGACCGATCCCGCCGAACTCGCCGCGCTCGACCTGCGCCTCTGGCTGTCGGGCAAGAGCATGGCGGACCTGTTCCCGCTGACCGGCGTCGCGCTGCCCGAAACGCCACCTTTCGCGACCGAAGGCCATCTCACCGCGACGCTGCGCGAGAAGGGCAGCCTCTACGAGTACGAGGACTTCACGGGCCGCGTCGGCAACAGCGACCTCTCCGGGTCGGCGACCTACATCGACCGCGAGCCGCGTCCGCTGCTGGTCGGTGCGTTGACCTCCGACCTCCTGCAGTTCTCGGATCTCGGCCCGCTCGTCGGTGCCGACGACGGGTCGGACGGCGGCAAGGCCGCGCCCGCGCCGCCGGCCGGCAAGGTGCTGCCGGTCGAGGCGTTCGAGACGGATCGCTGGTCGGTCATGGACGCCGACGTCGATTTCGCCGGCAAGCGCGTCGTGCAGACCAAGGATCTTCCGGTCGACGACGTGCATGCGCGCATCCTGCTCGAGAACGGGCGACTGCAGCTCGTGCCGCTGCGCTTCGGACTCGCCGGAGGGCGCGTGCAGTCGCGCATCGCGCTCGACGGCAATGCGAAGCCGATGAACGGCCACGTCGACGTGACCCTGAGCGGCCTGCGCCTCAAGGAGATGTTCCCCGATTTCGCGCCGATGCAGACGAGCTTCGGCGAGATCAACGGCTCGATCGCGCTCGGCGCGAAGGGCAATTCGATCGCCGCGCTGCTCGGCACCGCGACGGGCGAAGTCAAACTGCTCGTCAACGACGGCGCGATCAGCAAGAGCCTGCTCGAGATGGCCGGCCTCAACCTCGCCAACATCGTCATCACGCGCCTGTTCGGCGACAAGGATGTGGCCATCCATTGTGCCGCGACGCATCTCGTCGCGAAGGACGGCGTCATGGAGTCGCAGCTGTTCGTGCTCGACACCGAGGACGCGATCATCAACGTCGAAGGTTCGGTCGATTTCGGCGAGGAGGCGCTCGCGCTCGACGTGCGCCCGCACACGCGTGGCCTGCGCATCCTGTCGCTGCGTTCGCCGCTGTACGTGAAGGGCACGTTCGCGTCGCCCGATGTCGGCGTGAAGAAGGGGCCGCTGATTGCGCGCGGAGGCGGCGCGCTCGTGCTCGGCATCTTCGCGGCGCCTGCGGCCGCGCTGATCCCGCTCATCGCGCCGAGCCATGGCGAGCCGGACCGCTGCGGCGAACTGCTCGAGGAGATGCAGGGGCGCGCCAGGGCAGGCAAACCGGAAGCGCCGCCCAAGCCCGCCGTGAAGGCGAAGTAGCGCGCCGCGTTACGCGGCGATTCCGTGGCCGCGAGGTCTACTGTCTTCGACGCTCCAGGAGAACCGCCATGCCCACCGTGCACCTGCGCCTCACCGGCAGCGACGATGCCGCGAGAACGATGATCAATCTGATCGGCTCGATCGAAGGCATCGAGCACGTCGAGGAAGTCGACGACCTCATGCCGCACATGGATGACGACGATTCGAGTTCGGCGGGATTGCCGGACGACGTCGGCCCCGGCTTCCACGCGATCGAGGTCGAGGCGCCGAACGACTACACGGCGCGCCGCGTGCGCGATGCCGCCGAAGCGCTGGCCGAGGATCTCGGCGTCGCGCTCGAGATCATCGACGACGAGTGATCCGTGCGGCGTTGGATCGCGGCCCTGGCGGTGCTCGCGTGCTTGCTCGGCCTGTGGCATCTGCACCGTGAAGGCCGCCTCGTCGTCGAGGACCGCTGGTTGCCGTGGCGCCCGCTCGACATTGCGGACACGCCCAATGTCCTGACCCGCCTCAAGCTCGCGCGGCTGGATCGCGACGGCGATGCCTGCCGCGCCGCGCTCGCAACATCCGGCTTCGGGTTCCGCGAGCTGCCGGACCGCGTCACGGGCGAAGGCTGCGGCTTCCGTGATGCCGTCATGCTGACGTCGACGCGAGCCGGTCATGGACCGTCCCTTTCCCTGTCATGCCGTACCGCCGTGGCGTTCGCGCTGTGGGAGCGCCACGTGCTCGAACCTGCGGCGCGTGACCACCTCGGGCATCGCGTCGTGCGCTTCGAACATGCCGGCAGCTACGCCTGCCGCAATACCTACAGCCGGGCCACGGGTCCGCGCAGCCGCCACGCCACGGCCGATGCGATCGATCTCACCGGCTTCGTGCTCGACGACGGCTCGCGTGTCCGCGTACTCGCACACTGGGACGACGACGGCGCGAAAGGCCGCTTCCTGCACGAGGTCCACCGCGGCGCCTGCGGCTTCTTCGGCTCGGCGCTCGGCCCCGACTACAACACTGCGCATCGCGATCACTTCCACTTCGACCGCGGCGGCTTCGGCGCCTGCCGCTGATGCCGCGTCAGCGCGGCGCGTGTTCGCGGATGAAGGCGAGCATGTCGGCGAGTGTCGGTGCGAGGCGCGGGTAGCGCAGCGCGAGTGCTATGCGGAAATGACCGATGCCGGGATAGGTCAGGTACGTCACCGATGCGCCGTGCGCGCGCAGGCTCGCCTCGAGCGACGCACTGTTGGCCGGCAGGACGACGCGATCGGCAAGGCCGTGCAGGAGCAGGACAGGCGGTTCGTTGCCGTCGACGAAGTTCACGGGCTGCGTCGACGGCCAGGCCGACGTGTCGGCGCCGAATACGTCGACGAGGTCCGGATCGGTGATCGGCAGGAAATCGTAGGGTCCGGCGATGCCGATGGCTCCCGCGAGGTCATGAGGCACCAGGCCGACCGATACGAGGTAGCGTGGATCGGTCGCGAGAAGCACCGCGATGTGTGCGCCGGCCGAGTGCCCGGCGACGAACAGCGCACCGGGATCGCCACCATGCTCGACCGCGTGGTCGTGCGCCCAGCGCAGGGCTTCGGCGCCGTCGTAGGCGAAATCGGGGAAGCGTCCGGTCGGCCACGTGCGGTAGTCGGCGACGACGGCCAGCACGCCCGAACGCGCCAGCGCCTTGCCGACGAACGCATAGTCGCCGCGACGACCACCGCGCCAGCTGCCGCCGTAGAAGAACACGACGACCGGTGCGCCGCGTGACGCCGCCGCGGGACGGTACACGTCGAGCGAGAGGGCGTGGGCGGGTGAGTAGACCACCGATTCGACGGGCTCCGGCGTGCGCACGCCGGCGTTGATCGCGCCGAAGAACGTGCCGCGGCAGCCGGCGAGCACCGTGGCGGCGAGCAGCAGGGCGAGCGCGAGGGCGCGGCGTAGCAGGGCGGGTGTTTGCATGCCGATACCATACGTCGCAAGCCGCTGCCTGGTTGCAGCCGGTGTGCGCGAACGTCGCGCGCCGTTCAGCCGCGATGAGACCGTTCGAGCCTGCTCAGCCGATCAGCCCGCGTTCGCGCAGCACCGCGACGATGCGCTCGGCGGCGTCCTCGATCGACTGGCGCGTCGTCTCGATGTGCACCTCGGGCGATTCGGGCGCCTCGTACGGCGAGTCGATGCCGGTGAAGTTCTTGAGCTCGCCGGCACGCGCCTTGCGGTAGAGGCCCTTGGGATCGCGCTGCTCGACGATCGCGAGCGGCGTGTCGACGAACACCTCGATGAACTCGCCGTCGGCGACGAGGCGGCGCGCCATCTCGCGCTCGGAGCGGAACGGCGAGATGAACGCGGTGACCACGACGAGGCCGGCATCGACCATGAGCTTCGCCACCTCGCCGATGCGGCGGATGTTCTCGACGCGGTCGGCGGCCGTGAAGCCGAGGTCCTTGTTGAGGCCGTGGCGCACGTTGTCGCCGTCGAGCAGGTAGGTGCGCGCGCCGAGCGCATGCAGGCGGCGCTCGAGCTCGTTGGCGATCGTCGACTTGCCCGAACCCGACAGGCCGGTCAGCCAGACGACGCATGGCTTGTGGCCGTTGAGGCGCGCGCGCGCGGCCTTGTCGACCTCGACCGCCTGCCAGTGCACGTTCTGCGAGCGGCGCAGCGCGAAGTGCAGCAGGCCGGCGCCGACCGTGTGCTGGGTCATGCGGTCGATGACGATGAAGCTGCCGGTGTCGCGGTTGTCCGTGTAGGCATCGAACGGCACCGCGCGGTCGAGCGTGAGCGTGCACACGCCGATGTCGTTGAGCTGCAGCGTCTTCGCGGCGTGGTGCTCGAGCGTGTTGACCTCGATCTGGTACTTCGGCGTGCCGAGCGAGCCGTTGACCGTCGTCGCGCCGAGCTTGACGAGGTAGGTGCGCCCCGGCAGCAGCGGCGCCTCGTCCATCCACACGATCGTCGCCTCGAACTGGTCGGCGACCGCGGGCGGCGCATCGGCCGCGGCGATGACGTCGCCACGGCTGACGTCGATCTCGTCCTCGAGCGTGAGCGTCACCGAACGGCCGTAGGCGGCCTGATCGAGGTCGCCGTCGAACGTGACGACGCGTGCAACGCGGCTCGTACGACCCGACGGCAGCACGCGCACGGCGTCGCCGGGCTTCACGCCGCCGCCGAGCACGCGGCCCGAAAAGCCGCGGAAATCGGCGTCGGGCCGGTTGACCCATTGCACCGGGAAGCGCAACGGACCTTGCGCGGCCGGGGCCGTGACCTCGACGGTCTCGAGGTGACCGAGCAGGCTCGGTCCACGGTACCAGGGCGTGTTCGCGCTCGGCGCCTCGGTCATGTTGTCGCCGCGCAGGGCCGACAGCGGGATCGACGTGATCGAAGCGAAGCCGAGCTTCTCGGCGAACACGCGGTAGTCGGCATCGATGCGCTCGAACACCTCGCGCGAGTAGTCCACGGCGTCGAGCTTGTTGATCGCGAGCACGACGTGGCGGATGCCGACCAGCGAGACGATCGTGCTGTGGCGGCGCGTCTGCGCGAGCAGGCCCTTGCGCGCGTCGACGAGGATCACCGCGACGTCGGCAGTCGAGGCGCCCGTGACCATGTTGCGCGTGTATTGCTCGTGGCCCGGCGTGTCGGCGACGATGAAGCGGCGCGCGGGCGTCGCGAAGAAGCGGTAGGCCACGTCGATCGTGATGCCTTGCTCGCGTTCGGCGCTGAGGCCGTCGAGCAGCAGCGCGAAGTCGAGCGCGTCGCCCTGCGTGCCGTAGCGGCGCGAATCGGCTTCGAGCGTGCCGAGCTGGTCCTCGAGCAGCGACTTGGAGTCGTACAGCAGGCGGCCGATCAGCGTGCTCTTGCCGTCGTCGACGCTGCCGCAGGTGATGAAGCGCAGCAGCGAGCCGTCGGCGGCGGACGTGTCGCGCGGGGTGTCGTCAAGGCGCGCGTTCATCAGAAATAGCCCTCGGTCTTCTTCTTCTCCATCGAACCGCTCACGTCGCGGTCGATGAGGCGGCCCTGGCGTTCGCTGGTGCGCGTGGCGAGCATCTCGTCGACGATCGCCTCGAGCGTCGAGGCTTCCGATTCGACTGCCGCGGTCAGCGGCCAGCAGCCGAGCGTGCGGAAGCGCACCGTACGCGTCTGCGGCACCTCGCCGTCGCGCAGCGGCATGCGGTCGTCGTCGACGACGATCCATTGGCCGTCGCGTGCGACCACCGGGCGCGGCGCGGCGAAGTACAACGGCACGATCGTGA
This sequence comes from Lysobacteraceae bacterium PS02065, assembly GCA_029959555.1. GTDB lineage: Bacteria > Pseudomonadota > Gammaproteobacteria > Xanthomonadales > Rhodanobacteraceae > Dokdonella. Next base: position 69,314 of record JASCPI010000014.1, on the reverse strand, counting down.
TGCGCTCCTGCGCGATGTACTGCCAGATGTCGAGCTCGGTCCAGTTCGACAGCGGGAACACACGGATGCTCTCGCCGGGATTGCGGCGAGCGTTGTAGAGGCGCCACAGCTCGGGGCGTTGCGCCTTGGGATCCCAGCGCTGCTGGGCCGAGCGGAACGAGAACACGCGCTCCTTCGCGCGCGACTTCTCCTCGTCGCGGCGCGCGCCGCCGAACGCGATGTCGAAACCGTGCGCCTCGAGGGCCTGCTTGAGGCCCTGGGTCTTCCAGAGATCCGTGTGCAGCGACGAACCGTGCTCGAACGGGTTGATGCCGCGCGCGAGCGCCTCCGGATTGCGGTGCACGAGCAGGGTCATGCCGGCTTCCCGCGCGGCACGGTCGCGCAGCTCGTACATCGCGCGGAACTTCCACGTCGTGTCGACGTGCAGCAGCGGGAACGGCGGCCGCGACGGGAAGAACGCCTTGCGCGCGAGATGCAGCATGACCGCGCTGTCCTTGCCGATCGAGTACAGCATGACCGGATTGTCGGCTTCGGCGACGGCCTCGCGAAGGATGTCGATGCTCTCGGCTTCGAGGCGTTGCAGGTGGGTCAACGTGGTCATCGCGGGCCGGGCAGGGCGTTCCATGGCAGGGAGGATCGGCGCGCCGGCACTCGCCGGGCAGGCTCCGAGCCCGCTATTCGATCCGAAGCGCGCGCCGGGCGCAAATGCGCAGCACGCATGCCGCGATGCGCCGCGGCCATAACCGGCACCCGGCCGTGCGTCAGCCGGTCACATGCGGGCGCCGGCGCGGCGCGCTATCGTCCGCCGTTTGCCGCTCCGGGATCCGTCGCCATGCTCCGTCCGTCCATCGTTCCGACCGTCCTCGCCGCCCTGGCCGTGTCCGCCGCCGTGCCGGCCGCGGCCTGCGACCTCACGATCGAGCAGGGCTGGGTGCGTACGGCGCCGCCCGGGGCGCCGGTCATGGCCGGCTACGGCGTACTCAAGGCCGAGGGCGCGGCGACCGTCGCCCTCGGGACGATGACCTCGCCGCAGTTCGGAGCCGTCGAGCTGCACGAGACGCGCGAGCAGGATGGCGTCGCGCGCATGCGCCGCGTCGACGCCGCCGAAGTGCCGGGGCGCGGCGAGCTGCGCCTCGAGCCGTCGGGCGGGCACCTCATGCTCATGCGCCCCATGAAGCCGCTCGCGGCGGGCGACCAGGTCGAACTCCGCGTGGCGGGCTGCACGTTCACGCTCGACGTGCGTGACGACGCGGCCGGCACCGACCAAGGGCATCACCACCACCATTGAGGCTCAGCGCGAAGCTTCGGACCCCACGGCTTCCGACGCAGCCGCAGGCCCGCATACGGCGACCCGTCGCGTGCGCGGATCGATCATGACCACGGCGTCCTGCAAGGCATGCGCGCCGACCAGCGGCGCCGGGAATCGCTCCGGCACGCGCACCTCGACGTCGGTCAGCGTCAGCGTGCCGATGCGGAAAGGGCCGTGCATGCGCGTGCGCCGGCTCTCGACATCGCCGTTCGTCAACGTGAGCGTGTCGGCCGTGAGTGCCGATGCCGGCGCGATCGCATCGTGTACCGCCTTCGGCAGCACGATCGCGACGTTCGCGCCGGTGTCGAGCTGGGCCTCGACCTCGTGCCCACCGATCGATATCGGGATACGAAACGGCTTGTCGTAGGCGAGCGTGTCGCGGAAGTTCTCGCTGAGCGACACCGTGCGCGTGTAGGCGAGCCTGCGCTTCGGGTAGTCGATCACGAGCAGGCCGTCAGCGAAGAACTCGCGTGCCAGGATGCCGTCGAACGCCGCCTCGCTCGATTGTCGTGTGTTGTAGTCGCGCGTGATCGCGACCACGTCGTCACGCCGCAGGCCTTGCAGCGCCAGCGTGCCCAGCCGCACGGTCTCCGAGGTCGTCGAGGCCACGCCGTCGCTGTTGGCCGAAGTGCCTTCCCGGGGAAGGTCCAGCGCTTCGACTAGGCGTGCGTCCGCACGCGCCGTGCCGCTCGCGCCCGTGTCGACCGCGAACCGGAAGGTGCCGCGGCCGTCCACATCCGCCTGCACGTAGAGGCGCCCGTCGACGAGCTCGAACGGCATGTCGACGAGTGCGCCCGCGCGCAGCGCGTCGATGTCGGAACAGGCTTCGCGGGCGGCATGCGAGGGCATCGCGGCCATCAGCGCGCAGACGTACGACGCGACGCGGAACGCACGCCGGCGGGAAGAGCCGCGCGCGTGTCGATGTTCGGGAACCATGGATCACCTTCGATGCGAGTGGCGTGGGCCCCGCGTCCATGGCGGACGAGGGCTCGCATCGGGATGCGGCGGGCGTGCGCGTGGTTGCACCGACTGCGCGAGAGCCCCTCTTCCTCCGGGAGAGGGGTTGGGGAGAGGGTGCAGGATCGTGTCACGTTTGATCGTCGACGCGATCCCGGACCCTCATCCGGCCCTTCGGGCCACCTTCTCCCGGAGGAGAAGGAAAAGCTTCGCGCCAGGTGACGCTGCGAGAGTCGCTGCTGTTTGGCCTTTTCCCGGCGGCCAAACGGCTGACCGCAGATCAACGCGGAATGATGACGAGCGTCAGTACAGCACGCGCGTGCGCAACGTGCCCGGGATCGCCGCGAGGGCCTCGCGCAGTCGCGAGGCCTGTTCCTCGGAGCTCGACACGTCGACGACGACGTAGCCGATCGACGGCGTCGTCTGCAGGTACTGGCCGTCGATGTTGACGTTCTCGTGCGAGAACACCTCGTTGATGCGCGACAGCACGCCGGGCACGTTGCGGTGGATGTGCAGCAGGCGGCGGCTGCGCGGATGCTCGGGGAGGGTCACTTCGGGGAAGTTCACCGCCGACAGCGTCGTGCCGTTGTCGCTGTAGCGCACGAGCTTGGCCGCGACCTCGATGCCGATATTGTCCTGCGCCTCGAGCGTGCTGCCGCCGACGTGCGGGGTCAGGATCACGTTGTCCATGCCGAGCAGGGGCGACACGAACGCATCGTCGTTGCCCTTGGGCTCGACCGGGAACACGTCGATCGCCGCGCCTGCGATGTGGCCGCTGCGCAGCGCCTCGGCGAGTGCGTCGATGTCGACGACGGTGCCGCGCGAGGCATTGATCAGCGAGGCGCCCGGCTTCATGAGGGCGAGCTGCTCGGCGCCGATCAGGTTGGCGGTCTGCGGCGTCTCGGGCACGTGCAGCGTGACGATGTCCGAACGGCGCAGCAGGTCGTCGAGGCCGGTCGACGGACGCGCGTTGCCGAGCGTGAGCTTGCTCTCGACGTCGTGGAAGATCACGCGCATGCCGAGGCCTTCGGCGAGCAGGCCGACCTGCGTGCCGATGTGACCGTAACCGACGATGCCGAGGGTCTTGTCGCGCACCTCGAAGCTGCCGGCGGCGCTCTTGGACCAGCCGCCGCGATGGCACTCGGCGTTCTTCTGCGGGATGCGGCGCATGAGCAGGATCGCCTCGGCGAGCACGAGCTCGGCGACGCTGCGCGTGTTCGAGTACGGCGCGTTGAACACGGGCACGCCGGCGGCCTGGGCGGCGCCGAGGTCGACCTGGTTGGTGCCGATGCAGAAGCAGCCGACCGCGATGAGGCGCTTGGCTTCGGCGAGCACCTCGGCGCTGAGCTGGGTGCGCGAGCGGATGCCGACCAGATGCGCATCCGCGATGCGACGGCGCAGCTCGTCCTCGGGCAACGACTTGGCGTGCAGTTCGATCTGCGAGTAACCGGCCGCCTTGAACGTCTCCACCGCGCTCGGACTGACGCCTTCGAGCAGCAGCACGCGGATGTCCTGCTTGGGGAACGAGGTCTTCTTCATGGGGCGCTCACGGCGGTAACGTTGCACCCGAAACCGATGCGCGGCCGGGCGGGGGCGTGACTATGCCAGAAGCGCCGAAGGGCGCGGCATCGCGCCAGTGGACGGGTTGCCGCATCGCTGGCAGGCTGCCGCGACGCCACCGCCGGGTGGCCTCCTGCCTTGGCCTACCTGCCCACGATGACCGACGCCCGCCTCGCCGACCTCGCCGCGCGCCTGCCCGCGCTCACGCTGCGCACCGATGCCGCCGACCTCGAGCATTACGGTCGCGACTGGACGCGCCGCTGGACGCCAGCACCGCTCGCGATCGCGCTGCCGTCGAACGCCGACGAGGTGGTCGCGATCGTGCGCTGGGCGCGCGAGCATCGTGTCGCGATCGTGCCCTCGGGCGGTCGCACCGGCTTGTCGGGTGGCGCGGTCGCGGCGAACGGCGAGATCGTCGTGAGCTTCGAGCGCATGAACAAGGTGCTCGCCTTCGACGCGGCCGACCGCACGCTCACGGTCCAGCCGGGCCTGCCGCTCGAGGCGCTGCAGCGTGCCGCACGCGAGCACGGGCTGATCTATCCGGTCGATTTCGCGGCGCGCGGTTCGTGCGCGATCGGCGGCAACATCGCGACCAATGCGGGCGGCATCCGCGTGATCCGCTACGGCAACACGCGCGAGTGGATCGCGGGTCTCAAGGTCGTCACGGGCACGGGCGAGCTCCTCGATCTCAATCGTGGCCTCGTCAAGAATTCGAGTGGATACGACCTGCGCCACCTCGTGATCGGTTCGGAAGGCACGCTCGGACTCGTCGTCGAAGCGACCGTGCGGCTGACCGATCCGCCGCCGGCGTCCAATGTCATGGTGTTCGCGCTGCCCGCGATGGATGCGCTCATGCAGGTGTTCGAGGCCTGCCGGCGCCGCCTTGTCCTGAGCGCGTTCGAGTTCTTCACCGACCGCGCGTTGCGCCACGTCGTCGCGCACGGTGCGCAGGATCCGTTTGCCCAGGTCTCGCCGTTCTATGTCGTGACCGAATTCGACGCCGCCGACGAGGCCCAGCAGACCGCGGCACTCGAGGTGTTCGAGTACTGCGCGGAGCAGGGCTGGGTCGATGACGGCGTGATCAGCCAGAGCGACGCGCAGGCCGCGGCGCTGTGGCGTCTGCGCGAAGGCATCACCGAAAGCCTCGCGCCGCACCGCCCGTACAAGAACGACATTTCGGTGCGCATCGGCGCGATCCCGGCCTTCATGCGTGAGATGGAGGCGTTGTTCTCGCGCGAGTATCCGCACTTCGACGTGGTCTGGTTCGGCCACATCGGCGACGGCAACCTGCATATCAACGTGGTCCGGCCCGCAGGCATGGCCGATGACGCGTTCGTCACCCAATGCGAGCACGTGACCGCCGCCCTCAGCGACACGCTCGCGCGTTTCGGCGGCAGCATCTCGGCCGAGCACGGCATCGGCCTGGTCAAGAAGAAGTACCTCGAGGGCACCCGCAGCGCCGCCGAGATCGCCATCATGCGCGGCATCAAGGGCGTGCTCGATCCGGACGGTCTGCTCAATCCGGGCAAGGTCTTCGAGAGCTGACGCCATCAGGTCGTTTCACATCAATGGCTTGAGTGTCTTACCTCAAGTTGTTTCGATGTTCGTGTGCGCGCGCTAGCGAACGACGGCACCCGATCCCGTCATTCACTTGAAATCACCCGTTAAGCGGGCGTTTAATAACCCTGCGTGCCGGCCTGTGACGCCGCGTTGCGGCGGCGTCGCGCGCTCATGCGGTACGTGTCCAGATCAGGGGAACGACGTCGATGCTCACGGGTACGGTGAAGTGGTTCAACGATGCCAAGGGATTCGGGTTCATCTCGCCGGCGGACGGTGGCGAGGATGTGTTCGTGCATTTCTCGGCGATCAACGCGCAGGGGTTCCGGTCACTGCAGGAAGGCCAGCAGGTCAGCTACGAGGTGGTGAAGGGCCCCAAGGGCTCGCAGGCCTCGGGCGTGCAGATCGTCGGATGACGGTCACCGGCGGAACCTGAGGGTACGACCCGCCGTCGAGCACGCGGATCGGGGAGATCCGCGTGCTCCGGCGGGGCGTCAACTGACGAACTGCAGGCGAGCGAGTTCGGCGTAGAGGCCGTCCTCGCGCAACAGCTCCGCGTGCGTGCCCTGGGCGACGATGCGGCCCTGGTCGAGCACGACGATGCGGTCGGCACGTTGCACGGTCGCGAGGCGGTGCGCGATCACCAGCGTCGTGCGCGTCGCCATCAGGTTCTCGAGCGCATGCTGGACCAGCCGCTCCGACTGCGCATCGAGGCTCGAGGTGGCTTCGTCGAGCAGCAGGATCGGAGCGTCGCGCAGCACCGCGCGCGCGATCGCGACGCGTTGCTGCTGGCCACCCGAGAGGCGCACGCCGCGCTGGCCGAGGTCGGTGTCGTAACGATCGGGCAGCGCCGCGAGGAAGTCATGCGCTTCGGCCGCGCGGGCCGCGGCTTCGACCTGGGCCTCATCGGCATCGAGCCGACCGAAGCGGATGTTGTCGGCCGCGGTCGCACCGAACAGCACGGGATCCTGCGGCACGAGCGCGAAGCAGCCACGCAGCTCGGCGAGCTCGAGCGCGCGCAGGTCGATGCCGTCGAGCGTGATGCGACCGTGCTGCGGATCGTGGAAGCGCAGCAGCAGCTGGAACAGCGTGGTCTTGCCGGCGCCGGACGGGCCGACCAGCGCGATCGTTTCGCCCGGTGCGACGACGAGGTCCAGGCCGTCGATCGCGGCACGGTCGGGGCGGGTCGGATAGCGGAAGCCGACGTCATCGAAACGCAGTTCGCCGCGCAGCGGCCGCGGCAGCGCGACAGGCTCGGCCGGCGAGGCGATCGTCGCCGGCGTATCGAGCAGTTCGCCGATGCGGCCGAGCGCACCCGCGCAGCGCAGCAGTTCGCCCCACACCTCGGTGAGGCCGCCGACCGAGCCGGCTGCGACCACCGCGTACAGGACGAACTGGGCGAGCACGCCGGCATCCATCGTGCCGCGCAGCACGTCGTGCGCGCCGGCCCAGAGCACGAGCGTGATCGCACCGAAGCTCAGCAGGATCACCATCGCGGTCAGCGAGGCCGTCGTGGTGATGCGGCGGCGCGCGGTGCCGAGCGCGCGTGTCACCGCATCGGCGTAGCGGCGCGATTCGTAGGGTTCGCGCGTGTAGGCCTGCACCGTGTGCACGGCGTTGAGCGATTCGGCGGCTACCGCCGAGGCATCGGCGATGCGGTCCTGGCTCTCTCGCGACAGGCGCTCGACCCGGCGGCCGAGGAACACGATCGGCAGGATCACTGCCGGGATCACCAGCGCCGTGAGGCCGGCGAGGCCCGGGCTGGTCACGACGAGCATCGTCGTCGAGCCGATCAGCATGACGACGCTGCGTACCGACAGCGACAGCGTCGAGCCGACCACGGTCTGCACGAGCTCGGTATCGGCGGCGAGGCGCGAGACGAGTTCGCCCGAGCGCGTGCGCTCGAAGAACGCCTGGTCGAGCGTGAGCAGGTGCGCATACAGGCGCGTGCGCAGCGCGGCGGCGACGCGCTCGCCGAGCAGGGTCACGCAGAAGTAGCGTGCCGCGCCCGCGAAGGCCATGACCACGGCGACCGCGAACAGGCCGATGAAGCCTGCGTTGAGTTGCTCGGGATCGGTCTGGCCGAAGCCGCGGTCGATCATGAAGCGCGCCGCGGCCGGCAGCGCGAGCGTCGCCGCCGAGGAGATCGCGAGGAACACGAGCCAGCCCGCGATGAGCGCACGCTGGTCGCGCAGGTAGGGCAGCAGGCGACGGTAGGCGCCGAGGCGGCGCGGCGTATCGGGGGCCGGATCGGCCATGCAGGTCGTCGTGGGAGCGTCGGGAACCTGAGCAGTGCAGGCGACGGCGACGGGATTCAAGAGGCGTCGAGCACCTCGAAACGCCCGCGGCCCCGCGTGAGGTCGCGCACGATCTCGGCGAGCGCGTCGACGTGCTCGCGCGGCAGGCTCAGCACGAGGTCGGCGCCGTCGCCGTCGAAACGCTCCTCGACGACCTCCGCGGCGAACTCGCGCAGGCGCGCACGCAGCACCTGCAGCGGCGCGAACGCGCAGTGCACGCGCACGCCGGCCTTGTCGACGAGAGCGACGCGCGGGGCGGTGCGCAGGCACTCGGCCGCACAACCGCCGTAGGCGCGCACGAGGCCGCCGGCACCGAGCTTGGTGCCGCCGTACCAGCGCGTGACCACGACGACGACGCGGTCGAAACCCTGGCCTTCGATCGCCTGCAGGATCGGGCGACCCGCCGTGCCACCCGGTTCACCGTCGTCGGAAAAGCGATAGGCCTGGCCGATGCGGTAGGCCCAGCAGTTGTGGGTCGCGAGCGGGTCGGACACGCGCGCGAGCACGGCGAGCGCGCCGCGTGCATCGTCGACCGGTTCGGCCTGGGCGAGGAAGCGGCTCTTGCGGATCTCCTGCAGCAGGCTCGTCGGCCGTTCCAGCGTGTGCGACGCCGTCATTCCTGCAGGTGCTTGAGCGACTCGGGCAGTTCCCAGTCCGGATGCAGGCGGCGGAACAGGCTCAGGTTCTCGCGTGCCTGCTGGTGCCGGCCCGCGCGTTCGAGGCGCACGATCTCGGCGAGCCAGGTCTCGGGCGCGAGCTGCATGTTGCGACGCAGCTGCACCGACGCGCTCGGCGCGCGTGCGGGCAGGGCGCGTACGCCGTCGTCCTTGATGCGCGATCCCGTGGCGTTGCCGCCGAGTTCGGCTTCGGCGGCAGCTCCGGCCTTGGCTTCGCCGGCGTAGCTGGACGATTCGGCATCGGCGGCATCGGCGGAGGAGGCACCTGATGCGGGTTCGGGCGCCGCTTCGACAGGTGGGGCTTCTTCCATGCGGCGCTGCATGAGCACGGGCTCGGGCGGAGCCGAAGCCGCAGGTGCCGGGGGTGGAGGCGGCGGCGGAGCAGGTGCAGGCTTCGCAGCCGGCGGCTTCTGGCGTTGCGCTTCCTTCTTCGCCTCGGGCTCGGCCTTGCGCGCCATCACCTCGGCCGCCGGAGCGGCCTGGCGTGAAGCGGCATCGCTCGTGGCGTCGGGGATCGAGATCGTCTGGATCTGGATGACCTCGCGTGGCGCCGCAGCGGGCGCGCTAGCCGGTGCCGGCGTCTGCGCACCGCCCGGCGCTTCGGTCTGCATGCGCTCGCCGACCTGCCAGGCGATGCCGGCCGCGAGCACGACGCCCGCGACCGAACCGAATCCGACCAGCCAACGTGGGCCGCGCGGACGCTGAGCACGCACGGCACGCGCCGCTTCGGCGAGCACCATGCGATCGAGACGGCGCGGCGGCTCAGCACGCGACAGGCGGCGATACACGCCGCCGATGTCGCCGCCGTCGCCGTCGATCAGCCGATCGAGTTCGGACTCGTGGTCGCGGGGCGTGGTCATGCGTCGAACCTCGCGCGGATGCGCGCGAACGCGTAGCGCAGGCGCGACTTGACCGTCTCGCGGCCCGCGCCGGTCACGTCGGCGATCTCCTCGAGGCCGAGGCCGTTCTCCATGCGCAGCAGGAACGCGACGCGCTGCTCTTCGGGCAGCTCCTCGAGCGCGAGTTGCAGGCGGCGGCGCTGCTCGAATTCGCTGAGCACGCGCTCGGGGCGTTCCTCTTCGGGCGCGTCGAGGCCGCGGAACACGGCCTCGGTCTCTTCCTCGGAGGCTTGCGGGCGGGCGCGGCGGAAGCGGTCGACCACGAGGTTGTGGGCGATCTGCAGCAGCCAGGTGGTGAATTTCGCGTCGGGACGGTAGCGCCCGCGGGCCGCGATCGCGCGGCTCCAGGTCTCCTGGAACACCTCGTCGGCATCGGCGCGCTGGCGCAGGGAGCGCATCAGGAACCGGTACAGCGTGCCGCGATGGCGTCGATAGAGCGTCTCGAAGGCGATCATGTCGCCTCCGGCATACGCGAGCATCAGGTCTTCGTCCGTTCGTTCTTCCCCCATGGGCCTGAGGGTAAGGCAATCCGCGATGGGCGTGTTGATCATGCGGGGAGCATGCAACGCACGCGGCTGCGCGCCGGGGTTCGGGGCGCCGGTTTCAGGTGCGCATGAAGCGCCACAATATAATCAAGAACAAAGGCTTGCCTTATGATCTTGAAGTGATTTCACGTCGTGCGGCAGGGCGCCGCAGACCTCACTCCAGCTGTTCGCGCGCCCACGCGGCGTCGAGCGCTTCCATCGCGTCGCGCGGCTTGAGCTTTCCGGCCTTGTCCCAGGCCTCGGCGACCTCGTCGTCGCGGCTGTCGCCGTGCAGCAGCTGCAGGCCGTTGCCGTACTCGATCCACGCAATCGGCGAGTCGGGCGTGAGCTTGAGCGCGTGCTTGAGGTTCTTCTCGGCGTCGGCGGCGTTGGCGCCGTAGGTCAGCCGCGCGAGCATGCCGCCGACCTTGCCGACGATCTCGGCATGGTAGAGACCGAGCGCCGTGGCGGCCTCGGCGTGCTTCGGCGCGAGTTCGAGCGTGCGGTCGAGCGACTCGCGCACCTTGCCGGCGAGGCCCTGGGCGAGCGCCTTGGCGATCGAGATCGTCTGGCTCAGGCGGCCGATCGCGAACGCGCGGCGGTAGTGGCTGTTGGCGAGGCCGGGCAGCGCCGCGACGGCTTCGTCGGCGAGGCGCATGAGCTCCTCGTAGCGCGCGGTCTTGGCGGCTTCGTCGTCGAGCAGGTGCGAGGCGTGGATGCCCGAGGCCTTGATCGCGACCGACGCGCCGATCGCCTTGAGCGCGATGCCGGCCTCGTAGGCCTTCTGGAAGTCGCCCTTGTGGAACGCGCGCCAGGCGTCCTGGAGCTGGTTCGCGATCGCGGCCACATCCTTGCCGAGCTTCGGGTTGGCCTCGAGCAACGCGGCGACGTGCGCCTCGTCGGGGAACGGTTCGAGGTCGCCCGCGTGCAGCTTCGGCCAGGCCTTGGCGAGTGCGGCACCCGCGTAATCGAATGCCTTGTCGGGGTAGGGGAACGCGGTCCACGCCTTCTTCGCCATCGATGCCTCCGCCACGGTTGCCGGCTCGCATCGTGCACCGCATCGCGCCGGCGCGGCAAGGCGCCGCGCAGCATGTGCCGCCGCTACACTCGCGGACCTCGCGCCCGACTCGCGCCCCGCGCCCCTGCCATGACCGACACGCCAACGCCCGCCGCCCGCGCCGCCGATCTGCGCGCGCGCCTCGAGGACGCCAACCACCGCTACCACGTGCTCGACGAGCCCGACATCACCGATGCCGAGTACGACCGCCTCATGCGCGAGCTCGAGGCGCTCGAGGCCGCACATCCCGAACTCGCCGACCCGGCGTCCCCGACGCGTCGCGTCGGCGCGGCGCCGTCGCGCGCGTTCGACGAAGTGCGCCACGCGATCCCGATGCTGTCGCTGGGCAACGCGTTCGCCGACGAGGAGGTCGCCGACTTCGTCGCGCGCATCGAGGAGCGCCTCGACCTGCGCGCGCCGGTGTTCTCGGTCGAGCCCAAGTTCGACGGCCTCGCGATCAGCCTGCGCTACGAGGATGGCGTGTTCGTGCGCGGCGCGACGCGCGGTGACGGCGCGACCGGCGAGGACGTCACCGTGAACCTGCGCGTCGTGCGTGCCGTGCCGCTGCGCCTGCGCGGCGAGGGCGTGCCGCGCGTGCTCGAGGTGCGCGGCGAGGTCTACATGCCGCGCGCTGCGTTCGAGGCCTACAACGCCAGGGCGCGAGAGCAGGGCGGCAAGGTGCTCGCCAACCCGCGCAACGGTGCGGCCGGCTCGCTGCGCCAGCTCGATCCCACCGTGACGGCGTCGCGGCCACTGGCGTTCTACGCCTACGCGCTCGGTGTCGTCGAAGGCGGCGACCTGCCGCCGACGCACTCGGCCACGCTCGCGCGCCTGCGCGAGTGGGGTTTTCCGGTCAGCCCGCTCGTATCCACTGCACGTGGCGTCGAGGGCTGCCTCGACTATTACCGGTCGATCGGTGCGCAGCGCGATGCGCTGCCGTTCGACATCGACGGCGTCGTCTACAAGCTCGACGACCTCGCCGGCCAGCGCGAGCTCGGCTTCGTCGGCCGCACGCCACGCTGGGCGATCGCGCACAAGTTCCCGGCCCAGGAGCAGAGCACGCGCCTTGTCGCGATCGACATCAACATCGGCCGCACCGGCGCGGCGACGCCGATCGCGCGCCTCGAGCCCGTGCAGGTCGGCGGTGTCGTCGTGACCAACGCGACGCTGCACAACGCCGACCAGATCGCCCGCCTCGACGTGCGCGTCGGCGATACGGTGATCGTGCGCCGCGCCGGCGACGTGATCCCCGAGGTCGTGCGCGTCGTGGACGAGGCACGCGTCGCCGATGCCCCGGTCTGGCAGATGCCCGCGAACTGCCCGATCTGCGGATCCGAGCTCGTGCGCGAGGAGGGCGAGGTGGTCTGGCGCTGCTCGGGCGAGCTCGTCTGCCCCGCCCAGCGCAAGGAGGCCGTGATCCACTTTGCCTCGCGTCGCGCGATGGACATCGAAGGACTCGGCGGCCGTCTCATCGAGGACTTGTGTGACCTCGGTTTCGTCGCCTCGGTGGCCGACCTCTACAAGCTCACGGTCGAGGATTTCGTCGAGATGCGGCGCCAGGCCGACGCGCGCGACGGCACCACGCCCGAGACGGTCAAGGCCGGCAAGGTCGCGACGAAATGGGCCGAGAACCTCGTCGAGGCGATCGAGGCGAGCCGTGCGGCGACGCTCGAGCGCTTCCTGTTCGCGCTCGGCATCGAGCACGTCGGCGAAAGCACCGCCAAGGCGCTGGCGACGTGGTTCGGCAGCCTCGAACGCGTGCGGCGCATGCCGTGGCCGCTGCTGACGCTCGTGCCCGACATCGGCGGCGAAGTCGCCCACTCGATCGGCCACTTCTTCGAACAGGACGGCAACCAGACCGTCATCGACGGCCTGCTCGCACGCGGCGTGCGCATCGGCGACGAGCACGGCGTGTCGCCGAAGTTCGCGGCGAAGCTCGAGATCGCGGGTGCGCTCGCTGCGATCGGCATCCCGAAGCTCACCGCCAAGCGCGCCGAGCAGCTCGCCGCGGCGTTCGCTGCCGACGCGATCGCCGATGCCCCCGAGCACCAGCTCGTCACCGCGGGCCTGCCGGCCGACACCGCGGCGGCCTTCGTCGCCTGGCGAGCCGAGTCCGCCCACGCGCGTCTGCTCGCCGACACACTGGCCGCACTCGCGGCATTGCGTGTGGATCTCGACGCGTCAGGCGTCGCCGTCTCGTCGCTGCCGCTCGACGGAAAGACCTTCGTGCTCACGGGCACGCTGGCCTCGCTGACGCGCGATGCGGCCAAGGCACGCCTCGAGGCCCTCGGTGCGAAGGTCGCGGGCAGCGTCTCGAAGAAGACCAGCGTCGTCGTCGCGGGCACCGAAGCCGGCTCCAAGCTCGACAAGGCGCAGGAGCTCGGCGTCGAGATCTGGGACGAGGAGCGCCTCGTCGCCTTGTTCGCGGAGTATGCGTGAGGGAAAAGCAGCGGAATGGGGTCAGGTTGATTTGTTCCGCGATGCCGGGGGTTGTACGGCTGAGGTCAGGTTCATTTTTCCTGCGATGTCGCAAGATGGCATGCGAACCTTCGTGGAAAAATGAACCTGACCCCGTGTCCGTATTTCGCGGCATTCTTCGTCATGCAACCACTTGATCGGGATGTGCACGGGTTGCGATAACGGCGCACGCGGACTACGATGCCGCGCCTTTTCGGGACGGGGGTCCCGAAACATCCCACGCCAGCTGTTCCGGGCCGATGCGCCCGATGCCTCGCCAGCGATCTCTCACGCTATCAGCGAGGAAACCATGCAGAAGACATTGCTGTTCTCGGCCATCGCCCTGTGCCTGTCGTCGGGCGCGTTCGCGCAGGACGACGCCACCGATTCCCCGTTCTCGTCCACCTCGGACAGCGAGAAGAAGAGCGCCGAAGGCAAGACCACGTCGCTCGAGCAGATCACCGTGACCGCGCGCCGCATCAAGGGCGACGCGCTGTCGTATCCGGGCGCGGTCAGCGTGCTCTCGCCCGAGGTGATCGAGCGCGAGCAGGCGACCAACATGATCGACCTGCTCAACCTCGTGCCGGGCTTCAACCTCGACTACGACGTCGGCCGCGACATCGGCCGCAACTTCACGCTGCGCGGTTTCGGTTTCGCCGACGAGGACCGCGTCATCGTCAAGGTCGACGGTGCGCGCCGTTCGTTCAATTTCGCCAACCAGATCAGCACGTTCGGCGTCGATCCGGAAATGCTGCGCGAGGTCGAGGTGGTGCGCGGCTCGTCGAGCGTCGTGCACGGCGGCGGCGCGTTCGGCGGCGTCATGGAGATGCGCACCAAGGACGCGCGCGACCTGCTGCGCGACGGCGAATCGTTCGGCACGCGACTCAAACTCGGCTACAACGACAACAACCGCAGCCATGTCGCCGCGCACGTGTTCGGCACCAACGAGGCACGCAACTTCGACTACCTCGTGAGCGCGCTCGGCACCAATGCGCGCACGCACGAGCTCGCCGGCGGCCTCGAGGTGCCGACCAGGAACGACAAGCGCGAAGGCATGCTCAAGCTGCGCTACGCGCCGGCGAAGGACCACGAGCTGCACCTCAAGCTGCAGAGCTCGAAGATGGACGTGCAGAACCCGTGGAACACGCTCTGGCACCTGACCGAGTGGACCGACACCGAGATCACCGGCACGCACACCCAGCAGGATCTCACCGCGACCTGGTACTACACGCCGGCCGATTCGTGGATCAACCTCGCCGTCGACGTGTTCGCCAACCGCACCGAATACGACCGCAAGATCTGGGACCTGCCGCCGATCGACGAGTACAGCGGCCTCATCGACAAGAACCGCTACAGCGGTGTCAACGCGCAGAACCTCACGCGCTTCACGACCGGCAGCGTGCAGCACACGGTGCAGTTCGGCTTCGACGCGACCGCGCGCAAGGAAGACCAGGTCGACAAGTACACGCGTGAATACGCGTTGCTCGCCTCGGCCGATTCGCGCGACTACGGTCTCTACGTGCAGGACAGCATGACGTTCGGTGCGCGCCAGCAGTGGGAACTGCTCGCCGCCGCGCGCTACGACCGCTTCGAGCGTGAGGCCGACCGCCTCACCAACCCGCTTCCCGAGGAATCGACGGCCACGTACTCGAGCCACCGCCTGTCGCCGCGCCTCGGCCTCGGCTGGCAGGCCAACGACGTGCTGCGCCTGTTCGCGAACTACTCGGAAGTGTTCCGCGCGCCGTCGGCGTTCGAGCTGTACGCGACCGGCGCCGGCAACCCGTGGACGTACTGGGTGCCGAACCTCGGCCTCAAGGCCGAGACCGGGCGCGAGCTCGAAGGCGGCATCGCGCTGGACTTCAGCGCGATGGCCGGCGTCGACGCGCTGCTGGTCAAGGTCAATGCGTTCACGGGCGACTTCGAGGATTTCATCAGCCTCGTCGACATCGATCCGCGCACGCCGATCGCCGGCGACACCGGCATCGGCGGCACGCTGCGCAACCGCCTCAACCAGTACCAGAACCTCGACGCGGTCGAGCGCAAGGGCGTCGAGATCGAGGCCGCGTTCCGCCAGGGCAACTGGAGCGGCAACCTCGTCTACTCGCAGCTCGAGGTGAGCGACAAGGAGACCGGCAGGGACGTGCCGCACGCGTTCGCCGACAAGCTGCTGCTGACGGCCGGCTACCGCATCGCGCCGATCGACGTGCAGCTCGACTGGCGCCTCAACTGGTACTTCGCCGCGCCGAACAACCCGGCCCGCAACGCGTCGGGCCAGGTGCTCATCGACAAGAGCTTCAAGACCCACGACGTCTTCATCGGCTGGCGCCCCAAGGCGTTCCCGGACATCACGCTCGGCGGCGGCGTGCGCAACGTGTTCGACCAGCGCGTGATCCGTCCGGGCTACACCGGCACGACGGCGCAGGTCGGCATCGGCCGCAGCGTGTTCGGCGAGTTCGGCTGGCAGTTCTGATTGCTTGAAAAGGGAAGGGCCCGGTGCGCATGCACACCGGGCCCTTCGGATCGTCACGGCAGTGGGAGGGAGGGCGCTGCCGCGACGGTCGGGTGGCGGGCCGCCTAGGCGGCCTTCGCTTCCTTCGTTTCCGGTGCCGACGACCGGATCAGGTGGTCGAACGCGCTCAGCGCGGCCTTGGAACCTTCGCCCATCGCGATGACGATCTGCTTGTACGGCACGGTCGTGCAGTCGCCGGCCGCGAACACGCCGGCCACCGACGTCTCGCCGCGCGCATCGACCTCGATCTCGCCGCGGTTCGACAGCGCAAGCGTGCCCTTGAGCCATTCCGTATTCGGCAGCAGGCCGATCTGCACGAAGATGCCTTCGAGCTCGACGCGATGCAGCTCGCCGCCGTGGCGGTCCTTGTAGACGAGGCCGTTCACGCGCTGGCCGTCGCCGGTGACCTCGGTGGTCTGCGCCGACACGATGACCTTGACGTTCGGCAGGCTGCGCAGCTTGCGCTGCAGCACCTCGTCCGCACGCAGATGGCTGTCGAACTCGATCAGCGTCACGTGGCTGACGATGCCGGCAAGGTCGATCGCGGCCTCGACACCCGAGTTGCCGCCGCCGATCACGGCGACGCGCTTGCCCTTGAACAGCGGACCGTCGCAGTGCGGGCAGTACGCCACACCCTTGTTGCGGTACTCGTTCTCGCCCGGCACGTTCATCTGGCGCCAGCGCGCACCGGTCGAGATCACGACGGTCTTGGACTTGAGCGTCGCGCCGCTCGCGAGCTTGACCTCGATGAAGTCCTCGCCCGGGATCAGCTTCTCGGCGCGCTGCAGGTTCATGATGTCGACGTCGTACTGGCGCACGTGCTGCTCGAGCGCGGCGGCGAGCTTCGGGCCCTCGGTCTCCTTGACCGAGATGAAGTTCTCGATGCCGAGCGTGTCGAGCACCTGGCCGCCGAAACGCTCGGCCGCGATGCCGGTGACGATACCCTTGCGTGCGGCGTAGATCGCCGCCGCGGCGCCCGCGGGGCCACCGCCGACGACGAGCACATCGAACGCGGGCTTGGCGTCGATCTTCTCGGCTTCGCGTACCACGGCGCCGGTATCGAGCTTGGCCACGATCTCGGCGAGGCCCATGCGGCCCTGGCCGAACGGTTCGCCGTTGAGGAACACGGTCGGTACGGCCATGACCTGGCGCTGCTCGACCTCGTCCTGGAACAGCGCGCCGTCGATCGCGACATGCTCGATGCGCGGGTTCAGCACGGCCATGAGGTTGAGCGCCTGCACGACGTCCGGGCAGTTCTGGCAGCTCAGCGAGAAATACGTCTCGAAGCGGTAGTCGCCGTCGAGTCCGCGCACCTGCTCGAGCAGGTCGGCCGCTTCCTTGGACGGATGGCCACCGACCTGCAGCAGCGCCAGTACGAGCGACGTGAACTCGTGGCCGAGCGGAATGCTCGCGAAACGCAGGTGCACGCTGCCGTCCGGACGTGCGATCGCGAACGACGGGCGGCGCACGCCTTCTTCGGCGCGCTCGACGAGCGTGATGCGGTCCGACAGCGAGACGATCTGCTCGAGCAGGTCGCGCATCTGGCGCGCGGTGTCGCTGTCGTCGAGCGCGGCGACGAGCTCGATCGGCTGCGTCACGCGCTCGAGGTAGGCCTTGAGCTGGGTCTTGAGGGCGTCGTCCAACATGGGAGGCTCCAGCAGGTGAAGAAGGGGCGGCGGCGGCACGCCGTGGGCGTGCGGGGCGGAGGCAGAACGCAAGCGGCCGGCCGGCGGCTTCCGGTCTGCCGCCGCGGCCTTCCCCATGCGGGGAAGGCCGAAGCGGCGGGAACGTCAGATCTTGCCGACGAGGTCGAGCGACGGCGCGATGGTCTGCGCGCCTTCCTTCCACTTGGCCGGGCACACTTCGCCCGGGTGGCTCGCGACGTATTGCGCGGCCTTGAGCTTGCGCAGCGTCTCGGTCACGTCACGCGCGATCGCGTTGTCGTGGATCTCGAGCGTCTTGACGATGCCTTCCGGGTTGATGATGAAGGTGCCGCGCAGGGCCAGGCCCTCCTCGTCGATGTGCACGTCGAACGCGCGCGTCAGCTGGTGGGTCGGGTCGCCGACGAGCGGGAACTGCGCCTTGCCGACGGCCGGCGAGGTCTCGTGCCACACCTTGTGCGAGAAGTGCGTGTCGGTCGTGACGATGTACACCTCGGCGCCGGCCTTCTGGAACTCGGCGTAGTGCGTCGCGGCGTCCTCGACTTCGGTCGGGCAGTTGAAGGTGAACGCGGCCGGCATGAAGATCAGCACGGACCACTTGCCCTTCAGCGACTCGTTGCTGACTTCGACGAACTTGCCGTTGTGGAACGCCTGCGCCTTGAACGGCTTGACGGCGGTGTTGATCAGGGACATTCGATGCTTCCTTGGTGGGTGAAGGAGGTGGAGCAGCCCGTGTAGCCTACGCATCGGGCGGCGGTTGGTAAAATCAATTGATGGGATGGCTGCGATTGATGGCGTCTATGATGGTCGAAGTGGGCGGTGACATGCGATGAGTGCCGGCCTCGCCGCCCTGCGCCTGCGCGCCGACCTCTACGCGCGCCTGCGTGCTTTCTTCGCCGACCGCGGCGTGCTCGAGGTCGAGACCCCGGTGCTCTCGCGTGCCGGCAACACGGAACCGAACATCGAGAGTTTCTCGACCGTGTTCAAGGGCCATGTCGACGCGGGCCCGGCCGAGCGCTGGCTGCGCACCTCGCCCGAGCACGCGCTCAAGCGCCTGCTCGCGGCCGGCATCGGCGACTGCTACGAACTCGGCCGCGTGTTCCGCAACGGCGAGGCAGGGCGACGCCACAACCCCGAGTTCACGATGCTCGAGTGGTACCGCGTCGGCTGGGACGATCGCCGTCTCTCCGGCGAGGTGATCGACCTCGTGCAGACGATGCTCGGCGCGGTCGGCAGGCGTGCCGACGTGCACGTCACCACGTACCGGCAGGCCTTCCTCGACGCGGTCGGCCTCGATCCGTTGACGGCACCGATCGAGGCGCTGCGCGGCGTGCTCGGCGACACCGCGATCGATCCTGCAGGCCTCGAGCGCGACGACTGGCTCGACCTCATCGTCACGCACCGCATCCAGGACGCGTTTCCGCTCGACCGCATCACCGTGATCCACGACTGGCCGGCCAGCCAGTGTGCGCTCGCGAAGCTGCGGCCCGGCGATCCGCCCGTGGCCGAGCGTTTCGAGCTGTACCTCGGAGCGTACGAGCTCGCCAACGGCTACCACGAGCTCACCGATGCGGCCGAGCAGCGTGCGCGCTTCGAGCGCGACCACGTTCGTCGGCTTGCGCGAGGGCAGGTCGTGCCGCCGATCGACGAGGCCTTGCTCGACGCCCTCGTGGCCGGGTTGCCCGACTGTGCCGGCGTCGCGCTCGGCATCGAGCGCCTGCTCATGGTGATGGCCGATACCGACGACCTGCGCGAGCTCGTCGCGTTCCCGTTCCATGAGGCCTGAGCATGAGGCCTGATCGTGCGCTCAGGTCGGCGTGCGCGGCGCGCGCAGCCACGCCAGCGTAATGACGATCGCGATCGCGGCCGTGCCCGCGGCGAGCAGGAATGCGGTTTCGCCGCCCGCGTGCTTCCACACCCAGCCCGACAGCAGCGCGCCGAGCACGCCGCCGACGCCCGACGAGAAGCCGTAGAACACGCCCTGGCCGTGGCCGTTCATGCGGCCCGGGAAGAAGCGCGCGAGGAACTGCATGCTCGCCGCGAAGAAGCCCGCGAAGCTGATCGCATGGGTCGCCTGCGCGCAGGCCATGAGCACGGCGCTGTCGGGCCACAGCGCGGTGGTCGCCCAGCGCAGGCTCGCCGCGACGAGCGAGGCGACGAGTACGGTGGTCGCGCTCCAGCGCGTGAAGATGCGCGCGGCGAGGAAGAACACCGCGATCTCGAGCACCACGCCGACCGACCAGAACAGGCCGAGCGCCGACGGCGAGTAGCCGTGCTCGTCGAGATAGATCGAGTAGAACGTGTTGTAAGGCCCGAACGAGAGCTGCATGAGCAGCGCGACGACGAAGAACGCGATCACCTCGGGACGCTTGAGGCGCGCGACGAAGCCGCTGTCGTCGACCGCGGCCGGTCCGGTCGGCGGGCGTCCGTAGTCGTTGAGGCAGGAAGCCGCGAACAGGCCTGCGAACAGCGGCAGCATGAGCCAGGGCAGCGCCGTGACCGGCACGTGGTCGAACAGCGCGCCGAACCCGGCCACGACCGCGACGAAGCCGATCGATCCCCACACGCGGATGCGCCCGTAGCGCTCGCTCTTGCCGGGCAGGTGCGACAGCGTGATCGCCTCGAACTGCGGCATCACCGCGTTGTAGAGGAAGCAGAACACGCACATCGCGATGAACAGCGCGGTGAAGTCCATCGGCACGACGAACACCGCGAAGCTCGCCAGCGTCAACGCACAGCCGGCACGCAGCCACAGGATCGGCCGCGTCGATCGCGCGGCGAGCCAGCTCCAGCTGCTCGGCGCGACGATGCGCGTCGCGTACCACAGGCTCATGAGCACGCTGATCGCGGCGACGTCCTGGCCGCGTGCCTTGAGGAAGAGGCCCCAGAACGGGTTGAACGCACCGAGCGCGGCGTAGTACGCGAAGTAGAAGCTCGACAGGCGCGCGGCGGGAACCGTCACCGGTGTCGCGGCATCGGCCGCCCCGGCCATGTCAGAACTCCAGGTCGAGCGCGGCGCAGAGGTAGTCGACGAGCGGCGACAGGCGGCGGAAGCGATCGACGAGGAAGGGCTTGAGCTCGTCGGAGGTCGCCACCGCGTCGGGGAAGGTTTCCCAGGCCGTGAAGTCCTTTCGCTTGATGTCGTCGATGAGCTCGTGGTCGGCCGGGTAGCCGCGCGGCGGACGCACGAGCGAGGCGCCGCCGAGCGCGAAATGCGCGAGGAACGCCTTCGAACGCGTCGCCTTCTTCCACGTATCGGGATTGTCGACGAGGAAATCGCGGATGCGTCGCGTGGTCTCGGGCCCCGGATGCCAGATGCCCGCACCGGCGAAGCACGAGCCGTGCTCGAGGTGCATGTAGAACGAGGGCGCCTCGACCTGCTTGGCGCGCTCGTGGAACAGACGCGCACCGGACCACGTCTTGTACGGCGTCTTGTCGTGGGCGAAGCGCGTGTCGCGATGGATGCGGAACAGCGAGCCGCCCTGCGCGCGCGGATCGGCACGGTAGTGCTCGCTGATCGTGGCGAGCGGCGCCTGCAGATCGGCGATGAGCTGCAGGTACGGCTGGCGCAGCACGTCCTCGTAGCGCGCCTTGTTCGCGGTGAACCACTCGCGGTTGTTGTTGCGGCCGAGGTCGCGCAGGAAGCGGAACGTGGCGGCGCTGAAGTACGTCGTGCCCATGGAGCCTCAGGGATGGTCGATCGCCCACGCCTCGAGCGCGTCGAGCAGGGGCTGGCGTTCCGGCGGCACCTCGCCGCGGAGGCGCGCGATTGTCGCGGAATACTGGTCGCGCGTCAGCGTGGTCAGCGCGGTTTCGGTGTCGAGGCGACGCGTGCGGAACGCGTCCCAGCGCTCGCGCTCGGCCGCATCGAGCGTGTGCGGCCAGTTGCGTGCGCGGTAGCGGAACAGCAGTTCGGCGTAGCGCGGATCGCGGAACGCGAACGCGACCTGGCCGAGCTGCTCCGGCGGCGTGCGCCGCACCTCGCGCAGGAGGCGCTTGTCGGCGTCAGGCAGGAAGCCCGCATAGAGCGCGAGCTCGGGATCGGGCGTGCCGCCGTCGTCGCCGCGCCGCGCGAACACCTGCTGCAGCTTCGCGGCAAGGCCCGGCACGCCTTGCAGGCGCTCGGCGTGGGCGAGGGCGCGTGCGGGATCGAGGTTGATGCGGTCGAGGTCGACGCCTTTCCTGAGTACCGACAGCGGCGCGAGCGCCGGCGAACGGTTGGCGTGCACGAGCTTGAGCGGGATGCGCTCGACGCCTTCGGGCAGGTCCTCGCGCGAGGCGAACACGCGGTCGGCGATGTCGTCGGCGTCGAGCTCGAGCAGCGGGGCAGGGTCCACGTCGAGGTCGTAGACGATGACGCCGTTGGCGTTGTCGGGGTGCATCGCCAGCGGTGCCACGACCGCGATGCAGCCGCGGCTCGCCGGGTAGCGTGACGACACGTGCAGCACCGGCGTCGCACGTGCGACGTCGAGCAGTTCGAACGCGCGCTGCTTGCGGCGCAGCGCGAAATGGAAGTCGAACAGCTTGTCCTGCTTGTCGCGGATCAGGCGGGCGAGGGCGACGAGCGCCTCGACATCGGACAAGGCATCGTGGGCACGCGTCTGCTTGAGATCGTTGGCGCGTGCGAGGTCCTCGAGGCGGAAGCTCGGCGTGCCGTCCTCGCGTCGCGGCCATTCGATGCCGTCGGGACGCAGCGCGTAGCACATGCGCACGAGATCGATGAGGTCCCAGCGCGAGTTGCCGTCCTTCCACTCGCGTTCGTAGGGATCGTGGAAGTTGCGATAGAGCAGGTGGCGCGTGATCTCGTCGTCGAAGCGCAGCGAGTTGTAGCCGACGCCGCAGGTGCCCGGCGCGCCGAGCTCCTCCTGCACGATCGCGGCGAATTCGGCTTCGTTGACGCCTTCGCGATCGGCCTGCTGTGGCGTGATGCCGGTTATCAGGCAGGCCTCGGGGTGCATGAGCACGTCGGGGGCGGGCTTGCAGAACAGCATGACCGGATCGCCGATCGGCTCGAGATCGAGCGTCGTGCGCAGGCCCGCGAACTGGGTCGGGCGGTCGCGACGCGTGTCGGCGCCGGAGGTCTCGTAGTCGTGCCAGAAGAGTGTCGTCGCGACCATCGTCGTGCCGTAAAGGGGGCGCGCGCATCGTAGCCGATGGCCGTCTCACGGCCTGCGCGGCTTGGCGGATCGTCACCGGCCGGCAATAATCGCCGGATCCTCGTCCTGGAGCAGCGAATGTCGTCACCACGCGCGGGCCTCGCCCACGAGGACAACCTCATCTGGATCGATCTCGAAATGACCGGTCTGGACACCGACAACGACTCGATCCTCGAGATCGCGACGGCAGTGACCGACCGCGACCTCAACCTGCTCGCGGAAGGTCCAGAGTTCGCGATCCGCCACGACGAGGCGCGCCTGCTCGCGATGGACGACTGGAACCGCAACCAGCACCGCAAGTCGGGGCTGTGGCAGCGCGTGCTCGATTCGACGGTCGACCTCGCCACGGCCGAGGCGCTGACGGTCGAGTTCCTAGCGCAGTGGGTGCCGGCCGGCAAGTCGCCGATGTCGGGAAATTCGATCTGCCAGGACCGTCGTTTCATGCATCGGCTCATGCCGCGGCTCGAGCGCTTCTTCCACTACCGCAACCTCGACGTCTCCACGCTCAAGGAGCTCGCACGCCGCTGGGCGCCCGACGTCTCGCGCGGCTTCTCTAAAGAATCCGCCCACACCGCACTCAGCGACGTGCGCGATTCGATCGCCGAGCTGCGCCACTACCGCGTGTTCATGGGGCGCCTCGGCGGCCACGGCTGAACACGGCGCACGCGACCTTCGTCGCAGACCGGTTGATATCGATGGGGCGTGCCTCCATGCGTGTGGCGCGCAACGATGTACGAGCCGCCACCGCATCGCGACGCGATCATCTTCCTGAACAGGATCACGCCATGCCGATGCGTTTCCCACCGATCTCCCGTTCCCTCGCCGCCGGCGTCGTCCTCGCCAGCGGACTCGCCACAGGCCAGGCGCACGCTGCCGGCTACAGCATCAGCGGCGGTGCAAGCGTCACCGCCTCGAGGGATTTCACGCCGGCCGTGTCGTTCGACATCAACGGTGCGTCGCGCCAGTGGGGGCCGGTCACATGGCAGCCGGTGGCCTCGATCGGCTGGGTCGGAGCACGCGACGTGCGTCCGTCACTCGACGAGGATGTCGCCGTGCTCGGTGCCGGGGTCCGGCTCGTCGACTGGTGGAAGCAGGCCTTCTTCTCGTTCCAGTTGGGCTACGCGAGCGAGCGCACCGACGCGCTGAGCAGCCACGGCCAGTTCATCAGCTCGCTCGGCTGGGAGGGCGAGAGTTTCGTCTGGACGATCCGCCACATTTCGAACGCCAACTTCTTCGGTGGCAAGAACCTCGGCGAAACGATGCTGCTCGCGGGCGTGAGGTTCTGATCGAGGCGATGCGCGTGTTCCGCGCGTGCGTCAATCGGACGCTTGCGGAGGCGCGACGGATTCGCGTCGGTGGCATACAATCGCCGCGCATTTCGCCGCCGCAAATGTCGAGAAATCGGATCTCGCGCGACCGCGTCGAAGGTCCGTCCACATCTTATCGGAGGAACTTCACATGATCCGCACGCTCGCGTTCGCCTCGCTCCTCGCCTTCGCCGCCCCGGCCGCCTTCGCCGCGACCTGCTCGGTCGACATCGAAGGCAACGACGCCATGCAGTTCAACGTCACCGAGATCAGCGTCAGCAAGACCTGCAAGGATTTCACGGTCAACCTCACGCATCCGGGCACGCTGGCCAAGAACATCATGGGTCACAACTGGGTGCTGACGACGACGGCCGATTTCCAGCCCGCCGCGACCGACGGCATGGGCGCAGGTCTCGAGAACGAGTACGTCAAGAAGGATGACGCGCGCGTCATCGCGCACACCAAGGTCATCGGCGCGGGCGAGAAGACCTCGGTCACGTTCCCGGTCAGCAAGCTCAAGGCCGGCGAGGCCTACACCTTCTTCTGCTCGTTCCCGGGCCACTGGTCGATGATGAAGGGCACGCTCAAGCTCGTCGACTGATCGCCTCGCTCCATCGCATCACCGGAAAGCCGGCTTCGCGCCGGCTTTCTTCGTTTCGGGCGCGGGTAGCGGGCGGTCCCGAACGATCGCCCCGACTGCCGCGACATGCGTTATCGTCCGAAGGAGCCAGGGCAGGGGACGGCATGAAACTCGGGAAGGTGAAGGACGAGCGTGGGCGCGTGAAGGAGGTCCCATCGGCGCCCGGGGGGCAGCACGGACGGGCGTCGGAAAACGCTCCATCGCGTGCTCTGCAAAGCAAGGCAGGAAAACCGGCAGGCGAGCAGGTGATCGGCCCCGCCTTCGAAGCGCTGATGACGGCGCGGCACAGGCTCTTCACCAGCATGTATGTCGCGATCATCGCGATCTGGATGATCGTGATGGTGGTCTACGGCTGGGTAAGCGGCTTCTTCGCGCGGGTCTGCTGAGACTGGCCCCTCCGCGTCATTCGTGTACGGACGGTGCGGCGACCGTGGCGTCGCGACGCCTCAACAAGGCAGCGGCTTGCCGCCACGCTGGCGCAGCGTGACCACCGTCGTACCGTCGCCGTCGCGTGTGGTTCGATACTGGAATCCGCCGACGCAACGCCACTCCGCATCGGGCTCGATCGTCAGGCCGTCGCGACGCGTCCAGCGCATCGTTCCCGCATCGGCGGCTTCATGTCCCTGTGGAGTCGCGGGAGACTCTCGCGACACGGTAGGCCGCGGATTCCGTTGCGACGTGGAGGGCGATCTTCCGGGTGGGCGTGCATCCACGGGCAGCGGCGCCGTCATCGCAGGCGAAGGCTGGTTGCTGCGCCAGATCGTCCATCCGATGTACCCGATCGCAACGTTGCCGCCCACGAACGCGAGCACGAAGACGAGATTGCCCACGTGGCTTCGCCACGAGGGCCTCCGGTGCCTCGTCGCCGTGCTGGCGATCCGCGCCGATCGCCAGTCGTCGCTGCCGGACGTCGAGGCGTCCGTGGTCGTGTGCTCCTGCATGCCTGCACTTTACGGCGTGCGCCATGCGACAACCAGGCTCCTCGCATCGACGCGTGCCGTGCGCGCCGGCAGCGGGATTTCGCGAAAGACGACGGTGGTCATCGTGGCGTCGCCGCAGCAATGCGCCCCGCCGCGTCGAGGCCGTGCGCATCGGGGCGCCGCACGTTGCCGGGCCGCGTGCAGGCCGCGAACAGATCGTGGCTTTCGTCGCGTACCGCGGTGCGCACCTGCATGAGGCCGAGCACCGACGGGAACAGGTTGTCGTGGCTCGCGGGCCGTGCCGCGGCCTCGCGTACGCAGGCCGTGTCGAGGCCTTGCGCGGCCGCGAACGCCGGCGAGAACCACGCGAGCATCGGCACGCGCGTCTGCGTGTCCGGCGCGATCGCGTACGGCACTCCGTGCAGGTACAGGCCGTTCTCGCCGAGCGATTCGCCATGGTCGGAGACGTAGAACAGTGCCGTGTCGCGATCGTCCCAGGTCGACAGCAACTGGATCGTGCGCGCGAGCAGGTCGTCCGTCGCGAGGATCGCGTTGTCGTAGGCGTTGGTGATGGCCTCGCGTGTGCAGCGGCCGAGTTCGGGGGTTTCGCACGCCGGCGTGAAGCGCCGCATGTCGTCGGGGTAGCGACGGAAGTAGCTCGGTCCGTGGTTGCCGAGCTGGTGCAGCACCACGACGACGTCGCCGGCATGCGCAGAGACGGCCGCCTTCAGGTTGTCGAGCAGCACGGTGTCGAGGCAGCGCTCGTCGTCGCAGAACGCGGGATCGGTCGCGTGCTCGTACGACGCGAACGCGAGGCCCTCGCAGACGCCCTTGCAGCCGGTCTGGTTGTCGCGCCACAGCGTGGCGACGCCGGCACGCTCGAGCACGTGCAGCAGCGATTCGGAATGCTTGATGCGGTCCGCGTCGTAGTCGCGGAGGCCGTACGGCGAGAACATGCACGGCAGCGAGACTTCGGTGCTCGATCCGCACGCGGTCACGTCGGGAAAGTTGATCACGTCGTCGCGCGCGGCGAGCTGCGGCGTCGTCTGCCGCGCATAGCCGTTGAGGCCCCAGTTCTGTGCGCGCACGGTCTCGCCGATCACGAGCACGAGCAGCCGCGGCTTCGCTCCCGCGGGCCGCGCGGCGAGCACGGCATCGATACCGACGGGCTCCTTCGTGCGCTGGATCGTCTTGCCCTCGTCGAGGGCGACGTTGGCGAGCGAGACCATGTAGTTCGCCGGTGTCACGAGGTAGCGCACCGGTTTGTGGTTGCGCATGAGCGCCGACAGGTCCTGGAACGAGACGAGTCCGGCGATCGCCGCGACCGCGAACGATCCGGCCAGCCACAGGCTGCGGGCGAGCGCTGCGCGTGCGAACGGGCGCTTGCGAAGGCGTACGCGCCAGACCGCGATCGACGGCAGCACGCCGAACAGCAGCACGGGACCGACCAGCCCCCATGTCACGAGCTCCGACGACTCCTTGCCGTCCGTGTGCAGGATGTTGCGGAGCATGTCGGTGTCGAGGTAGATCGTGTACGCCCCCATGAAGTGCACGGCGAGCGCCGTCGCGAGCAGGATCGCGGTGAGCGCGGGCTTGGCCAGCGGCCGGCTCAGCACGAGGCAGAGCAGGACCTGGTTGATCGCCGCGATCGCGACGAACAGGCAGCCCATGAACAGCAGGCCGCGCGGCCCGTCGAGCGCGCCGGTACCCTCGACCGCGCGGAAGAACGTCGCGTTGCAGAACAGCGCGAAGTAGAGGCTGACCAGCAGTGCGAGCTGCTCGAGCGACAGTTCGGGGCGCCACGCGAGGCGCGACGCCAGCGCTTTCCACGGGCTCGGCATGCGGTTCGACTCCGATTCGATCCAGGCGCTCACGAGCGGACCTCCGCACGGCGCGGCCACGCGAAGCGCCACGACAGCGCCGCCACGCACCAGCACAGCGCCGCCGTGACGAGGTCGTGGGAGAGGAAATGCGCACCACGCAGCTGCTGCGCGATGCCGAAGACGAGCCCTGCCGCGAGTACGAGGGCGAGCCCGGCGGCCTGCCAGCGCGGTCGCATCTCGCCGAGGAAGAACACGAGCGACAGCCACGCGTAGCCGCTGCTCGCATGTCCGGCAGGGAAGCACACGCCTCGCGGCAGGCCTTCGGGGCGCGCCGTGAACAAGCCGATGAATGGCCGATCGCCGCCGTAGCGGAGCAGGTCCCAGGGGCAATCCATGTTGGTCAGCGACTTGGTCCACGCGACGAGCAGGGACGCGACCAGCGTCGTCAGCAGCAGCCACATCAGTGGGGCGCGCAGGTGGCGCATTCCGGCACGCCACCATGTCGCGAGCCATGCGACGAACACGCCGAGCCACGCGAGCGTGCTGAGGTCACGCCCGGCTTCGTGGGCGACGCGCGAGGTCAGGAACGCGTCGCGCAGCGCCCAGGTGCCGCCCTGCCATGCGTAGAGCTGATCGGCGATCCACGCATCGAACCCCGATCCCGCGCTCGCCGCGGCAGCCGACAGCAACAATACCGTCGGTACCAGGATGAGCGCCGGCACAGGCGTGCCCGTCGCCGGGGTGCGCCCCGGAGGCAAGCATGCTTCGAGACCGCTTCGCGCGACCGGCGCCAGCTCGGGGAGGGGAAGGGACGTCATCGGCGCGCCATCGGCCTGAGGGAATGGCGCGCATCCTCGTCAGGCGGCCGTCGGAGAACGGTGGGAGCGGTGTTGCGGACGCGTTAAGTCATCCATCGAGCCGTTCCCGCAACGGTCAAGGTGATACCCGAAACGAGCCTTCGACCATCTTCCGACCTCGGCTGGTGCAGACTGGCGTCCCGCTCCTTCCGAGATGCGCGATGCGCCTGCTCGTCGTCGAAGACAACCGCAGTCTGGTGGCGAACCTCTTCGAGTACTTCGAAGCACGCGGCCACGTGCTCGATGCCGCGCCGGATGGCCGCACCGGCCTGCACCTCGCGACGACGCAGGCCTACGACGCGATCGTGCTCGACTGGATGCTTCCGCGCATGGACGGGCCGCAGGTGCTGCATGCGTTGCGCGAGGCCGGGCAGGGCGTACCGGTGCTGATGCTCACCGCGCGCGACGAGCTGCCCGACAAGATCGCCGGGTTCCGCGCCGGTGCGGACGATTACCTGACCAAGCCGTTCGACCTTCCCGAGCTCGAGGTGCGCCTCGAAGCGATCGTCGCGCGTGCGACCGGGCGTGGCCGCTCGCGCGTGCTCGAGGTGGCCGACCTGCGTCTGGATCTCGCGTCGCTCGAGGCGAGTCGGGCGGGACGGCGCCTTCATCTGTATCCGGCATGCCGCAAGCTGCTCGAGGTGCTCATGCAGGCGAGCCCGGCTGCGGTCACGCGCGAACGCATGGAGCATGCGCTGTGGGGCGACTCGCCGCCCGACGGCGACATGCTGCGTTCGCATGTCTACGAACTCCGGCAGAGCGTCGACGGCCCGTTCCCGGTCAAGCTGATCCAGACGCTGCCGCGTGTCGGCTATCGCATCGCACCGCCCGCGGCCGCCGGGGATGCTTCGTGAGCGCGGCACCGAGCCTGCGCAGGCGCCTCATCGGTGGCCTGCTGGCCTACGTCGCGCTGCTGTCGCTCGCGGTCGGCATCCACGGTTTCGTCGTTAACGAGCACGCCGAGGCGCTGGTCTGGACGACGTTGCTCGATTCGGAACTCGATTTCGTGCTCGAGCGCATGGCGCGCGAGCCGGATTACCACTGGGACAACACGAGCACGCTCGCCTTCTACGACGAGCGTGATCCCGCGGGCATTCCGGCGGAACTCCGTGGCCTTCCGCCTGGCGTGCACGACGAGATCATGGTCGGCGGCGTGCAGCAGGTCGTGCTTCTTCGCGACATCGACGGCCGTCGCGTCGGCCTCGCTCTCGACATCACCGATCTCGAGCAGAACGAGATGGATCTCGGCATCGGCGTGCTCGGCTCGGCGTTCGCGATGATCGTGCTGCTCGGCATCGCGGTCGCCTACAGCGCGAACCGGCTGGTGCGGCCCGTCACCGAGCTCGCGCAGCAGATCGGTCAGCTGCGACCGCACGCGACGGGCCAGCGCATCCAGGTGGATGGGCCCACGAGTGCCGAGATCGAGACGATCACCGGCGCGCTCAACGACTACCTGCAACGGCACGAGCGCTTCGTCGAGCGCGAACGTGCGTTCATCGACAGCGCCAGCCACGAGCTGCGCACGCCGATCGCGGTCATCGCCGGCGCGAGCTCGATCGCGCTCCAGCAGACCGATGTACCGCCCGCCGTGCACGGCCAGCTGTCACGTATCCAGCGCACTACGCGTGAGGTCGAGCAGCTCATCACGCTGCTGCTCGTGCTCGCCAAGGATCCGGCGCGCCTGGCGAGGGCACACGATCGCGTCGTCGTGTCGGAGCTGATCCCCGAGATCATCGAGGATCACCGCCACCTCATGCGCGACAAGGATCTGTCGATCACGTTCGTGGCCGACGGCGACGAGGCTGTCGTCGCCCCTCTGGCCATCGTGCAGTCCGCGATCGGCAACCTGCTGCGCAACGCGATCGAGAACAGCGATCGCGGCACCATCACGATCACCGTGCAGTCGCCTTCGACCGTCGTCATCGAGGATCCCGGACACGGCATGTCGCCCGAGGAGATCGCGGCCGTGTACGCACGCCTCGCACGCGGTTCCAGCCGTGACGGCGCCGGCATCGGCCTGTCGTTCCTGTCGCGGCTCTGCGAACACCTCGACTGGAAGCTCGACGTCACCTCCACGCAGGGACAGGGCACCGTGGCGACGCTCGCGATGCATGGCGTGCGCACCTAGACGAATCGACGCGGTGCAGGACGAGGAAGGCATCCGTCCGATGCGAGGCGACAGGCGCGGCATGGCCGCGATGGATCATGGCATCCGCGCGTCATGCTCCTTGCGTGCGAGAGTGTCGATCCGTGCGAGGCGCACGGGGTCGAACGCATCACGATCGTGCACGAATGCCATCGCGCGGCGCGCGGTCTCGCGTGCTGCCGGAAGGTCACCGAGACCCGCCTGGATCGAGGCCTGCGTCCCAAGGAGGTCGACGCGCGTGAGCGCACCGGCAGGCGCCAGTCGATCCCACGAGGCCAGTGCCTGCCGGATGTCCGCGTCGGCGTCCCCGAAACGCCCCAATGCGAGCAACACCTCGGCACGCCGTGCGAGCACGGCCAGGGACACCAGTCCCTCGGACTCGCCGAGACGGGCAAGCAGGCGCTGCGCATCGTCACAGGTCGCGAGCGCTGCCGACGGATCGCCGCGGCGCAGGCTCAGTCCGGCGCGAAGCTGCCCCAGCTGGGCCATCCAGCGATGACCGTCGCGGAAGATCTGCTTCGTCATCGACAAGGCCTGTGCGCTGCGCGCATCGGCTGTCTCGAGATCGCCGGACGCCAGCGCGAGCCTGGCGGCATTGAAGCCGAGCTCGATGCACGAACGCGTGGGATGCCGTCCGGGACGATCACACCATTGCATCGAGGTACCGATATGCAGGGCCGCGGCCTCGAGCCGATGCCGGCGCAGCTCGAGGTCACCGAGGCTCCCGAGCGCGTTCGCGACGCGGACATGATCGTCGCCGTAGATCGCCTTCATCATCGCGACGGCGCGCGTCAGCAGCGGCTCGGCCTCGTCGAGCCGATCCTGCGATCGCAGCAGGTCGCCGAGGTTGAGCAAGGCCAGGGCGGGGCGGTCGTGCGGTTCCGGGTAAAGGCGTTCGGCCGTCGCGACGAGCTCGCGCAGCAGCGCTTCCGAGGCGTCCAGCCGTCCCTGCGCGGCACGGATGCGCGAGAGGTCGGTGAGTCCCTGCAGGACGTCGTCCTGCGGGGGTTGCGCGCTCGCCCGCCAGAAGCCGAGTGCCGTTTCGAGCACGGGCTCAGCCTCCGCCATGCGCCCACCGCCCATGAGCTGGTTGGCCCGTGTCAGGCTCGCCTGCACGGCGGTCCGCGATCCGGCGGCATAGAGCAGGGCAGCGCGCTGCGCGGCCTCCGCGGAGATCGCCAGGCCGAGGTCGGTCTGCGCCGAGAACATCAGCGCGCTCGCGTAGTTCTGCAGTCCTTCGACAGCCGCGGCATCGCCGGCACGGCGCATCTGCGGCAGCAGGGCTTCGTAGGCGCGACTCGCGTCCGCGTAGCGCGATTGCAGCGTCAGCAGGCGCGCCTGCAGAAGGCGAATGCGGGTCACGACGGGATCGTCCGCGGCGAGGCTGCCCTCCGCCAGCGCGAGGGCCTGGCCATAGAGCTTGTCGGCCTGCGCGTAATCGCTGGCCGCCGTGCCCACCTCGCCGAGGGTACGCAGCATCTCGATGCGCGTGGTCGTCGAAAGGTCGTTCTGCGCCTGCAGGCGCGTGCTGGCACGCTGGACGAGTTGCTCGAGCGTGAGGCGCCGGTCCGGAAGCTGGCCCGCGCGCGAGGCATCGAAGAGTTCGATCAGGAAATCGCGTACCACGGTGGCGCGTTGTGCCTGCTCGGCGGCGACGTGGGCCTGCCAGAGCGTCGTCGAGATGCCGACGCCGAGCGCGAGTGTCGCGACCACGGCCGCCACCGCGGCGGCGCGGTGACGCTGCACGGTCTTGCGCAGGCGGTACCCGGCCGACGGTGGCCGTGCGACGACGGGCTCGTTGCGCAACCAGCGTTCGATGTCCTCGGCGAGCAATGCGGCGGACAGGTAGCGCCGTTGCGGATCACCCGCCCGGGCCGTGGCGCAGATGGCTTCGAGGTCGCCACGCAACAGCCTGGCCAGTGCCTTGCCCTGCGGCAATCCTGGCGGAATCATGCCCGGATCGGCATCGGAACCCTGCACGTCCATGCGCGTCCTGTCGGGAGACAGCAGCCTTCCGGTCAGCAGCTCGCCCATGAGCACGCCGAGGGCGTGGATGTCGCACGCCGTCGTCACCATGCCGGGCTGGTACTGCTCGGGCGCCGCGTAGCCCGGCGTGAGCGCGATCGCGATGGTGCGGGCGCCGTCTGTCGTGTCGTCGTCGAGCAGGTGCGCGATCCCGAAATCCAGGATGCGTACCTCGCCGTCGCCGTCGACCAGCACATTGGACGGCTTGAGATCGCAATGCACGACGAGCGCGCGATGCGCGGCGTCGATGGCGCGGCATACGGTCACGAGCAGGGCGAGACGTGCACGCAGGTCCAGCGCGTGCGCGTCGGCATGGCGCGTGATGGGCATGCCCTGGACGAACGCCATCGCGATGTAGGGGATGCCCGTATCGCTGACGCCTCCGTCGATCAGGCCCGCGATGTTCCGGTGCGACAGCTGCGCGAGTACAGCTTGTTCGCGGCGGAAGCGCCGCTGGCCGGCGGCCGAGAACAGACCGGTGCGCAGCAGTTTCAGTGCAACGGTCTGCGTACCGCTTCCGCTCGCACGCTGCGCGCGGAACACGACGGAGCTGCCGCCGTGGCCGAGCACGTCGACCAGCCGGTACGGACCGATCGTGCTGCCGAGCAGGCCGCGGCCGTCATCGTCCCGCGGGGTGTATTGCTGCGCGAGGGCCGCAGCGGAGGTCTCCAGCAGCGGTACCTCGCGCGTGTCGCAGGCCAGCATCTCGAGCAGCTCCCGCCGGAGGTCCGCAGGCAGCTCGTGGCGGGCGAACCAGGCCTCGCGTTGCGAGGGCGTGAGATCGACGAGCTCGTCGAAGCATTCGCGAAGCCCGGGCTCCCCGCCACTCACGCGAGCCGTGCCTTCAGGAATGCGGACGCGAATCGCCAGTCGCGCGCCACGGTCCGCGGTGCGATGTCCAGCAGGTCGGCCACCTGCTGCAGCGTCAGGCCTGCGAAGAAATGCAGGTTCACCACCTCGGCCGCTCTCGCGTCCCGTGCGGTCAAGGTATCCAGCGCGGCATCGAGCTCGAGGGCGAGGGCAGGGTCGATCGTGACGGCTTCGACGTCCGGATCGGTCAAGGCCACCCGCAGCAGGGGATCTTCCCGCTTGATGCGCATCTGCAGCTTGGCGCGATCGATCAGGATGTGGCGCATGGCCTGTGCCGCATAGGCGAAGAACTGCCGGGGCTCGCCGAAGCGCAGGCGCTCCGCATCGGCCAGTTTCACGTACAGCTCGTTGACCAGCGCCGTGGTGTGCAAGGTGTCCGACGCACCGCCGCGCCGGCGCACGCTGCGCGCCAGCGTACGCAGTTGCAGGTACAACTGCTCGACCAGGGCATCGACGTGGCTGTCGGTCACGGGCGGCTCACGCTGCGAAGCTCCGGCGCATCGTCGTCGGCAGGACTGTGGACGTTCGATTCTGCCACGCCGTGCCGGTGACCTCGGCGCTCCGGTGTTCGCGCTGCACACCACGTCGCACTCTCGATCCGTGCGCGCCCGCGGGGAGTGCGTTCGACGCCGGCGGGTCCAGACGCCGGCGCGACCGCGCGGACGGTTCCCGCGGTCCGCGCGGCGCGCCGGCCACCCGTCCGACCTGCCGTCCGCTAGAATCCGCCGATTCCCCACCCGCCAAGGCCCCGCACCGCATGAGCAAGCCCACCCTCGACTCCCTCGCCGCCGCGAAGTCCAAGCTCGCCGAGGAGCTCCGCCAGCTCGAGCAGCAGGAAGCCGAACTGCGCCAGAGCCACGCCGCGGACGCATTCCTCGAGGTGATGGAGCGCATCAACGCGTTCGGTCCGCATTTCACGGCGAAGCAGAAGGCCGAGATCGTTTCCGCGGTGCGCCCCGAATCCGCCGGCAGCTCCAAGCCGGCCGCGGCCGACAAGAAGTCCGTCGCCCCAAAGTACTGGCTGCCGCACAACGGCGAGACCTGGACCGGCCGCGGCCGCACCCCGCGCGCGTTCGCGGCCTGGGAGGGCACCGCCGCCTACAACCAGTGGAAGGCGGCGCATCCGGACGAGAAGTTTCCGAAGTTCCCGGGCTGAAGACGAGGCCGTGTGGCGCGTCGACCGGGTCTTCCGGACGGCGCGTCGCACGTCGGCGCATCCGCACGCAACGGCCGTTGCGGGTGTCGCGGAGCGTGAAGGCACCCGGTCCAAGCCTGTGCCTGTGCGCTCGGTGACAACAGTGTGGTTCAACGCGCCGACCGCGACGCGCCCTCGGCGCTCTCGATGGAGCGAATCCTGACGTCGCGCAGGTAGGCCCAGTCGCAGTCGCCGTTGCCCACCGGGCCCGGAGAGACATCGAGGAACAGCTCGCCGTCGCGAGTGCTGTCCACGGGCCACAGTTCGAAGCGGCGCGTCGGGCGCAGCGAGGCGTCGCCGAACGGATCGAACGGGTAGGCGAGCGTCGTCCCCGGAGCACCGGACACCTCGATCTCGACGCCGTCGCCCGCCGAGCATTCGGCCGTCGTGAACGCATTGGGGACGATGCCGATTTCGCCCGAGACGATGTAGCGACCCGCGCCGGGCCTGAAGGCCAGACGCGCGGGGCTGTGCATGAACAGGGCACGCCGCCCCTCCACGTCCAGCGTGTGGGCATCGTGGGGCCAGGCCTGCGGCCAGTGCGAGAAGCCCGGGAACAGGGCATCGAACATCGTGGACGGTGGCTCGACTCTCGGCCGACGCGGCAACGATGTCACGCTCCATTGGATGCCGTCCGCGAACATCGGGCGAAGCGCATCGCTCTGCGGCTGCATGCGGAAGCGTCGGACGGCGGGCAGGTCGGCACCGATGAACAGGCGCGCGTAGTCGTCGAGCGACTGCACCAGCGGCGACACGAGGACACCGCCCGGCGCCACGCCGCGTCCCAGCCGGAAGCGCCGGGTCGTGCCGTCGACGAGTTCCAGCTCGATGAACTGCAGCGGCTCGCGCAGCAGCGTCGCCATGACGCGGCCTGCCAGCGAGAGTTCGGAACGCACCGCCAGGATCGACACCGCATCGGCGGACTGTGGCATGTCGATCCACTGATCCCAGGTGGCGTCCTGCCAGTTCGGCTCGACCGGCGGCTGGGGTAGCGCGGCATCTGCGTCGTTCTCGAGCAGCAGGTAGGACTTCTCCACGAGAACGGGACGGTAGCCGGCGTACAGGGTCGTGAACGCGAGCGCGTTCTCGCTGGTGGGCAGGTTGCCGTCGATCGGCGAATACGCGAGCAGCACGAAATCCGTCCGCTCCGGGCCACGGTACGCCGCCGCGTTGAGCTGCTGCAGGTGGGGCGTATAGGCGGCGTAACCCTGAAACACCGGCGCGGGCCGATAGTTGAAGTCGTTGACGACGACGACGCCTTGCTGCGTGCCGAGCAGATCGATGCTGCGCCTGCCGACCACCGCACGCGTGCGTGGAAGGTCGAGCCGCGTGCGCTCGTCGGCCCATGCCGTGTACAGCGCTGGTGCGTACGTGAGCGGACGCGTGAGCAGCACCGCGTTGTTCGCCATGAAGCCGGGACTCGCCATGGCCAGATCGCCGGGCCGGTGATCGACGCCGGCGTTGTAGGTGCGGTCGGCGATCGGGGCCGCCGCGAGCGCGAGGCCCAGGCTCGCGACACGCAGCCAGCCTGTCGGTACCGGTGCCATCGCCGGCAGCAACGGCAGCACGAGCAGGACGGTCAGCGCGAAGATCGCGACGTGCGAGTCGGCGCGCGTGAAGCCCGCCCTCCACGCAACGAACAGCGCGAGGCCGCACAGCACGATGCACGCGAACCGGGCTGCGTCGCGGCGCGCCTGCCACACCGTCCACAGCCCGAGGATGCCGATGCCGCCGAGCACGGCCAGCCCATAAAGATCGAACCGCAGCGGTGGAGGAATCCCCATCGCGGCGGTGTAGCCGCGCGACATCTCGAGCACGCCGTCGACGAAGGGCAGGAGGTCGCCGACACGCTGTCCGCTCCATATCCACAGTCCGAGCGAGCAGAGCGGCACGAGCAACAACCACGCGACTGCGTGAGCTCCTCTGCGCGCGCCGAGCAGCACGATGACGCCGGCGAGCCACCACGCGCCTATCAGCAGCACCGTGCTCATCTTGATCAGCAGCAGGGTCGAGGCATACGCCGCCGCGACGACGAGCAGCAGCCACAGTGCGCGGCTTCGTCCCGCCACGGCGTGCGCGTGCATGCCGACGATCGCGAACACCGGCATGGCCAGCCACACCGGATCGGCGGCGAGCAATGGCGCGTTGAACACGATGGCGGCGAGCAGCACGATGCGTTCCGGCCAGCGTTGCACGAACCAGCCGTTCGCGAACAGGAAGGCCGCCGCCGCGGCGAGCGCGATCTGGATCGCGACGTAGGCGCCGTAGCGCTCCGGCTCTCCGGCGTTCAGCGGGTAGAGGTAACCGAGTGGCCCGTAGGTGAAGACGATGTCGCGGCCCCAGTGCAGGCCGTGGCTGCTCGCCCAGCTCAGGACCATGCCCCAGGCGGGATCGAGCTCGTCGCCGGACACCCGGCCGCCGAAACGCACACTTGCGATCAGGAACAACAGACCCGCGATCGTCGCGGCAACCCATGCCACGGCCGTCGCGCCGCTGGGGAGCCTGGAACGTCGGACGGGAATGACCCTCATGCTGCCACCGCCACCGCCATCGCGACGCCACGACGATGCGCGCACCGACGACACGTGCTCACGCGACGTCGGTCTTGTGCGCGACGACGAGCGCCTGCTTGCCGAGCACGCGCCACGCGAGCGGGAACCGCAGGTAGGCAGCGACCAGCCATGGCGCCTGCGGCAGCCGGCTCTTCGTCGTGTACGGCAGGAAGCGCGGAATGACCGTGGTCGGATCGAGGCCGGCCAGTTGCAGGCCTTCGACCACGCTGCGTTCGGTCAGCGGCATGTGATGGTCGAAGTAGTCCCAGTACGCGCCGCCGACGAAGCGGATGTTCGGCTGCAGCACGATCACACGCCCGCCGCGGCGCAGGATGCGCCTGCACTCGCGGAACGTGTCGAGGATGAGCGCCTTGCTCGCGAGGTGCTCGAGGAAGTTGCTCATGAACACCACGTCCACGCTGTCGTCTTCGAGCTCGCCGATGGCCGTGCACGACGCGTGGATAACCTGCACATCCGCGTTCGCGAAGCGGCGCACGTCGGGATTCAGGTCGACGGCGATCCTGCGCCCCGCCTGGATGTTGTTGATGAACTCGCAATAGCCCGCGCCGATGTCCACGACGGTATCGGTCGGCTTCACGTGGCGATGGAAGTAGTGCCTGCACAGCACCTTCCAGATGGCGTGCTTGCGGGCCAGCGCGTGGTCGTCGAAGCGCTGCTGGTAGAGCTTGTCGAGTTCGATGTCGTCGGCCATGGCGGTGTCAGGCGAGTGCGGCGCGGGCGAGGGCCTTGGCCACCTTCACGCTCTCGCAGATGGAGCGGTCCTCGGGGTAATGGTAGGCCGTGTCGGCCACGCAGAGGCCCCCGATCGGCGTCTGCATCGGCGGAAGCATCGCGTAGAAGCCGGGAGGACAGACCGTCTGCGCATACTCGTAGCGGTGGCAATGCGTGGCGAGGACCCAGTCCCGCCTGAATTCAGGGTTGAGCTTGCCGAGGTAACCGATGACCTCCTCGATGAACGCGGCATTGTCTCGCGCGTACCTGGGATGGTCCTTCGGCATGTAGAACGGGGCGTACACGATGGCCGGACCGCTGCCGGGATTGAGGTTGGAATACTCGACCACGCCCGGAATCTCGATGCTGCGGTCGCAGATGTTGAGCCAGAAGTTGCCGGTCAGCTGCCGCGAGAGCTTGAGCACCACGCACACCACGGGGATGTTCTCGATCGCGCGAATGCGCGCGACGAAGTCGGCCGGAAGATCGGGAACCAGCCGCGGCAGGTACGGGATCGGCGCGGTGGTGACGACGCCGTCGACGGGGATGTCCTCGCCACGCACGCGGATGCTGCTCACGCGCCCTGCCTGCGTGTCGACGCGCTCGATGCCGGCCTGCAGGTGGATGCGTCCACCGCGCGACAGGATCGCCTCACGCATGCGCTCGAGCAGGGTTTCCGATCCGCCCTCGATGAAGCCGAGGGTTTCCTGCAGCGGGTTGCGCCGCGACCGCGCGATGCGACGGATGCGCGTGCCGAGCCAGGCGGCCGAGAGGCGATCCTTGTGCTGATGGAACTTGAGCCGGAACAGCGGCTCCCACAGCACCTCGTAGCACCGCTTGCCGAGCCAGCGCTTCAGCCACGCGGTGGCCTCGAGGCGATCCAGCGCACGCCAGTCGCGCGTGCCCTTGGTCTTGAGCACCATGAGCACGTAGCGCAGCTTGTCGATCCAGCCGAGCTTGTCGAAGCGGAGCAGGGCACCCGGCGTGCCCCACGGATACAGGCGCCCGTCGCAGTACAGGCCCATCGCCGTGTCGGTCCATGTGAGTTTGTCGGCGATGCCCATCTCGTCGAGCAGCTCGAACAAGGCCTCGTCGGTCCTGCACACGAAGTGGTAGTAGCGCTCGATGCGCAGCCCGTCGAAATCGAAGCTCGCCGACATGCCGCCTATGCGGTCGTCACGCTCGTAGAGGTCCACCTCGTGACCGGCCTTGAGCAGCTCGATGGCCGTCATCAAGCCCATCGGGCCTGCGCCGAGCACCGCATACCGTCGTCGCGTCGTGGGCATGCGGTCAGCGCTCCAGCAGCACGTGGGCGTAGCGCTCGTCGCAGTAGCTCTCGCGCACCGCGTCTTCGAACGGCATCTGTTCGACGCCGAACACCTCCCGCGTATCCACGCCGCTGAAGCGGTCGCCAGCCATGAGCGCATCGAGCTGGTCGGCGGTGAACGGCGGCTTGCGGCTGAAGAGCGCGTAGAGCCTGAGCAGCCCGCGGAACAGCCCGACCGGAATGTGCACGAGTGGCGTCTTGAGCCCCTTCACGCGCTTGATCGTGCGGATGATGTCGACGTAGTCGATGGGCGTGTCGCCGCAGACATCGTAGACGGCAGATTCCGGTTGCGTCCGCATGCAGTGCACGATGCAGCGGCAGAAGTCGCGTTCGTACAGCGGCTGGCGCAGGTAGCGGCCATCGCCGGGGATCGGGAACACCGGGACCTTCTCCATGAAGCGCGCGAGCCAGCCCAGATGCTTGGGATCGAACCAGCCGAACATGAGGGTAGGGCGCAGCACGCCATGGCGCAGCCCGCTTTCGACCACGATCGTCTCCTGCGTCTTCTTGGTGCGCGTGTAGTCGTCGTCGGCGACCGAGTTCACGACCGAGGAGCTGATGTGCACGAGGTAGGGCACACCGTGGACGCGGCACGCGTCGATCACGCGGCGCGTGGCCTGCTCGTTGTTGCGGACGAACTCCTCGGGATACTTGCCCGTGATCTGGGCGTGCAGCTGCACGACGCAGGCGGCGCCCGCGAACGCGTCCTGCCAGGGGCCGGGCTCGGCGAGGTCGGCCTCGATCGCGGTGACGTCCGGATGCAGGGCGCGCAGTACGTCGAGATTGCGCGCGTGCTTGTCGATCGCCACGAGCTGGGTGTAGCCCTGCCGTCCGAGCTCGACGACGAGGTTCTGGCCGACGAGCCCCGCCGCGCCCGTGAGGACGATCCTGTCGTGGTGGCGG
This sequence comes from Lysobacteraceae bacterium PS02065, assembly GCA_029959555.1. Taxonomy (GTDB): domain Bacteria; phylum Pseudomonadota; class Gammaproteobacteria; order Xanthomonadales; family Rhodanobacteraceae; genus Dokdonella. The sequence continues at coordinate 29,397 of JASCPI010000014.1, read as the reverse complement.
ATCCGGTCGTCCTGCACGTGTGATGCCCGTGGTGCGCGAAGGTTGCGTCGGACGATAGAGTATCCGCGAGACCGCCGCTCGAACCTGTTCGAATGCGCGCGTGATGAATCATGCGGAGCGATGCAACGGATGGACTTGAGCTTCGGCTGGCGAACGGCGGTCCTGACGGTCGCGATCGTGCAGATCCTCGCGATCGCCATCGCGCTGACGCGCCCGATCGTGAACCGGCGCGCCAACCGGACCCTGGCGCTTCTGCTGCTCGTGCTCGCGGGCATCCTCATGCCCTGGACCATCGGATTCGCCGGCTTCTACGACCGCTGGCGCTGGCTGACCTTCGCGCCGTTCGCGATCACGCTCGCCGTGGCGCCGCTGCTGTGGCTGTACGCGAGCGCGCTGGTCGACAGGCGATGGCCGCCCCGCGCCTGGCGCCATCTGCTGCCGGCCGCCGCGCAGTTCCTGTTCCTCGCCGCCGGCTTCGTGCTGCCGATGCCGCTCAAGGAAGCCTGGGCGGACCGTGCGATGTCGACCTATGGTGTCATCGCCGGTATCGGCACCGTGGCAGGGCTGGCCTGGTACGGCCTGGCCTCGCTGCGATTGTTGAGGCGCTACCGCACATCGCTGGCCGGACAGCGCAGCGACGACACCCGTTTCGCGGCAGCGTGGCTCAGCCGTGCCATCGGCGCCGCCCTCGTGCTGCTGCCGATCTGGGCGATTTACGCGGTGTGGGATGCGGTCGCACCGCTCGGCTACCGCAACCTGATGGGCTTGTACCTCGCCATCGCCGCGTTCGCGCTCTACCTCGCGGTGGAAGGCTGGCGCCATGCCGCGCTGCCGTTCCCGGCTCTCGACGACACGCCCGCCGAGCCGATCCCGACCCGCGACTGGGCCGCGCTCGGCGAAGAATGGGCCGCGCGGGTGAGGGAGGAAGGCTGGACCCGTGATCCGGACCTCAGCCTCGCTACGATGGCGCGCCACCTCGGCACCAACACGAGCTATCTCTCGCGTGCCCTCAACGAAGGCCTGGGTACGGGCTTCTCGGCTTTCGTCAACGCGATCCGCAGCGAGACGGTCGCGGGGGCCTTGCGTGGCGGTGATCGCCGGCCGGTGCTCGATCTCGCCCTCGAGGCAGGCTTCGCCTCCAAGGCGAGCTTCAACCGCGCCTTCCAGGCGCGGTTCGGCCAGAGCCCGACGGCGTATCGCCGCGTCTCACATCCTGAATAATCCTCGTTTTTCGTGATCCGGGACGCGTCGTTCCGCACGGCCGACTAGGCTGGCCGCATGAACAGACGACGCTTCATCGCCACCCTCGCGGCACTCGGTGCCTACGCCACCTGCTCGGCACAGTCCGCCACCGCAGCTGATCTGAAAGGCGACATCGCGATCCTGCGACAAGCCCTCGCGCTGCATCCCGGCCTGTACCGCTACGCCAGCCCGCGCGAGGTGGAGGCGCGCCTCGATCGTCTCGAACGCGCGTTCGTCGCGGCGCCGACGTCGGCGCAGCGCTACCTCGTGCTGTCGCGATTCCTCGCCACGATCCTGTGCGGCCACAGCTACGCCAACTTCTTCAACCAGAAGAAGGCCGTCGTGGCCGACCTGTTCGCGGTCCGGACTCGGCTTCCGTTCGTTTTCCGGTGGATCGGCGACCGCATGATCGTGACCGGCGACCCGGGCGGTCACGGCCTCGCGCCGGGAACCGAGGTCACGGCCATCAACGGCGTGCGCGCCGGGCGAATGCTCGCCAGCCTGATGCCGTACGCCCGTGCCGACGGGCACAACGATGCCAAGCGCGTCTCGCTGCTCGGCGTGTCCGGTGGCGACACGATCGAAACCTTCGATGTGTTCCACGGCCTCGTCTACGGTGCTCCCGCAGGCGGCGTGCATCGCCTCGCGCTGCGCACGCCCGATGGACGCGAGCGTTCACGCGAGCTGCCCGCGATCGATCTGGCCGCGCGCCAGGCGCAGATGACGCCGCGCGACTACCGCGGCGACCAGCCCGTGTGGACGTGGACGATGCGCCCGGATGGCATCGCGCTGCTGACCATGCCGGGCTGGGCGCTCTACGACAGCATCTGGGACTGGCAGCGCTGGCTCGACGACCGTCTCGCAAGCCTGGGCGGCGCGAAAGGCCTGATCATCGACCTGCGCGACAACGAGGGCGGCCAGGACTGCGGCGATCCGATCCTCGCGCGGCTCATCGACCGTCCGCTGGTGGAGGAGGGCGCCGAACGGCGTGTGCGCTTCACGAAGACACCCGCCGCGATCGATCGCTACCTCGACACCTGGGACGACAGCTTCCGCACCCTCGGCGTCGGCGCCGAACCGATCGGTGGCGGCTTCCTGCGCCTCGCGGGCGAACGCGCCAACGACGCGATCCAGCCGATCGCACCACGCCTGACCCTGCCGGTCGCGGCACTGATCGGCCCCGTCAACAGCTCGGCCACGTTCCAGTTCGCCGCCAAGGCAAAACTCAGCGGCCGCATCCGCCTGTTCGGCGAACCCACCGGCGGCAACCGCCGCGGCATCAACGGCGGCTGCTTCTTCTTCGTCCGACTTCCCGCGAGCGGACTCGAGTTCGACCTGCCGCTGATCGGTTACTTCCCGCCCGGGAGCCCGCCGGACGCGGGTATCGTTCCCGATGTCCGCGCGACGGCAACGGCTGCTGGCATTGCCGAGGGGTTCGATCGGCCAATGAATGCGGCGGCGGGGTGGATCACGACCCACGGTTGAGGACGCCGCAGAAACCGATCGGCGCGGTCAGGCCGACCGTCGTCAACATTGCGACCTAGAAGTAGATGTCGCGCTCCATGCCAGAAGGTATTGGAGAGCACCGCACCGAGCACGGCCAATGGCGCGACCAGCAGCACGGACGTGGGCAAGCTGAAGCTTTCGTACAGTGTGGCGAGGCACAGGAACACCACGACGCATCCTCGCCGGATGATAGGGGTCGAGGGTTCTCCGTGCTCGTGACGCCGAGCAGGTTGCTAAGAGGCAGTACAATGTGAGTGGGAAATGGAAAGCAGATGACGTTACGAGGCCGAAGAAAATGAGAAACCTGACCGCATTCTTCGCATTCTTATACTGCGTTCCAGTTTTTGGATCTTATCCTGTTGAGAAAAATGCTTTATCAATAAAAAAGACGTACGCTGGTGGTGATTCAATAGAGGTCCGTTGTTCTCGCATTGATGGAGACTGCGCCATGACTACTATTGTGTCCGGCACTCGCGTTTTTACAGCTTTTGATATTGAAAGCAAAGGCCTTTCGCTGACATTCTCCAGTGTTACGCTCTTGGGCGCCTCAAGAAATGCGAATAAAGTTTATTTTTCCGGGACGACAGGTATAAAATGCCCTGACGAAAGCATCGAGAAATACATGGAAAAAATGATGGCGTTCGATAAAAAAGGTCAGTTCGAGTGCCTCGCCACCTTCACTTATGACGGGTTTGATTTAAGTTGGCATGATATAATTATATCATTCGTTTCAGAGCTGGATTCGTAAGTGATTCAGCTGGTTGATGGAACAATGAATTGGATCGGCATTCTGACCATCACTTATAATAGGTCATCGCGTCGACTGCTTCATTAGTGATTTGGGAGCGTTATCGTAGGTAGCTGAGGAAGCTTGTGCGATTTGGGATGTTTATTGGGGTAGGATAGGAGCTCCCGACTCGAAGGTGCGCGTTCGTTTGATGCTTGAGTGCTGTCCTGTACCCGACTGGATCAATAGTCAGGTCGCTTGCAGCCCGGTTTGCCCGACGCTCTGTCTCTGCGCGCTTCTTTTCCGCCTTCGCATCGGCGTACTCGGCTAGGTCTTCGCCAAAGGCACGAAATTTTGCGTAAACGTAAGGCCCACAATTTTCCAGTCTGAGCGACCGCAAGGCGTCCACACGCTTATCCCTAAGGCACTGCTCGATGAGTTGACTGAGCGTGATGCCGGCGATGGCTTTTAATGCGTCCTTCTCTTCGCGAGAAATATTGATAGTGCCCATGTATCCTCCCATCAATGCTCTGGGGTGGGTCTGCCACAGTTGTAGCAGCGTCGGTAGTTTGGAAGCTGACGTCCATAGATGACCTTGATAGTCCCCCCCAAGATGAGCAAGGCGGCGGGCCACAGACCCCGGATAGTGATCCAGCCCCAGCACATATCTATCTCCTCCTGACGGTTTTGCGGGAGCATCCTCCCTAGCCGTCGCACAGGATGAGACGGGAGTACGTGAAGAACAGGCAGTATGATTTTCGGCCGTCCAGCCGTCCTGTCCTCGCGCGGCGCCTGGGTCCCTCTGAGCTTTCACGCCGTCAAAGGTTCTGGCTGATTGGGCGTGTCCGCACTAGTCAACCACCATGCAGTGCGCAGGCGGCGTTTCGAACGGGCCGACGGGCGGTTAGAGAGCCAAGCCATGCCCGAGGAAGCCACGTCGGGCTGGCACACTAGCTTTCTTGATTCATCCAGCAGTACTGGAAGGCGGCCAAGCAAGAAGTGTCAGTGCTGGCCGGCAAGCACGAGCGGGCCGTCGCTGGCCTCCGGCAGGAACGCGACGACGCCGTTGCCGCGCTCGTAGCGGTCAAGGCCGATGCGATCGCTCACAAGGCCCGCGCTGACATCCTCGAACGTCAGCAGACGCAGTTGTCAGAGCTCGCGGAGACTGTCCGGGGAGCCATCAAGGGCGTCAAGGCGCCGCCCGAACGACGCGTGCCCAAGGAACCGTCGATGCGTCGTAGCCGCAACGGGCCCCTCTGAATAGGGAGTGGGCAGGTTGCGCTGTTCATCACTGCACGAACCTTTCGGCGTACCGTCGACCACTGTCCGGACTTGTTGGCGTCTGTCCATCACAGCATAAGCCTGTTGGCGCTAAGTGCTCAAACCTTTGGCTGCAACTGTGCGAACCTTTTGACAATCAACAAGGTAAACGGCCGAGATTCACCAAGAAAACAGCCGGATCGACGCTTATCTGGCTGAAAAACAAGACAAAAATGCCTTCCTTCCTGTCATGAGGTTGGCCAAGTTTGCCCAACGCCCAGAATTGTAAAGTATCAGCCACGCGCGCCCTCCCGCATCGCTACAGACAGGCTGGCTGAAGCGGCCCCTATAGCTCCACGTGCCCGCTCCGGTCCGGAAGGCGCTCGCAAGCACCGTGCTGCGCGCGGATGACAAGCGATCGTCGTCGTCCTCGTCACCCGACGGGAAAGCGAAATAAGCGAGTTCGTCGAGGGGTGCCACGCTGGAGGCCTCGCACGTCGAGGCTTTTTGGTGGCCGCAAGAGGGAGCTCTGGCGAACTTGGGTCCGCATCAGACGCCGGGTCGGCGAAAAACGCTGACGCAAGGTAGGTCTTCACGCGCGCCACGAGGGCACTTAGGCGCAACGTTCTCGTGTATCCGCGTTCGCACGGCTTTTTCATCAACGCCCGGCAACGCACGATGTCGCAGGTGATATGGGTGTGAGCGGTGATACCGCGCAGCCAAGGTGCTCCCCTCAGTAAGGGCGTGTGCTACCCGGTAGCACACGACGGCCGGGTGCCATGTCTTCACGCATGTTGCGCGAGGGTGGGGAAAGCCGCACGCCCCTCATGTGGCGCGCCTCAATTCAATGCACCTGGCAGCCAGATGTCGCAGCCCGAACGCCGACGCCGCGGTCGACGGCGCGGGATGTTCAATCCCAGCAGCCGCCACTGCCGTCGCACGCGAGCCTCGCCCAGATCCAGCCACGCCGCCATGCGGCGATAGCCGAAGCGAGGGACCTGCGGCGACGCGGCCAGCAGCTTCTCCACCACGGCCTGGTCCTTGGCGGTTTGTCGGGGCGCGTTGCTGCTGATGCGCCGGCTCAGCCCAAGATACCGGCAAGCCTTGCGTTCGGAAAGTCCCCGGCGGACCAGCGTCTGGACCGCGTCGCGCCGCACCGACGGGGTCGTCACTTTTTCGGACGATCTCCTTCATGTCGTCGATCACCAGCATCTGTTCGGCGACGAGCCGTTTCAGGCGCGTGTTCTCCGATTCCAGATCTTTGAGCCGACGGGCATCAGGCACGTCCAGGCCACCGAGCTTGTTGTGCCAGCGGAAGAACGTCTGCTCAGTGACGTTGTGCTTCTTGCACAGCGCGTTGATCGACATGGCACCGGCCTCGGCTTCGCGCAGGATGCCGATGATCTGCTCGTCCGTGAAACGCTTCTTCATGAGTTCTCATTGCCTGTCTAGGGTAGGGAACTCACCATCTCGCTGGCTACACGATGCGCCTCAGGTCAGAACCGACCGCCTCGTTGTTGGAGGCGTAGTTCAGAAGCACAAGCTTGTGCCCTGCACCGAATGATGTTGGAGGAGCGTGGCCAACGTGATCATGTCTTGGCGATTGTGCGCATGCAGGCGTTTTAGAAGGGCCGAACTTCCCCCTATCGGAAAGCCGAGCCACGCTAAAGGCGCTTCCAATCCCGAGAGATCATCCTTGCGCACGATCCGCAACACCTCGCGCTGGATTGTCGCGAGTAGGCAGTTATCGAAGGCACCCCGATAGCGTCGCCGCGTCGGATACAACAGGTCGACATGCCGCAGTCCCACCAGCGGGTGCAGGCGTCATAACGCGCGCCCAACTTGCGTTCAAGGAGCGATCGTCGATGATGTCCGTGAACTCTGCAAGAGACCTGCACTGGATCCAGGGGCGCGTCATGTTCGTGACGGTCGCGGTGCATGGTTGGCCAGATCGGTCTCTGTCGAACGACGAAAGGGGGTCTTGGCTGTTCCTGTTGAGCAACGCCTTATGGGTAGCATAGGGCTATGCGCTTATCGCCCTGCAGATCGCGCTCCGGTCGTGAATGTCCGGGGAGCAGCGAAGACATCATCGTGATGAGGGTGCTTGCGCGCTGCGCTGCACCTCGACGTTCAGAGTTGTATGCGACATTGCCATATGGGGAGGCCCTTCATTGCGCCCTCGACGCGGGCAGCTTAGCCAGACAAGGGACGGAAATGCGGAAGCCGCAGCGCATGATGTTACCCAGATGCCTTGACCAAGAAATCGACAAAATTTCTAAGTATAGGGTTTGATCAGCCCACTCAGTTCATGCAATGTACGATTCGGACGGGGGGCTAAGCCGTTTATTCGGAAAGGAGGTTTCGATACTGCAAATTAATTGACATGAGTCGTCGATCCTTAGCGTGGGTTCACCAGTGAAAGAGCGATAGTGACTGACCGGAATTTACCGGGAGCAGAGGAAAACATCGTGAACAACGAAAATAAACGCCCCAATTCCGGCGCATCGAAAAATCCTGGTCGCGCTCAGAACGACCCGAACAATGCGATGCAACGCAAGGACGGCCAGGATGTCCCCGTCGATTCCGGGAAGGGGGCGGGGAAGGCGGGCCAAAAGGACGATCCGAAGCGCTCTTCGAAACAAGGTGATAAAAAAGCCGACCAGCAACGCAGCGGCGGAGGTTGAAGCTGACAATCTCGGATTGTCGATCCAAAACAATTTGGATTCTCTTTCTGGCCTCCATTGAAAACTTTTCCGAGGAAAAGTAGCTGCGTCCCTTCCTATGCATGTGGCTCTCGAGGTTTTCCAGAGGTTACCAGCCATGTTGGCCAGGCCATCCGAGGGCGAGTGGGTATGGGTCGAGATCCGTGTTTTGCTGTACATCTTTGCAAAATATCGGACGGGTGCCGGGGGCGGTATGTTCTCGGTGCCCGGTCGCCGGTCAATTCTCGCTATCGATGTGGTGAGCTGGACACGTGAAGCTCCGAACTTGACCTATTGCCCGAATGAGGGGGCCCGCCCGCGGGAATGAGGAGTAGTTAGAGTGCGGAGCGCAAGCGTAGCGGCAGGCGCGGCACCGAATGGCAGAGGGGGCGCCGTGCAGCTTGTGGGATCCGTACACGCCACATTCAGCTTGGTTGGTCGGATTCAGACATTGGATCCGAGCGTCGACTCAAGGAAAAATCCGAGAAAGAGATCGCTCCACGAGCATCACGCTATGCTCTTCGAATTAAGACCGCGAGAGACCGACCGCTCGAAGATTAGCCAATCGGTACCTCTAGTGCGAGGAGTTATCTTGGCTTGCGAGTCATGCGGCGTGACTCCACCGCATGGTCTCCACGAAAAAAAGATGCCGCCATCTCGTCGAACCGCGCGCCGTCTACCGAGCGTGTGGCAATCACGGGTAGAGTCTGGTCGTCCAATACCGAACTTTCCAGCAGGGTCATTGCACTTCGGATAGGCCCTTCGAAGTCATGCCCACGTTTAATTATCATAAAAAAGCTCCATTCTTGACCAGCCTCCAGGCCGTTGCATGGCGTGATGATCACCGCACAATATGACATATCAGAAAGAATATTGCTACAAAATAAAATGACGACATTGTTCTCGCATGCTGTATTCTTTGCGCATCACATTTGGGTCGCATGCGGATAGAAGGATGTGCAATCTACGGATTAAGTACGGTTGAGTTTTTCATGCGCAGCTCGCATTCTCCCCTTTAACATTTTACGATGATTGCGTTTTTACCAGGACTTGACATGCCTCCCGTTACGACGCTCCCTACACTCGATGTCATGGGTACCGCGGAGGCGCAGGGCTCCTTTCGAATGTTTGCCGTGGCGGCACGCAACGCGGGGCTCCTCAGCCAGCTCCGCGGCCGTGGGCCTTTCACTGTCTTCATGCCGACGGACCAGGCGTTTGGAGACTTGCCTTCAGGATGGCTCGAAACGATGTATCGTTCGGAAAACAGGGAGGAGCTCGCAGCCATCCTCAATTACCACATCATTATCGGCCGTCGGACGGTGTGGGATTTACGGAAGGGCGAGAAGGCGAGAACCCTGTGCGGAGAGCACCTTACGATCGTGCACCACCGCGGCAACGTGAGCGTTGATGGCGCGAACGTGACCTCGCACGACATGTTGTCGACCAACGGTGTGCTGCACGCAGTCGATAAGGTCAATATTCCTCGCAAGAAGTACTAACGCTACATGTTGTGAGGCCGTCGAGGCACACCGCTGTCTTATCGCGGTGCTGGCTACGACTTAGAGCGATTGAGACTGCCGCTTCTTCTCCCAAGTCCACGCGTGTGCAACGATCGTGGCAAGGTCGGGATTGCGCGGCATCCATCCCAATGCTTCGCGGATGCGGCTGCTGTCGGCGACCAGCGCTGGCGGATCTCCCGGGCGCCGCGGCTCGGGATTCCTTAGGATGGCGTGCCCGCATGCAGCCTCACAGGCGTCGATGACCTCACGCACTGAGAAGCCGCGTTCGCTGCCCAAGTTGTAGGCGTTTCCCATGCCTGGAACGATCGCGTGCATGGCCAGTGAGTGGGCTGCCACGAGGTCCTCGACATGCACGAAATCTCGCACGCAGGTGCCGTCTTGCGTCGGATAGTCGTCGCCGAAGATGGAGACACTCGACCCAGCGGCCGCGGCCGCCAAGGCGCGCGGAATGAGATGGGTTTCCGGATCGTGCAGCTCGCCGATGACGCCGTCGGAAGAAGCACCTGCCACGTTGAAGTAGCGCAGGATCGCATAGCCGAGCCCATGCGCGCGTCGCGCGTCCTCGAGTGCGAGCTCGACCATCCATTTCGAGCGTCCGTAAGGATTGATCGGCGAGAGCGGGGCATCCTCGGTGATGGGTACTTCTGTCGGGGCACCGTATACCGCTGCGGTCGAGGAGAACACTAGGCGGTATACGCCCGCATCGATGCAGGCTTTGAGCAGAACCAGCGATCCACCGACATTGTTCGCGTAGTAGCGCAATGGATCGGCGACGCTTTCGCCCACCTCGATGAAGGCCGCGAAGTGCATGACCGCGTCGACTTCGTAGTCGACGAGTGCGGCCATCATCGCAGCGTAGTCTTCCACGCCTGCATTGATCCACACGGCACGCTCCGGAGAGGCCGAGCGCGCGGCGTTCAACGATGACAGATGCCCGTGACGGAGATCGTCCACGATCACCACGCGATGCCCTTCTGCAAGCAGGTGCCGGACGGCATGGCTCCCGATGTAGCCCGCTCCTCCGGTCAGAAGAACGTTCATAGGGAGTTGCCCGCCTGACGCAGGTCCCGCTCGGACGTCGGTCGCGATGTTCAGAAGATTCTCGCTCGCAAAGTCACCAGCACCATGCCTACGCGCAATTTGATGATGAACCCGAGCACGCCACCGCGAAGCGACTCGCCGTAGGCGGCCGCTCGATTGGCGATCACGAGCGCATCGCGCCCACGCACGGCTTCGCCATCGGCCTTGACGAATTCCCAACCGTCTTCGTATTCCATGACCACGATTCGGCGCATGTCCAGGCTTCGGAGGCAAAAGGCTGCAGTGAGAAAGCCATGCAGGGTATCCCGGCGGAGCCCTGCGAGGCCGCGTGTATCAGACGCGCGGCGGATCCGTTTCGCGTTCGGGGTGACGGTGCCGCGAGAGTGCCGCGAGGAAGGGGGCGACGCCCTGCTTGCCCTTGCTCGCCACGACGATGCCCGGGTCCGGCACGGAGACGTCGATGCCGCACGCCTCGAGCAGGCTCGTCGCATCGCCGAGAGCGAGAATGGTCTTGCCATGGCGATAGTGGTCGCGGACGTATTCGAGTGCCCGGCCGTCGGCCGCAAGCGCTTCGATGGCACCGAGCCCACCCGGCAGCACGAGGGCGTCGAAGCACGCGGCCACTTCGTTCTCGAAGGAGGCATCGGCATCGAGCATGTCCCGCTTCATGGTGCGTACCGGTCCGACCCGAGGCCCGACGATCCTCCCCAGCGCACCGGCTTCGAGCAGCGCCGTCTGCACGACCGACACCGCATTTCCGTCAACGCCCGCGGCGACGAGGATCGCCACCTTGCGGGTACGGACGCCGCCGTCCCCGGGACGCGCGGTCAGCGAAAGCGCCGGCGAGTGCAATACTTCCGGTTTAGGCGGCGACGCGAGTGCACGCGGCATGGCGGTAGGTGCGTCCATTCCGAGACCGGCAGCCACATCCTGCACCAGTTGATCCGACACGTTGGCGAGCATGGACAGCACGCGCTCTCGTATCGCAGGAACCGTGAGCTTGCTGAGCTCGAAGCGAAACGCCGCGACGATATGACGCTGCTCCGACGCCGTCTGGCTCTCGTAGAACAACGTGGCCTGGTTGAAATGCTCCGCGAACTTCTCGGGCTTGCCGCGCAGTTCGTCCTGTGCAACGGGCTCCGGGAAGGACACGAAGCCTGCGGGTCCGGCCTGGAAGGGGCACCCGCCGCTCAGCGAGTTGGGCTCGTACGAAACCTTGCCACGGTGGATCGTCTGCCTGTGCATGCCGTCACGCTGGTTGTTGTGTACCGGCGCCAAGGGGGCGTTGATCGGGATCTCATGGAAGTTCGGTCCACCCAGCCTCGATATCTGGGTGTCGGTATACGAGTGGATGCGGCCCGCCAGCAACGGATCGTTGGTGAAGTCGATGCCGGGAATGACATGGGCGGTGCAGAACGCGACCTGCTCGGTCTCGGCGAAGAAATTATCTGGGTTGCGGTCGAGCACCATGCGACCGATTGCCTTGAGCGGGACGAGTTCTTCGGGTACGAGCTTGGTCGCATCGAGGACGTCGAAACTGAAGGCATCCGCCTGGGACTCGGTGAATACCTGCACGGCGAGTTCCCATTCGGGATACTCGCCGCCTTCGATCGCCTCCCACAGGTCACGGCGATGGAAATCAGGATCGCCACCCGAGATCTTGACGGCCTCGTCCCATACCAGCGAATGGGTGCCGAGCTTCGGGGTCCAGTGAAACTTGACGAGCACCGACTCGCCCGCCTCGTTGACGAACCGGAACGTGTGTACACCGAAGCCCTGCATCATGCGGTAACTGCGCGGAATGGCACGGTCCGACATCTGCCAGAGCAGCATGTGCGTCGACTCGGGCATGAGCGACACGAAATCCCAGAAAGTGTCGTGCGCCGAGGCTGCCTGCGGCATGGCGTGGTGGGGTTCCGGCTTGACCGCGTGCACGAGGTCGGGAAATTTCATCGCATCCTGGATGAAGAACACCGGGATGTTGTTGCCGACGAGATCCCAGTTGCCTTCGTCGGTATAGAACTTCACCGCGAAGCCGCGTACGTCCCGTGCGGTGTCCTTGGAGCCCCGTTCGCCCGCGACCGTGGAGAAGCGTACGAACACAGGCGTGCGTTTACCGGCCGCCTGGAACGGCGCTGCGCGCGTGATCGCACCGAGCGACTCGTAGGCTTCGAAAAATCCGTGAGCAGCGCTTCCGCGCGCATGCACGATGCGCTCGGGAATGCGCTCGTGATCGAAATGCGTGATCTTCTCGCGAAGGATGAAATCTTTGAGTAGCGCGGGTCCCCTCAAGCCGGCCTTGAGGGAATGCTGGTTGTCGGCAATCGGCACGCCGTGGTTGGTGGTGAGGCGCTGGCCTTCTGCGTTCTCGCGCACGCGATCCAGCGTTCCGCGCGGGTCGCATGCGCCTTCGTTCGCCGGGTCACCGGTCTTGTTGGAGACGTTGCCCTCCGACAAGGTGCTGGCGGAAACGCCTGCGGGGATTTCCCTCGCATGCGCGCCCTCCGACGCTTGCGATCCGCCACCGGCCTGATACTCGGCTTCCTTACCTACGTTGAAGGGCATCGCGCCCGCCAAGGCATTCGCGGCCAGTGCGCGCTGCACCGCCTGATCGTGCACGGGAAGGACGGTTGAGGGGGCACTATCGGTCGTGCGCGCCGCGACCTTCGCGGGCGTCATGGTGGAGTCGCCTACGTTGCCCGTGGGAACACGCTTGTTCGTGGCCATGGTGTCGATCTCGTGGAGGGACCCGCGGCTTGGGGCGCAGGGCCGGGATGGAGGGGGCGCTGCCGGAGATGAGTCGCGTGTAAAGCACGACGATTCAGCCAGGCGCGATAGGCGTGCGGAACGCGGCCTTGACCAGGGTCTTGGCCTTGGCATGGGCGGTTACGAGCGATGCGGCGTCGGAAACCTTCCATGCTTCGTACTGTTCGTCGAACCCGGCCAGCTCCTGCACGCTGAAGAGCTTGCGCGCCTTCACGAACATCTCGTTTTCCTCTTCGCGCGCATGGTGGGTGACGAACTCCGCCAGCACCTTTGCGGAGCCCGCGAACTGACGCGAATTGAATGGCGAGGCGTGCAGGTCGGGCAGAACGGCGAGTTCCACTGCACGGTGCTCCTGAATCGCCTCGGCATGTTGAAGCAACGCTTCGTGGTCGGCGCGTTCTGCGAAAGCGGGATAGAACACCAGTTCCTCCCATTTCGCGTGCGGTATGAGCACGCCTTCGATCTGTTCGAGAAGAGCTTGGCGACGCTTCTGCGCGCGATCGGTCGTCGCCTCCATGCTGTCGAACAAGTCCCTCAGGGTGCCGTGCTCGGTCTTCAGGGTGACAAGGATGCTGCGCATGGGGCTCTCGTTATCCAGTCAGGGGGCTTGCAGACCGCGTCGGCGGACGGGATCGGGCTGTCGTGATCCATGCGTCGCAGGCAGTGGCTCGCATCGATAGAGAGGCAGTGCACGTTGCGTACCAGCCGTGGGACACGGCATCCCGCGTATGCCCAGCGAGACCTACGCGTCGTCGAGCTCGACCACGAAGCCGGAAAAAATGTCCACGCTGCAGAAAAAACTTCAGAACCTCAGCAGCGACGGTGGCCGGGGAGGCCGCGGGCGGCGCCAAGCAAGGCTCAGGCGTTGTCGTCCGGCGGCGGCCCGACCACGTCGTCCGACACGAAACCCAGACTGCGGTACCTGATGAGACGGTTGTAGATCGTCTTGGCGGTGATGCCGAGGGTTTCGGCGGTCAGCCGGCGGTTGTTGTTGAAGTGCGCGAGCGTCCTCAGCAGCATCTCGCGCTCCATCTCCTCGAGGTTCATGCCGATCGAGAAGCGAATCGCGCCGTCTCCCGCGTCCACCGGACGCAAGGGAGGCGGAACGAAGCGCACGCGCGCGTCGTCGCTGAGGATGTACTGCCGTTGCACGACGTGCCGCAGTTCACGGATGTTGCCCTTCCAGGGTGCATCCTCGAGCGCGCGTAGCGAATCCGGTGCGAAGGTCTTGCGCGTGGCGTAACGCTCGTTGAGGCGATCGAGAAAATGCTGCGCAAGGAGAGGGATGTCGCCGCGCCGATCGCGCAACGGAGGGAGGCGCAAGGGAAATTCGAGGAGACGGTAGTAGAGGTCTTCGCGAAGCCGACCCTCGGTGGTAGCGAGCAATGCATCGCGATTGGTGGCGGCCACGACGCGCACATCAAGCGGGATCTCGCGCGTTCCGCCCACTCGTGTGAGATGTCGCGTCTCCAGGACGCGCAGCAGGTAGACCTGTGCCGCGAGCGGCATCTCCGTGATCTCGTCGAGGAAGATCGTGCCGCCTTGCGCCTGCTCGAAGAATCCCGCATGGCTCTGCGTGGCGCCCGTGAACGATCCCCGCTCGTGACCGAACAGCTGGCTGCTGAGCAGATCCTCGGGAACCGCACCGCAGTTCACGGCGACGAAACGGCCCGCGCGACCGCTGAGGTCGTGGAGCGCGCGCGACACAAGTTCCTTCCCTGTGCCGCTCTCGCCGCTGACGAGGACGGTGATATCCGTGGGTGCGATGCGCCGGATCTTCGCGAACAGGTCGTGCATGACGCCACTGCTCCCGCTCAGTTCTCCCAGCTGGTCGGCCGGTGCCGGAGGATGCAATTGCGCACGATGCGCCGCTTCGACGAAGAGCGCCTCAAGCTGTGCGCTGACGATCGGCTTGACGAGGTACTCCACGACTGACGATCCCACCGCACGCATCGCCGTTTCAAGCGATGGGTGCCCCGTGACGATCACGACCTTGCCCTGCACGGCCAAGTCCAGCTCGTCGATGAGGTCGAATCCGTGGCCGTCCGGCAGCGACAGATCTACGAGGACAAGATCGAATTGCGTGGTCGCGACCATCGCTTTCGCGCGCGCGAGCGTGGCGGCTCCGGAGACCCGGCAGTCGAACAGGGCGGCGACCGACGACATGGCATGGCGGAAATCCTCGTTGTCGTCGACGACGAGAACATGACCTTGGGGATTCGCGCTCATCGGTCCACCTCGTGCGTTCTGCCGAGCCGCATCGCCTCGGGGGATTGCCGATCAAACCGCGTGCGCAGGCAATACACGGTGAACCGGGCCTGTGCGGAATGCTGGCGTTCACCATCCCGCAGGCGGCTCGGCATCGGGTGGCTCCGCGTACAAGGCCTGAAGTAGTGTCGAAGCCGAGAACGGCTTCCAACACACGACGTCGAAGCCGGCAGCCACGCATCGCGCATGCAGTCCCGGCACCGCCGAACCGGTCATCGCCACCAGCCGCGCATGCGCGGTGCGCGGGTCTGCGCGTAGCACGCGTGCCAGTTCGATCCCGCTTTTCAGCGGCATGTCGATATCGAGGATGGCCACGTCGGGAGGGTCCTCCAACGCCATCTGAAGCGCCTCTGCACCATCTAGCGCACAGCTCACCACATGCCCTTCGCGTCGCAAGATCGACGATACGGCCAGGAGGATGTCAGGCTGGTCGTCGGCCACCATTACGGAACGTGGGGTATCCACGTGCGTCATGGGCGTTCTTCGATACCAGGAGGGGCCAGCAGCATCGGCAGCCGCACCGTGAACTTGCAGCCCATGCCCACCCCATCACTCTCGGCCTGGACCGTGCCGTCGTGCCCTTCGACGAAGGCCTTCACGATGGCGAGTCCGATGCCGAAACCCGAGATTTCCCCGGCGGGATCCGCCCGCGCGAACATGTCGAAGATCCGTTCCATCTGGTCCTTCGCCAATCCGAGGCCGGTGTCTTCGACGCGTGCGACGATCTCCGCACCTTCCTTGGTAAGTTTCATCCAGATGCGCCCTCTGGGGGGCGTGAACTTGATGGCATTGGCCAGCAGATTGGTGAACACCTGGACGAGGCGGCCCCGATCTCCGCGCACGAACAGAGGGACCTCGGGAACCAGTAACGAAAGCGACTGCCCGCGCTGCGCGGACGAGGGCGCCAGAAGCGCTTCAACCTCGGCCATCACATCGTTCATCGAGACAGGCTCTCGTGCCAGGACGATTTCGCCCGACGTGGCCGTCGCCGTCTCCAGTACCTCGTCGATGACCCGCGTCATCTGCGCGATCTGGCGCTCGATGATCGCCGCGGCGTCATGCACGCGCGGATCGTCACTCGCGGCGCGCAGAAGCGTGCTCGTCATGAGAAGCGGTGTCATCGGGTTGCGCAGCTCGTGTGCGATCGTCGCAATGTAGTGGTCGCGCTGCCTCGCCATCGTCAATGCGGCGTCGAGCTGGTTCTGCAGCGTATCGAACTGCTGCCGTAGATCGGTGCGGTTGCGGAACACCTTCCCAAAGCCCGTGAGTGTGCCGCCCTTGTCGTAAAGAGGTACCAGTGCGCCGCTGGCCCAGAACCGAGCCCCGTCGCGCGTTTGTTGCCAGCGATCGTCTTCGGATACAGACCCAGCGCGGGCGACGTCCACTTCCAGATGAGGGATACCGAACGACTTGTCCTCGGGCGTGAAGATCGCGGACACGTGCAAACCATGGAGCTCGTCCAACGTATAGCCGAGGATGCGCGCTGCGGCGGCATTGGCCCACACGATGGTCGCGTCGAGTGAAAGCGCCAGCGCCGCATGCTCGGTATCCTGCTCGAGCAGAAGTTCGGGCCATGCAGAGCCATGCGCGCCGTCCGCAGCCGTCAAGTTCACGCGAGATCCGTGCGCATGGTGATCGCCCGACTCGAAACACGAAGCGCGGTTGAAGTCATGGGGCAGCATACGCCGATGTAGATGCCGGTGCGGGATCGAAGTTCTTTAGCGCTCTCGGTGCACGACGTGACGGGCAGGGAAGCATGTCGCACTCAGCCTCCTCACCTCGTCATCGCGCCGCCGCCACGCCGTCGTGGGAGGCACCGCCAATACACGCGTGGAGCACACCGCGAGCTTCCATGCCCGCTCCTTCACCGAGCTCCCGCTCGATCGAGGCGGCACATCGTGCGGCCGGGGCAGCCGCATGCGCCGTTGCAGGGCATGAGGCAACCTGCGCGACGTCGGCACAGCAGGCGATAGCCGTCCTCCTCGACGCGCCGATAGAACCCGCTTCGAAGGATAACGATCGAATCCATCACGCGTCGGCAACAAGCCTGGAGCGCGCGGCCGAAGCCTCCAGGCGGCGGACTTCATGTCGATGCAGAAGGCTTGAGTAATGACAGCGGAGGGATGAAAGGCAGCGTAAGAGACCGGGCACTGCCGCCTGCCTTGATGAACTCGTCCATCTCGACGAACACGACGTCGATGTCTCCCGCGGCCAATGCCTCCTGCAGCGAAGGACTGGCCGATGCGAGAAGAACCCGGTCGCCGAGATCGATCATGTTGCACGCGTAGTTCCTCGCGTCGGTCGCGCCTATCGCAATGCGCGAGTCGATGGCGAAGGCCGCCTCGATGGCCGCGATGCCGTGCTCGTCGAACGCGGGCGGGAAATAGACGAGGCGGCCGTCCGAGAGAATGCAGAAGCAGGTGTCGAGATGATAGAAGCGCGCGTCGACGAGACGCAGTGGCACGACCTCGACGTCGAGGAGGTGGTGCAGCCATGACGCGGCCTCGATGTCGGAGCGCATGCCATGGCCCATCCAGAGGCGCTGGCGCTGGATGTCGAGGACCGCGTCGCCCGCGCCTTCGAAGTTCACCTGGCGCGGCAATGCATGGCACGTGAACGACCGCGAACAGAACCAGTCCGCGAACGGCATTTCCTCAACCCGCCGTTGCGTGCATTTGAAGTTGCTGCGTACGACATCGCGGCCACGCACGAACCCCGCATTCGCGGTGAAACACATGTCGGGAGCGCCAGCGACCGCTTCCAAGAAGTCGACATGTCGGCTGCGTTGAACCTGTGCAACGAGCGACGCCCACTGCCTTTGTGCCCTCGCACGGTCAACGCTTCCGCGCCCGGCCTGCGCCATCCACGGATCGATCTTGTAGTCGATGTCGAAGTGGGTCGGCGGACACATGAGGACGGCGCTCACGATGCGTCACATTCAGAAGTCGACGCGCTGGCGATCACGTGCTGAGCGGAATGTCCCCGCGTTCGATTCACGTCGCGGTCGCCCGTGCGGCGTATACAAGGGGTAGGCATTCGCCACGCAGGACGGCACGAATGAGTTTCCTTGGCATCGACGATCACCACAGCCACGGCGACACATACCTGCGTCTGGGCCAGGAACGTTGCGACGTGCGCGTCCATGTCACCGATGCGAGGCGCTCGTGCAGATCCGCGTCAACGTCGGTGCTGAGCGTATTCCTGGGAGACAAGGTGGTCATGGAGTTCCTCATGGAAGGGGCGTCACGGGAGATCGACGACGAGTCCCACGGCAGCGATGCGTTCCACGCGCGCGTAGTCGGCGCCGCGAAGCTCCTCGCCGAAGACGTCTGGATCGATCTCGGTGTAGGTGAAGGAGCAGTGGACCTCGCGCAGGCACGCTGAAACCGACGCGAAGAACAGGTCGACACCCTCCATGACGGGGGCGAGGGTATAGAGCACGAGCCGGCCGCCGCCCGATAGGCGCGAGAGGCACTCGTAGACGATGCGCACCGAGAGATGGGTGCCGTGGTGGTTGCCGCCATCGCGGAAGGTGCCCTTGAGCGCGTTCTTCATGTACGGGGGGTTCGCGATGATGAAGTCGAATGCGCCAGCGACATCGTCTAGCACGTCGCTCAGCGCGAACGCGGCCGATGGCATTGTCGCGAGCCGGGCATTGACGCGTGCATAGGCGAGCGCTTTCGCGTTGATGTCGGCAAGGACGAGCGTCGAGCCCGGCAGAGCGGACGCGGCGGAAAGCCCCGCGGCGCCACTTCCGCACCCCACATCAATGATGCGGCGGGCGCGACCGCATGATGGAAGATGCCGGTGCACGAACTGGATGTACCTGTACGTGTCGGGACCAAAGAACACGCTGTCGGCGTCCGATGCCGGATAGGCCGAATGCATCAGGATGGCATCGCCTATCGTCGAAAAGCGCACCCGGCTCGCGCATCGGGTGCCGCTCGCGGCAATGGCATGGCTTCTGTCGAGCAGGGCGCGTACTTCGAGCGGGACGATGTCCTCCGTGAACGTGCGGCTCCAGCCGAAGATGTCGCGCAGGTCGAACCCGTTCGAGATGCCTCGCCTTGAATGCACGATGCGGTGTGTCTCCGGCGTCACCGTGACGAACCGGTAGCCCTGCGCGAGCAGCCATGTTCCGAGTTCGACTAGGCCATCGCCCGGGTCATCCGTGACGGCGAATGGCCCGGTGAGACCATGCGAGGTATCGAATGCGGTCACTGAACACCTTGCTCCAAGTTGGCGCACGCCGGCGTATCTGAGCCGGCATCGCACGGTTACCGGATAGAGCAAGGGATGTGCCATGCACCGGCGACGCACGCGTTTCTCGACATGCGCACCTCGCGGCATCCTCGCCACCACGCATGCGCGGGAAACGGACCTCACCGACATCCGCGCCTGAGGGCCAGCATCCGATTGCGACGGCAAGCGCTTCGGAAAAATTTTCCTCCCTACAGGAAAGCCACGACCTGAGTCACGCTGGCTTTTCGAGCAATGCCGTGCGGCAACGGGCTCGGCGACTTGGGCATGCGTGTTGCAGTAAGGATGGAGGCACATCGCGCCCCCCATTGAGGACAAGCGACATGACGATCTCATCGCAGCAGCACGACGAGCCCCGCACGGAACCAAAAGAAGGCGAGGACGACCGCGGATCGAATCGCCCGACGCGACCGGCGGGTGGCGAAGAGGAGTAGGGCAGGACATTCGATTCCTAGCCAGGGACGGCTTGCCCCTCGCCACCACTACCCAAGGAATCTGCATGACCGATCTGTTCGTACGCCACGAGGCCGACGCCGACATCGCGTCGATCACCGATGAGCCTTCGATACCGTTCCGTCCGTACGACCTGCTCTGTTTCTCGCACCTCCGCTGGCACTTCGTTTTCCAGCGTCCCCAACACCTGCTGACGCGCTTCAGCGAGCAGCGAAGAGTGTTCTACATCGAGGAGCCGCTCTTCGAGGGTATCGCTTCACCGGCACTCCGGATGGAACGTGTACGACCCGCGCTTTTCGTCGTGACGCCAATCCTGCCGGTCGGCATGCCGGCGTCGTGGCACGACGCGGCAATCAGTCTGCTCATCGACGGCCTGATCCAGGACGAGGACATCGAGCGGTACGGCTCGCTCTACTACACGCCGATGGCGCTGCCTTTCACGCAACACCTCGATCCTCTGTTCGTCGCCTACGACTGCATGGACGAACTCAGTTCGTTCAAGGGTGCTCCGGCACCTATGCGACTCAATGAGGTGCGTCTGCTCAAGCGCGCTGACGTCGTCTTCACGGGGGGCTGGAGTCTGTACGAATCCAAACGTACCCAGCATGCCAATGTCCATGCGCTTCCTAGCAGCATCGACGCTGCGCATTTCCGGAGCGCACGCGTCGTTCCGATTGACCGACGTCTCCCGGACATGCGCCGTCTTCACTTGGGATTCTTCGGCGTCATCGACGAACGTTTCGACAGTGCGTTGATCGCCGGGGTTGCCGAACTACGGCCGGGCTGGGACATCACGCTCGTGGGGCCGGTGGTCAAGATCGATCCCGCCTCGTTGCCGTGCGCGGAGCGTATCCGCTACCCCGGCCTCGAAGCCTACGAACAACTTCCGAATTGGCTCGCGCAATGGGACGTGGCGATCATGCCGTTTGCGAAGAACGAATCGACGCGCTTCATCAGTCCTACCAAAACGCCCGAATACCTCGCTGGGGGCAAGCCGGTGGTGTCGACGAGCATTCATGACGTCGTGCATCCCTACGCCAAGCTGGGACTGGTCCACATTGCCGATACGCCCGAGGCGTTCGTGGCGGCGTGCGAACGCGCGGTCCGCGAGGCAGACGCGGCATGGCTGACACGAGTCGACCTTTTCCTGCGCAACACGTCGTGGGATCTCACGTGGCAATGCATGGCGATGCTGATCGACGAGGTTATTGACGCGCGAGTCGATCGCGGCCGGGTGGGCCACCTTCCCCACGCGCGTGTCACCGTCGCTTCGCCTTCATGACCACGCGCGCGCGAGCTGCACGGCTCGAAATCTGGGGCGGAGCCGAGTGCACGGTCAACCGTGTCGGAGATCGCCTCTTCGACCAACTGCGCCGCACGGGGCACGATGGCCGATCCAACGATCTCGACGATGTCATCTCGCTCGGGGTTTCGCGCCTCCGCGTGCCCGTCCTATGGGAGCGCGTGCACCCATCGGGCTCCCTCGAGGGCGATTGGGCGTGGAGCGACGCCTACCTTGCGCGCTGCGCGGACAGTGCCGTTCGACCGATCATCGGTCTTCTTCACCATGGTAGCGGTCCCGTCGGCACCGATCTCCTCGATCCGGCGTTTCCGAGCGCTTTCACGGCGTTCGCGCGTGAGGTCGCACTGCGCTATCCGTGGGTGATCGACTGGACGCCGATCAACGAGCCGCTTAC
The DNA here is from genome assembly GCA_029959555.1 of Lysobacteraceae bacterium PS02065. GTDB lineage: Bacteria > Pseudomonadota > Gammaproteobacteria > Xanthomonadales > Rhodanobacteraceae > Dokdonella. The sequence continues at coordinate 7,955 of JASCPI010000014.1, read as the reverse complement.
GACAGCGCGCTTCAGTGGGCTATATGGCCACTGGTATCCGCACCATCGCGATGCCGGGTCGTTTGCGGTGGCGCTAGTACACCAAGTGCGCGCCATCGGGTCGGCGATGCGCGCGATCCGCGAGATCATTCCGGGTGCCAACCTCATCCAGACCGAAGACATCGGATTCGCGTCGAGCACCCCGGCACTTGCCTACCAGCGCGACTACGAGAATGCACGGCGATGGTGGAGTCTCGATCTGTTGTGCGGAGATCCGACCCCGTGCGGCCACCTCGAAGACGCATTGCACGACGATGCTGCCGCACGTCGGGTGTTGCGGGAAGTCTTGGCCAATCCGACGCCACCCGCCGTGATCGGCATCAACCACTACGTGACCAGCAATCGCCATCTCGACGAGCGTACGTCTCGCTACCCTCACGCACGCGTCGGTGGGAACGGCCGCGACGTATACGTGGATGTCGAGGCGGTCCGCCATTCCGACAGCCTGCGCAGTGGCTTCGGCGCCATTCTCGAAGAGACGTGGGCCCGTTACGGTCTCCCACTTGCCCTGACCGAGGTCCAGCTGAGCTGCACGCGAGAGGAGCAGATGCGCTGGCTGCACGAGGCGTGGAGCGATTGCGTCGAAGCGAGAAGCCGAGGCATCGACGTCCTTGCCGTGACGCCTTGGGCCTTGTTCGGCAGCATGGATTGGGAAAGCCTCGTGACGCGAGAGGAGAACCGCTACGAGGCCGGGGTCTTCGACGCGCGTACCACGCCGCCGCGCGCGACCGCGCTCGCGGGAATGATTCGTTCGCTTTCCGCGACGGGCCGTTTCGAACATCCGGTGCTCGACGGCGCGGGATGGTGGGATCGATGCGACACCGGCGCCCTGCCGTCGCACGGAGTATCGCTGCCTGCAGGCGATATGCGCGCGCCGATCCTCCTGTTCGGTGCGGGCGGTGCACTGGGTGTCGAGATCCTCCGTCAGTGCGAACGACGCCATCTTGCCGTAGTCTGCGCCACGCGCGATGCCGTGGACATTGCCGACTACGCTTCAGTGCATGCGCTGATGGCGCGCCATGCGCCTTGGGCCGTCATCAATGCAGCGGGTTTTCCCTGCGTCGAAAGAGCCGAGTACGAAATCGACCGTTGCACGGCCTCCAACGAGCATGGCGCGGCGAACATCGCGATCGCATGCTCGCAATCCGATCTGCCGATGCTCACGTTCTCCAGCCATATGGTCTTTGCGGGCACCAAGGGCCGCGCATACCGCGAGGATGACGAAACGGGGCCGTTGAACGCCTACGGACGAAGCAAGCGGGCTGCGGAAATTAGCGTGCTGCGTTCGCTTGCCGGTGCGCTGATCGTGCGCAGCGGCCCGTTCATCGGTGGACCGGAGGAGAGCGACTTCGTCCAGAGGACGCTGCGCCATCTCGGCACGGGATCCCGACTCCCGGTGTTGAGCGACGTCACCGTGTCCCCCGCATATCTCCCCGACCTGGCCACCACGTCCCTCGATCTGCTGATCGACGGCGAGCGTGGTCTGTGGCACCTGTCCAACGACGGCCGCACGACGTGGTCGCAGTTCGCGTACGACTGCGCCGAGCGCGGCGGCATGGATACCAGCCTCATCCGGCCCGTACCGCAGCATGAGCGAGCACGTCGTGCGCGCCTTCCCGCGGACAGCACGCTTCTCAGCACGCGCGGGGTTCTGATGCCAGGTCTCGCGTCCGTGCTCGACCGCATCTTCCAGCAGCGTGCTTCAGCGGCAGCCCACAGCCGTGGAGAAGCGGCATGAAGACCAGGATCGCTTGCGTCGGGGCCGGGTTCGCGAGTGCGGTGCTCGCGCGCTCGCTTGCGGAGTCCGGCCGCTACCGGATCGACGTGTTCGAATCGCGCGGGCACGTGGGCGGCAACTGTCACACGTCGCGCGACCCGCACACCAACATCATGGTCCATCACTACGGGCCGCACATCTTCAACACGAGCCGCCGTGACGTATGGGACTATGTCAACCGATTCGGCGAGTTCGAGGGTCGGCAGGGATTCGTGAGAAATACAGCCGAATCCGCTTTAAGTTTTTGATGTTGCGTGCTTTTCTTCTTCATACGCCGCTGAGGCCACGAAGTGGCCTATTAGCACTTCGCGTCGAAACTGAATAGACAGAGTCCGCTACCCTCTCGGCTCGGCGATCTGCGTCCAGTGGGGCTCCAAAACGATCTCGGTGAATTGGAGAGGCGCGACCTTACGTTCCAGGTCGAGCGTGTAGTCTCCGAACCGATTGATGTGGCTGGTCCGATACGGCGACAAGCCGCCCAGAACCTCGGGATTCAACTCCATCCCCTCCTCCTGCAGGCTGGCCAACGTGCGTGTCATCTGGTCTACGTTGTGCAGGATGATCATATTGGCCACGAGCTGGTTGTACTTCACGACCTTTCGCTGCTCATGAAGCACGTTCTCGGCAATGATCCCTTCTCCGCCGAAGAAAACCCATTTGACGAAGCCATTGAACTCTTCGCTTTTGTTGGTGGCCGCCTGGATAGTCCGACGCATGTCCACGTCATCGATGTAGCGCAGCAAGAACAGCGTGCGAATGACCTTCCCAAGCTCCCGGAAGGCGAAGTACAACTTGTTCTTCCGGCTGTAGGTTCCCAGCCGGCGAAGGATCGTCGAAGCGGTGATCTTGCCCAACTTGATCGACACCGTGACCCGCAGCATGTCGTGCAGATGCGTTTCGATCAGGCCCCAGTCGATGCTGTCGCCGAACAGCGCCTGGATGTTCTTGTACGGGCGACCCGCCTCCGCGCGGAAGAAGGTCAGATCCTTGATGTTGCGAATACGTGGCATCAACTGAATGCCCAACAGGTAGGACAAACCAAAGACCGGATAACTCTGGGCCTGGGTATCCCCATGCACGATTTCAGGCTGGATATCAGACGTGTTGGCCAGCAATCCGTCCAGAATGTAGATCGCTTCGTGCACACCGCACGGAATGAAGTGACTGAACAGCGCCACGTACTTGTCAGAGACGTGGTAGTAGCCGATGCCGCCATAACCACCGTAGCGGATGTGGTACTCCGAGAGCAGGTTCTGCTCGTACATGCTCCACTTGGTGCCATCGGCCGACGCACTCTTGCCCGAGCCCCAGTAGCCAGGCAGATCGAACTTGTTGAACGTATTGATCACCTGCACGATCGCCTTGTCCAACGTGTCTTCAGTGACGTACTTGAGGTTAAGCCAGGAAATCTGGCGCCGACTGAAGCCCTTGATTGAGCGCGCAGTCTGGGTCGGGCCCAGGTTGCACCCGTAGCAGAACAGCGTAGTGATCACCCGGCGCATGAGATCGTCCACGCGCGCATTGGTGCCCGCAATCGGCCGGAAATGACGGTGCAGCTTGAGCCATTGAGCCGCATCGATCAGCACGTCTACGATACTCATCGCCGGCAGCCTCTCGGTGATAAGAGCATCGACCGTGGCAATGGCGCTGGAGATCTCAGGCCGTTGCAGCTTCCGGAGCACCAGGCGCCCATCCACCACATCGGCGTGGACGTTCTCCGGAAAACGTGCATCCACCGTGTCGGCCAGTGAGCTCAGCTCTTGCTGCAAATGGCGCACGAACTCGCTGGCCTCGGTGGCCAGACCAGATACCTCACCGTAGGCCTCCAGTTCCTGGGCGAATGTGGCCTCATCCACCAGTTGCTCTCGGTAATCGTCGTAGCGCTCCCCGTGGGGAATGAACAGATCACCGGATTTGAGTTCGTCTTTGATCTGGGCCAGCACAGCTAGCTCAAAGTACTTGCGATGCACCCAGCCCGGCCCCAGCGAGTCCGCTTTGCGGCCGAAGACGTGCCTGCGCCAGTTGACTGACAACCAGCCCAGATCCTTTTCAACATCCAGACCGATCGAGCTGGCCTCAATCATGTCCCGCCGCTGACCGCGGAGCGACAGCAGAGCAGCGATCATGCGTTCCATGCCCGCGTCCTGGCTGGTGGAGCGCAGTTGCATGATCTCCAGGCAGTTGAACAGCAACGGGCGGACAACGCTGTAAGGCTGGATCAGGAATGGCAGGTAGTTGCGGCCTGCGTACGCCATATGTTCATCGCATTCGGCCAGCAGTGTGGAAATGTCCGCCACCAGACTCAGTCCGATGGCATCCACACGCTGTGTGTCCGTTCCGTCGATCTGATAAGCCTGCAGGATCTCCTTGAGCTGCGCGATAAGCGTATCAGCACGCTTGCCGTGCTCTACTTGGTAGGCCAACAGTCTTTGCTGGGCCGTGTTCTCCAGGTTCTGCATCAGCCGGATGTACAGGTCGGCCGCATCGTCCAATGTCTTGGCGTACTGGGACCGAATGAAGATCGTCGCCAAGGCATAGCGCTTGGCCGGCTTGAGTTCGGCCAGTTCGCTGGCATCGAGCGCACGCGCCATGGCGCGGAACTGCTTCAGCTTCGGAACCGGAATATCCACGGCCGGCAACTGCTGGGCCAGATGTTGCAGGCGTTGGATATGTTGCAGATAAAAGCGCACTTCCTTATTGGTGGGCCGTTTGGGCTCGCGCTTTAGCGCATTCCAGCCGGTATATGTGGCATTGGCCGGTGCGGCCAACAGTTCCTTGATCAAGCTCTTGGCTGGCGCGGTCAAGGCCTCATTGATGCTGCGGTAATACTGCTCATGCACCTGCTCGCGGGCCTGAACCGCAATCTTCTCCAGCGTACTGAAGCCCGGCAGCTCAAAGCGATGGTGAACCAGCTCCTCCAGCAGCACGTTGATGATGTCGGCGATGACATGCTTGGTTTGAGCGGCGGCCTGGGCCACCGTTGCCAGCCATTCCCTCCCGCTGACATCCAGCGGACGAACGCGCAGGAACTTTCGCAGGCGCGCCATATGGGCGCGTTTAGCGCCGGAGACGTCGTAGCGATTCAAGTCTCGGATGGATAGCGCCCGGCGCAGCCCGGCTGCCTGGGCAATATGTTGCCGAATCCGTTCTGGGACATCGGCTAGGATCACGAAGTAGCCCAGCCGCTGGAACATCTTCAGGTGAATGAGCACAGCCAACTGAGTGGTTGGCTGGGTCGCCATGCTACGTGCGAGGCGCACTTCGCCGCCGCTGGGCGTGTAAATCTCGTCCAGTTCCTTGGCCGTGGGATCAGGTTTCAGGCGCGGATACGCGGTCTCGTGCAGCGTCGCCATGCAGTGCCCTGGTCAGGGTTGAGGTCAATCCCAGTGACGCCCGTCCTCGGCGCGCACGGAGGCTTCCAGAAAGCAGTGGTGGTTATCGGCAACGCGATGCATCTCATCCAGCAGCATGGCCATCCTCTCGTCCATGTCCGCGGCGTCGACCACCGGCATCGTGAGTCGGTACTCGCTTCCCTCGGCATCAAGCCGATGGGCTTGAAACGGGGATAGGCACATCGCCTCAATGCGTGCCCGAGCGCGGCCAGCGCCCCTGCCTCGGGGCGTAAACGGGCTCACTAGCAGGCGCAGCGTCAGGCTCACGGTCGCGGCCGGCGCTGGCAGCGCCGCCGAGGCGAGCGCGGGGGGCGGCGCGGCCTGGAGGCCGGCTTCAACGCGTTGGCGGGCGAACGGATCGCGGCCCTGGATGTAACGCATGGCCGAGTGCACGTCTCGCCATCCGACGTACTCCATCAGGGCTTTCACGTCCCAGCCGTTGTCATTGGCCCAGCCCGCAAAGCCCCGGCGAAGGGAATGGCTGCTGTAGCCTCCCACGGCCTCCAGACCTGCGGACTGAAACAGGTCGCGCAGCAAGGGGATCAGGCTGTTCGGATGCAACCCTTGGCTGCCGACGTTGCCCCATTGATCGACACGCCGGAACAGCGGGCCTTGAGTTAGCGCGGCTGCCTGCACCCAGGCCTGCGTGGCACTGACCGCGCACAAGCGCGACAGAGCGGGCACCTTGTACGTATTGCCTGCCGACTGTCTGTCGCCCTTGCTGCGCGGCAGGAAGCAGATCATTCCCTGCTCGGGTACCAGTTCCAAGTACTCAATCTGCAGCCGGATCAACTCATCGCCGCGGAATCCTCGCCAAAAGCCCAGTAACACCAGCGCCTTGTCGCGCATGGCACGCAAGGCATACGCGTGGTCGGCGCGCTCCTGGGCCGCCAGCGTGGCTTGGTCCAGCCACCCGACTACTTGGGTCAGCTGGGCCAGCTGCAACGGCGTGGCCTGCTTTTCGATTCGGGGGTGTAGCGTCTGAATGCCCTTGAGGACCTTGCGTACCAGCGGCGTACGCGTGGGATCGACGAACCCGTGCTCGGCGTGCCAATGCGCCAGTGCTGCCAGTCGTTGCTTCAGCGTGTTGATTGCTGCCTTGGGGGCCTGTTCGGCCAGATAGCGGGCCACGCTATCGGGCGTCGCCGGCAGATGGCCACCCCATTCGACCTCGAAGTGGCGCAGCGCCGAGGCATAGCTGCGCTGCGTGTTCTGACGCGTGGCCGCTTCGAGGTAGCGGTCCACATCGCTCACGCCTGGCAGCACTCCGCCGACGCGCAACCGGCCGGTTGTCGCAGCGTAGAGAGGATCGTGCACTCGGCACGTTGTCCGCCATGGCAACTGGCGATCACCCGCTCCAGTTCCCGGGCCATCCTGCGCAGATCCTCCATCCGGGCCTGGATATCAGCCAAATGACTGCGTGCCAGCCGATCTACGTCCATGCAGGACATCTGGTCGTCCCCGGACAACTGCAGCAGGCTGCGGATCTCTTCCAGACTGAAACCCAGATCCCGGCCGCGGGTAATGAAGCGCAAACGCTCGATATCGGCAGGCTCGTAAACGCGATACCCGCTGCCGGTGCGACCAGGTTGGGGCAACAGGCCGATCCGCTCGTAATAGCGGATGGTTTCCAGATGGCACCCACTGGCCTCGGCGGCCTGACTGATCTTCATGTGGCGACTTGACTCCGTAGTAGCTACGGACTTTACCGTGCGCCTTGCTTGGCCGCCAGCCTCGGGGGGCTGCCCGTGCCGGCGTGCCCTCAGGGTGCTCGGACCCGTGTTCAAACGTCCCCGGCTAGTCGATCGAGCCCTGCCATTGGATCTGACCTACGTACCCAGCTGGAGAACACCTGATGAGTGATTGTGGCTGCCATCCCGAGGCCAAGAACGCCCAGGAGCAACGCGTACTGTGGATTGCCCTGGCCCTCAACGCGGCCATGGCCGTCATTGGCGGTATTGCCGGATGGATTGCCCATTCCACAGGTCTGCTGGCTGACGCGCTCGACATGCTGTCCGATGCCACCGCGTATGCCATTGGGTTGGTGGCCATTGGACGCACGGCCCGCTTCAAGGCCAATGCCGCTTGGCTCAGTGGCGGCATTCTGCTGGTGCTGGGTATTGGCGTGCTGGTTGAGGTGGGGCGACGGGTACTGCAGGGTGCCGAACCACTCAGCGGCTGGATGATCGGCACTGCGCTGCTATCGCTGGTGGTCAATGTCACGGTGTTGCGCATGCTCTCCCCGCTGAAGTCGGGAGAGGTCCATCTGCGGGCAACGTGGCTGTTCACCCGCGCCGACGTGGTAGCCAACATCGGCGTCATTCTCGCCGGGGTACTGGTGTGGTGGCTGGCCAACCCCTATCCGGATTATGTGATCGGTACCCTGATCGGTCTGTACGTCATCAAGGAAGCCATCGAGATCCTGCGCGATGCACGTCGGGCCAGCACCCAAGTGGGCAAGCCGACAGCGTGAAGATCCACGTGCGACCACTGCCTGCGGTCCGTTGGCTGTTGGCGCTCATGCTGGCATTGGGTGCCATATGGCACCTGGTGTTTACGACGCTGGGCGAAATGCACGAGACCGTCCACGCGTTATCCGATGCCCGAGAAGTACCGATAATGAATCGCCCCGGGAATCCCGGAGGCTCGTTGGTGTGAGTCACGTCTCCGTGACGCACTGACGTTGCTGATGGTAGTTGGCTTCGGCTTCGGCCGGTGGAATGTAGCCGATCGATCCGAGCAGGCGG
>JASCPI010000013.1 GCA_029959555.1 Lysobacteraceae bacterium PS02065 | reverse complement strand
GCGACGAGGTGGGCGACGCGTTCGCCGGCCTCGTCGCGCACGTTGGTGAGGTTCTCGATCGTGGCGCGCACCTGCGTCGCGCGCAGGTCCACAGGCGGATCGGAGACGAAGTTGTGGAACACGACGGTGCCGTCGTGGATCTCGACCGCGTCGATGCGCGTCGGCACGAGTTCCTCGAGCTTGTCGCGCCAGTCGACGCCACGGCCGGTCTGGCTGTCGGCGCTCGAGCGTCCGTCGACGAAGTGCACGGTCGGCGACTCGAACACGACGCGCGCGACGATCGCGCCGCGCAGCAGTTCGCCCCACTCGGTCTTCACGCGCATGACCGGCGCGTCGAGCAGCGGTACGCGGACGTCGTCCTTGGCGATGCGCAAGCCGTGCACGCGGTAGGCGCCGCGCCACAGGGCGATGTCGATGTCGTCGATGCGGCCGTGGTAGTCGCCCATGCTGGCGAGGCGCGCGTTGACCGCGTTCGTGACGATCGTCGGCAGGGCGAGGCGAATGCCGACGAGTAGCGCCACGACGACGGCGAGGATGATCAGGAGGCGCCGGCGTCGCGGCGTCACGGACGCCACCCGGGCGGGCAGGCGAGGCCGCGCACGGCGCGGCGGCTGGACTCCATCACGGGCGATCCCCTGGGAACGGCGACTGTCGACCTGTGCAGCGTAGGCGCGGGCGCATGGCCGCGATCTGAACGGATGCCGCATGGCATGCTCGGGCGATGGTCACGAGCGATTCGATCCCCGACGACGATCCGGCGCCATGGCGGCCCGCGACGCGCGGCCGCTGCTACGTCTACGCGTTGCTGGCGCGCGAGGCCGATGTGCTCAAGATCGGCTTCGCGCGCGACCCGCTCGTGCGCATGCGCAGCCTGCATCGCCGTTTCCACGCATGGTTCGCGCTCGAGCGCGGCCTGCTGATCGAGACGCCGCGCGTCGCCGAGGCGCGGGCGATCGAGCGCCATCTGAAGAAGCTGCTGGCCGCCCACGCGACGCCGGCGCCGCTCGAGATCCGCGCCGCCGCGCACGGCCGTACCGAGTGGTACCGCGGCGCGGGCGACGTGGTCGCGCTGGCCTTCGAGGCGATCGCGGCCGAGCGCGCGCTGCCGCGGCACGATCTCGCGGCATGGCTGCGCGGTCGCTGGGCGTCCGAGGTCGTGCTGCACGACTGGGCGGCGGCGATGCTGGCCGCGATCACGCAGGCGCGTGCGGCCGGCGACACCGCGGGCACGACGCGACTATCGCGCGCCCTGCGCGGCGTGCTCGAGGCCTTCGAGGCGGTCGGTCTCGTGCTCGAAGGACGCGTCGACGATGCGGTGCTCGCCTGGCACCATCGGCTGTTCGACACGGCCACCTGACGCCGGGACGGGTTCAGCGCCGATTTCGCCACCGACCGGCACTCTGCGGTTCGTTTGTGCCCGACCGCGCGCCCCTTGGACATCCGCCTGATGACGTCACTGACCGCCGATACCGCCTTCGACATGCCGGCCCCGCAGGCCGCGTCGTCCCGGCCTCTCGACGATGAGCGCGTCTCGCGGCGGTTGCGCGAAGCGACCCGTGCCGAACATGCCCGGGCCGAGGCCGCGCCGGTCATGCGCGACCTCTTCTCGAGGGGCCTGGACCCGGCGCGTTACGGCGGACTGCTGACCGCACTCTACGCGCTGTACGCGGGCTGGGAAGCCGACCACGCCGAGTTCGTGCGCCGCATCGGCGGACGCCCGGGTTGGATCTACCGTTCTCGAGCGGGCGCGCTCGCGCGTGACCTCGAGGCACTGGGCCTGCCCGTTCCCGCACGATTCGCATCGCCGGCGCTGCCCTTCGACGGAGCGGCCTGCTGGGGCATGCTCTACGTGATCGAAGGCTCGACGCTCGGCGGCCGCATCATCACGGCGCGCCTGCAGGCGTGCATGCCCGGCGTCGACGCGATGCGCTTCTTCTCGCTCGGCGCGAGCGAGCCGGTACGCTGGCCGCGTTTCCAGCGCGTGCTCGACGAGGTGCTCGCCGACGAGCGCTCCGTGACGCGCGCGGTGGCTGGTGCGCGTGCGTTCTTCGCGGCGTTCGCCGCCAGCACGGCGGAGGTCTGATCACGCATGGCCGCCGATGACGAACGCATGAGCCTCGACGAGTGCGCGCGGGAACCGATCCACATCCCCGGCGCGATCCAGCCGCATGGCCTGCTCATCGTCATCGACGCCGCGAGCGGTCGCATCACCCAGGCCAGCGACAATGCCGGCGTGATCGCGGGCGTCGCCGCGACCGACCTGATCGGCAAGGACTGGCAGCAGCACGTGCGCACGGCGCGCCATCCGCTCGATGCCGCGCCGAACGACGAGCGCCCGCTGCACCTGGCCTACCTGCCGGTCACGTTCCCGCACAACGCCGAGCTCAAGGACATGGTCGGCGCGTGGCATCTCTACGAGCGCCACTGGCTGCTCGAGATCGAGCCCGCGACGAGCCACGACGCGCGTTTCGAGCCGCTCGACGTGCACCCGCTGCTGCGCCAGATCGAGGCCGAGCGCGAGCTCGCGGCGGTCGCCGACCGCGCCGCGCGCGCGCTGCGCCGGCTGTTCGGCTACGACCGCGTCATGGTCTACCGCTTCGATCGCGACTGGCACGGCGAGGTCATCGCCGAGGCGCTCCAGGAGGGCCTCGAGCCGTACGTCGGCCTGCACTATCCGGCCAGCGACATCCCCGCGCAGGCTCGCGCGCTGTACCTGCGCAACCGCGTGCGCGTGATCGCCGACTGCGGCTACCGCCCCGTGCCGCTCGTGCAGGAGGACGACGAGCCGACCGACCTCAGCGACGTGTCGCTGCGCAGCGTGTCGCCGGTGCACCTCGAATACCTCGGCAACATGGGCGTCAAGGCGACGCTCGTGCTGTCGATCATCGTCAACGAGCGCCTGTGGGGCCTGGTCGCCTGCCACCACTACGCGCCGCTGTTCGCCGACCACGCGATGCGCGACGCGGCCGACCTCATCAGCCGTGCGCTCGCCGCGCGCATCGGCGCGGTCGAGCAGCTCGAGTCGATCTGGCGCGAGAGCCGCCTGCTGTCGATGCGCGAGGACCTTATCAGCCACTTCAACGGCGTCGAGAACCTCACCACCGACGGCCTGCGTGATTTCGCGCCCGAGCTGCTCGAAGCGGTCGAAGCCGACGGCGTCGCGCTGATCGACGAGCGCGTCAGCAGCCGCTACGGCGTGCTGCCGCCCGACGAGATCCTGCTCGACCTGCGTCGTCGCATCCGCGACGGCGAAGGCACGCTGCTGCGTTCGGACACGCCGGGCGTGATCTATTCCGACGAGGTCGCCAAGGCCTTCCCCGACCTCGATGCGCATACCTCTACGGTCGCCGGCGTGCTCTACATCCCGCTCGATGCGCAGTCGCGCAGCGCGATCCTGTGGACGCGCGTCGAGCAGGTGCGCACGGTGCGCTGGGGCGGCAATCCGTACCTCGCCAAGCTGCAGGTCTACCCGGGCGCGCGCCTGTCGCCGCGGCAGAGCTTCAGCGCGTGGCAGGAGGAGGTGAAAGGCCGCTCGCTGCCGTGGGAGCCGATCCACCTCGAGTCGGCGCGTGCGTTGCGCATCCTCGTCGAGCTGCTCGATCGCCGCCACTACCAGGCCGGCTTCGGCATGCTGCACGCGACGCTGGACAGCCTGCATGCGCCTCTGTTCATCATGACCGCACGTCGTGGCGACATGCCGGCGCCCGAGATCGTGCATGTCAACGACGCGTTCCGCGAACGTACCGGCATCGCCGACCACGCCGCGATCATCCGGCGCTGGGAGCTCGACAGCGAGCGCTTCAACAACTGGCTCGGCACCGGTACGTCGTTCCGCGCCGCCTCGGTCGCCGACGGCGAGTCGCGTGATCCGCGCTGGGAAATCATCGTGCAGCCGCTGCCTCCCGAAGCCGGTCGCGATCGCTACATCTGCGTGCTCGAGCGCTCGCTGCTCGATCCCTGAGCGCCGCGCCGGCTGCATGAAGGCCGGCTGTCCGGATTCCCGGAAGGTCTGCGTGGTTCATTTTCGGGCCATCGCGCGGCATGCACTCTCCTCGGGCCAGAGGAGACCACCCGCCGTGAACGACCAGCAGATGTCCGTGCAGGAATGCCTGTCCCGGCAGGCCGACCGATGCGCGAACGACGCGCGCAGTGCCCTGTCCGCGCAACCGCTCGCACGCGGCTACGAGCACTTCGTGGAGCTCGATTTCGCGACGATCCGTGCCGGCGATCCGGCCGCGCGGTGGCTCGACTACTGTCCGGTGTACGCGTTCGCGTACCTCGTGCGGCAGGCTGCCCACGACAGCGAGTCGCTCATCGATGCCGCCGAACAGCAGCGTGCACTATGGGAAGCGCTGCGCGGACGTTCCCCCGTGCCGTGGCGCGAGGTGCGCGAGATCGTCGTCGCCGCGTGGCGCTACCTGTCGTCGTCGCGCACGTCGCCGACGCGCCACTGGCAGATGCCGTCGCGCCGCCCGCGCATCGGCACGAACGCGGGCAACGTGCAGGCCTGAACCTTCCCGTCGCCCGCTCGGCGCGCACCGGGCGCGCGCTGGCGCGGGCCGGCGTCCTCGGGCATGCTCGACGCTTGCCCGGATGGCGAAACCGGTAGACGCAAGGGACTTAAAATCCCTCGGCCGCGAGGCCATGCGGGTTCGATCCCCGCTCCGGGCACCAACGCGGTGCCCCTTTCCACGCGGCTCGGGTGCCGTGGCATGTCACTGCCGCGCCAGAAGGAACCCCCTTGGAAATCGCCTTGCTCGCCGCCCTGATCCTGTTCAACGGGATCTTCTCGATGTCCGAAATCGCGCTCGTCACCTCGCGTCGCTCGCGCCTGCAGGCGTTGGCCGACAACGGTGACCGGGGGGCGGCATCGGCACTCGCACTCGGCGAGGATCCGACCCGTTTCCTGTCCACCGTGCAGATCGGCATCACCTCGATCGGCATCCTGAGCGGCATCGCCGGCGAAGCCGCGCTGGCCGAGCCGTTGCGCGAGATCCTGACCGGTTACGGCGTGCAGCCCGGTTCCGCCGGCTGGATCGCGACCACGATCGTCGTCGCGACCATCACCTATTTCTCGATCGTCGTCGGCGAGCTCGTGCCGAAGCGCTTCGGCCAGACCTATCCCGAGACGGTCGCGCGTACGGTGGCGATGCCGATGTCGCTGCTCGCGATCGTCGCCAAGCCGTTCGTGATGCTGCTGTCGGTGTCGACCAAGACCTTGCTGCGCGTCCTCGGCATCCGCCAGGACGCCTCGTCCGTGGTGACCGAGGAGGACATCCACGCGATGCTGCGCGAGGGCTCGGAGGCCGGCGTGATCGAACACGACGAGCACGCGATCGTGCGCAACGTGTTCCGCCTCGACGACCGCCAGATCGTCTCGCTGATGGTGCCGCGCATGGACGTGGTCTACCTCGACCTCGACGCGCCCGAGGAGGTCAACCGCGCGATCCTCGAGCGCGGCGAGCACAACCGCCTGCCGGTCGTGCGCGGCGGACTGCACCTCGTCGTCGGCATCGTCAGTGCACGCCACCTGCTGTCGCGCTCGCTGCGCGGCGAGCCGCTCGACATCGAAGCGCACATGCGCCCGGCCGTGTTCATCCCCGAGAGCCTGACCGGCATGGAGCTGCTGCAGGAGTTCCGCCGCTCGGGCGTCGAGGTGATCTTCGTCGTCGACGAGTACGCGAACGTGCAGGGCATCGTGACCCAGCACGATCTGCTCGAGGCGATCACGGGTGAGTTCACGCCGTCGGCGCCCGAGGACGCGTGGGCGATCCAGCGCGAGGACGATTCTTGGCTGCTCGACGGCCTGATCCCGCTGCAGGAGTTCAAGGACCGCCTTGACCTGCGCCACCTGCCCGAGGGCGTGCACGGCCGCTACCACACGCTCAACGGCCTGTTCATGCTGCTGCTCGGCCGCATGCCGCACACGACCGACCGCCTCGAGTGGGAAGGCTGGCGCTTCGAGGTCGTCGACATGGACGGCAACCGCATCGACAAGGTGCTCGCCGAGCGCCTGCCGGAACCGGTCGCGGTCGAGGTCGAACCTCAGCGGTAGTCGCGGTGGCAGGCGCTGCAGGCGTTGCCGACGTCGGTCAGCGCCTGGGTCTGGCGCGCGCAGTCGCCCGCGGCGGCGCGTGCCGTGGCCAGCGTCGAGCGCAGGTCGCCGACGTACTGGCGGAACACGCGGTCGACCTCCTCGCCGTGCGGCATCGCGACCTCGATGTCCTCGGTCAGCGTGGCGAGCAGGTCGAGCGGCTTCGCGATGCCTTCGCAGCGGTTCGCGGTCGCGTCGCGCGCGAGCTTGAGCTCGTGCTGCATGACCGACATGAGCGCGCGCGGGTAGGGATCGCGCTTGCCGAGGATCGCCGCGGCGGTCGAGGCGAGCAGCGCGCCGGCCATGAGGCCGATGACGAGGCAGACGAGGTAACGCATGGCGATGGCTTCGCGTCCACAAGGCCGGCCATGGTAACGGCAGCGGCGGATCGCGCGGCGTGGCCTGCGGTGCTAGGCTCGCGCGCCCCGCGTCCCTGCACGACCGCCGCACCATGTCAGCCGCCCTCTTCGACGAACGCTTCGCCGGCATCGACCGCCTCTACGGCACGGGCAGCGTCGCGCGGCTCGCCGCCGCCCACGTGTGCATCGTCGGCGTCGGCGGCGTCGGCTCGTGGGTCGTCGAGGCGCTCGCGCGCAGCGGGGTCGGCAAGCTCACGCTGCTCGATGCCGACGACGTCTGCGTCAGCAACACGAACCGTCAGCTGCACGCGCTCGCGGGCCATTACGGGCGCGCCAAGGTCGAGGTCATGGCCGAGCGTGCGCGCGCGATCAACCCGGCGATCGTGGTCGATCCGCTGGCGGAGTTCCTGACCCCGGCCAACCTCGCCGATCGCCTCGACCGCGGCTACGACCTCGTCATCGACTGCGCCGACGCGTTCCGCGTCAAGGTCGAGACCGTGGTCTGGTGCCGGCGCCGCAAGCTGCCGCTGATCACCTGCGGCTCGGCCGGCGGGCGCGTCGACCCGACGCTCGTGCGCGCGCGCGACCTCTCGCGCACCGAGCACGACGCGATGCTCGCGCTCGTGCGCAAGAAGCTGCGCGAGGAGTTCAACTTCCCGCGCGGACCGAAGCGCTACTTCGGCGTGCAGGCGATCTACTCGCTCGAGAACGTGCGCTACCCGCAGGCCGACGGCAGCGTCTGCGGCGTGCGGCCCGAAGCGGGCGACGCCGGCAAGCTCGACTGCGGCGGCGGCCTCGGCGCGGCCACGCACATCACGGCGACGTTCGCGTTCGTGGCGGTGTCGCGCGCGCTCGAGCGCCTGCTGGCGCCGCCGAAGGCCTGACCGGCTCAGGCCTCGCGCGGCAGCCCGAACACGCGCTCGGCGTTGCGCGTCGTCGCCGCGGCGAGTTCGGCGGCCGGCATGTCGCGCAGCGTCGCGATCACCTTGAGCACCTCGACGAGCCGTGCCGGCTCGTTGCGCGCGCCCTGGTGGCCGCACAGCGGCTGGTCGGGCGCATCGGTCTCGAGCAGCAGGTGCGCGATCGGCAAGGTCGCGACGATGCCGCGCAGGCGCGTCGCGCGCGGGTAGGTCACTGGTCCGCCGATGCCGAGGCAGAAACCGAGGTCGCACAAGCGCTTCGCCTGCTCGGTGCTGCCCGAGAAGCTGTGCACGACGCCCGACAGGCTGCCCACGCGGCGGATCGCGAGACCGATCTCGTCGAACGCGCGCCGCGCGTGCAGGATCACCGGCAGGCCGGCATCGCGTGCGATGCGCAGCTGGCGGTCGAGGAGGCGGCGCTGCACGTCGGCATCGAGGCCCTCGACGTGGAAGTCGAGTCCGCATTCGCCGACCGCGACGGGCTTCTCGTCGGCGATCCAGCGCTCGAGGTCGTCGAGGTGCCGGTCCGCATGCTCGGCGAGGAACAGCGGGTGCAGGCCGTAGGCAGGGAACAGGCCCGACTGCGACGCGCAGAGGTCGCGCAGCGCGGGCCAGCCCGCCGCTGCGATCGCGGGCACGATCTGGCGCGTGACGCCGGCCTCGCGCGCACGCGCGAGCGTGGCGTCGCGGTCGCCGTCGAACTCGGAAACGTCGAAATGCGAGTGGGTGTCGACGAGCATGCGGCGACGCTAGCAAGCGTCGCCGCCGGCGTCGAGGCGCGCCGTGCGGCGACGCCTGGGCCGGACCTGCCGCGCCGCGCGCGGCAGGTCACGGGGCCCGTCAGTCGAAGCCGTCGGCGAAGATCGCGTCGGCACCGCCGGCATCGTGCACGCCGACCGACTGCAGCTCGATCATCATGGCCTGCTCGCCACCGCCGCCGGCCACGAACCACGCGACCTTCTCGAACAGTTCGGGGCCGAACGTGCGGTTGATGCGGTCGAGGTCGTCCGAATCGAACAGGTTGCCGCCGGGGTTGAACAGCTCGAACTCCATCGACTGGCCGGCGGTGGCCATCGGCGATTCCATGAGGTGGATGCCGTCGGACATCGGGTAATCGTTGGCGATGATCACGGCGGGACCGGAGCTCGTCTCGGCGAGCGTGTCGGTCGCGCTGCCCGCCTGCAGCGTGAAGCTGCCCGGCACGATGCGGTAGCGCGTGGCCTGGCCCGGATCGAACTCGGTCGCGTCGACCGTGGTGATGCGGAAGGTCATCGTCACCGCGCTGCCGCCGGCGACGCCTGCGTACGGACCATCGGCGAGGTCGTTGAACGCGACCGTGCCGTGCGCCTCGACGACCGCTTCGGTGGCCGGATCGCCGTGCAGGTCGACGACGAACGAGCGCATCGCCGACGACGGGTCGAGGCCCCAGCCGGCAATGGTGAGGCCGTCGGCCGACACCGCACTCGCGGTGATCAGCGTCCAGCCGGCGGGGATCGTCACGCCGTGCGCGGCGGCGTGGTCGGCGAGCAGCACCATGCCCGAGCCGGGCGTCCACACGACCGCGCTGCGGTTGAAGCCGAAGCCGCTCGCGCCGACGACGACATCGCCGTCGTCGCTGGTACCGAAAGCGAACGCGGTGCCCATCATGCCGAGGAAGCCGATCGGCTCGACGCCGGTCGCGGCGGTCCAGCGCCAGGCTTCGCTCGCGCCGGTCTCCGCGTTGAACAGGCTCGCGCCGACGACGACGCTGCCGTCGTGGTTGGCGGCGAGCGCCTCGCCGGGCAGCTCGCCGTCGGCCGCGACGAGGTCGCCGGCGACGCCGTTGCGCCAGACCACGGCCGTGCGCGCGCCGTTGTCCTGGTCGTTCCAGCCGAAGATCGTGCTGCCGTCGCCGCTGATGCCGTTCGCGCGCGAGGCGTTGGCCGGGCGCTGCACGGGCAGGGTCGCCATGCCTGCGGCGGCGGTCCAGCGGAATGCGGACGGCGTGCCGTCGGCGGCGTAGGCGAGGCCGACCGCGGTGCCGTCGTCGGAGACGCCCCAGGCGGAACTCAGCATGCCGTCCAGCGCGACCGCGCCGGGCAGGCCGCCGAGCACGGTCGGACCGACGATGTGGCTGTTGCCGTAGGCGAGCGCGGCGACTTCGTTGCCGTCGCCGTCGGTGGCCGAGCCGGCGAACGGCTGCGACCACGAACTGGCACCGGCGGCGCCGGTCATGCCGTCGACGACGAGGGCGCCGCGGTCGGCGGACCAGCGCCAGGCCGAGGCGCCGGCGATGCCGTTGACGATGCGGCCGTTGTGCGAGAGGCCGGTGACCTGGCCGTTGGCGACGTCGATGGCGGTGAAGGAGCCGGCCAGGGCGGGGGCGGCGGCGAGGGCGATGCAGGCACCGAGCACGAGGCGCGGCGGGAACGAAAGCGTCATGGGCGTGTTTCCGCGTGGGGCGTGGCGGGGCGACACGGTCGGCCGGCTGCGAGCGGGGTCCGGACGTGGCGGGCGATCCCGCGCAGGGGCACGGGGTCCCCGAAGGCTACGCTCCGCGGCGCCGAACGCCGCTCGCGTGGCATTCGCGTTTCATTCGCGCGACGTGACGGATCGCGCCATCGGCGTTGCGGGCAGCGGCAGGTCGGGCCGTGGTGGTTCCGTGAGGACCGTCGGAACGACCCGTTCACCGGCGAGGGCCCGCGCCGTGCGCAGCGCGCCTTCCCAGGCGTCGGCGCGCCCGAGCGCGTGGTAGAGGCGCAGCTGCAGAAGCGCGCAGCCGAAGTCGCGGTCGGCCCAGCGTGCGGCCTGGCCGACGATCGGCGCGGCCCGTGCGAGCTCCCCGATCGCGATCAGACGCGTGCCGTAAGCGACGAGGGCTTCGGCTTGGTCCGCCGGGTCGCCGTGGGCCTCGGCGATCGCGATCGCCTGCTCGAAGGTCCCTCGGCCTGTGGCGGGTGCATCTTCGCGCCAGGTCTGCTCGGCCGTGGCGAGGGCGGACGCAGCGGCAGCCCGCGGCGCGGTGCGTGCCCAGTCGGCGAGGGCCGTGACCTCACGCGTGGCGTCGTCGTCGTCGTGTCCGTTCGCGCGCAGCGCACGTGCGAGGTCGAGCCAGGCGCGCGCACGGTCGGTCTGGTAATCCGGCACCGCGAGCCCGTCCACCGCGCGCCGCAGCAGCGGCACGGCCGCGGCGATCTCGCCGGCCTCGAGGTCCAGACGGGCCTGCAGCGCCGCTGCCCGCGCGACGATCGCGCCGTGCGGTGCATCGGCCGGCAGCGCGAGCAGTTCGCCCGCGAGCGCGCGTGCCTCGAGCAGGCGGCCGAGCGCGGCGAGGGCACGCGCGCGCTCGATCTGCAGCGAGCGCCGTGCGAGCGGGTTGTCGAGGCGGCCGAGCGACGGCCAGGCGCGGTCGCTGGTCGCGAGTGCCTCCACCGGATGCAGCAGCGCGAGCTGCGACTGCGTCGCGCTGGCGAGGATGCCGACGCGCTCGTTCATCGCACCGAAGCGTTCGAAACGCTCGGCGGCACACTCGAAGATCGCGAGTGCCTCGGCGTGGCGGCCGCGGCGCGCGTCGATGATCGCCTCGTTGGCCTCGACGCGCGCGAGCGCGAGCGTGTCGCCGGCCAGTTCGAGGGCGATGCGTGCCCGCGCGAAATCGGCCGAGGCGAGATCGAAGCGACCGTCGACCGCGTAGGCGATGCCGCGTCCGGTGTAGGCCTGGCCGAGCACGGCCGGTTCGTCGCGATCCTCGACGAGCGCGATCGCGTGGCCGAAATCGCGTGTCGCGTCGGCGGCGACGTCGCGCCGGATCGCGACAGCGCCGAGGCCGTTGAGGATGCGCGCATGCAGGACCGGGTCGGTTTCGGCCGGGTGCGCGGCAAGCAGGGCATCGAGGTGCGTACGGGCCTCGTCGAGGCGACCGCCGCGGAAGTCGATCTGCGCGAGCCGCAGGCGTGCTTCGGGCGAGCGTCGCAGGTCGTCCGGTGCGGATTCGAGCAGGCGTCGTGCACCGTCGAGGTCGTCACCGAGCAGCGCGGCTTCGACGCGTGAAAGCAGTTCGCCGGCCGGAAGGTCGGCGGCCGCGCCTGGCACGCGCCTGCCGAGGCCGACGAGCAGGCGGTCGGCGGCGTCGCGCGCCGCGTCGACCGCGTCGGTCGCCTGCGCCTCGACGTCGAGGTGGCGGCCGTCGGCGAAACGTACCGCCACGGCGACATGCCATGCGCCCGCGTCGCGTCGCGCGACCGGTATCGCGACGAAACTCGCACCGGTCGCTTCGAACACCTCGGCGAGGCGTGCGTCGAGCGGCTCGCCGAGATCCTTCACGAGCGCGACCACATTGTCGGCCGGCACCGTGCGCTGGCCTCCCGCGCCGAGCCTGCTCGCGACGAGGTCCATGAGGCCGAGGCGCAGCCATCCCCATTCGGCGCCGGCGGCGACGTCGACGGGCAGTACGACCCCGGCATCGCGGCGTTCGGCAGACAGGCTCGTCGCGGATGGAGCGGGCGGTTCGTTCGCGCGTTGCGCCGTGGCGAACCAGACCAGGGCGATGACCGCGACGAGGGCGGCGGTACCGAGGGCGGTCAGGGCGGGCCACGCCACGCGTCGGCGGCGCAGACCTTCGCTCGGGGCCGCTGACGGCGAGCGGTACGGCGGCTCGTTCTCCGCAACCTGCGGTTCGTCGGAGTCGGGTGCCGCGGGTACCGGCGCTTCCGCGCCGTCGACATCGCCCACGATCGGTGCGACCCAGCGGTAACCAAAGCGCGGGACCGTGCGGATCGCATGCTGCTCGTTGCCGGTGTCGCCGACCGCGCGACGCGCCTTGAGCAGGGTCTGGCCCAGCAGCGTGTCACTGACGTCGACCTTGCCCCACACCGCCGCGATCAGCTCGTCGCGGCCGACTGCGCGGTCGCGGTGCGTGATCAGGTGGACGAGGCAGTCGAAAACCTTCGGCGGCAGCACGACGAGTTCGCCGTCGCGGTGCAGTTCGCGTGCGGCGGGATCGAGCGTGCAGCTGCCGAAGACGTAGGGGCCGTTCCTCATGGCGTGCAGCGTAACGCGCTCCGGCCGCGTACCGCGGTGACGCGCGTGGCGGGTTTCGCGCGCCTCAGCGCACGACGAGCCATGCAGCGAGGCCGAGGAACATCGCGAGGCTCACGACGTCGGTGGCCTTGGTCAGGAAGATGCTCGACGCAGTCGCGGGATCCGCGCCGAGGCGGCGCAGGATCTGCGGCACGCCGGCGCCCACGAGGCCCGCGACTGCGCAGCTCGCGGCCATCGCGGCCCAGGTGATGAACGCGAGCGTCGCCGCGTCGGCGTTGCCCTGGTGGCGTGCGAGCAGGTACATCGCGAGCGCACCGACGAGGCCCGTGATCGAGCCGTTGACGAGGCCGAGCCAGGCTTCCTTGAGCGCGAGCACGAAGCCTCGCCCGGGCTTGAGCTCGCCGAACGTCATGCCGCGCAACGTGACCGCGAGCGCCTGGCAACCGGTGTTGTTGCACTGGTCCGAGAGCACCGGGAGGAACACGGCGAGCAGCACGACCTGGTTGATCGTGTCCTGGAACACGCCGACCACCGCCGCGGTGATGAACGTCGCGAGCAGGTTGAGCTGCAGCCACGGATGGCGGAAGCGCAGGCTGCGCGTCCAAGCCGTGCTGATGCGCTCCTCTTTTTCGACGCCGACCATCGCGCCGGCCTGAGCGCTGATCTCGTAGGCCTGTTCCTCGAACAGCACCGAACCGCGCACGACGCCGAGCAGGCGGCCCTCGGCGTCGGCGACCGGGTAGACGGGATAGTGGCGGCGCACGACTTCGCGCATCGCGTCGATGACGTCGCTGTCGGGGCGGAGCATGAACGGATGCGCGACCATGATCTCACCGAGTGTCTGTCCGGGCTCGGCGAACGCCATCTCGCGGAACGTGACGACGCCGACGAGCCTGCCGGCGCCGTCGACGACGAACACGTAGGTGACGAGCGTCCGCGTCAGCGTCGGGCGCAGCGCGGCGAGCACGTCGGAGACCTTGGCGTCGGCCGTGAAGGCCTCGGGTGCGGGCTCCATGAGCCGGCCGACCGAGTCCTCGGGCCAGTTGCGGTTGGCGATCCAGTGCTCGCTGTCACCGGCGGCGGACGCGATGCGTGCGCGGCGCTCGGCGCCGAAACGGTCGAGCACGGCCGGCGCGCGGCCCGGCCCGAGTGCCGAAAGGATATCGGCGATCTCGCCATCGGGGAGCGCGTCGAGCCGGCGTGCCGCGGCGGCGGCATCCATGTCGCGCAGTTCGTCGAGCAGCAGGGAAGAGTCGGGCATCGCGACGGCAGGCCGGATCGAATGCGCGCGATGCTAACCGATGCCCGGGAACGGGCCCAGCGCCACGCGTGGGGATACGCGAGGTGAACGCCGTGCGCGCCGGCGCCGGCAGTTCCGTTCAGATTCATCGCCGCGACGCGATGCTGCCGCCACGTCCGGGCTGCGACCCGGTCTCGTCCGGAGGTATCCGTCATGCGCAAGTCCCTCATAGCTCCCGCACTCCTCGGCGCGCTCGTGCTCGGAGGCTGTGCCACGTCCCCGCACTACGGCTACGACGACCGTGGCTACGATCGCTACGACCGCGGCGTTCGGTATGACCGTCGTGTCTGCTCCAACTGCGGACAGGTCGCGAGCGTCGAGCGCGTGACGCTGCGCCAGCCAGGCCAGACCAGTGGTGGTGGCGCCGTGCTCGGCGCGATCATCGGCGGCGTGCTCGGCAATACGGTCGGCAGCGGAGACGGACGTCGCGCCGCCACCGTCGCCGGTGCCGTGGCCGGTGGCTTCGCGGGCAATGCGGTCGAACGCAACGGCACGCGCGGCTATCGCGAAGATGCCTGGCTCATCACGATCGACATGGATGACGGCCGCTGGGCCGAAGTGACGCAGGATTCGAGTGAAGGCCTGCGTCGTGGTGACCGCGTCGCCATCCGTGGTGAACGCGTCCACCTGATCCGTTGATCCCATTTCCTCGAGAGGAGTCCTCCATGATCACCCGCATCGTTTTCGCTGCTCTTCTCACCGCGACGGTCGCCGGCCTCGCGCCCATCAAGGACGTCGAAGCACGCGGTTCGCGTGACCGCTACGGCTGCGACAGCTGCGGACGCGTCGTGCGCATCGAGTCGATCGGCCGTCGCGACAACCATGTCGGCGCAGGCGCCGTGATCGGCGCGATCGCGGGCGGCGCGCTCGGCAACAGTGTCGGCAGCGGCGACGGCCGAAAGGCTGCCACCGTCGCGGGCGCGGTCGCCGGTGGCGTCATCGGTCACAACGTGCAGAAGAAGAACCGTCGCAGCAATTACTACTACCGTGTCTACGTGCGCATGGACTACGACGGCCGCACGCGTTCGTACGAGCAGTCCGACGACTACGGCCTGCGTCGCGGCGATCGCGTCATGGTCGACCGCGGCTCCGTCACGCCGTACTGACGCACGCGGTTCCCCGCATGTGACGACGCGAAGCCGGCAGGCTCGACCTGCCGGCTTTTTCGTGCGCGCGAATCAAGGCCGATCGTGCGTATCGGTGGCGCATCGCGTCGCACGGCGTATCCACGAAGGCGCGCCACATCGCGCTCGGCGGCGATACGCGCATGCTCCGGTGTGATCGCTGCGGCTGCATCCTCGACGGTGAGTATCGGCAGCGACGCGCGTGTGTGGCGAGGACGGCATCGAGGCGGCAGCGTGATGCGCGAACGATCGGATCATCCACGGCGACGCGTTCGCGCATGTGGCGGTTCCTGCGAGCGCATCACGTTGCATCCGACATGTCGTGTTGAGCAAGGGCGGATGCCATCGTCGGCGCACTTCATCATGTCGAACGCCCGGCAGTGCGATACGCGGTGGCTCGCATGCGTGGACGTGACGCGTGACGTGACGTTCGCTTCAGGCATGAAAAAGCCGGCGTTCGCCGGCTTCGGTGTCGCATCGGGTGCATCGCCGTGGACGATGCCGTGCGAACTCAGTTCACGCGGTAGAAGCTGTGTGCGCCGATCGTCGCGACGGCTTGCGCCTTGCCCTTGCTCCAGCTCGGCGAGGCCTTCTCTTCGGCGACGAAGTGGTCCGCATCGGGTACCACGAACGTGCGCTGTGCGGTGGGCAGGTCCCACATCTTCATCGTGTGGTCCGCCACGCGCCAGGCCTTTTCCCAGGCCTGCGGATTGCGCAGCATGTAGTTCTTGTTCGTCGTCGACACCGCGAACTGCCCGGGTGCGCTGACCACGCTGCACACGTCGTCGCCCCACTTGCCGCTTTCCCTGCGACGCATCGCCACTTCGGCCACCGCGGCCTGGCCACGCTCGGTCTCGCTCCTCGCTTCGAGGTAGATCGTCGCGGCGAGGCAGGTGCGCTCGGCGACATCGTGTGGCGCCACGGAGGCGAGCCACAACAACCACGCTAGTTTCATCGAACCGTTTCTCCTCTGACACGCGCGCGGGCCAGTGATGGCGATCCACGCGTTCCTAGTCGCGGGCCGAGGCCCGTGGCATGAAAATCATCGGTGGTGGGCATGGAAGGCGGGGTCCGCCAACTTCCATTCCGCATCGTGGCCACCGGCGCGCACGCGCTGCCGAGGTGTCCTGCGTTCCGTGCGTCTGCCTGTCGCGGCGGTCGCTGGAACCTGATGCGTCGTCCCTTCGGCGTTGTTAAAAAGCCGTTGCGGGACGCCTCGTGACGCGCGCAGCGATGCGCAGCGGTCTCGAGGCCGGCGGAGCGTACGCGAACGGGAACACCCTTGTCATCCCCTTGACGCATCGTTCCTGAACGCCGCGTTCAGCGTATCGATGCGCTGCAGCATCGATCGTTGCATATGCAATTCAACGATAGAATTGAGCGTATGGATGTATGGGCGTATAGACGTCCATAATAATATGGCTGTGTCCGCCGTCGTGGCGGGTGATGTCGGGCATCGCCGCGGCAACTTCTTGCGCGTCATGCGATGCGTGGTCGGCATCGCGCATGGTGGCGGTGTCGGGACGCGATCGCGCCATCGGGGCGGGGTGGCGTCGCGTCAGGGATCCGGTCGCATGATGCGTGCGTACGGATGCGCGCCATCGCTCCGATCGCCGGTTCCGATTCCGATTCCGATTCTCGTTCGAAAGAGGATCCCGTCGCGCTCGCGCGGTGACGGATCGTCGAGGGCTGCATCCACCACGCGCGGAGCGTGGTGGATGCGCGTGCTCAGGGCGTGCCTTCGCGCTTGTAGCCGTAGAAGCCCGACAACACCTCGGAGCTTCCCGTGTAGTCGGCTGCGGCGGCACCGACGAAGCGGCTGACGCCGAGTTCGAGCAGCAGTTCGGCGAGCTCGGGCTGGCTGCCGAGTTCGAGCAATGCCGTGCGCAGCTTCTGCCGTGCCTCCTCGGGCACGCCGGGCGCGGCGAGCACGCCGGCCGCGGCGAACTCGCGCGACGTGCGGATCGTCACGAGGTTCGGGTAGGTGTCCTTGAGCCACGTCGGGATGATGGCCGCACCGGCCTCGCCGCCGAACACGATCTGCACGGCGTCGCGCCACGAGTTCGCGCTCGAGGCGATCGTCGGCGAGCGCACCGGGTCGGGATAGAAGCCCGCGAGCAGGGCGTAGCCGAGGCTCGGGGCGGGCATCGTCACGACGGTCTTCGACAGCAGGCCGTCGAGGCCGGCGCCTTCGAGCTGCGGATCGGCGACGAGCGTGTAGCTCGTGTTGCCGGCGACGCGTACGAGCGGTACGTACTTCGCGCGCGTGATGCGGTAATCGGCGAAGTGCGCTTCCTCGAAGGCGAAATCGGTGACGTTCTCGTCGAGCAGCGAACGCCAGTACGCCGAGTAGTTCGGCGGCGTCACGAGCGTCCAGGTATCACCCGTGGCCTTGTTCAGGTAGGTCATGAGCGGCGCATACATCTCGCGCGCCGTTTCGGGCGGGTAGATCGGCTCGGCGGTGAAACGGTACTCGGCGGCGTGGCTGGCGCCTGCGGTGGCGAAGAGCCCCGCGAAGACGAGCGCCGCCGCGCGGAGCGGCAGCGATGGCGTGGCGGTCGTGGGCATGGCGGTGTCTCCCCTGTGCGGCCGCTGATAGCACAAAGCTCAGGGCAAGGCGAGGTTCGGTGCGGCAAACGCGCGTCGCCTGACGATGGCGCCGCTCGCCTCGATGCGCAGGTCGGTGGCGTCCGCGAGTGCGTCGGGCAGCACCGCGAGCGCCTCGCTGCCTGCGCCGTTCGCGGCGGCATGCAGCACGACGCCATGCGTGCCGGCGATGCCGGCGTCGATGATCGTGGTGCCCGGTGCGGGCGCGGCGCCGTCGACGTCGAGGAGGGCGGGATGGCGCTTGTTGCCGCCGCGGAAATGCAGGCGCGCGACGATCTCCTGGCCCGGGTAGCAGCCCTTGTCGTAGCTCACGGCACCGAGGCGGGCGAGGTCGAGCGCGGCCGCGACGAGGGTTCCGGCCGTGGTCTCGTCGATCCAGGGCAGGCCGGCGTGCACGTCGGCGAGTGCCCAGCTGGCGGAGGCTTCGGTGTCTTCGCGGGACGGCGCGGTCGCGGGGGCGAGCAGGGCGGTGCGGCCGCCGCGAGCGGGCAGGGCGATCGCCCAGCCGTCGCGTTCCGCGGAGACGATGCAGGCCGGCACGCGGGCTTCTCCGGCATCGAGCAGGGCGAAGCCCTCGATCGGCGCGATCGCGACCTTCGATCGGAACACGAACCGGCGCAGGTCGGCGGCGAACGCGTTCCCGTCGCCGCGCGGCAGCCACGCGACCAGCCGCTCCGGGGCGACGCGCAGCAGCGCGAACACGGTGCGCGCACGGCCCTGGGCGTCGAGCCAGGCACTCCACTGCCATGACCCCGGCGCGAGGCCGACGACGTCGCTGGTGAACTGCGCATGTGCGAACGCTGCCGCGTCGCGGCCGTCGAAGCCGACGAGCGTGGCGGGGCCCAGGCGGGCCGGGGGCGGAAGGGTATCGATCATCGTTCGCATCGTAATGGAGCCGTCAACCCACCATCGTGCACCGCAGCACGGGTTGTCAGTCCGCGCCCCGGGCGTTAAAATTTCCGGCGCTTTCGAGCCTCATGTCCAAGTCCGATCCCGTCATCGAGTCGCCATCCGAAGCTCCGGTTCCCGAAAAGGAACAGGGCGGGGCGGCGCGCGCGCCGGAGCGGCCTGGAGAGATCGGCGGCAGGGATGGCCCCGACCCGGTCCGCTACGGCGACTGGGAAAAGAACGGCCGCTGCATCGATTTCTGATCGGCTCTGCGGATTCCAAGGCCCACCACCAGGACGCCAGCCACGGCGCGAGCACAAGGCCAGCCCATGTCCCAACCCGTCCGACCCCTGTCACCGCATCTGCAGGTGTACCGCTGGCAGATCCAGATGGTCACCTCGATCCTGCACCGTGGCACCGGCATCATCCTGGCCGTCGGCAGCGTGCTGATCGCCGCCGCCCTGGCCTGCCTCGCCGCCGGCCCCGAGGCCTGGGCCTGCGTGACCGGCCTCGCCGGCTCGTGGTTCGGCCTGCTCGTGCTGTTCGGCTGGACCTGGGCCCTGGCCTACCACTGGATCAACGGCATCCGCCACCTGCTGCAGGACGCCGGCCTCGGCTACTCGATCGCCCAGTTCGTGCGCAACGGCTGGATCACGGTGATCGGCAGTCTCGTCATCACCGGCCTCGTCTGGGGCGTCGTGATCTCGCGCGGGGGCTTCGCATGAGCCGCTTCGACCGCTTCCGCGCCCCGATCAAGAACGCCCGCGGCCTCGGCTCCGCGAAGGACGGCGTGCACCACTTCATCGTCCAGCGCATCACCGCCGTCGCGCTGCTGTTCCTCGCCATCTACGTCGTCGGCCTCGTCGTGACGCTGGCCGGCGCCGACTACGCTACCGCGCGTGCCGCGGTGGCGCACCCCGCCAACGCGGTGCTGCTGGTCGCCTTCCTGCTCGCGATGTTCTGGCACGCGCAGCTCGGCCTGCAGGTCGTCATCGAGGACTACGTGCACACGCCGTGGCTCGCGATCGCCTCGCAGCTCGCCGTGCGCTTCGCCTGTGTCCTCGCGGCCCTGGCGAGCGTGTTCGCCGTCGTCCGCATCGCCCTGGGAACCTGATCGATGTCCAACGCCTACAAGATCCAGGAACACCAGTACGACATGGTCGTGGTCGGTGCCGGCGGCGCCGGCCTGCGCGCGACGTTCGGTCTCGCCTCCAAGGGCCTCAAGACGGTCTGCCTGACCAAGGTGTTCCCGACCCGCTCGCACACCGTGGCGGCGCAGGGCGGCATCTCGGCCGCGCTCGGCAACATGGGCGAGGACGACTGGCGCTACCACTTCTACGACACGATCAAGGGTTCCGACTGGCTCGGCGACCAGGACGCGATCGAGTACATGTGCAAGGAAGCGCCGGCCGCGATCATCGAGCTCGAGCACTACGGCGTGCCGTTCTCGCGCACCGAGGACGGCAAGATCTACCAGCGCCCGTTCGGCGGCATGACCACCAAGTACGGCGAGGGCCCGCCCGCGCAGCGCACCTGCGCCGCGGCCGACCGCACCGGCCACGCGATGCTGCACACGCTCTACCAGCAGTCGCTCGCGCACGAAGCGCGCTTCATGATCGAGTACTTCGCGCTCGACCTGATCTGGGACGACGAGGGCGTCTGCCGTGGCGTGCTCGCGCTCGACATGGCCGAGGGCACGCTGCACCTGTTCCGCGCGCACGGCGTCGTGCTCGCGACGGGCGGCTACGGCCGCGCCTACTTCAGCGCGACCTCCGCGCACACCTGCACCGGCGACGGTGGCGGCCTCGTGCTGCGCTCGGGCCTCGCGCTGCAGGACATGGAGTTCGTGCAGTTCCACCCGACCGGCATCTACGGCGCGGGCTGCCTCATCACCGAGGGCGTGCGCGGCGAAGGCGGCATCCTGCGCAACTCGGCCGGCGAGCGCTTCATGGAGCGCTACGCACCGCACTACAAGGACCTCGCCTCGCGCGACGTCGTCAGCCGTTCGATGACGATCGAGATCCGCGAAGGCCGCGGCGTCGGCGAGCACAAGGACCACATCCTGCTCGACCTGACCCATCTCGGCCCCGAGGTCATCCACGAGAAGCTGCCCGGCATCGCCGAGAGCGCGCGCATCTTCGCGGGCGTCGACGTCGCGCGGCAGCCGATCCCGGTGCTGCCGACCGTGCACTACAACATGGGCGGCATCCCGACCAACTACCACGGCGAAGTCGTGCAGAAGGTCGGCGACGATCCCGACCGCGTCGTGCCGGGCCTCTACGCGATCGGCGAAGCCGCCTGCGTGTCGGTTCACGGCGCCAACCGCCTCGGCTCGAACTCGCTGCTCGACCTCGTCGTGTTCGGCCGCGCGGTCGCCAACCGCTGCGAGAAGACGATCCGCCCGGGCGCGCCGCACAAGATCCTGCCGGCCTCGGCCTGCGACAAGGCGCTCGAGAACCTCGACCGCCTGCGCAACGCGAACGGCTCGTCGCCGACCGCCGAGATCCGCCTCAACATGCAGCGCACGATGCAGAACGACGCCGCGGTGTTCCGCACGTCGAAGACGCTGCAGGAAGGCTGCGACAAGATGGCCGGCATCTTCACGAGCTTCGAGGACGTCAAGGTCAGCGACCGTTCGCTGGTCTGGAACTCCGACCTCATCGAGACCTACGAGCTGCAGAACCTGCTCTACAACGCGGTGGCGACGATCACCTCGGCCGAGCAGCGCAAGGAGAGCCGCGGCGCGCACGCGCACGAGGACTACCCGGACCGCGACGACGTGAACTGGCACAAGCACACGCTCGTGACGGTCGACGACAAGGGCAAGGCCGCGTTCGATTTCCGCCCCGTGCACATGACCACGCTGACCGACGACGTGCAGCCCGTGCCGCCCAAGGCGCGCGTCTACTGAGCAGTGTTCCCCGTATCGAGCCATCGCCTCACGGCGTAGCGAACAGAGCGAGAAACGAGCGTGGCAGAGTTCAGCCTCCCGAAAAATTCGAAGATCCAGAAGGGCAAGCACTTCGCGGCCAAGCCCGGCGCGAAGCAGGTGCGCCAGTTCCGGGTCTACCGCTGGAACCCGGACGACGGCGCGAACCCGCGCGTCGACACCTACGATGTCGACCTCGCCGCGTGCGGCCCGATGGTTCTCGACGCGCTGATCAAGATCAAGAACGAGATCGACCCGACGCTGACGTTCCGCCGCTCGTGCCGCGAAGGCATCTGCGGTTCGTGCGCGATGAACATCGACGGCACCAACACGCTCGCGTGCACGAAGGCCATCGAGGACTGCGGCAGCGGCAAGGGTGACGTGCCGGTCTACCCGCTGCCGCACATGTCGGTGGTCAAGGATCTGGTGCCCGACCTCACGCACTTCTACGCGCAGTACGCATCGATCAAGCCGTGGCTGCGCTCGCAGACGCCGGCGCCGCCGAAGGAGCGCCTGCAGTCCAAGGAGGATCGCGCGCGCCTGGACGGCCTTTACGAATGCATCCTCTGCGCGTGCTGTTCGACGAGCTGCCCGAGCTACTGGTGGAACGGCGACCGTTACCTCGGTCCGGCGATCCTGCTGCAGGCCTATCGCTGGATCGTCGACAGCCGCGACGAGGACACCGGCGAGCGCCTCGACGACCTCGAGGATCCGTTCAAGCTCTACCGCTGCCACACCATCATGAACTGCGCGCGCACCTGTCCGAAGGGCCTCAACCCGGCCAAGGCGATCGCCGAGATCAAGAAGCTCATG
The DNA here is from genome assembly GCA_029959555.1 of Lysobacteraceae bacterium PS02065. GTDB lineage: Bacteria > Pseudomonadota > Gammaproteobacteria > Xanthomonadales > Rhodanobacteraceae > Dokdonella. Next base: position 82,211 of record JASCPI010000013.1, on the reverse strand, counting down.
ATCGAACGCCGCGCCTGAGCGCGGCGCCGTCCCGCGGCGACCGCCGCGACCTGCAGGGAAGCACGGCATGCCCGCGAACGCCATCCTCGTCCCGCTGCTCGCGATGGTCGCCGTGACGGCGCTCGTCTGGTGCGTGCTCTACCAGCAGCGCCTCGGCGAGATGGGCCGCAAGAGGATCGACCCGCAGCGCCTCGCCACGGCCAGCGATGCCACGGCGCTGCTCGACGACCGCCGCGCGTCGGACAACTTCCGCAACCTGTTCGAGCTGCCGGTGCTGTTCCACGTCGGCGCGCTCGCGGCATTCGTGACGAACGCCGTCGACGCCTGGCTGCTCGGCTTCGCCTGGGCGTTCGTCGCACTGCGCGCCGTGCACAGCCTCGTGCACTGCACGTACAACCGCGTCGTGCACCGGTTCGTCGCGTACTTCCTCGCCACGCTCGCGCTGTGGGCGTTCTGGATCCGCCTCGGCGTGGCCTGGCTCGCGTGAGCGCGGAACTCTCCCGCCTGCGCTGGCGCTGCCGTCGCGGCACGCGCGAGCTCGACCAGGTGCTCGGCGGCTGGCTCGACGATCGCTATCCCACCGCCGACGACGACGCGCGCGCCGCGTTCGCACGCCTGCTCGACCGGCAGGATCCGGACCTGTGGGACTGGATCGTCGGCCACGGCAGGCCCGACGACGCCGGCGAGGCCGCCGTCATCGATGACATCCGCAGCCGCCATCGCGCTTGACCTCGCGCCGTCACGGCGCCTCGCGCTCGGCGCGGGTGCGATCGCCGTGCTCGCGCTCGTCGCGATCGCCGCAAGCGGCATGCCAGCCGTGGTCAAGCTCGTATCGATGTTCGTCGCCGTGTCGATCGCGGCGGTGTCGATCCGCTGTCACCTGCGTCCCGGTTGGACGCGCATGACCTGCGATCGCGCCGGCTGGCAGCTCGTCGATGCCGCGAGCGGCGTCGTGCCGGTCACATTGCGCGGCCATGCCCGCCTCGGTCCGCTCGTGTCGCTCGACTTCGCCGTGCCCGACCGGCCCCGCTTCCGCTTCGTCGTGGATCGCGCCGCGGTCGATGCGGAGGCATGGCGGCGGCTCGTGCTCGTGCTGGCGCGTTCGCCGTAGCCACGTCGGTTCGGCGCGACATGTGTCGCGCCGGGACACCTCTCACCCCTTGAAGCCACCCTCGGCGAGGAACGCGAGTTCCTCGGGCGTCGGCGTGCGCCCGAGCTCGCGATGGCGATGCGGGAAGCGTCCGAAACGCAGGATGATGTCGCGGTGCAGTTCGGCGTAGCCGAGCAGTTCGGCGCCGAGCGGACGGATCAGCTCGACCGCGCGGTGCTGGTCGGCGAGATCCTCGGAGTGCTCGAACGGCATGTAGACGAACACGCGCAGCTCCTGCGCGATGGCTTGGTCGTGGCCGGCCGCGATCGCGCGGTCGGCGACGTGGCGCGCGAGCGGATCGGTCGCGTACATGTGGGCGCTGCCGCGGAACGCGTTGCGGGGGAACTGGTCGAGCAGGATCAGCATCGCGAGCGCGCCGTCGGGGCTGTCGAGCCAGGCGTCGCACTCGCGCCGCGCGACCGCGAAATGCGCCGCGAGGAAGCGCTCGCGGAAACGTTCGTCGAAGGCCTCGTCCTTGCGGAACCAGGCTTCGGGGCCGGCGTCGCGCCAGAACGCGACGCAGTCGGCGGCTTCTCGGGCGTGGTGCATGGGTCAGGTCTCCGTGGCGGGCTGGCGCGTGACCGCAGCGGTTTCCTCGCTGAGCGCGCGTGCCGGGCGTTGCGGCGTCGTGAACGGCGTCGGCTTGGGCTGATTGCCGAGCATGAGCGGAATGCCGGCGCGCACGTCGCCCGCGGCGAGCTCGAGTTCGAAGCGTTCGGCATCGCTGCGGCGCATCTCGGCCGCGGTCTCGGCGGCCTCGTCCTCGTCGACGCCGAGCGCGCGCAGCGTCGCCTCGCCGAATTTGAGGGCCGACTCGAACGTCTCGCGGATCTGGAACTCGACGCCCGCGGCGACGAGCTTGGCCGCGTGTTCGCGGTCGTAGGCGCGCACGAGCACGCCGGCCTGCGGGAACTCCTCGCGCGCGAGTTCGGCGATCAGCGTCGCGGCGTCCTTGTCGTCGATGCAGACCGCGATGAGGCGTGCGCGGTGCGCGCCGGACGCGTGCAGCACGTCCAGGCGCGTGCCGTCGCCGTAATAGATCTTGAAGCCGAACTCGCTCGCGCTGCGGATCATCTCGACGTCGGTGTCGATGATCGTGACGTCGCAGCCGCGCGCGAGCAGGCACTGGCACATGACCTGGCCGAAGCGGCCGAAGCCGATCACGAGCACGGTGCCGGACAGGTCCTCCGCCTTGTCGATGCCCTCGAGCGACGGCACGGGCTTGGGCACGAGGCGGCGCACGAGGATAACGAACAGCGGGGTGAGTGCCATCGACAGCACCACGATCGCGGTCAGGTTGGCGTTGACGGTCGCGTCGATGACACCGGCGGCGGTCGCCGCCGCGAACAGCACGAACGCGAACTCGCCGCCCTGCGCCATGAGCACGGCACGGTCGAGCGCATCGGCGTGGTGCGTGCCGAGCACGCGCGCGACGATGTAGATGCACAAGGCCTTGGCGGCCATCAGCGCGAGCACGCCGGCGACGATGACCGGCCAGTTCGCGGCGACCACGGCGAGATCGAGCGACATGCCGACCGCGATGAAGAACAGGCCGAGCAGGATGCCGCGGAACGGTTCGATGTCGGCCTCGAGCTGGTGGCGGAACGTGGATTCCGAGAGCAGCACGCCCGCGATGAACGCGCCCATCGCGGCCGACAGGCCGCCGAGCTGCATGAGCAGCGCCGCGCCGAGCACGACGAGCAGCGCCGCGGCGGTCATGACCTCGCGAGCCTTGGCCGCCGCGAGCAGGCGGAACAGCGGGTTGAGCAGCCAGATGCCGGCCGCGATGAGACCCGCGAGCGCGGCGATGCCGATGCCGATCGAGGCGAGCCGCGAGTCGCCCGGATCGCTCGCGACCACCGGCGACATGAAGCTCACGATCGCGAGCAGCGGCACGATCAGCAGGTCCTCGAACAGCAGGATCGAGACGATCTTCTGCCCGCGCGACATCGCGATGTCGCCGCGTTCGGTCAGCAGCTGCATGACGATCGCGGTCGAGGTCAGCACGAAACCGGCCGCGCCGATGAACGCGACCGGCAGCGGATAGCCGAAGGCGAGGCCGACGCCGCTCAGCGCCAGGGTACAGACGCCGATCTGCAGCGCGCCGAGGCCGAAGATCTCGTGCCGCAGCGACCACAGGTGCGAGGGCCGCATCTCCAGGCCGATCACGAACAGGAACATGACGACGCCGAGCTCGGCCGTGTGCAGGATCGCCTGCGGATCGGTGAACAGGCCGATGCCGAACGGGCCGATGATGAGGCCGCCGGCAAGGTAGCCGAGCACCGAGCCGAGGCCCAGGCGCCGGAAGATCGGCACCATGACCACGGCCGCGCCGAGCAGCGTGACCACCTTGACCAGTTCGTTCGCGCCGCCCTCGACCGCCATCAGCTGTCCCCTCGTGTGAAGGGCGCGATGCTAGCGCGTCCGGCGCCCGAGCGCGGCGAGCAGCAGCAGGCCGCCGACGGCGGAGAGGTTCTTGAAGAAGTGCAGCAGCTGCGCGTGCTGCGACGCGCCCGAGTAGCGCCAGAACGGATGCGCGAGCACGGCGTCGACGAGGAGCACGGCCGCCATCACCAGCGCGAGCGCGCGGACCTGCCAGCCGACCACGATGAGGATGCCCGCGATCAGTTCGAACAGGCTCAGCAGCAGCACGCCGTTGGACAGCGAGGCGCCGGCGAGCGGCCCCATCCCTGCCGCCCCGAGGAGACGCTCCGCGCCGAGGACGATGAACACGCTGGCGATCAGCACGCGCGCGAGGACAAGGACGAGCGGATGGGTCATGCGGGCACTCCGGACGGCGCGCCGGACGCGGCGCGTCGTCGATGATGCCAGCTGTGTGTGCGATCGCACACCGTACGGGTGTGACGTGACAGCCGTCGTGAAGCAGGCCTGTCGCGTCGCGCGTCGTTGCGCAATCGCCGTGCGGCAGGCAAGGCGCGTATGTGGCGACGTGTTCGCGTCGCCACATACGCGTTGTCGCCGTTACTCGAAGCCGTGCGCGAACAGGCGATCGGAGAGCAGGAAGCGCGCGGTCGTCTGCGCCTCGCTGGTGGACGAGTTGTACACGCCCGACCGCAGCGGCGCCCTCGCGCGCAGCAGGAACGCCTGCCCGGTCGGTGCGTCGAAGCCGGTCAGGCGCCAGCCGCCCTCGATGCGCTGCATCGTCGCGAGTGTCCCGAACGAGGTGCCGTTGTTGGTCGAGAACTCGAGCACGGGCGGCAGCGCGAGCTCGGGAATCGCGCCCGATCGCCGCCACGTCACCGTCGACCCTTCGAGCGTGAGCACGTCTAGGCTCTCCTCACGCAGGTTGAGACGACCGACCGCCTTGACGCCATCGAAGTTGCCCGCGACGAGCAGGCGCCCGTCGTTCTGCTGGGCGAGCGACGTGGTGGAAAGGACGACGTCGTTGAAGTCGGGGTCCCGCGCACCGTCGGGCTTGAGGCGCAGCACGTTGGTGTTGCCGCTCGGTGTGCGCAGCACGCCCTCGAGGATGAGGTCGCCGTTGGCCTGCGGTACGAGGGTCGCTGGCGCGTTCGTCGGATTGAACTCGGGATCGAAGCTCGTATCGAGGGAGCCGTCCGGATGCAGCCGTGCGATGCCGTAGCGAATCCCGCCGGCAATGTTCGAGAAAAAGCCGCCCACGAGGATGCGGCCATCCGGCAGCACCGCGATCGCGTGCACCGTGCCGCTCGCGGCGGGATTGAATCCGGCGTCGAGCTGCCCGTTCGCGAGAAGCCGGGCGAGGCGCAGGCGGGGCTGGCCGTTCACGTTGAGGAATGTTCCGCCGACGAGGATCTTGCCGTCGGCCTGTTCGGCGAGCGCGGCGACAATGCCGTCGAGCTGCGGCGCGAAGGCCGGGTCGAGTTGTCCGTTGGTGCCGAGGCGCGCGAGGCCATCACGCGGGGTGTTCGCGACGTCCGTGAACTCGCCGCCGATCACGAGGCGCCCGTCGCGCAGCGGCAGCTGGGCGTAGATCGAGCCCGGCACGCGGCAGGCCGGGAACGCGGGGTCGAGCGTGGCGTCGCTGCGCAGGCGCGCGACACTCTCGCAGGCCACACCGCCGATCTGCGTGAACGCGCCGGTGGCGAACGTCGCCTCGCCTTGCGTGCCGAGCGCGAAGACATTGCCGTCGCCGCCACGCAGGAACGTGCCGTCGAGTGTGCCGTCGAAGTTCAGTCGTGCGACGGTGAGGCGGGACGATGTCCCCAAACGGCCGATGTCGCCGCCGATCAGCACGCGGCGGTCGCCGCGCACGGCGATGCCGCGGACTTCGGCGTCGGCGGACAGCGGGAAGCCGAACGCGTCGTCGAGCGTGCCCTCGGACTCGAGGCGCGCGAAGCGCAGGCGTGGCCTGCCATCGAACGACGAGAACGCACCGCCGACGAGGATGCGGCCGTCGCGCTGCTCGGCCAGCAGGGTCACGTTGTTGTTGGGCTCGGGGATGAACGTCGTGTCGAGCGTACCCGAGGCATTGAGTCGAGCGATCCGCGTGCGCGGCTGGCCGTCGAGGGTGTCGAACACGCCGCCGACGAGCAGGCGGCCGTCGGCCTGCATGGCGAGCGCGTTCACGCTCACGTTGGCGTGGCGCGAGAACGTGTCGAGGCTGCCGTCCGCGCGCAGACGCGCGAGGTAGTTGCGGGTCGAACCGGAGATCGTCGTGAAGCTGCCGCCCAGGTAGATGGAGCCGTCGGGTGCGGTCGCGAAGGTGCGCACCGCGGCGTTCGCGTTGGGGTTGAAGCTGCCGTCGAGCGTGCCCTGCGCCGTCAGTCGCGCGACGTGGTTGCGCGTGATCGTGTTGAGCGAGGTGAAGTTGCCGCCGACCAGCACCTTCCCGTCGGCCTGCGGGTGCAGGTCGAGCACGAGCGCATTGGCCTGGATCAGGAAGCTCAGGTCGATGCTGCCATCGGGGTGCAGGCGTGCGATGTAGTTGCGCACCTGGCCGGCGATCTGCGTGAAGTTGCCCGCGACCAGCAGCTTGCCGTCGGCCAGGCGGACGATCTCGCGCACGAGCGCGTTGGCCCCGGGATTGAAGGCCGGGTCGAGGCTGCCGTCGGCATTGAGGCGCGCGATGCGCGACCGCGCCGTGGCGCCGATGTGGGTGAATTCGCCGGCGATCAGCAGGCGGCCGTCGGGCTCGACGACGAGCGTGCGGATGCCGCCGCCGACCACGTTGACCGAGAAGGTCGGGTCGAGGCTGCCGTCGGCGCGCAGGCGTGCGATGCGGGCCATCGGCACGCCGCCGATCTGCGTGAAGTCGCCGGCGACGAGCAGGCGGCCATCGGCCTGCCAGGCGACGGCGTGGATGTCGAAGTTGGGGTCGGGCTTGAAGCCTTCGAGCGACTGCGCGCGGGCCGCGCCCATGGCGAGCGTGCAGACGGCGAAGACGATCAGGGCGAGCGAACGTAACGTGGATGACATGTCGTGGGACTCTCCGCAGGGGCGGCATGCCGGATCCCGTCGATGCCGGGACCTGCCATGCCTGTGCGGTCGGAAACCCGGTCGCGCGGCGTTTCCCGCCAGAGCTGCGACGTGGCGCACGCTCGCCCGACGGGTGCCGGTCCGCAGGGACCCCGCGGTATGCCTACAATCGCCGGGCATGGAACCGGTCGCGGACGCCCAGACGAGTGACATCACGCGCCTGCTCGCGCAGGCGCGGGACGGTGACGCGCGCGCGTGGGACCGCGTCGTCGCGCTCGTGTACGACGACCTCAAGCGCATCGCGCGCGGCGTGCTCGGCGGCCGCGGCAGCGCCACGTTCAATCCGACCCTGCTCGTGCACGACTGCTACCTGCGCCTCGCGCGCGCCGGCGCGGACGGCGCGGTCGACCGTGCGCATTTCCTCGCCCTCGCGGCGCGCGCGATGCGCCAGCTCATGATCAACCACGCGCGCGACCGCGCCGCCCTCAAGCGCGGCGCCGGCGCCGATCACGTCGACGTCGACGAGCACGCCGAGGCGATCGCGGGCGAGGCGCGCGACCTCATCGAGCTCGATTCCGCACTGCTGCGGCTCGAGGCCGACGACGCGACCTGCGCGCGCGTCGTCGAGTGCCGCATCTTCGCCGGCATGTCCGAGCAGGAGACCGCCGATGCGCTCGGCTTGTCGCTGCGCAGCACGCAGCGGGCCTGGGCGCAGGCGCGCGAGAAGCTCGCGACGCTGCTCGGCGATGACGCCTGATCCCGTGCCCCGGTTGGCGGATCCCGCCGCCGCACCGGGTGTAGCCCCGTAGTGGACTTCGAAGGGGACGATCGATGACGCGTGGCGCGCGCGCGCTGCTCGAGCCCGGGGCCTTGCTCTCGGGCGCGCTGTTCCGCGATCTCGTCTCGCGTGGCGGCGTCAGCACCGACGCGCTCGCGCCGGGCACGCGGCTCGGCGCGTTCCGCGTCGTGCGCGAGCTCGGCCGCGGCGGCATGGGTGTGGTCCACCTCGCCGAGCGCGACGACGGCGAGTTCACCCAGCAGGTCGCGCTCAAGTGTCTCGTCGACCGCGACAGCGCCGCGAGCACCGAACTGTTCCTGCGCGAGCGCCAGATCCTCGCCGGCCTGCGCCACCCGAACATCGCACGCCTGCTCGACGGCGGCCGCGCCGACGACGGCCTGCTGTGGTTCGCGATGGAGTGGGTCGAAGGTGAGCGCATCGACGCGCACTGCGCGCGTGCCGGCCTCGGCTTCGAGGACCGCCTGCGTCTCTGGCTCGGCGTCGCCGAGGCCGTGCAGTTCGCCCACGCGCGCCTGCTCATCCACCGCGACATCAAGCCCGGCAACGTACTCGTCGACGCCGACGGCCAGCCGCGCCTGCTCGATTTCGGCATCGCCGCGCTGCTCGGCGAGGGCGAGGGCACACGCGCGTATTCGCCGGGCCACGCGAGTCCCGAGCAGCGTGCCGGCGGCGAGGTCGGCACGGCCTCGGACCAGTACCAGCTCGGGCGACTGCTCGCGCGGATGCTGTCGGCGGACGAGGTGTCCGCCGAACACGCGACCACGAGTGTCCTGCGCAGCACGCTGCACCCGGATCGCAGTGACGATGCGCCATCCGATGCGCCGGTGACCGGGCTCGACATCGCCGACGACGTCGACCTTTCGGCAATGCGTCGCCGCGAGCTCGAGGCCGTGCTCTCGCGCGCCTGCGCGCAGGATCCCGCGCATCGCTATGGTTCGGTCGCCGAGTTCAAGGGCGACGTGCGGCGCCTGCTGGCGCGCCGGCCGGTCGAGGCACGCCGTGGCGGCTGGCGATATGCGCTGCTCTGCGCGGTGCGCCGTCGTCCGCGCATGGCCGCGTTCGCGGCGTCCGTCGTGATCGTGATCGTCGCCCTCGTCGCGGGCTTCAACATGCGCCTCGCCCACGAGCGCGACGTGGCACGTACCGAGGCGGCCAAGGTCAAGGCGATCAACGCGTTCGTCAACGAGGACCTGCTCGCCGCCGCCGATCCTTTCGAAGGCCATTCGCCCGATGTCACCGTGCGCGAGGCACTCGACCGTGCGCGCGATCGCCTCGGCGACCGCTTCGGCGACGAGGCCGCGGTGGAGGCCGAGCTGCGCGCGACGCTGGGCTGGAGCTACGCCGGCCTCAGCGAGTACGCGGCGGCGACCACCCAGCTCGAGCGCGCGCTCGAACTGCGTGAGAGCTTCGAGCCCGCGACCGCGGCCGAATCGGTGCGCGTGCGCCTGGAACTCGCCCACAATCTCGTCTCGGCGAGCCGCTACGCCGAGGCCGAGCCGATGCTGCGCACGCTCATCGACACTCTCGCGGACGTACCGGCGCGCGCCGTGGATCGCGTCCATGCCCAGGTGACACTGGCCGAACTGCTCGGCTTCATGGGGCGCAGCGACGATGCGCTGGCCATCTACGCGGCGGTCGAGGCCGACCTGCAACGCCTCGGCGAGAGTCATCCGGTCGTGCTCTACCGCGACGATGCGCGTGCCCATCTGCTGCTGTCGCTCGGACGCGCGCGCGAGGCCTTGCCGTTGTTCGACGTACTGGTGGCACGCAGCACTGCCGCGCTGGGCGCCGACACGCCGCAGACCTGGCGCCTTCGCGAAGGCAGGGCGCGTGCGTTGCGCGACCTCGGCCGCTTCGACGAGGCGATCGAGGCCTTGCGCGGCCTGCACGCCGCGCGCGTCGCGGCGTTCGGCGCGGAGCATCGCGAGACCCTGCGCAACCACAACGAGCTCGCCGTGGCCTTGAGCCGCAGCGGCGACCGCGAGGCCGCGATCGCGATCTGGCGCGAGGATCTCGCCGTGCGCGAGCGCAGGTTCGGCGAGCGCCACCAGGGCACGCTGGTCGCGCGTTACAACCTCGCCAACGAACTCGCCGCAGTCGGTCGCCACCGCGAGGCCGAGCAGGCCTTCCGCGGCGTGCTCGAGGCCGAGCGTGCCTCGCTCGGTCCGGCCGATCCGGGCACGCTGGTGACCCAGATCAGCCTCGCCGAGACGATCGGCCGGCAAGGGCGTGCGCGCGAAGCGCTCGTCCTGCTCGACGATGCACGCGAGACCGGGCACACCACGCTCGCCTCGCGTCCCGAGGCGTCGGTGCTCGCGCTCGTGCGCAGCCGCCAGCTGCATGCGCTGGGCCGAACCGGCGAAGCGCTGGCCGAGGCACGCACGGCGCTGGCCGGTCTCGAGGGGACGGTCGGCGACGCCCATCGCCGCACCCGCGAGGCGCGCGAGTGGCTGGCCACGTTCCCGGCAGGCAGCTGACGCGACGGCATCCGGGAGCAGTGCACTGCTGTCCGGGGAAAGTCCAAAGCAAAGGCAGGGAAGCGTTGCCGCGTCAGGCTTCCGACGACGAATGCCGGGCTGCCGACTCGTTCTCGCGGCAGACGCACGCGGCGCGATCCTTATCCCTTCTCCCTCCGGGAGAAGGGGGCCCGGAGGGCCGGATGAGGGTCCGTGGTCGCGACGATGACTGGACGTGGTCTCGATCCCGCACCCTCTCCCCAACCCCTCTCCCGGAGGGCGAGGGGCTCAAGCGCGACGCCGCTGCGGGAGGGCGCGTCGAGCCCGAGAAGTCGCGCGACGCACCAGCGCCGGAGACCACCACGCGACAGCTCCGCTGACGGCGCGACGCGGTGCGTGGATTTCCCCCGGAGGGCAGTGGGGCGCGGCGCGCTTGCCGCAGGGGGCCGGCTTCGGGCACTCTGGCCGACTTCCGGTGTCTTCGTCTCGGGCACCGTGCCCGACCCCAGGGATCGCGATCCGGCATGTTCCGACCGCTCGAAGTCTTCATCGGCCTGCGCTACACGCGCGCCAAGCGCCGCAACCATTTCATCTCGTTCATCTCGCTGGTCTCGATCCTCGGCATCGCGGTCGGCGTGACGGCGCTGATCACGGTCATCTCGGTCATGAACGGCTTCGACAAGGAGCTCAAGGACCGCATCCTCGGAATGGTCGCGCACGCGACCATCTCGGGCATCGACGAGTCGGTGCGCGACTGGCCGCACGCGATCGAGCGTGCCGGCGCCAATCCGCACGTGCTCGGCGCCGCGCCGTACGTCGAGCGCGAGGCGATGCTGCAGGGCGATCGCGTCTCGGGCGCGCTCGTGCGCGGCGTGCTGCCGGCCTACGAGCCGCGCGTGTCCGAGGTCGACCGCAAGATGGTGCAGGGTTCGCTCGACGACCTCACGCCCGGCAGCTTCAACCTCGTGATCGGCCGCGAACTCGCGATGACGCTCGGCGTCGGCGTCGGCGACTACGCCACCGTCGTCGCGCCCGAGTTCCGTGCCTCGCCGGTCGGCGTGCTGCCGCGCATCAAGCGCTTCAAGGTCAGCGGCATCTTCGAAGTCGGCATGCAGGAGTACGACGGCGGCCTCGCCCTCATGCACATGGAGGATGCGCAGAAGCTCTACCAGCTCGACGGGCCGACCGGCATCCGTCTGCGCCTGGACGACATGTTCCGTGCCTATTCGGTCGCGCGCGAGCTGTCGACCCAGCTCGGCCAGTCGTACCGCGTCTCGGACTGGATGCAGGGCCACACCAACTTCTTCAAGGCGATCGCGATGGAGAAGAAGGTCATGTTCCTGATCCTCTCGCTGATCGTCGCGGTGGCCGCGTTCAACCTCGTCTCGACGCTGGTCATGCTGGTCACCGACAAGCAGGCCGACATCGCGATCCTGCGCACGCTCGGGCAGAGCCCGGCCAGCATCATGGGGACGTTCATGGTGCAGGGCGTGCTCGTCGGCACGCTCGGCATCGCACTCGGGGTCGGCTTCGGCGTGACGCTCGCGTTGAATCTCCCCGCACTGATCGCGTGGGTCGAGCGCACGTTCGGCATCACGTTCCTGTCGGCCGAGGTCTACTACATCAGCGAGCTGCCTTCGGACCTGCACTGGGACGACGTCGGCCTGATCACGGTCACCGCGTTCGTGTTCTGCATCTTCGCGACGCTCTACCCGGCCTGGCGCGCTGCGCGCACCGAACCGGCCGCCGCGCTGAGGTACGAGTGACCGCCATGACCACGAACGCCCCGAAGCACGGCGACATCGTCCTGCGCGCCGACAAGGTCGCCAAGATCTACGAGGAAGGCAGCCTGCGCACGGATGTGCTGCACGACATCAGCTTCGCCGTGAAGCGCGGCGAGACCGTGTCGATCGTCGGCGCCTCGGGCACCGGCAAGAGCACGCTGCTGCACCTGCTCGGCGGACTCGACACGGCCACGAGAGGCGAGGTCGAGGTCGAGGGCAAGCCGATGTCGCGCCTGTCCGATGCCGAGCGTGGCCGCGTGCGCAACCGCTCGCTCGGCTTCATCTACCAGTTCCACCACCTGCTGCCCGAGTTCACGGCCCTCGAGAACGTCTGCATGCCGCTGCTCATCCGCGGCACGCCGGTCGCGCAGGCGCGGTCGCTCGCGACCGAGCTGCTCGGCCGTGTCGGCCTCGCCGCGCGCATCGAGCACAAGCCCGGCGAGCTCAGCGGCGGCGAGCGCCAGCGCGCCGCGGTCGCGCGCGCGCTGGTCACGCGCCCGGCCTGCGTGCTCGGCGACGAGCCGACCGGCAACCTCGACGAGAAGAATGCCGCGCAGGTCTACGAGCTCATGCTCGAGCTCAACCGAGAGATCGGCACCGCGCTCGTGCTCGTGACCCACGACCGCGGCCTCGCCGCGCGTATGGACCGCATGCTCGAGCTGCGCGGCGGCGCCCTGCACGAGGTGCCACGCAGCGGATAGGACGCCGCCGACACGCATCCATGGACGGATCGCCGACACTTCCCCGCTTCACCCGACGCCTGCGTGCGCGCCTTGCGCGGCCGCGCATCGATGCACCGCGCGCGGCCGCGCTGCTCGCGGGTGCGGTCGCCGTGCAGGCGATCGTGCATCCGATGCCGTCGTGGATCGCGCTGCCGGTCGCACTCGTCGCGTTGCTCGCGCTGTTCGCCCGTAGCGGCGATCGCGTCGCGACCTGGTTCGTGCTCGGCCTCGCGTGGACGCTCGTACGCGCCGATGCCGTGCTCGAGGCACGCCTTGACGACATCCACCACGGTCGCGACATCGTCGTCGAAGGCCGCATCGACGGCCTGCCCGAGGTCGTCGAAGGCAGCACGCGCTTCACGTTCGTCGTCGACCGCGCCGAGCTCGACGGTGCACCGCTCGCGCTCGCCGGCAACGTGCGCCTCAACTGGTACACGAACGCGCCGCCGCTCGAGCCGTGCACGCGCTGGCGGCTCGTCGCGCGCCTGCGGCCGCCGCGCGGCCTCGTCAACCCGGGCGGCCACGATGCCGAGCGCGGCGCCGCGCTGCACGGTCGCGTCGCAGTCGGCTACGTGCGTGACGCGCCGTCCAACGCGAGGCTCGATGCCGGTACGCGATTCTGTGTCGACCGCTGGCGCCAGCGCATCGTCGCGGCGATCGACGCGCGCCAGCCCGAGGGCGCGATGCGGGCACTGCTGCGCGCACTGGCGGTCGGCGACCAGTCCGCGATCGCCGAACCGGACTGGCAGACCTTGCGCGCGACCGGCATCGGCCACCTCATCGCGATCTCGGGCCTGCACGTCGGCATGTTCGCGGCCTTCGGCGCCTGGCTCGCGCGGCGGCTCTGGCGCCTCGTGCCGCGAGTGACGCTGCGCCTGCCCGCGCCGCTGCTCGAAGCGCCCGTCGCGATGGCCTGCGCGACCGGCTACGGCCTGCTCGCCGGCATGGGCCTGCCGACGCTGCGGACGCTCCTCATGATCGGCATCGCGCTGCTCGCGCGCTACGCGCGACGCACGACGTCGGTGCCGCAAGGCCTCGCACTGGCCGGCACGGCGATCGTCGCCTGGGATCCGCTCGCGGTCTTGTCGGCGGGGTTCTGGCTGTCGTTCGCCGGTGTCGCGATCCTGCTCGCGATGACCGAACCGGTCGGCGACGAGCGCGCGGCATGGCGCGACATGCCGCGCGTGCAGCTGCTGCTCAGTGCGGCGCTGCTGCCGCTCACGGTGTGGTTCTTCGGCCAGGGTTCGGTGGTCGGGCCGCTCGCGAACCTCGTCGCGGTGCCGTGGATCAGCTTCGTCGTCGTGCCGTGCACGGTCGCGGCGAGCCTGCTGCTCGTGGTGGCGCCGGCGCTCGGCGGGCCGTTGCTGACGCTGTCGGCATGGCTGCTCGAGCCGCTGTGGTGGCTCATGCGTGCGATGGGCGACTGGCCGTCGGCACAGGTGTATTTCGCGACGCCGTCGGCGTGGGCGTTCGTGCTCGCGCTGGTCGGCATCGCCTGGTGCCTGCTGCCGCGTGGCGTGCCGGCACGCGCGCTGGGCCTGCTGCTCGTGCTGCCGATGCTGTGGCCGGCACGCACGCCGCTGGCCGAGGGCGCGTTCGAGGCCTGGATGCTCGACGTGGGGCAGGGGCTCGCGGTGATCGTGCGCACGCGCGACCACGTGCTCGTCTACGACGCCGGGCCGCGTTACCCGAGCGGCTTCGACACGGGCGAGGCGGTTGTCGTGCCGTCGCTGCGCGCACTCGGCCTCGCGGCACCCTCGCGCATCCTCATCAGCCACGGCGACGGCGACCATGCCGGCGGCGCGCGGGCGCTGGCGCTCGCGTATCCCGACGCCGTGGTCACGAGCGGCGAACCCGAGCGCCTCGCGGTTCCCTCGCAGCGCTGCGCGGCCGGCGATGCGTGGATCTGGAACGGCGTGCGCTTCCGCGTGATCTGGCCCGATCCCGGGGCTGCGTCGACGAGCAACGACCGCTCGTGCGTGCTCGCGATCGAGGGCGCATACGGCACGCTGCTGCTGACCGGCGACGCCACGGCGCGGGCCGAGGCGACGTTCGCGGCGCACCTCGATGACGCGGCGCGCCCGCGTGTGCTCGCGGTCGGCCATCATGGCAGCCGCACGGCGACCTCGCCGGCGCTGCTCAATACGTTCGCGCCTGATGCCGCGCTGGTGCCGGCCGAGCACCGCAACCGCTTCGGGCATCCGCACCGCGACGTGCTCGCACGGCTCGACGCCCGCGCCATCCCGGTGCACGCGACCGCCGCACACGGCCATCTGCACCTGCGTTTCACGGGCGACGGCGGGCCGCTGGTCACGCACGGGCGCGAGGCTCACGCCGCGTGGTGGCGCATGCCCTGAGCGCGACGGGCGTGACCGATCGCACGCGGCCGCGCTGCGCGCGCTGTTATGATCCGCGGCTGGCGCCACGGCGCATCGACCGTTCCGCGAGGAGTCGCCCCACGTGCTTGAAATCCTGACCGCCGGCGGCTGGGCGCTGGTGCCCATCCTGATCACGTCCGCGATCGCCCTCGCGATCATCCTCGAGCGTTACTGGACGCTGCGCCGCAAGGCGGTCAGCCCGCCCGACCTCGCCGACCAGGTGCTGAGCTGGGCGCGCACGCGCAAGCTCGATCCACAGCACATCGAGACGCTGCGCCACATCGCGCCGCTCGGCGAGATGTTCGCGGCCGCGCTCGACGTGCGCAATCGCCCCCGCGACGTCATCAAGGAGCGCGTCGAGGACACCGGCCGCCATGTCGTGCACCAGCTCGAGCGCTTCCTCAACACGCTCGGCACGATCGCGCTGATCGCGCCGCTGCTCGGCCTGCTCGGCACCGTCATCGGCATGATCCGCATGTTCTTCGCGGTCATGGTCAGCGGCGTCGGCGACCCGCTCAAGATGGCCGGCGGTATCGGCGAGGCCCTGATCTGCACGGCCGCGGGCCTCATCGTCGCGATCCCCGCCTACATCTTCCACCGCTACTTCCGCGCACGCGTCACCAGCGCGGTCATCGACATGGAGAAGCAGGTCACGCGCCTCATCGACGAGCTCACGGCCGCGGCCGAGACCGCGCCGTCGGCCGCCCCGTCGCGCGGGGCCTGACCGTACACCATGCGCATCGACGCCGGCCGCCGCGAGGAAGAGCTCGAGATCAACCTGATCCCGTTGATCGACGTGCTGCTGACCCTGCTCATGTTCTTCGTCATGACGACCACGTTCGTGCAGAACGCCGGCATGAAGGTCACGTTGCCAGAGGCGTCGGCCACCGAGCAGGCCGACATCCAGCAGCCGATGACCGTGCTCATCGACGCCGAGGGCCGCACGTTCGTCGACAACAACGAGGTGCTGAACCCGTCGATCGACACGCTCAAGGACGCGATCCTGCGCGTGGCCGGCGACGACCGCTCGCGTGCCGTCGTGCTGCGCGCCGATGCGCTGACCTCGCACCAGCACGTGATCACGGCGATGGATGCGCTCGGCCAGCTCGGTTTCGCGCGACTGAGCCTCGCGACGACGCCGCCGAAGGGAGCCCCCGCACCGTGACGGTGGCGGCGCTCCGCGGAGCAGGGGCATGGCGCTGACCACCGACCAAGGTGCGTTCGGCACGTACCGGCGCCTTCTCCGCTACACCCTCGTGCACTGGGGCTACGGCACGGCGGCGATCACCGGCATGGTGTTCGACGCGGCGGTCGCCGCGGCGTTCACGTGGATGATCAAGCCGATGCTCGACAACCTGTTCATCGCGCGCGACGCCGCGTCGATCTTCTGGTTGCCGATCCTCATCGTGGGCCTGTTCGTGGTGCGCGGGGCGGCGACGTTCCTCGCCGACTACGGCCTCGCGCGCATCGGCCGCGACGTCGTCGAGACGCTGCGCGGCCAAGTGTTCTCGCGCTACCTCGAGCTGCCGGCCTCGCACTTCGATCGCGAGCCGTCGGGTCAGATGATCGCGCGCCTGACCTACACGGTGGAGCAGGTCGCGCAGGCCAGCACCAATGCGGTCAAGGTCGTGATCCTCGACGGCCTCACGGTGATCGGGCTGCTCGGTGTCATGCTCTGGTACAGCGCGCGCCTCACCCTGATGCTGTTCGTGATGGTGCCGCTGATCGCGGCCGTGGCGTGGTTCGTCGGCCGCCGCTACCGTCGCGTCAGCCGCAAGATCCAGCACTCGGTCGGCTCGGTCACCGGCATCGTCGACGAGGCCGTCGGCGGCCAGCGCGAGGTCAAGATCTATCTCGGTCAGGCCACCGAGCGCGCGCGCTTCATGGCCGTCAACGAGCGCAACCGCGAGCTCAACCTCAAGGTCGCGTCGACCAACGCCTTGTCGACCGCGGTGGTGCAGATCGTCGCCTCGATCGCGCTCGCGCTGGTCATCTACTTCGCCACGCGCCCCGCGATGATCGACGCGATGACGCCGGGCACGTTCATGGCGCTGATCACGGCGATGCTGACGATGCTGCCGTCGCTCAAGCGCCTGACCACGGTGCAGGCGATGATGCAGCGTGGCGTGGCCGCCGCGCAGGACCTGTTCGGTGTGCTCGATGCGCCGACCGAGTCCGATACGGGCACGCTGCGCGTCGAGCGCGCGCGCGGCGATCTCGTGCTCGACGACATCGTCATGCGCTATCCGGGCAAGGCGACGCCGGCGCTGCGTGGCGTCTCGCTGCAGTGCCCGCCCGGCAGCGTGACCGCGCTGGTTGGCCGTTCGGGCAGCGGCAAGTCGAGCCTCGCCAGCCTGATCCCGCGCCTGTACGAGCCCGAGTCGGGCGTGATCCGGCTCGATGGCGAACCGCTCGACGCCTATGCTCTCGACGCGCTGCGCGCGCAGATCGCGTGGGTCGGCCAGCAGGTCGTGCTGTTCAACGACACGATCGCACGCAACATCGCCTACGGCGCACTCGGCGGCGCCTCGCGCGAGGCGATCGAGGCGGCCGCGCGCGCGGCCAACGCGATGGAGTTCATCGAGAAGCTGCCGCAAGGCCTCGACAGTCCGATCGGCGAGGCCGGTGCGCTGCTTTCGGGCGGCCAGCGCCAGCGCATCGCGATCGCGCGCGCGCTGCTCAAGGACGCGCCGCTGCTGATCCTCGACGAGGCCACCAGCGCGCTCGACAACGAGTCCGAGCGCCTGATCCAGGATGCCTTGCGCCGACTCATGCGCAACCGCACGACGATCGTCATCGCGCATCGCCTGTCGACGATCGAGCACGCCGACCAGATCGTGGTGCTCGACGACGGCCGCATCGTCGAGCGCGGCACGCACGCCTCGCTGCTTTCGCGCGATGGGCACTACGCGGCGCTGCACCGCGTGCAGTTCCGCGAGCACGCGGCGGATCCCGACGCGGGCGCATGAACGCGCAGCGCCTCGAGCGCATCTGGTACGCGGGTGAGCCCGCGCCGGCCTGGTTGCGCGCACTCGAGCCGGTCTATCGCGTGCTCCGCGCCGCAGCCCGGTTGCCGTGGCGGCTCGGCCTGCGGCGTCCCGAAAGGCTTCCCGCCTGTGTCGTCGTGGTCGGCAACGTCGTGGTCGGCGGTACCGGCAAGACGCCGCTCGTCGTCGCGCTCGTCGAGGCCTTGCGTGCGCATGGCCGACGGCCCGGCGTGGTCAGTCGGGGCTACGGCGGATCGGTGCGCGTGCCGATGCTGCTCGACGACAGGCCAGATCCGGCCGTGGTCGGCGACGAACCCGCGCTGATCCGCCGGCGTACCGGAGTGCCCGTCGCGGTCGGGCGCGACCGTGTCGCCGCGGCGCGGCTGCTCGTGGCCGAAGGCGTCGACACGATCGTCGCCGACGACGGCCTGCAGAATCCGTCGCTCGCGCGCGACCTCGAACTCTGCGTCATCGACGGCAGGCGTCGTTTCGGCAACGGCCGCCTGCTGCCGGCAGGGCCCTTGCGCGAACCGCTCGCACGCCTCGCGGCGGTCGACTGGCGCATCTGCAACGGCAGCGACGCACACGCCGACGAGGTGCCGATGATGCTGCGCGGTGACGTCGCGGTCTCGCTCAAGGATCCTGCGCGCGAACTGCCGCTCGCCTCGCTGGCCGGCACGCGCGTGCACGCGGTCGCCGGCATCGGCCACCCCGGGCGCTTCTTCGACGGCCTGCGCGCGCACGGCATCGAGGTGATCCCGCATCCGCTGCCCGACCACCACGCGATGCGCGCCGACGACCTCGCCTTCGGCGACGACCTGCCCGTGCTCATGACCGAGAAGGACGCGGTCAAGTGCGGCGCGTTCGCCGAGCCGCATCACGCCTACGTGCCGGTCGGTGCGGACCTGCCCGCCGGGTTCCTCGAGGCCTTCCTCGCACGCTGCGACGCTGCCCGGCGTTGAGCCGGTTCGCGGCGGTGCGGCGCGATGTCGCGGCACTCAGCCGGCGACTGCTGCGGGCGACGCGGCGCGTCCGGCGGAGCGGCGCCAGCGTCGTGGCGGTCCGGTGTGGCCATCCGGACGTCCATACGTCGATCACGAAAGTTGCTCGCGAAACCATGTCGATGATCGCTTGACAGGTCTTCGAAGCATCGATTAGGTTCGCTTCATGTCGCGACGCAGCAGCCACCACGCAACGACCACAAAGGCCCTCACGGCCGTGCGTGGCAGCGTGCCGGCGCCGCTCGCGGGCCTCCTTCTCGTCGTACTTCTTATTACCTGCACAGGTGCGGGCTAAGGGTACGCGTAGGCAGAACGCAGAAGATCCCAAAGACCCCGCACTCGGAAACGAAGGCGGGGTTTTTATTTGTCCGGATGCATCCCCGGACGTCCGACCGAATCGGAGCCAGACATGACAAGCGACGTAGTGGCAGGCGAGACCCCGGCATCGGCAGCGAGCGATCGCGTGCTGATCTTCGACACGACCCTGCGCGACGGTGAACAGGCGCCGGGTTTCTCGATGAGCCGCGCGCAGAAACTGCGCATGGCTGCCGCGCTCGCCGACCTCGGCGTCGACATCCTCGAGGCGGGCTTCCCGCACGCGTCACCGGACGATTTTGCGTCGGTGCACGGCATCGCGAAGAGCGTGCGCGGCACGCGCATCTGTGGCCTCGCGCGCTGCCAGTTCGGTGACATCGAGAGCGTCGCGCGTGCGATCGAGCCGGCCGAGAATGGGCGCATCCACACCTTCCTCGCGACCAGCCCGCTGCATCGCGAGTTCAAGCTGCAGATGAGCAGGCAGCAGGTGATCGACACGGCGATCGCCGGCGTGCGCCGTGCGCGCGAGCTCTGCGACGACGTCGAGTTCTCGGCCGAGGACGCGATCCGCACCGAACCCGAGTTCCTCGCCGAGGTGTTCTCGGCCGTGATCGAGGCCGGTGCGCGCACGGTCAACGTGCCCGACACGGTCGGCTACACGACGCCACCCGAGATCGCCGAGCGCTTCGCGTGGTTGCGTGCGAACGTCCGCGGCGCCGAAGGCGTCGTCTTCAGCTCGCATTGCCACGACGACCTCGGCATGGCGGTCGCCAACAGCCTCGCGGCGATCTCGGCGGGTGCGCGCCAGGTCGAGTGCACGATCAACGGCATCGGCGAGCGAGCAGGCAATGCCGCGCTCGAGGAGATCGTCATGGCGCTGCGCGTGCGCGGCGAGCGCTTCGGCGGTGCGACCACCGGCATCCGCACGCAGCGCCTGCACGCCGTCGCGCGCCTGCTCGCGCAGACGACCGGCCAGCCGATCCCGCGCAACAAGGCGATCGTCGGCGAGAACGCGTTCGCGCACGAATCCGGCATCCACCAGCACGGCATGCTCAAGCACCGCGGCACCTACGAGATCATGCGTGCCGAAGATGTCGGCGTGGCCAAGAGCCAGCTCGTGCTCGGCAAGCACAGCGGGCGCCACGCGCTGCGGGAGCGCCTGTCCTCGCTCGGACACGTGCTCGACGATGCTGCGCTCGACGACGTCTTCACGCGCTTCAAGCTGCTCGCCGACAAGAAGCGCGAGGTATTCGACGCCGACCTCGAGGCACTCGCACTGGGCCATGATCCCGAGGCTGCCGGTCCGTGGCGCCTCACCTCGCTGCACGCGACCAGCCATGTCGGCGCGAGCGCATCCGCCTCGGTGCGCCTGGCCCACGACGACGGCCGCGAAGTCAGCGAGGCCGCGATCGGCGACGGCCCGGTCGACGCTGTGCTGCGCGCCGTGTCGCGTGCCGTCGGCCACGAGTTTTCGGTCGCCGAGTTCCAGATCCGCGCGCTCAGCGAGGGCGGGGACGCCCAGGGCCAGGCCGCGATCAGCGTCAACCACGGCGGCCGCGAACTGCGCGGCCAGGCCGTGTCCACCGACATCGTCGAGGCGGCCGCGCTGGCCGTGCTCGAGATCGCCAACCGCGTCGAGCGCATCACGCCGGCGCTTCCCGCCATCAGCACCGCCAACGCCCGCTGAGGATCCACGCATGAGCCACACTTCCCTGATCTGGCACAACGGACGGCTCAAGCCGTGGCAGGAGGCGACCGTGCACGTCAGTGCGCACGCGCTGCACTACGGCTCGTCCGTGTTCGAGGGCGAGCGCGTCTACGCGACGCCGCAGGGACCGTGCTTCTTCCGCCTCGCCGAACACACGCGCCGCCTGTTCGAGTCGGCGAAGATCTACGAGATCGACATCGGCTACAGCGAGGAGGCGATCAGCCAGGCCTGCATCGACGTCGTCGCCGCGAACGGCATGGCCTCGGCCTACGTGCGCCCGATCGTGTTCCGCGGCGCGGGCGGCCTCGGCGTCATGCCGAAGCCGGGTTCGCCGGTCGACGTCTCGATCATGGCGCTCGACTGGGGCGCCTACCTGGGCGACGCACTCGAGCACGGCGCCGACGTCTGCGTGTCGTCGTGGAACCGCCCCGCGCCGAACACGTTCCCGAGCTGGGCCAAGGCCGGCGGCAACTACCTGTCCAGCCAGCTCATCGGGTTCGAGGCCCAGCGCGGCGGCTACGCCGAGGGCATCGCGCTCGGCACCAACGGCCTGCTCAGCGAAGGCGCCGGCGAAAACCTGTTCCTCGTGCGCCGCGGCGTCGTCATGACGCCGACCAGCAGCGCCGGCATCCTCGCCGGCATCACGCGCGACACGGTCATGACGCTCGCGCGCTCGCTCGGCTACGCGGTCGAGGAGCGCGACATGCCGCGCGAGGCGCTCTACACCTCGGACGAGATCTTCATGACCGGCACCGCCGCGGAGATCACGCCGGTGCGCTCGGTCGACCGCAAGCCGGTCGGCGACGGCCGCCCGGGTCCGGTCACGCGCGCGCTGCAGCAGGCGTTCTTCGGCCTGTTCGACGGCCGCACGCCCGACACGCACGGCTGGCTCACGCCGGTGACGTCGGCGCGTGCGACGAGTGCCGACGTCGAGGACATCGCGGCATGAGCGCACGCACCATCATCGACAAGATCTGGGATGCGCACCTCGTGCGCGCCGAGACCGCCGACACGCCCGGTATCCTCTACATCGACCTGCACCTGATCCACGAGGTCACGACACCGCAGGCGTTCACCGAACTGCGCGAGCGCGGCCTGCCGGTGCGTCGTCCCGACCGCGTGCTCGCGACGCTCGACCATTCCACGCCGACGCTGCCGCCGGGCCCCGACGGCAAGCGCCCGTACGCGAGCGCCGATGCCGAGAACCAGGTGCGCCAGCTCGAGGCGAACTGCCGCGAGTTCGGCATCGAACTCAACGGCTGGGACAGCGATCACCGCGGCATCGTGCACGTGATGGGGCCCGAGTACGGCGCGACCCAGCCCGGCATGACGATCGTCTGCGGCGACAGCCACACCGCCACGCACGGCGCGTTCGGCGCGCTCGCGTTCGGCATCGGCACGACCGAGGTCGGCCACGTGCTCGCGACGCAGTGCCTGCTGCAGCGCAAGCCGAAGACGTTCGCGATCCATGTCGACGGCCGCCTGCGTCCCGGCGTCGGCGCCAAGGACCTCATCCTGCACGTCATCGGCATCATCGGCGTCGGTGGCGGCACCGGCCACGTGCTCGAGTACCGCGGCAGCGCTATCGAGGCGTTGTCGATGGAAGAGCGCATGACCGTCTGCAACATGTCGATCGAGGCCGGCGCACGCGCAGGCCTCATCGCGCCCGACGACACCACGTTCGCGTTCCTCGAAGGCCGCGAGCGCGCGCCGAAGGGCGCCGACTGGAACCGCGCAGTGACGTACTGGCGATCGCTCGCGAGCGATCCCGGCGCGGCTTACGACAGCGAGGTGCACATCGACGCGGCCGACATCGGCCCGACCATCACCTACGGCACGCATCCGGGCATGGTCACGCCGATCAGCGCGGCGATCCCGGCCGCGCGCGACGACCAGGAAGCCAAGGCGCTCGCCTACATGCGCTTCACGGGCGGCCAGGCGCTGACCGGCGAGGCCGTCGACGTCGTGTTCGTCGGCAGCTGCACGAACTCGCGCCTGTCGGACCTGCGCGAAGCCGCCGACGTGCTGCGCGGGCGCCGGGTCGCCGACGGCGTACGCATGCTCGTCGTGCCGGGCTCGGTGCTGATCAAGCGCGAGGCCGAGGCCGAGGGCCTCGACGCCGTGTTCACCGCGGCCGGTGCCGAATGGCGCGACGCGGGTTGTTCGATGTGCATCGGCATGAACGGCGACATCGCGCGCCCGGGCCAGCTTGTCGTGTCGACCAGCAACCGCAACTTCGAAGGCCGCCAGGGTCCCGGCGTGCGCACCGTGCTGGCCAGCCCGCGGGTGGCCGCGGTCGCCGCGGTCGCGGGCCGCATCGCCGATCCCGACGCGTTCCTGGAGCACGCCGCATGAAGCCGCTGACCGAAGTGCGTTCGCGCACGGCCGCGCTGCCGTTCGAGAACATCGACACCGACCGCATCATCCCCGCGCGCTTCCTCACCACGACGCAGCGCGCCGGCCTCGGCCGGCATGCGTTCAACGACTGGCGCTACGCCGCCGACGGCGGCGACAACCCCGAGTTCCCGCTCAACCGGCCCGAGGCACAGGGCTGCGCGATCGTCGTCGCGGGCCGCAATTTCGGCTGCGGCTCGTCGCGCGAGCACGCGCCTTGGGCGCTGCTCGACTACGGCATCCAGGCGGTGATCTCGTCGGAGATCGCCGACATCTTCCGCAGCAACGCGCTCAAGAACGGCCTGCTCGCGATCGTGCTGCCCGAGGCCGAGCACCGCGAGCTGCTCGATCACCCTGGCCAGGAGCTCGTCATCGACGTCGCCGCGCGCACGATCACGCTGGCCGACGGCCGCGCGTTCGCGTTCGCGCTCGATGGTTTCGCGCGCCACTGCCTGCTCAACGGCGTCGACCAGCTCGGCTTCCTGCTCGATGCGGGCGCCGAGATCGACGCTTACGAGCAGCGCGCCCAGGACACCCGCTATACCGTGGAGACCGCAGCATGAGAGCACACATCGCCGTCCTTCCGGGCGACGGCATCGGACCTGAAGTCACCGCCGCGGCCGTCGCCGTGCTGCGCGAGGTGCTCGCGCACGGCGGCCACGTCGTCGAGTTCAGCGAACACGCGATCGGCGGCATCGCGATCGACACGACCGGCGAGCCGCTGCCGCAGGCCACGATCGACGGCTGCCTCGGTGCCGACGCGGTGCTGCTCGGTGCGGTCGGCGGCCCGAAGTGGTCCGACCCGCAGGCCAAGGTGCGGCCCGAGCAGGGTCTGCTCGGTCTGCGCGCCAAGCTCGGCGTCTACGCCAACCTGCGTCCACTGCGCGTACATCCGCGCCTCGCCGCGCTGTCGCCGCTCAAGGCCGAGAACCTCGCCGGTGTCGATCTCGTGTTCGTGCGCGAGCTCACCGGCGGTGCCTACTTCGGCCGCAAGTCGCGCGAGGGCGACGTCGCGATCGACGAGTGCCGCTACAGCGAGGGCGAGGTCGAGCGCGTCGTCAAGCGCGCCTGCGAGCTCGCACGTGCACGACGCGGCAAGCTGACCTCGGTCGACAAGGCCAACGTGCTCGAGACCTCGCGCCTGTGGCGCGCGACGACCACGCGCGTCGTCGCAGAACAGGACGGCATCACGCTCGAGCACCAGCTCGTCGATTCGATGGCGATGCTGCTGCTGACGCGTCCGTCCGCCTACGACGTGATCGTCACCGAGAACCTGTTCGGCGACATCCTCACCGACGAGGCCGCCGCGCTGGCGGGTTCGCTCGGCGTGTCGCCGTCGGCCTCGCTCGGCGACGGTCCGCGCGGCCTCTACGAGCCGATCCACGGCTCCGCGCCCGACATCGCGGGGCAGGGCGTCGCCAACCCGATCGGCGCGATCCTCAGCGCGGCGATGCTGCTGCGCCACTCGCTCAACCTCGCCGACGAGGCCGATGCGGTCGAAGCCGCGGTCGACGACGTGCTCGCCCACGCCGAGCTGACCCGCGACCTCGGCGGCCGTGCGAGCACGGCCGAGGTCACCGACGCCGTCGTCGCGCGCCTCGCCGCGCGGCGCAAGGCGGCCGCGTGAGCATGCCGTCCGCCCTGTCCTGATCCAACGCCCGATACCTGCATTCGTCATCGCCGCGGCGACGCGGCATCCCGCCACGATCGTCCAACGTCTTCCACCGGAGAACCGCTGCATGTCCACCGTCACCACCGAAGCCCTCCAGAACGCCCGCATCGCCGTGCTCGGCTACGGCAGCCAGGGCCGTTCGCACGTCCTCAACCTGCGCGACTCCGGCCTCGACGTCGTCGTCGGCCTGCGCGCGGGCGGACCGACCGCCGCCAAGGCGACCGCGGACGGCTTCGAGGTCGTCTCGCCCGAGGAGGCCGTCAAGGGTGCCGACCTCGTCGCCGTGCTGACGCCCGACATGGTGCAGCCGACGCTCTACACCGACGTCATCGCGCCGAACATCAAGCCCGGTGCCGCGCTGCTGTTCGCGCACGGCTTCAACGTGCACTTCAAGACCATCGTGCCGCGCGCCGACATCGACGTGATCCTCGTCGCGCCGAAGGGCCCGGGTCACCTCGTGCGCACCGAGTACGAGATCGGCCGCGGCGTGCCGTGCCTGTACGCGGTGTTCCAGGACGTCAGCGGCAGCGCAGTCGACAAGGCCAAGGCCTACGCGGCAGGCCTCGGCGGCGCACGCGCGCTGCTCATCGAGACCGACTTCAAGGAAGAGACCGAGACCGACCTGTTCGGCGAGCAGGCCGTGCTGTGCGGCGGCGCGAGCGAGCTCGTGCTCAAGGGCTTCGAGACGCTGGTCGAGGCCGGCTACCGTCCCGAGATCGCGTACTACGAAGTGCTGCACGAGCTGAAGCTCATCGTCGACCTGCTCTACCAGGGCGGCATCACCAAGATGCTCACCTACATCTCCGAGACCGCGCAGTACGGCGACTACGTGAGCGGCCCGCGCATCGTCGACGCGGCCACCAAGGAGCGCATGAAGGCGGTGCTCGCCGACATCCAGGACGGCACCTTCGCGAAGAACTGGACGGCGGAGTACAACGCCGGCCTGCCGAACTACACGAAGTGGAAGCAGGCCGACCTCGACCACCCGATCGAGAAGGTCGGCGCCGAACTGCGCAAGAAGATGACCTGGCTCAACGAGGCCTGATGCGCCACGCCGCGCCCGCCACGACCCTCAGGATCCGACACCCGTGAATGCCCAACTCGAAGCGACTCCCGAACCCGGCGCGCATCCGCTCGCCGGGACCCCGATGACCGGCGCCGACATCGTCGTGCAGGTGCTCGCCGACGAAGGCGTAGGCGTCGTGTTCGGCTACTCGGGTGGCGCGATCCTTCCGGTCTACGACGCGGTGTTCCGCTTCAACCACGAGCATCCGAACGCCGACGGCAGCGAACCGCTGCCGCTCATCGTGCCGGCCAACGAGCAGGGTGCGGGCTTCATGGCGCAGGGCTACGCGCGTGCTTCGGGCAAGGTCGGCGTCGCGCTCGTGACCTCGGGCCCCGGCGCGACCAACACGGTCACGCCGGTGCGCGACGCGATGGCCGATTCGATCCCGATCGTCGTGATCTGCGGCCAGGTGCCGACCGCGGCGATCGGCACCGACGCGTTCCAGGAAGCGCCGATCAGCAACATCATGGCCTCGTGCGCCAAGCACGTGTTCCTCGTCACCGACGCGGCACAGCTCGAGGCGACGCTGCGCACCGCGTTCGAGATCGCGCGCACCGGCCGGCCCGGGCCGGTCGTCATCGATATCCCGAAGGACGTGCAGAACGCGCCGCTCGTGTTCGCGGGCGAGGGCCAGCTCGCGATCCCGGGTTACCGCGCGCGCCTGCGTGCGATCGAGGACGCCGAGCTCGACGAGGCCGCGTGCGCGCGGTTCGTCGATGCGCTTGCGCAGGCGAAGCGCCCGTTGCTGTACGTCGGTGGCGGCGTCGTCGCCGCCGAGGCGACGGCCGCGCTGCGCACGTTCGCGCAGGCGCTCGGCATCCCGGTCACGACCACGCTCATGGGCCTCGGCGCGGCCGACACGACCGAGGCGCTGTCGCTGCACATGCTCGGCATGCACGGCACCGCGTTCGCGAACTACGCGGTCGAGGATTGCGACTTCGTGATCGCGGTCGGCGCGCGCTTCGACGATCGCGTCGCCGGCGTGCCGTCGCAGTTCGCGGCCGGTGCGCGTTTCATCGCCCACCTCGATGTCGACCCGGCCGAGATCCACAAGGTCAAGCGCGTCGACTGGCATCACCTCGGCGACCTCTCGCGCGCGCTCGATGCGCTGCGTCGCCATGCGGCGGCGCGCGGCTTCGATCCGTCCGGCGTGGGCACCTGGTCAGATTGGCACGCGCACCTCGCGGACCTCAAGCACACCTACGCGATGGCCTACGACCGCGCCAACCCGCGCATCCAGCCGTACGCGGTCATCGAGGCGATCAACCGCCTCACGCGCGGCGAGGTGATCGTCTCGACCGGCGTCGGCCAGCACCAGATGTGGGCCGCGCAGTATTTCGACTTCACCCAGCCGCGACGCTGGCTGACCTCGGGCTCGATGGGCACGATGGGCTTCGGCCTGCCGGCCGCCATCGGCGCGCAGTTCGCGCGCCGCGACCTGCTCGTCGTCGACATCGACGGCGACGCGAGCATCCGCATGAACCTCGGCGAGCTCGAGACCGTCACGACGTACGGCCTGCCGGTCAAGGTCGTCGTGCTCAACAACTGCGGCGACGGCATGGTGCGGCAGTGGCAGAAGCTGTTCTTCAAGGGTCGCTTCTCGGCGACCGACAAGAGCCTGCACAAGAAGGATTTCATCAAGGCCGCGCAGGCCGACGGCTTCGAGTACGCGGTGCGCCTGGATCGCCCCGAGGACGTCGACCGCGTCGTCGCCGAGTTCATCGCGTTCCCGGGTCCCGCTTTCCTCGAGGTCATGATCGATCCCGATGCCGGCGTCTATCCGATGGTCGGCCCCGGCATGACCTACGGCCAGATGATCACCGGCGACCACATTCCTTCGCGCGCGCCCGCGCCGGCCAAGGAAGCCGGCCCCTCGGAGATGTTCTGATGCGCCACATCATCGCGATCCTCATGCAGAACGAGGCCGGCGCGCTCGCGCGCGTGGCCGGCATGTTCTCGGCACGCGGCTACAACATCGAGTCGTTGACCGTCGCGACCACGCACGATCCGAGCATCTCGCGGCTGACCCTCGTCACGACCGGCGACGACGCCGTCATCGCGCAGATCATCAACCAGTCGCGCAAGCTCGTCGACGTGCTCGAGATCGCCGACCTGACCAGCCGCGAGCACCTCGAGTCGGAGCTGCTCATCGTCAAGGTCGCCTCGACGCCCGAAACGAGCACGCGCATCGCCGACTTCACGCACCGGCGCTACGGCATCACGCTCGACGAGACGCCGTCGACGCGCACGCTGCAGTTCACGGGCCGCGGCGCGCACATCAGCGGCGTTCTCGACGACCTCGCCGCGTTCGCGCCCGTGCTCGAGCTCGCGCGCAGCGGCACCGCCGCGCTCGATCGCGGTGATCTCGTGCTCGCGTTGCAGGACTGACGCGGCGGGTGACCGCTTTCGGGCCGGTGTGGATCCATGCGCATCGGCTCATGCGGGAGCCTCGCAGTGCCCCCGGGACACACGAGCCGCAGCGCGATGTCGGCGCGTCATGCGGTCCGGATGTGCGGCGGCGTCCTGCACGACGGAATCGCCTTAGGCGGTTCCGCCCTGCACGACCTGCCCGTGGTCATGCGGGACGGCACTTCGTCCGAGCGGCGACAGAGGTTGGCACCCGTTTAGACGTCGTCCCGTACGGTGGAATCGCCTCCCAGACAAGAGCCCCGTCGCCCCGGCGCAGGCCGGGGCCCAGCGCCTTTCGATGTCATGGCGGGCTTTAGAGCGAGGCGCGGGATGTGGGCGTGCGGCATCGCGGGACGAGGGCCAAGCCACGCTTCACCGCGGAAGGCACTGGGCCCCGGCCTTCGCCGGGGCGACGTGCTGTGTGGATCGGCAACGCGGTGGCATCGACACGGCAACTCGTTCGGCGCCCGGCGTGCGCCTGCGGGACGCAGACAAGACGGAGTCGACGCGACCCCAGCAAGCCCGGAACGGTGTTTTCGCCGGGCCTCGTCAGGGCGTGCCCGCGGCCGGCATCGCGCCGAGCCGCACGACGCGGTCCATCGTGATGTCGTTGCGGCGGATCGTCAGCGTCACGGGCTTGCCGGCGTGGTCGCGCAGCAGGGCCTGGAACTCGCCGCGGTCGTTGAACGACTGCGCGTTGACCGCGAGCACGTAGTCGCCCGCGAGCAGGTTGGCCTGCGAGGCCGGCGTGCCGCCGACGACCGAACCGATCTGCACGCCGCCGGCGACGTCGAGCGTCGTGCGCTCGGTCGCGGTGAGATTGCGGAACGTCGCGCCGAACAGCAGCTTGAAGCGCACGAAGTAGCGGGCGAGGTAGCGCGGCGCGCCGTGGCCGGCATCGCCATCGACATGCGACGTGTAGACCTGGACCTGGTCGGCACCGACCTCGCGGCCGATCTCGAGTGCCTTCGCGTGGGCGTCGACGTCGGTCGTGTCGAAGCGCGCCTCGCCGACCAGCACGAAGCTGCGTGCCGCGAGCGCGCGCTGGTCCGCGACGAGGTTGCGGCCATCGATGAACTCGGGCTGCGCGGGCGCCGGCGCCGCGCGCAACGTGGCGACGACGTCCGGGCCGCGTCCGGCGACAGGCTCGAACGCGTTCGGTGCCTCTTCGGAGGCTTCGACGACGACGGGTTCGCCGTCGGGACCCTGCTCGATGACGACCGAGCGGCTCACGCATCCGCCGAGCGCGAGCAAGGCGGCGAGAAGGAGGGCGGGGTGGAACGGGCTGCGGCGATTCATCGCACAAGCATAGCGGCATCGTCCGTGTTGCCGACGTCTGCAGGCAGGTGCGCGTGCGCGTAACGTGACGCCTGAAACGAAACAGGCCGGTGGGCATGCCCACCGGCCTGTTCGTTCTGCATATGGCGCGCCCGGAGAGATTCGAACTCCCGACCACCAAGTTCGTAGCCTGGTACTCTATCCAACTGAGCTACGGGCGCATGGAGCGGTCGCGTTTCTGGCCTTGTCACTGCTTGCTGCAGTGCGCGGGGCCGTCCGGCGAGGGGCGGCATTATTCTGTGCGCGAGCGCATTCGTCAACTGCCGCGTGCAACCGGAGCCCACATTCGTGTCGAGAGCCGTACCTGCGGGCCGCATGAAGCCCTTGCGCCGGATCCTCGTGTCGATCGTGCGCGTAGCCGCGATCGCCTGGGTCGCGGTGTGCGCGTACCTCGGCGTCATGCAGCGCAACCTCGTCTATCCCGGCGCGGGCGCGTGGACCGAGGACATTCCCGCGGATATCGAGCTGCGCAGCGGCGACGAGACCTTGCGCGGCTGGATCGCGAATCCGGGGCACGAGCGCGTGCTGCTGTATTTCGGCGGCAACGGTGAACGCGTCGCCTGGTCGCGAAACGAACTCGCGGCGATGCTGCCGGACGTGACGACCTACCTCGTCGCCTACCGCGGCTACGCGGGCAGCACCGGCTCGCCGAGCGAGGAAGGGCTGCGCAGCGACGCGATGGCACTGTTCGACGAGGTGCGCCGGCGCCATCCCGACGCGCCGATCGCCGTGCTCGGCCGCAGCCTAGGCAGCGGCGTCGCGAGCGATCTCGCCGCGCGTCGCCCGGTCGACCGGCTCGTGCTGGTGACGCCTTTCGACAGCCTCGTCGAAACCGCGGCCGCGCATGTCCCCGTCGTGCCGGTGCGCTGGCTGCTGCGCGACCGCTTCGACTCGGTCGCCAACCTTGCAGGCTACGAAGGGCCCGTGCTCGTGCTGCGCGCGGGGCGTGACGTGGTCGTGCCGCCGGCCAACACCGATCGGCTCGTCGCCGCACTCGGCGTGCATGCACTGGTGGTCGCGTTCGAGGACGCCGGGCACGACTCGATCTCGCGCGAGCGCGGCTACGCCGAAGCGATCGCGCGCTTCCTCGAAAAATCCCAGGTCGCGGGGCACGCCGCGCGCTGAAGCGCGGCGCGCGCGAGTCAGCCCTTCTTGCGCTTGGCGCGCACGTACAGCACGAGGCTGTGTTCCTCGATCACGTAGCCGTGCTTGTCGGCGATCTCGCGCTGCAGGCGCTCGATCTCGTCGCTCGTGAATTCGATGACCTTGCCCGTGTCGACGTCGACCATGTGGTCGTGGTGCTTGCCGCGGTCGAGCTCGTAGACGGCCTGGCCGCCCTCGAAATTGTGCTTGAGCACGAGGCCGGCGGCCTCGAACTGGGTCAGCACGCGGTAGACCGTGGCGAGGCCGATGTCGTCCTGGTGCTCGAGCAGCTGGCGGTAGATGTCCTCGGCCGTGAGGTGCTTGCCGTCCAGAGATTCGAGGATCTCGAGGATGCGCATGCGCGGGTGCGTGACCTTGAGTCCCACCTTGCGCAGGTCGGTCGATTCCATCGTGATCCTCCGGGGCGCCGGCACGCGCCATAACGTTTGCAGAAGATCGCCTAGTGTATCATCGCGCGACTTCGCTCCGTCGGATTTCCCCCACATGCTGCGCTGGCTCGTCCTGCTCGCCCTCGTTCCGATGACCGGTTGCGGTCTGCTCTACAAGCTCGACGTCCAGCAGGGCAACCTGTTCGACAAGGACCAGGTCGATTCGCTCAAGCCCGGCATGAGCAAGCGCCAGGTGCTGCTCGTGATGGGCTCGCCGTCGGTGGTCAGCCCGTTCGACCAGGACCGCTGGGACTACGTCTCGAGCATCCGTCGCGGCCGCGGCTCGATGGAGAGCAAGGACCTCGTGCTCTACTTCGAGAACGAATCGCTCGCGCGCATCGAGGGCGACTACTTCCCCGAGGATCCCGACTCGCTCATACGCGACGCACGCAAGTACAAGCGCCAGTATCCGGACGAGAAGCGCGAGGACGAGGACAAGAAGCGCCGCGGTGGCGGCGGTGGTGGTGGCGGCGGTCAGGGCTGATATCAGCCCGTGCGCTTCACGGCCCGGCGTCGCCGGGCCTCTTTCGGATCGACGACGAGCGGACGGTAAAGCTCGACGCGATCGCCATCCGCGAGCACGCTGCCGCGGTCACGGCGTTTCGACCAGATGCCGGCCTCGAGCGCATCGACGTCGATGCCGAACGCTTCGGCGAGGCCCGACGCGCCGATCGCCTGCTCCAGCGTCGTGCCGGCGGGAACCTCGAGCGCACGCAGGAACTGTCGCTGCGGCTCGGCATAGGCCACCTCGACGCGGATCGTCTCAGCCATCGGTCTGGCGCGCGGCGGCGCAGAAGTCGTCGACCATGCGGTCGGCGAGGCTGCGGAAGCCCATGCGCAGCGCCGGTGCGGTGAACGTGCCGGCGTAATCGAAATCGAGGGCGAGCGCGACCTTGCAGCCCTCGTCGCCGAACCCCAGGAACGTCCACTCGCCTTCGAGCGAGCGGAATGGCCCGTCGACGAAGGCGAGGTGGATGCGCTCGGGGCGCGTGACCGAGTTGCGCGTCGTGAACGCCTGTGTGATGCCGGCCATGCGCAGGTCGAGCCGTGCGACCAGCGTATCGCCGTCGCGCTCGAGTACGCGCGCCGCGGAGCACCACCCGAATCGCCTCGGGTATGCTTCGACGTCGTTGACGAGATCGAACATCCGTTCCGCGGTCTGGCGCACGAGGGCGCTGCGGCGAATCTGGATCACGTGCTGCTCGCTGTGCGGGGACCGCGCCGGGCGCGCGATGCGTCGATCGAACCACCGCGCGTCATGCGCGGCCACCAGTGGATCAGTGTACCGAAGATGGCCAACAAGAAAGACAAGGACACGACGTCCGGCGGCACGATCGCGCTGAACAAGCGCGCGCGCCACGAATACCACATCGACGAGCGCTACGAGGCCGGCATCGCGTTGCTCGGCTGGGAGGTCAAGAGCCTGCGCGCGGGTCGCATCAACCTGACCGATGCCTACGCGATCGTGCGCCACGGCGAGATCGTGCTGTTCGGCGCGTCGATCCCGCCGCTGATCTCGGCCTCGACGCACGTCGTCGCCGAGGATCGCCGCACGCGCAAGCTGCTGCTGCATCGCGCCGAGATCGACAAGCTCGTCGGCGCGGTCGAGCGCAAGGGCTACACGATCGTGCCGCTCGCGATGTACTGGAAGAAGAACAAGGTCAAGCTCGAGATCGGCCTCGCGCGCGGCAAGCAGGACCACGACAAGCGCAACGCCGAGAAGGACAAGGACTGGGCCCGCGACAAGCAGCGCGCGATGCGCTCGCACAACCGCGAGGCGTGAGGCGGCGTGTTGGCCTGGCGACGCGCGAGCTCCGCGCGCCGTCGCTTGAATCGCCGCGTCGCGACCGCATGTTCCTGACCGCGATGCGGCACGCGTGCTAGCATCGTCCTCCCCGGGGGTGCCATGGCTTCGACGGGGGTAGTGCGATAGCGTGGTGCATGCCGAGGGGGTGACTTTCCTCGTTAATCCAGTCGCAAACTTCTAGTTGCCAACGACGACAACTACGCTCTCGCCGCTTAAGGCGTAAGCCGGGATCCCACTTGTGCTCGTGCTCGTGGGGGTACCGTCATTATCACGGGATCGCCATCCGGTTGCCGCCTGTCGGCCGGAGGTCAAAACAAGCAGGCTGGTCGACCGGTGCGTTTAGCACGCCGTACTGCCGGAAGACGAGACCCAACGGTGGGCTAAGCATGTAGGACTGGGCGTCAAACGCCTTCGGACGCGGGTTCGACTCCCGCCACCTCCACCATACCGCGATACGCAGAAGGCCCGCCGACAGGCGGGCCTTCTGCGTCGTGGCGTATCCGTCGGCACCTCATGTGCAACTTGTGGACAATGTTGCATGTGGCCGATCGGGAAGGTTTTTTGGACGCCCAAATGAAAACGGGCCTGGCAGATGCCAGACCCGTGATCGTTTGTCGCTGGCCATGTCCGTGGCTTGGGGAGTGTTGTCTGCCTGACTGCGGTGCTCACGCACAGCGCAAACGTGGGAGTTGCTCAGGGGAGGGAGGCTCACCAAACGTTGCAGGTGAATTGTGTGCGTGGCTGGCTGAACCCTCGGCAAACACGAACGTGTGAAAAACCCGCTAAATCATGGGTTTTTTGTGAAGAGGGCGTGTGTTCGCCGTGTCGGAAGTCATGACTGCGGCAACACGTCGCGCGCCGCCGAA
Organism: Lysobacteraceae bacterium PS02065; assembly: GCA_029959555.1. Classification (GTDB taxonomy): domain Bacteria; phylum Pseudomonadota; class Gammaproteobacteria; order Xanthomonadales; family Rhodanobacteraceae; genus Dokdonella. The sequence continues at coordinate 48,349 of JASCPI010000013.1, read as the reverse complement.
CGGCTATGCTCGCGCGATGGATGAGGTCGCCGAACCGCGCCTGCTGCGCGCCATCGCCGTGTTCAAGCTCGCCAAGAGTGCCGCGCTCGCGACTTTCGGCGTCGCCGCGTGGAGCGTCGCGGGCGGCGAGGCCTTGCCGCATGCGATGCACGCGCTCGCGGCATCGCCATTGCTCGATGCGCATGTCGGCGCGCGCGCGTTGCTCGACACGATCGCCGCGATGCCGCCGCTGCGCGTACGCGAACTCGGCGCCGTCGCGCTCGTGTACGCGTGCCTGTTCGCGACCGAGGGCGTCGGCCTGTGGCGCGGACGCCGTTGGGCCGAATGGCTGACGGTTGTCGCGACCGCGTCGTTGTTGCCGTTCGAGGTGTGGGCGCTCGTCGAGCGCGTCGATGCGCTGAGTATCGCGGCGATCGTGGTCAATCTCGCGATCCTCGCGTGGCTCGTCACGTTGCTGCGTCGTCATGTGCCGAGGCGTGCGCGCGCATGAGGTCCGCCGGGATCGTCGCCGTGGTCGCGTTGCTCGCCGCGCTCGCATGGTGGGTGCAGGCCGCCCTCGTCGACCTTCCGGATGTCGCGCACGAGCCGGAGCGGGCGCCAGCACCCGACGTCGCGGGGCATGCATCGGCGACGACGGGCGCCACGGCTTCCGCGGTGCGCGAGACCTCGGTCGGTGCCGCGCAGGCGCCACCCGTGACCGCGCACGACGTCGAGAGCATGGCCGCGTTCGTGCGCCACGCGTTGCCCGATCCCGCGCGCTGCCTCGCCGGCACGGGCACCTCCGTGCGCGGACAGCGCGTCGCCGTACACCGCTGGGTCGACGCGCGCGGCATCACGCATTATTCGGATCGCCCGCCGACCGGCGCGGTGCAGGACTACCGTCGCAGCGAGGTCGCGGGCCTGCCACCCGTGAGCGTGCGTGCGCGCGGCGAGGACACCAACCTGCCGTCCGGTCTCGAGCAGGACGCGGTGGCCGATGCACTCATGGTCGACCGCGTGCTGCGTGAAGGCCTCGGCGTCGACGCCGAGGCCGGACTCGCGCTCGAGATCGTGTTCGTCGCGTCGGCCGAAGCCTATGCGGAGCGCATCGGCCAGCCCGCGCTGGCGACGTCGGCGGGTGCGTATTCGTCGAAGGAGCGTGCGATCACCGTGCGCCTGCAGCCCGACGAGCACGGCAACCGCACCGTCGTGCGCCACGAGATCGCGCACGCGCTGCTGCACGAGCGCGTCGGCCTGCTGCCGGTGGCGATCAACGAAGGTCTCGCGGCCTGGTTCGAACGTGCGACGACGCGCGGCATGGGCGTCGCGGTCGACGGCACGCGCGACCGCGTGGCGCTGCGCGAGTCTGCTGTGGTCGTCGCGGGCTCCGGCGACGAGGCCCTGGTCGACCTGCTCGCGCGCGAGGGCGAGGCGTTCTACGCGCCGGGCCGCGAGGCGCGCTACCTGCACGCCTACGCGCTCGTGGCCGTGCTCATGGCGCGACCGGACGGGCGCAAGGCGCTCGGCGGCCTGCTGGCCGCGCAGCGTGCCGACTCGTGCCGGCCGGTCGACGCGCCGGCGCTGCTCGAAGCATCCTATCCGGGCGGCCTCGCGGCGCTCGCACGCGACTGGGCAGCCTGGCTGCGCGATCCGCCGGCATCCCAGCACGCGCTGTGAGCCGTCCCGGGGCGGGGTGGCTTGTCCCGAGCGACTGAATCCCTTATCATCCGCGCCCCTTTTCCGTCTGCGGGAAAGGGATTCTCGCCTCACCGCGCTGCGGGAGGCTGCCCCCGCGCATCGCGCGGACACCCATGAGGTTCAACATCATGCGTCATTATGAAGTCGTGTTCCTGGTCCACCCGGACCAGAGCGAGCAGGTCCCCGCGATGGTCGAGCGCTACAAGTCGCTCGTCGAAGCCGACGGCGGCAAGATCCACCGTCTCGAGGACTGGGGCCGTCGCCAGCTGGCGTTCCCGATCCAGCATCTGGCCAAGGCCCACTACGTCCTGCTCAACATCGAAGCGAGCCAGACGGCCCTCGACGAGCTGGTCTCGGGTTTCCGTTTCAACGACGCCGTCCTGCGTCACCTCGTCGTCAAGCGCGACGACGCCGTGACCGAGATGTCGGCGATCATGAAGAACAAGGACGACAAGGGTGACCGTCGCCGTCGCGACGACGAGGGTGGCCCCGGTTTCGGTGGCGATGATTTCGAAGAGCGCGGCAACCGCGGCGACCGCGGTGATCGTGGCGAGCGCGCTGCGCCGGCCGCGACCCCGGCCGCCGAGTAATCCGACCCCCTCATTCCGGAGCACACCATGTCCAAGTTCTTCCGCCGCAAGAAGTTCTGCCGCTTCACCGCCGAGGGCGTCACCGAGATCGACTACAAGGATCTCAACACGCTGCGCCAGTACATCACCGAGACCGGCAAGATCGTGCCGAGCCGCATCACCGGCACCAAGGCGCGCTACCAGCGCCAGCTGACGGTGGCCGTGCAGCGCGCGCGCTTCCTCTCGCTGCTGCCGTACAGCGACAGCCACTGACGTACCGGGCCGGCGCCCGTCCGCGGCGCGCCGGCACCGTCACGAAGCGGTCGCGTTTTCCACCTACGTTCGACATTCGGACAGCCACCCGCTGCACCGGCCGTCGGCCCGTGCTAACGAATCGGAGACACCCATGCAACTGATCCTCCTCCAGAAGGTCAAGAACCTCGGCAACCTCGGCGACAAGGTCAACGTCAAGCCGGGCTACGGCCGCAACTACCTCGTGCCGCAGGGCAAGGCCGCTCCGGCGACCGAAGCCAACCTCGCCGAGTTCGAGAAGCGCCGCGCCGAGTACGAGGCCAAGGCCAACCAGCAGCTCGCCGGCGCGGAAGCGCGCAAGGCGCAGTTCGACGGCGCCGAGCCGGTCACGATCAAGGCCAACGCGAGCACCGAAGGCAAGCTGTTCGGCTCGGTCGGCCCGCGTGACATCGCCGACGCGTTCACCGCCGCCGGCATCGCGCTCGACAAGAGCGAAGTCGTTCAGGGCGACGGCCCGATCCGCCACATCGGCGAGTTCGACGTGCGCGTTCACCTGCATGCCGACGTGCAGACGACCGTCAAGGTCGTGGTCGTTCCCGAAGCCTGATCCTCGGCTTCGCGCGACACCGCAACGGGCGCCGCGAGGCGCCCGTTTGCGTTGCGGCGTCCGCACAGGTTATCCACAGCTTGTCCCGCGTTCCGGACCGGGTTGTCCACCGGCTTGTGCGTCGCGTCCGCTGAGACGTGGTCCTAGTATCCCTTTCCCGACTCCGGAAGCCCCTGCGCCGATGTCCGCCGCCTTTCCCGACCGCAAGCCCGCCCCGAGCATCGAGGCGCTGCGCGTGCCGCCGCATTCCGTCGAGGCCGAACAGGCCGTGCTCGGCGGCCTCATGCTCGCGCCGGAATCGTGGGAGCGCGTCGCCGACCGTATCGGCGAGGAGGACTTCTACCGCCGCGACCATCGGCTGATCTTCCGCGCGATCAACGAGCTCAGCGAGAAGGACCAGCCCTGCGACGCGGTCACGCTCGGCGAGTGGTTCGAGTCGCAAGGCCTCGCCGAGCAGGTCGGCGGCATCGACTACGTGATCGAGCTCGCCAACTCGACGCCGAGTGCCGCGAACATCGTCGCCTACGCCGACATCGTGCGCGAGAAGTCGGTGCTGCGGCAGCTCATCGACACCGGCACCGAGATCGCCGGCGACGCGTTCCAGCCCGAAGGCCGCAGCAGCCAGGAGCTGCTCGAGACCGCCGAGCAGAAGGTGTTCCGCATCGCCGAGGCCGGCGCGCGCGGTCGCAAGGGCTTCGTGTCGATGCGCTCGGCGGTCAAGGACGCGTTCCAGATCCTGCACCACCGCTACGAGAACCGCGGCCAGGTCACCGGCATCCCGACCGGCTTCACCGACCTCGACGACCTCACCACGGGCCTGCAGCCGTCGGACCTCGTGATCCTCGCGGCGCGCCCGGCCATGGGCAAGACCTCGTTCGCGCTCAACATCGCCGAGAACGCGGCGATGCGCACGAAGAAGGCCGTTGCGGTGTTCTCGATGGAAATGTCGGCCTCGCAGCTCGCGTTCCGCCTGATCTCCTCGCTCGGCATGATCAACCAGCAGCACCTGCGCACGGGCGAGCTGGCCGAGGAGGAGTGGCCGCGCGTGACCAACGCGATCACGCTGCTCAGCGAGGCCAAGATCTTCATCGACGACACGCCGGCGCTGTCGCCGGGCGAACTGCGTGCGCGTTCGCGCCGCCTCAAGCGCGAGCACGACCTCGGGCTCATCGTGATCGATTACCTGCAGCTCATGCAGGTGCCCGGGAACAAGGAGAATCGCGCCACCGAAATTTCAGAAATCTCGCGTGGACTGAAGGCCCTCGCCAAGGAGCTCAACGTTCCCGTGATCGCCCTCTCCCAGCTCAACCGTTCGCTCGAGCAGCGCACGGACAAGAAGCCCGTGATGTCGGACCTGCGCGAGTCGGGCGCGATCGAGCAGGACGCCGACGTGATCATGTTCATCTACCGCGACGAGTACTACAACCCGGATTCGCCCGAGAAGGGCGTCGCCGAGATCATCATCGGCAAGCAGCGAAGCGGCCCGACCGGCTCGGTGCGCCTGGCCTTCATGGGCCAGTACACCAAGTTCGCCGACCTCGCCCCGGATCGGTACTCGGGCCAGTTCGAGTGAGCCGCGCGACCAGCGCGACGATCCATCTCGGCGCGTTGCGGCACAACCTGCGGCGCCTGCGCGAGCTCGCGCTTGGCGCGAAGCTCATGGCCGTGGTCAAGGCCGACGGTTACGGCCACGGCCTCGAGCGCGTCGCGCGGGCGCTCGGCGAGGCCGATGCGTTCGGGGTCGCCTGCATCGCCGACGGCCAGCGCCTGCGTGCGGCCGGCGTCACGCGCCGCATCGTCGTGCTGTCGGGCATCGACGAGCCTGCCGACATCGCCGAGATGCATCGCCTCGACCTCGATTCGGCGATCCACCACGATGCGCAGATCGACTGGCTCGCCGCCGATCGCGACACGCGCCCACTGCGCGTCTGGCTCAAGCTCGACAGCGGCATGCACCGCCTCGGCTTCGCGCCGTCGCAGGCGCGCGACGCGTACGCGCGCCTGCGCGCGCTGCCCAACGTCGATCCCGCGATCGGCCTCATGACCCACTTCGCGAACTCCGACGCGTTCGACGATCCACAGACCGCGGTGCAGCTGCGCGTGTTCGAGGAGGCCTTCGACGGCGTGCCCGGCGAGCGCGCACTGTCGAACTCGGCCGCCGTGCTCGGCTGGCCCGCGGCGCGCGGCCAGTGGATCCGCCCGGGCGGCCTGCTGTACGGCATCTCGGTCGTCGAGGGTCGCAGCGGTGCCGACGACGGCTTTCGACCCGCGATGACACTGTCGTCCAAGCTCGTCGCGATCAATCGCGTCGCGCGCGGCGAGACGGTCGGCTACGCAGGCGCGTGGACCTGCCCCGAGGACATGCCGGTCGGCGTCGCGCAGATCGGCTACGGCGACGGCTATCCGCGCTCCGCCGCGGCCGGCACGCCCGTTCTGGTCGGTGGCGTGCGCGCGCCGATCGTCGGCCGCGTCTCGATGGACCTGATCACGATCGACCTGCGTGGCGTACCGGACGCACGCATCGGCGACCGCGTCGTCCTGTGGGGCGAGGGCCTGCCGGTCGAGGAGGTCGCCGCACACGCGGGCACGATCGGCTACGAACTCACCTGCGGCATGACGCGGCGCGTGCGCTTCCTCGAAGACGAGCGCTGACGAGGCTTCCCCGCTCGCCCGTCGATGCGGCAGCATCGCGGGATGTCCGGCGCGTCTCGCCGCATGCGACGGCGATGCGCGATCGTGCGCGCCTCGCGTCCGGCATCGTCGTGCCACGCACACCTTCGAGGGATTCTCAGCATGGCCAAGGCCAAGACCGCCTACGTCTGCACCGAATGCGGTGCCGAACACTCGAAATGGCAAGGTCAGTGCGCCGAATGCGGCGTGTGGAACGTGCTCACCGAAATCGTCGTCGAGCCGGCCAAGGCGTCTGCCGCGGTACCGCGCCACGCGGGCTACGCCGGTGCGGTCGATGCCGCGAAGGTCACGCGCCTCGCCAGCGTCGCCGCGACCGCCGAGGCGCGCAGCGAGACCGGCATCGGCGAACTCGACCGCGTGCTCGGCGGCGGCCTCGTCGCGGGCTCGGTCGTGCTGATCGGTGGCGATCCGGGCATCGGCAAGTCGACGCTGCTGCTGCAGATGCTCGGCACGATCGGCCAGCGCATGCGCGGCCTCTACGTCACCGGCGAGGAGAGCCTCGGCCAGGTCGCGGCGCGCGCGCAGCGCCTCGGTCTTCCGCTCGAAGGCCTCGAAGGCCTCGCCGAGACCTCGATCGAACGCATCCTCGCCGAGGCGTCGGCGGGCAAGCCCGACGTGCTCATCATCGATTCGATCCAGACCATCTGGACCGAACTGCTGACCGCGGCGCCCGGCTCGGTGAGCCAGGTACGCGAGTCGGCGGCGCGCCTCGTGCGTTTCGCCAAGCAGACCGGCACGAGCGTGTTCCTGGTCGGCCACGTCACCAAGGAGGGCGGCATCGCGGGTCCGCGCGTGCTCGAGCACATGGTCGACGCGGTGCTGTACTTCGAGGGCGAGGTCGGCAGCCGCTTCCGCATCCTGCGCGCGTTCAAGAACCGCTTCGGCGCGGTCAACGAACTCGGCGTGTTCGCGATGTCGGAGAAAGGCCTCAAGGAAGTGCCGAACCCGTCGGCGATCTTCCTGTCCGCGCACGCGCAGCCGACGCCGGGCAGCGCGGTCATGGTCACGCGCGAGGGCACGCGCCCACTGCTCGTCGAAGTGCAGGCGCTCGTCGATGCGTCAGCGCTGCCGAACCCGCGCCGTGTCGCGCTCGGCCTCGAGCAGAACCGCCTCGCGATGCTGCTCGCGGTGCTGCACCGGCACGGCGGCGCGGCCGTGTTCGACCAGGACGTGTTCCTCAACGTGGTCGGCGGCATCCGCGTGCAGGAGACCGCGGCCGACCTCGCCGTGCTGTTCGCGGTGCAGTCGAGCTTCCGCGACCGCGCGCTGCCGGACAAGCTCGTCGCATTCGGTGAAGTCGGCCTTTCGGGCGAGATCCGTCCGGTGCCGAACGGCGAGGAGCGCCTGCGCGAGGCCGCGACGCACGGCTTCAGTCTCGCCATCGTGCCGAAGGCCAATGCGCCGAAGAAGCCGCGCATCGGTGAGCTCGAGGTGGTCGGCGTCGATCGCCTGGGCGATGCGCTCGCGGCCGCGTTCCAGCGCTGACCCCACGCACCGGGGCGACGCCATGCTCACGACGATCGCGGTCTCCGGGTATCGGTCGCTGCGCGACCTCGTCGTGCCGCTCGGGCGGCTCAACGTGGTCACGGGCGCCAACGGCAGCGGCAAGTCCAGCCTCTACCGCGCGCTGCGCCTGCTCGCCGAAACCGCCCAGGGCGGTGTCGTGGCGGCCCTCGCGCGCGAGGGCGGTTTCACGTCCGCGCTGTGGGCCGGGCCCGAACAGTTCGGACGCGACGTGGTAGCAGGACGGGAGCCCGTGCAGGGCACGGTGCGCGACGCGCCCGTCGCGCTGCGGCTCGGCTTCGCCGGCGACGAATACGGTTACGCGATCGACCTCGGATTGCCCATTCCCGGCAACCCCGGACGCACGATGTTCGCGCAGGATCCGCAGATCAAGCGCGAGGCCATCTGGAACGGCCCGTTCCTGCGCCAGGCGAATCTGCTCGTCGATCGCCAGGCCGCGATGGCGCGTGCGCGTGACGGTCGTTCGTGGCGTGTGGTCGCGCAGCACCTCGATCCGTTCGAAAGCCTGTTCACGCAGATCGCCGACCCCGAGCGCGCGCCCGAAGTGCTCAGCGTGCGCGAAACGATGCGGCGCTGGCGCTTCTACGATCATTTCCGCAGCGATGCCGACGCGCCCGCACGCCAGCCGCAGGCCGGCACGCGTACGCCGGTGCTCGCCCATGATGGGCGCGACCTCGCCGCGGCATGGCAGACGATCCGCGAGATCGGCGACCACGAGGCGCTCGCCGAGGCCGTCGACGACGCGTTCCCGCGTGGCGTCGTCGACATCGTGGCCGAGTCGGGCCGCTTCATGTTGTGGTTCCGCCAGCACGGCCTGCTGCGCGCGCTGTCCGCCGCCGAACTCTCCGACGGCACCCTGCGCTACCTGCTGTGGATCGCCGCGTTGCTGACGCCGCGCCCGCCGCCGCTCATGGTGCTCAACGAGCCCGAGACCAGCCTGCATCCGGATCTGCTGCCGGCGCTCGCACGCCTGATCCGCGGCGCCGCGCGCGTGAGCCAGGTCTGGGTCGTCACGCACGCGCAGCGCCTGGTCGACGCACTCGAACTCGACGAAGGCTGCAACACGATCGTGCTCGAGAAGCGCCTCGGCGACACCACGGTCGCAGGGCAGGGCATGCTCGATGCGCCGGCGTGGCATTGGCCGGTGCGCTGAGCGGGAGGCGTCGCGATCGACATTCCGGTTGATCGGCATGTCGACTCCCGTCATGGCGCAATCGCCAGCGGCGGTTCCGCCCTGCGCGTGCCGCGTTTCTCCGGTAGGGCGGAGCCCGCACAGCGGATTCCGCCGCCGTGTGTCGTGGTGCGCAGCGGCAGCGTCAGCAAGCCTGTGGCGATGATACCGGCCACGGCGGAATCGCCTGCGGCGGTTCCGCCCTGCGCGTGCTTCCCGGTGCGTCGACAGCGCGACGGATGAGCCACCGCGTGCTCGTCATTCCGGTGCAGGCCTGAATCCAGCGCCTGGCGGATGCAACGACGACGCCCTGCCGCCCCCATGCGGTTCCTGGAGGCTCGGGAAGCAGCAGGCCCTCCCTGTTCCGAGTCTGAACACAGCTCCAGCACCTTGATCGCAGCGCTTGACGCATCGCCATTCAATCATTAACGTTTTAGCTAAATAAGCAATTCGTTCAAAATGAAGGAGCGTGTCATGTCGGTACAGATCGGCTATCTGGTCTACCTCGCCCTGTCGATCGCGATGACGGTGTGGGTGGCGAACACGTTGTCGAAGAACGGCGAGGTGTTCCTCGTCAAATGCTTCGGGCAGGACGAGGTGCTCGCGAAATCGACCAACCACCTGCTCGTGGTCGGGTTCTACCTCGTCAACATCGGCTTCATCGCGCTGCGCCTGGACGGATGGGACGTCGCGCGTGCCGAGGCGGACCTGATCCCCGTGGTCGGTTCGAAGATCGGCTTGTCGGTGCTCGTGCTCGGCGGCATGCACTTCTTCAACATGCTCATGATCGCGCGCTACGGCCGCACGGTCGCCGGCTGGGCGAGCCGCAACCGCGACATGCACGGTTTCGACGTCGGCGCGGTACCGCCGCCGGTTCCCCCGGTTCCGGGCGCGCGGTGATCGAGGACATGGAGCGGAGAGGTCGCCACGGAAGGCGGTCGCCACGGGCATCGTCCGCGATGCCCGTGGTGCTGCATCGAGCGGTCATCGCCGTCGGCCACCGGCGCCACGATCCGAGCGTCCCGAACGGGCACGACGCCGGGCATCGCCGCACGCTGGGCTACAATCGGCGCATGTCCCCCGACCTGCCCGATCCGCGATGAGCACGCAGAAGGTCTTCGATGCGCTCGCGTCGATGCCGCGTCGGCAGATCCTCGCGTTCCTGTCGGAGCAGGAACTCCCGGCCGGCGACATCGCCGCGCGCTTCGAGATGAGCGCGCCGGCCGTGTCGCGCCACCTGTCGGTGCTCGAGAACGCCGGCCTCATCGCGAGCGAGCGGCGCGGGCAGTTCGTCGTCTACCGGCTCATTCCCGACAACCTCGTCAACACGCTGACCCAGTTCGCGTTCGAGATCTGCCCGGTCGCGGGCCCGATCAAGCGCGAAGGCCGCAAGGCGAAGAAGGCCGCGGCGAAGTAGGCGTCACCGGAGCCCTGACATGACCCAGCACCTGCACGCGTTCGCGCTCGTCGTGCGCGACTACGACGAGGCGATTGCGTGGTACACGCGCGCCCTCGGCTTCACGCTGCTCGAGGACACGCCGATGGGCGACGGCAAGCGCTGGGTGCGCGTCGCGCCGCGCGGCGGCCAGACCTCGCTGCTGCTCGCCAAGGCGACCAAGCCCGAGCAGGAGGCCGCGATTGGCCATCAGGCCGGCGGGCGCGTGTTCCTGTTCCTGCACACCGACGATTTCGCCGCCGACTACGCGCGCATGCTCGCCGAGGGCGTGCACTTCTGCGAGACGCCGCGCCACGAGGTCTACGGTACCGTGGTCGTATTCGAGGACCTCTACGGCAACCGCTGGGATTTCATCGAGCCGAAGGGCTGAACACGAGCGTGTGAAGGGCGTGCGGCGAGGCGCGTCCGCGCGCCCGGCATCGTCGTCATGCCGCCCGCGCGCGCTGCGCGAGCCAGGTGTCGAGCGCATTCGCGAACGCCTGGCGGTCTCGCGCATGCAGCGCCGGCGGGCCGCCGGTGGCGATGCCGGCGCCGCGCAACTCGTCCATGAAATTCCGCATCGACAGGCGCTGCGCGATGGTGTCGGTCGTGTAGAGCTCGCCGCGCGGGTTGAGCGCGAGCGCGCCCTTGGCGATCGCGAGCGAGGCGAGCGGGATGTCGGCGGTCACGACGAGATCGCCACGCCCGATGCGGTCGACGATCGCGCTGTCGGCGGCGTCGAGGCCTCCCGCCACCTGCATCGAGCGCACGAAACGCGACGGCGGCGTGCGGATCCACTGGTTGGCGACGAGGATCGTCTCGACCTGCGCGCGCTCGGCGGCGCGGAACAGGATGTCCTTGATCACGTTCGGGCAGGCATCGGCGTCGACCCAGACGCGGGTGGCGCCGGGCGATGCCGTCCCGGAGGCATCGGTCGGTGAGTTCATGGATGTCGCGTCGCGTGGCCGGAGCGCGGCATCGTCGGCGCGCGCATGCCCGGCGTCAATCGAGGTTCTTCGCCTCGGAGGTCGCGAGCAGCTCCGGTGCGCGCACGCGCTTGCGCCGGCCGATCAGCGGATGCACGAACACGCCGGCGAGGATGACCACGACGCCGAGGTAGAACAGCGGCGTGAGCTCGCGCTGCTCGCCGAGCAGCAGCGCGGCGAGCACGATCGCGTAGACCGGCTCGAGGTTGACCGCGAGCTGCGCCGCGAACGCGCTCATGTGGCGCAGCGCGACCAGTGACAGCGCGAACGGCAGCAGCGTGCAGGCGACCGCAAGTATCACGAGCAGCACGGCATCGCGCGCATCGGGCAGTGCGAGCGGCATCTCGAGCCATGGTGCGAGCGGCGCCAGCAGCGGCGCGAGGGCGAGCAGCGCGACCGCGCCGGCACCGAGTTCGACCGCGGTGATCGCGAGCGGATCGGCGTGTTCGACGAAGCGCTTGTTGAGCGATCCGAACACCGCGACGAGGATCGCCGAGACCACGCCGACCGCGATGCCGAGTCGCATGTCGCCCGGTACGCCGCCGACCACGAGCGCGACGCCGGGTAGCACGGCGATGCCGATCGCGAGATCGCCGCGCGAGAACGGGCGTCGCGCGATCCAGGGCTCGACGATCGCCGTGAACACGGTCGCGAGCGCGATGCAGGTCGCCGCGACCGAGGCGTTGGCGAGCTTGATCGAGCCGTAGAAGGTGAGCCAGTGCAGCGCGACGAGCACGCCGATGCCCGCATACGCGCCGATCAGGCGTGGCGGCATCGCGCGCAGGCCGCGCCAGACGCGCGGCACCAGCGCGAGCAGCGCGACCACGAGCAGCATGCGCGACGCCACGAGCGGCAGCGCCGGCAGCGTGATGAGCTTGCCGAGGATGGCGGTGAAGCCCCACAGCAGCACGCAGGCGTGCATCTGCAGGTGGGCGCGCGTGGTGGGCGTCATGGAGGCATCGGGCGAGGCGCGGTGGCGCGCGGCGCGCAGCATGCCAGCGAAGTGCTGCGTCGGCCATCGGCGCGACATCCTGTCCCGCTCCGGTGTGCCGTGACGGTCGGGTGGTAGCATCGCGCGCCGGTCGAGGAGGCGTTCAATGGGTTCCAGCAAGGGCATGGTCGTGCTGTCGCACGGCCTCGAGAGTGGTCCGCAGGCGACCAAGGTCAGCGCGCTGGCCGAGATCGCGGCCGCGCTCGGCTGGGACAGCGTGCGTCCGGACTACCGCGACCTCGATGCGACGCGCGACGTCACCGCGATCGGCTCGCGCACCGCGCGCGCGCTGGCGGCGGCGCCCGCGCAAGGCCGTGTCGTGTTCGCGGGCTCGAGCATGGGCGCGTTCGTTTCGGGCCATGCCTCGCTCGAACGCCGTTGCGAGGCCTTGTTCCTCATGGCGGTACCGGTCGGCATCCCGGGTTACGCGAAGGTGTTCGACGCCGCGCGCGTGCCGACCGTGCTCGTGCACGGCTGGCGTGACGAGGTGTGTCCGGTCGACGGTGCGATCGCATTCGCGCGCGGACGTGGCGACACGCTGCACCTCGTCGACGACGACCATCGCCTCTCCGCGCACGTCGACTATTGCGCCGAGGCATTCCGCGGTCTCCTTCTCGCACTGGAACACTGATGCAGGCCTTCTTCGCGACCTGCCCGAAGGGGCTCGAATACCTGCTGCGCGACGAGCTCGCCGCACTCGGCGCGTCCGACGTGCGCGAGGCACTCGCCGGCGTGCATTTCTCGGGCGACCTTGCCGTCGCCTACCGCGCCTGCCTGTGGTCGCGGCTGGCCAGCCGCGTGCTCATGCCGATCGCGCACTTCGACGCTGCCGACGAGCACGCGCTCTACGACGGCGTCGCCGCGGTCGACTGGTCGGTGCATCTGGACGCGGAAGGTTCGCTCGCGGTCGACGCGGTCAGCGTCGCGAGCGCGCTGCGCCACACGCGCTACATGGCCCAGCGCGCCAAGGATGCGGTCGTCGACCAGTTCCGCGACCGCGCAGGCACGCGGCCTTCGGTCGAGCTCGAGCGTCCGTCGATCCGCCTGCACGTGCTCGTGCGCAAGGACCGCGCGACGCTGTCGCTCGACCTCTCGGGCACGCCACTGCACCGTCGCGGCTGGCGCGTGGGGCAGGGCGAGGCACCGCTCAAGGAGAACCTCGCCAGCGCGATGCTGCTGCGCGCGGGCTGGCCGCGGCGTTTCGCCGAAGGTGCCGCGCTCCTCGATCCGATGTGCGGTTCGGGCACGCTGCTCATCGAGGGTGCGCTCATGGCGGCCGATGTCGCGCCGGGCCTGCGACGCGACTACTTCGGTTTCCTCGGCTGGCGCGGCCACGATGCCGCGGCGTGGACGGCCCTGCTCGACGAGGCGCATCGCCGCGCCGACGAAGGGCTGCGTGCGCTGCCGCCCGTGTTCCACGGCTTCGACGCCGATCCGAATGTGCTCGCCGAGGCGCGCCGCAACGTGCAGAACGCGCGCCTGTCGGGCTTCATCCGCCTCGACCGTCGGCCGGTCGAACAGCTGGCGCGCCCCGAGGGTGTCGACGGCACAGGCCTCATCATCTGCAACCCGCCTTACGGCGAGCGCATCGGCCAGCAGGATCAGCTCGCGCCGACCTACCGCGCGATCGGCACGCGGGCACGCGAGCAGTTCGACGGCTGGAGCATCGCGCTGATCACCTCCGACGAGGCGCTCGCGCGCTCGGTCGGCCTGCGCGCGCACAAGCACTACGCGCTCTACAACGGCGCGCTCGAGTGCCGCCTCTACCTGTTCGACGTCGGTGGGGCCGCGGCCCCGCAGCCGGTCGTCGACAAGCCGCTCACGCCCGGCGCCGAGGCGGTCGCGAATCGCATCCGCAAGAACGCGCGCCACCTGCGCAAGCGTCTGGATCGTGAGGGTGTGTCGTGCTGGCGTGCCTACGATGCCGACATTCCCGAGTACGCGGCGGCGGTCGACGTCTTCCGCGGTGTGCCCGAGGGCATGCCCGGCGCGTTGCCGGTCACGGCGCTGCACATCCAGGAATACGCGCCGCCCAAGGAGATCCCCGAGCACGTCGCGAGCGCGCGGCTCGGCGAGCTCGTGCGCGCGGCCTGCGCAGCGCTGGATGTGCCGCGCCAGCAGGTCGCCGTGAAGACCCGCTACAAGGGCAAGGGCGGCAGCAAGTACGGCCGCATGGACGCGCGCGGCGAGTTCCTGATCGTCGAGGAAGACGGCCTGCGCCTGCGCGTCAACCTGCACGACTACCTCGACACGGGGCTGTTCCTCGACCACCGGCCGATGCGCGGACGCCTGCGAGCTGCCGCGCGCGGCACGCGTTTCCTCAACCTGTTCTGCTACACGGGCACCGCGACCGTGCATGCGGCGGCCGGCGGCGCGCGCACGACGACGAGCGTCGATCTCTCGGCCACCTACCTCGAATGGGCCGCGCGCAACCTCGAGCTCAACGGGTTCTCGGGTGGCGCGCATGCTCTCGTGCAGGCCGACTGCCTGCAGTGGCTCGCGCACGATCGCGGCGAGTACGACCTGATCTTCGTCGACCCGCCGACGTTCTCGAACTCCAAGCGCGCCGACGACTTCGACGTGCAGCGCGAGCACGTGCGCCTGCTCGAACTCTGCGCCGAGCGCCTCGCCTTCGGTGGCACGATCGTGTTCTCGAACAACTTCCGCCGTTTCCGCCTCGACGAGGCCGTCAACGAGCGCTTCGTGGTGCGCGACATCGGCGCCGCGACGATCCCGTTCGACTTCTCGCGCAACGCGCGGATCCACCAGGCCTGGGAGCTTTCCGAGCGCGGTTCCTGAACGGCGATTTCAGTTTGGATTCAGTCGGTCGGCATCACATTGCGGTCGCAATCGCAGGAGGTTCCGCCATGATCCGCACCCGTTTCCGCGCCACCCGCCTGGGCTTCCTCGCCGCACTCGCCGTGCTCGCGATGGCGCTCGCGCCGGCCGCGTTCGCGCGCGGTCACGTCAGCATCGGGCTGTACGGCCCGGGTTACAGCGTCGGCTACTCCGACTGCCGCCATTGCGGCGGGCGCGGCTGGTATCCGGGCGGTCCCTACGGCAACGGCTACTACGGCTATGCGCCGTACCGAACGTCGTACCGCCATTCCGCGCCGTACCCGTATTACGGTTACAGCGGATACACCTCGTACCCGTCGTACTACTACGACAGCCGTCCGATCTACCGCGACGACTACCGCCCGGTCGTGACGCGCCGCGTCGTGCATCGCGAGGTGCGCTACTACGACCGCGACGACCGTCGCCCGGTGCGCTACAGCCGCGACACCTACCGCAACGACCGCGACTACGGGCGTGATCGGGATCGTGGCTATTCGCGCGCAAGTTACTACCGCGACTGATCTTTCCGCTTCAAGCCGCCGGCGACATCCCCCTTCCCCCGTTGCCGGCGGTCTCGGACCCCGTGGTGATTTCCCCTGATCACCACGGGGTCTTTCTTGGTGCGCTCCCCACTGGTCGTCCACGTTGCAGCCCGATTACACTCGGCGCGCCCGTTCGGCGATCCCCGCCCCGAGTGGGAGCCCGACGGAATCCAGCATGACCCTGCAAGGCCGGCGTATCCCTTCCCCCTGCGCGAAGCCGAGTGACGACGTCACCTGGACGTTTTTCCGCCAGTGGCTCAAGAACCCGCTCAAGATCGCCGCGCTGTCGCCGTCGAGTCGCCGGCTGGCCCGCCGCATGCTCGCGCAGATGCCGCCCGGCACGCGCCGCGTGATCGAGCTCGGTGGCGGCACCGGCGTGTTCACGAAGGCGCTGCTCGACCACGGCATCGCCCAGGACGACCTGCTCGTCGTCGAACTCAATGCCGAGTTCCATGCGCTGCTGCAACGTCGCTTCCCGGGCGTCCGGGTCGTGCGTGGCGACGCGCGCGAACTCGGCACGATGGTCGAAGAGGAACGCTTCGCCCACCCCGGCGAGGTCGACGCGGTCATCAGCGGGCTCGGCATGCTGTCGATGTCGCGTGACCTGCAACGCGCGATCCTCGATGCCGCCTTCCGCGTGCTCGGCCCGGAAGGCCGTTTCATCCAGTTCACCTACGGGCCCGTGAGCCCGATCTCGCGTGAACTGACCGCCGAGCTCGGCCTGACCGTGCGCCGTGGTGGCATCGCCTGGCGCAACGTGCCGCCGGCGTCGGTGTTCGTGTTCTCGCGCAGCCGCACGACGTCGATCAAGGCCGTGCGTCCCGCCACGCGCTGAGCGGCGCGTGTGAAGGCTTCAGTTGTCGATGCGGATCGGTATCGGGTAGTACGCGCCCGACAACTCGGCCGCATTCCACAGTTCGGCTTCGTTGCCGTAACTCGGATGGCTGTACAGCCCTGACGGCGTCACGGCCCGCACGAACAGCTCGTAATCGCCGTCCGCGAACGGTCGCGAATCGAACGTGCGCGTGTAGCGGCCCTGCGGCGCGGGCACGTCGCGCGCGGTCTCGATGAGCAACACGCGCTGGCCCGGTCCGCCGGTGCTTCCCTGCGGACGCAGGAACACTTCGACGCGGGTGATGCCCGTGGTCCCGCCGGTGCTCCAGACCTCGGTGCTCGCGACCGGCACCACGAGCAGCTGCGGTGCCCAGTCCGCGTAACTGCGGTTGCCCGTGACGACCGTGACCGGCACGCTGCCGGAGACGCCGATACGTTCGGCCGGATCGGCACCGATCAGGTGCCGTGCACCGACCGTCGTGTCGCCGATGCGCTCGAAGCGCGCCGGCGGACCGAGTCGAGGCAGGTCGGCGTGCATCGGCTGATCGTGGATCTGCGCGGGCGGCGTGTACGCGGGCGCGCTGCCGGGTGGGTAGAACACTTCGAGGTGCACGTTGAGCAGGCCCGTGTTCTCGGCGAAGAACCGGAACCGGTTGGTGCCGATGAGGAACGGCGACGGCATGCCGGCGACGAGATCGGCGACCTTGACGCGCACCGTGCTCGGCACATGCCAGGCCAGCAGGTCAGGCACGAGCGGCATGCTGTTGTTGACGCGTGGTGGCAGCGTGAACGTGGCAGCGCCGTTCATCGCGACGTGGTCACCGCTCGCGAGCTGGAACGACGAGTAATCGCCCATCTGGTAGGTGAAGACGAGCCAGGCCTGTGCCGTCGCGCCGGCGGTGACGGGGCGCAGGTCGTCGGGAATCGCGATGTCGAAGGTCGGGAACGTGCCGCTGCCGCGATGCGCCTTCTGGTAGTCGGTGCCGGCCAGGCGCGTCACGTAGTTGTGCACGCGGCGCGGTTCGACGACCGGGCCGTCGAAGCCGAAATTGTCCCAGTGCAGCAGATAATAGGGGTTGGCGTCCTTGGGCGTGTTGTAGCCGAAGCCGACCCACAGGGCCTCGTAGTCGCCTGCCGCGAACACGTCCGGTGCGAACGACGCATCGATCACCTCGCGCCCGTCGATCGACACGGCGATGCCGTCGGTGCCTACACGCACGTCGAACGCGCGCCGCACGTTCGAGACGGCCTGGCGTCCGACCGCTTCCATGTCGACCGACGCGATCGGGCGCGACGCACCGTCCATGCCGATCAGGCTCACGCTGAAGGTCTGGAACTGCGCGCGCAGGCGCAGCATGCCGGCCGGCAGGCCGATCGCGCCGGCGCTGTCGAAGAAATCGGCGTGGCCGGTCACGTCGGTCGCGACCGGGTTGAGATCGAGGTACCACACCGAGCGCGGGCTCAGCGGGCTGTCCATGTCGAACACGATGCGGCGTCGTACGCCCTGCTCGATGCGCAGCGGCTTGCGGTAGCGCTGCGAGGTCTGCGAGCGGTCGCCCGTGTTGTCCACGCGCGTGCCCTGCAGCGTATGAGCGTGGTACTGGTCGTTGATGAAGAACAGGTTGAAGCGCGGGTCGGTCGAGGTCACCGTCGCGTTGTTCCAGCGCGTCTCGTCGGGCGCGCCCATCGGCAGGTTGAAGTCGTCGAACGAGGTCAGCGTGTCGCGCAGGGCCTGCACGCGTGTGCCGTCGCCGCCGTCGAAACGCACGACGCGCGGAAGGCTCGTGATCGCGCCGAGCGCGTCGATGCGTTCGACGCGCACCTGGTACGGCATGTCGTTGACCAGCGGCTGCAGCTGCACGCGGCGGTTGCCGGTGACCATCCAGCGTACGGTGGGCGATGGCGTGCCCGCCGTGCCGCCATGTTCGGCGAGGCAGCCGTCGCTGGCCTCGGCCTTCGATCGCGGCGCGGCGGCCTCGGTCGTCGCCGCGGGCGTGTCGGGCCACCAGGTGACGAGGAAGCCGGCCGGATCCTGTCCGCTGCCGTCCATCGTCCACCACTGGCCCCAGGCGTTCTCGGCGGCGTAGTCCATCTCGATCGTGGCGACGCGGTCGTCACGCAGCACCGTGACCGCGGGCGCTGCCGCGAGCGGATCGAAGCCCGCGCGGAACAGCGTCATCGCATCGGTGGATGCGCTCGCGGCAAGTCCTGCGACGAGCACGACGAGAGCGACAAGGCGACGCGACACGGCCGGGAAAGGCGGGCGGGCACGATGCGTGGTCATCGGCGTGATCCGGCGGTGCGGTGCGCGGAGTCTGGGCGCCGTTTCGGCGCCGGACTGCGCAGTGCGTCACGCCGCGGTGAACCGCGGCGGACCCGGCGGTCAGCCCGTGGCGGCCTCGCGCTTGAGCGACTCGGCGAGGTCACGACCGAGCCAGCGGTCGATGCCGCGGCGCAGCAGGTAGATCAGCGGGATCAGCGCGATCGCCGCGGCGACCTTGTAGGCGTAGTTGACGCTGCCTACCGCGAGCCACAGGTTGGTCGACCAGCGCTGCGGGCCGATCACGAAGGCGATGTAGAGCACCACGAAGCTGTCGATGAACTGCGACACGAACGTCGACACGGTCGCGCGCAGCCAGATGTGGCGCTCGCCCGTGCGCGTGCGGATCGCATGGAACACGCGCACGTCGATGAGCTGGCCGACCAGGAACGCCGTGATCGACCCCGCGATCGTCCACAGGCCCTGGCCGAACACGTA
Source organism: Lysobacteraceae bacterium PS02065 (assembly GCA_029959555.1). Classification (GTDB taxonomy): domain Bacteria; phylum Pseudomonadota; class Gammaproteobacteria; order Xanthomonadales; family Rhodanobacteraceae; genus Dokdonella. Next base: position 29,474 of record JASCPI010000013.1, on the reverse strand, counting down.
GGCGTAGGCGGCCTGCAGGTCCGGCACGCCCTGGTCGCGTGCGGCGCCGACCCACCAGCCGGCCGGCGCGAGCGCGATCGCCGCATAGGCGAACAGGAACGCGTAGGCGATCAGCGCGACCGCGAGCCATGACAGGAAACGCACGCCGCGGCGGCCGTAGAACTCGTTGATGATGTCGGTCATCACGAACACGATCGGCCACAGCAGCGTGCCCGCGGTGAAGTTGAGCGAGCCGGTCTGGCCGAACAGGTTCCACGCGAACGGGTCCACGCCGAGCGTGTCCTCGAGCGCGAAGATCTTCACGCCGATGAACTCGGCGATGATCGCGTTGGCGATGAAGAATCCGCCGAGCACGAGGAACATGCGCTGCGCGCGCGGAGCCGACGAGGGCGGCGCCACGGGCAGGTTCACGCGGCGTCGTCCCCGCCGGAGGGAAGGCGTGCGCGCAACGCCTCGAGCTCCGCCTGCAAGGTCTCGACGACCGCTTCGAGGCGCGCGACGCGCTCGCCGAGACCGCTGCGCGGTTCGGAGGCCGGCTCGTCGCTCGTGCGTGCAGCGAGCTCGGCGGCCGACACGGGACCGCAGAGCAGGTGCATGTAGCGCTCCTCGCGCTGCCCGGCGCCGCGCCCGATGCAGACCGCGAGCGCAGGTTCGCGCGAGGCGAGCCGTTCGAGCACCGTGCGCACTTCGGCGACGTCGGGGAAATCGGCGAGCCGCTCGCAGCGCGTGTAGAGCTCGTTGGCGGTCTGCGGTCCGCGCAGCAGCAGCACCGCGAGCAACGCGCGCTGGCGCGGCGTGGTGCCGTAGACCGCGTCGAAGCGTTGCGCGTAGCGCGAGGCGCGTGCGGTCAGGCTGCCCGTGACGAGGCCTTTGCCCTCGAGTTCGCGCAGCGCATGGCCGACCTCGCCGGTCTCGAAGTCCGTGGTCGGCTCGCGGTTCGACTTCTGGTTGCAGGCCGCGACGACCGCGTTGAGCGTGAGCGGGTAGACGTCGGGCGTCGTCGCGTGCTTCTCGACAAGGCTGCCGAGCACGCGCGCCTGGATCGCGTCGAGCACGACCGGCGGCGGCGCCGGCGTCGTCGCGGTGTCGTCGGCGGCGTCGTTCACGGTGCGACCTTCTTGCGGTGCTTCTCGAACCACGCGGTCGTGTTGAGCACCTGCGCGAGCAGGTTGCTCGGACGCGCGTTGATCGAATGCGAGGCCCCGGGAATGCGCACGAGCGCGGTATCGACGCGCTGCAGCTTGAGCGCCTGGTAGAGCTGCTCGGCTTCGGACGCGGGCGTGCGGTGGTCGTCCTCGCCGACGATGAGCATGGTCGGCGTGCGGATCTTGCCGGCGTGGTGGATCGGCGAGCGCTCGAGGTAGTGCTCGGCGTGGTCCCAGGGCAGGCCCGGGAACCAGTAGCGCGAGAACATCGGGTAGAAGTCCGAGGTCAGCACGAAGCTGTACCAGTTGATGACGGGCTTGGCCGACACGGCCGCGCGGAAGCGCTGCGTGTGCGAGACGATCCATGCCGTGAGCACGCCGCCGCCGCTGCCGCCGGTCACGAACAGGTTGTCGGTGTCGATCGCGCCTCGCGCGATCGTCGCGTCGACGACGCTCATGAGGTCGTCGTAGTCCTGGCCCGGGTAGGCGTTGCGGATCAGGTTCGCGAATGCGCTGCCGTAGCTCGTGCTGCCGCGCGGGTTGGCGTAGACGACGACGTAGCCCGCGGCCGCGTAGAGCTGCAGTTCGGGCGCGAAATGCGGGCCGTAGGCCGTGAACGGGCCGCCGTGGATCTCGAGCAGCAGCGGGTATTTCTTCGAGGCGTCGAAACCGGGCGGCGTGATGATCCAGGCCTGCACGTTGCGGCCGTCGGCCGAGGACGGTACGTTGATCTCCTCGACCTTGCCGAGCGTCTTGTGTGCGAGCGCGCCGGCGCTGAGGTCGGTCACCACCTTGGAGGCGCCGCCCTTGCCGGCGACGGCGACGTCGGCCGGCCGGTACGCGGTGCCGCGCGTGTAGGCGACGCGGCCGTTCGCGGCCGAGAACTCGCCGCTCGTGTACGGGCGTCCCATCGAGGTGCCGCCGACGTCGTCGACGACCTTCTGTACGGCACCGCCCGTCGCGGCGATCCAGCCGAGCTTGCTGACGCCACGTTCGTCGTACTGCAGCCACAGGCCGCGGTCGCCGTCCCACTGCACGTCGTCGATCGTCGAATCGAGGCTCTCGGCGAGCACGCGCGGGGCGCGGCCGGACACGTCGGCGACGTAGACGCGAGCGTTCTGGTACGGATCACCGTTGTCGTCGTAGCCGATCCAGGCGAGGCGGCGGCCGTCGGGCGAGACGCGCGGCGAGCGGTCGGGGCCCTTGCGCTCGGTCAGGCGCGTCATCGTGCCGTCGTCGACGGCGACGCGGTAGAGATCGCTTTCGGAAAGATCGTATTCCCAGTCCTCGGCGAGGTTGCCCGACACGATCAGGCCCTTGCCGTCGCGCGTCCACGCGGGCGGCCCGGAGAGGTTGAACGTGCCCGAGGTGAGCTGGCGTGCGGCGCCGCCGTCGGAGGGCACGACGAACAGCTGCGTGTAGCCCGGATCGACGTAGCCCGCGCCGTCGATGCGGTAGATCACGCGGTCGACGACCTTCGGTGCAGGCGCCCACTCGGCGCCTTTCGGCGGTGTCGGCATGCGCGCGAGCGGCGTGTCGGTGGCCGGCACGCGCATCGTGAAGGCGAGCCAGTGCCCGTCGGGCGACCAGCTCAGGCCTTGCGGAGCCTGCGTGAGTTCGCTGATGCGCGCGCTCTGGCCGGAATCCATCCAGCGCACGTGGACCTGCGTCGAGCCGTCGACCGTGGCGACATAGGCCAGGCGCGTGCCATCGGGCGACCACGCCGGCGAACTGCCGACGCTCGCGAGCGGCCGATGGTGGCGGCCGTCCGCATCGACGATCCACAGCGACGTGCGCTTGCGGTCCTTCATGATGTCGAACGCGTTGCGCTCGTAGGCCACGTGGCGTCCGTCGGGCGACAGCGCGGGGCCTGTCGCCCACTGCAGGCCGAACACGTCGAGCGGTTCGAACGTGGCGGCGGCATGCGAGGACGGCGCCGCGGCGAGGACGCCGAACGCGAGGACGAGGCGGGCAGGCAGGCGCGCGGGCATCGGAACTCCGGCATGGGACGGGTGCCGGACATTCTGTCCGCTCGCCCGCGACGCGCCTAGTGGCGGAGGTCGTGGTCGGCGAGGGCTCGCAGGCTCAGACGCGCCGGGCGGCCTGCAGCGCGGCGAACTCGTCGTCGGTGAACAGGCGCGAGCGCACGAGAAAGCGCAGGCCTTCGCCGTTCTCGAGCGAGAACATGCCGCCGCGACCCTCGATCACGTCGATGATGAGCTGGGTGTGTTTCCAGTACTCGAACTGCGACGGGCTGATGTAGAACGGCGCGCCGCCGATGTCGCCGAGCCGCACGTCGCGATCGCCGACGATGAACTCGCCGAGCGGATAGCACATCGGCGCGGAGCCGTCGCAGCAGCCGCCGGACTGGTGGAACATCAGCTCGCCATGCTTGGCTTCGAGCCGGGCGATCAGCTCGAGTGCGGCCGGCGTCGCGAGGACCTGCTCGACGGCGGGGGATGGTGCGGTGGCGACGGACATGCAACCTCCAGCGGTGGAAAGGTGCCCCGCCGCGGCGGGGCACCGGGTGCCTCAGAAGAACACGATACCGCCGAGCGACGCGCCGTTCATGCGCGCCGTGTTGCCGTCGAAGTCCTTCGAGCGCGTCTGGCCGATCTCGGCCACGAGCGTCACGCTCTTGGTCAGGCCGTAGTAGAGGCCGGCCGTCGCGTTGGCGTTGGACTTCACGGCGCCGATGTCCTCGCCGTCGTCGTCGTTCTTGCTGATGCCGTAGTTGAGGCCGAACTTCATCTTTTCACTGGCCTGGAAGGTGCCCTGCACGAGCCAGTTGACCGACTTGAGGTCGCCCTGGTCGCCGTCGGCGAGGATGCCGAGGCCCTTGCCGGCCTGCACATTGGCGAGCAGGCCGAATGCGCCCGCGCTCACCGAGACGCCGGCTTCGGCGCCGCGCATCGTGAAGCTCTCGAGATCCTCCGGCGCGCCGGTTGCCGGGTGGAACTTCTGCGCCTTCGCGCCGACCCAGCCCTTGAACGCGCCGCTGCCGAACGAGATCTGGCCCTGCAGCTGCGGTCCCGACTTGCTGACGAAATCGCCACCGTTGTCGACCGGACTGAACAGGCCACCCTTGAAGCCGAAGCCACTCTCGGTGGTCGGCGACGACCACGTGATCTGGCCGTAGTGACCGAGGTAGGTGTAGCCCGCGCCGATGTGGCCGAGCGTGACGCGGCCGCGCTGCGTGGCCTGCACGGGCGCACCGGCACCGATCAGCGTCATGTCGCCGAGGATCGCGCCCGACCCGAAGATGCCGTAGTCGCGGCCGAGCTTGACCGTGCCCATGCCGTCGTTGCCGACCGTGAAGAACGCCTGGCGCACGTCGACGCCGCTGTTCGCGGCGATGCTGCTCGAGGTCGCCGTGTGCGCCATGATGCTGATCTGGCCACCGACCTCGTAATCGCCCTGCGTCGACGAGAACTTCGTCACGAGCGCATTCGGGAGCAGGCCGTTGCCGATCGTCGTGCGGCTGTCCTCGCCGCCGCAGCCGAGGGCCTGCCCGGCCAGCGCGACGCCGTTGACGGTGTCGCCGCTGCAGTCCACGCCCGTGTAGTAGGCGTTGATGAAGCCGCCGACATCGATCGTCCAGTCGCCGGCGTTGAGTTCCACGGCCGAGGCAGCCTGTGCACCTGCGAGCGCGAGCAGGGCCGTCGCGAGGCGCGCCTGGCGCAGCGTGCGACGGGTACGCCGATCGTTCTTCTTCGAGTTGAATGGCATGATGCTTTCCCTCCCGGTCCGGAATTGGACCTGCGCCTGCAACGCACGCGTTATGCCAGCGTGAATCGTGTTGCGGCGAAACATGCGATCTGTGGCGCCACGTCTGTCCTCGATGCCGGATCGTGTTGCGGGGCAGAAGGATCGCTTCCCGGGTGGAAAATCCCCGGATGTTCATTACTGGAACACCCCCGGCACACGGGTGTCGCAGTTTCGGTCGCGTGGCGACGGCGATGGCGCGCCGCCACGCGCCTCGTTCAGCCGAAGACGAGCTTGCCCTTCATCGCGCCCCAGTGCCCCGGGAACGAGCAGAAGAACGTGTAGTCGCCGCCCGCCACGAGTCCGCTGGTCGGAAAGGTCACCGTGGTCTTCTCGCCACCGCCGACGACCTTCGTGTGGGCGATCACGCGCGCGTCGTCTGCCGGAACGTAGTGGTTCTCGGCGCCGGCCTTCATGCCGGCGATCGCGACCGAGCGGTAGGCCGGCGTCGCCGTCAGCACCCAGTTGTGGCCCATCGTCTTCGCGTCGATCGTGCCGGTGTGGGTCAGCGTGAGTGTGACCTCCTTGCAGTCGGCCGGCACCTCGAGCGTGGCGGTGTCGAACTGCATCTGGTCGTTGCTCGCGATTGCGAGGTCGCAGCTGCGCGCATGCAGCGACGACGAGGCGAGCAGGGCGAGGACGGAAACGGTACGCATGAACATGCTGGACTCCTGTAGCGGTCGGAAAGGAAGAGGCATCACCAGTCGGTCGGGCATTCGATGCAGCCGTCGAAGAACACTTCCGAGAACACCGCGAAACGGATGCGCGTGCCGCGCATCGAAGCGTCCTGCAGCGTCGACGTGCTGAACTTGGTCTCCTGCGCATCGGCGGCATCGAGCGTCGCGCCGACGAAGCGGCAGCCGATCGCCCATGCCGCCGACAGGTTTGCGGCGGTGAGATCGGCCTTCGTGAAATCGGACTTCGACATGCGTGCGGCCTCGAAGTCGGCGCCGGTGAGCTGCGCGCGCACGAAGATCGACTGCGCGAGGTAGGCGCGCGAGAAATCGGTGCCGCGCGCGACCGCATCGGTGAAGTCGGCGCCGACGAGGTTGGCCGAGCGCAGGTCGGCACGGCTCAGATCCGCGCCGCGGAAGATCGCGCCGCGCAGGTCCTTACCGGCGAGGTTGGCGAAGCGCAGGTCGGCGCCGCTGCAGTCGGCCTGCGGAGCGGGTTCGCAGCCGATCTCGCGCGTGTCGAGCGGCGCTTCGACCGCGTGGGCGGCGGATGACGCGAGCAGGAGCACGCTCGCGTGCAGGAGGGTTCGCATGGCAGGTCTCCTCGGAAAAAAAGCCCGGCGCCTCGCGGCGCCGGGCAGGTCGTCATCGATGGGCGTGCATCAGCTGCGCTTGGGCAGCTTGAACACCCAGAACGAGCCGCCTTGGGTGACCTGCTTGGTCAGGTCGGCCATGTCGCCACCCCACAGCGGCACGGCGCCGCCGTAGCCCGAGGCGATGCCGATGTACTGGTCGCCGTCCTGCTCCCAGGTGATCGGGATCGAGACGACGCCCGAGCCGGTCTGGAACGACCACAGCTCCTTGCCGTCCTTCGCATCGAAGATCTTCACGTAGCCGTTCGACGTGCCGGTCACGACGAGGCCGCCGGCGGTGGTCAGCGTGCCGGCCCACAGCGGGAAGGTCTCCTTGTGCTCCCACACGATCTTGCCGGTCTGCGGATCGAGCGCGCGCAGCGTGCCGACGTGGTCGTCGTGCAGGCGCTTGATGCGGAAGCCCATGCCGAGGTACGCCGACCCAGGCTTGTAGGTCAGGTGCTCGGCCCAGTAGTCCATGCCCCAGTGGTTGGCGGCGATGTAGAACAGGCCGGTCTCCGGGTTGTAGCTCATCGGGTTCCAGTTCTTGCCGCCGAGGAACGGCGGCGAGACGAAGACCGACTCGCCCTTGTCGACGCCCTCGGCGGGCTGCTTCGGACGCTGGCCTTCGTTCTCGATCGGACGTCCGGTCTTGAGGTCGAAGCCTTTGGCCCAGGTGATGCCGTCGACGAACGGGTACGCGGCGATCAGCGACGTCGGCTTGTTCGGGTAGCCGCTGCCGCTGGCGAGCTTGTTCGTGTCGGTCACGAAGAAGAAGCCGTTGCGGTCGGCATGCGCGCCGGCCTTGATCGTCTTGCCGTTCTTGTCCTTGTAGTCGAACAGCACGATCTCGTTGTTGCCCGAGAAATCCCAGGTGTCGTTCGGCGTGTGCTGGAAGAAGCCCTTGAGCTCGCCCGTGGTCGCGTCGACGTAGGCCTGGCCCGAAGTGAACAGGCTGTCGAACTTCTTCGGATCACCGCCGACCGGCGTGCGCAGGTTGCCGTTCCACGGCGCCGGATTGCCTGCGCCGATCACGATCGTGTTGGTCTCGGGATCGAAGCTCGCGCTCTGCCACGGCGCGCCGCCGCCCTGGCTCCACGGCTGCACCTTGCCGGTCGGCGAGGTCTTGTCGTCGGGCCACGACGGCGCCTTCGGATTGCCCGTGTAGGTGCCGGGCTTGCCGTCGCGGCGGCCCTGATGGCCTTCCACGAGCGGGCGCGCCCAGACTTCCTCGCCGGTTTCCGGATCACGCGCGAACAGCCAGCCGACCACGCCGAACTCGTCGCCCGAGCTGCCGTGGATCAGCAGCACGCGGCCGCCTTTCTCCTTCACGAGCGTCGGCGCGCCGGTCATCGTGTAGCCGACCTTGTGGTCGCCGAATTTCTTGTTCCAGACCACCTTGCCGGTGTCCTTGTCGAGCGCGACGACGCGCGCGTCGAGCGTGCCGAAGAAGATCTTGTTGCCGTAGATCGCGGCACCGCGGTTGACCACGTCGCAGCACGGGCGGATGTCGTCGGGCAGGCGCTGCTCGTAGGCCCACAGCTGCTTTCCGGTCTTCGCATCGAGCGCGAAGATGCGCGAGTACGAGGCGGTCACGTAGATCACGCCGTTGTGCACGAGCGCCTGCGCTTCCTGGCCGCGCTGCTTCTCGCCACCGAACGAGAAGCTCCACGCCGGATGCAGCGAGGCGACGTTGTCGCGGTTGATCGTCGCGAGCGTCGAGTAGCGCTGCGCCTTGAGGCCCATGCCGTAGCTGAGCACGTCGCCGGTGGTGCGGTCGTCGTTGGCGATGTCGTCCCAGCCGACCGTGGGTCCTGGCGCCGCGATGCCGGCGACGCTCGCGGTGGCGAGCGCGGCGGCGACGGCCGTCGTGATGAATCGGTTCATGGATCGAGCCTCCCTCTGTGGATGGTGGTTGCGGCAGCCGTCGTCGTCGCGACGGTGGTGGAACACGGGAATCAGTCGGGCTTGCGCGTGTCGATGTAGGCGCGGATCGCCCAGATCGCTTCCTGCGAGAAGATCTCCTTGAACGGCGGCATGTAGACGCGGCCGTCGCGCACACGGCCCTTCTCCACGGTGTCGTGGAAGTACTGGTCCATCTCGGCGATGCAGTCCTTGTCGGGCGCGGCGAAGTCGCCGCAGTCGGCATTGAGCTTGCGCAGGTCCGGCGCGATGCCGCCCGAGATCGCGTCGAGGCCGTGGCAGCGCGCGCAGTTCTGGTTGTAGGCGGACGCACCGATGCGCACGGCCTCCTTGTTGGCCGCACCTTCGCGGTACGGGTTGCTCGTGTGTGCGGTGTCGCCGAGCTGCGGCAGCGTGTGCGTGTCGACGGCTTGCGGCGCGGTGTCGCCGTGCGCGAGCACGAGCCCTGCAGCGGCGAGCGGGACGACGGAAAGGAGGCTGGCGATGAGGCGATGGCGTGCGGGCATGAGGCATTTCCGTGGGCGTGGCGGAGAGGTGCCACGCGAGGCGGTCGTCCCGCTCCGCAGGTCCGTCACGCATGCGCCGGGACGGGGCGCGCGGCGTGTGCGAACGGCGATGGCGGGCGACGGCGCGTCCTCGCGTGGTTCCCTGACAAGGGCACCGGGCATGCCAAGCGATGCCGCAGCGCACACGGTGTTGCGCTGGATCAGGAATTCTTCCCGACACCTGCCGCGACCGCGGGCAGCGTCTCCTCACGCGGTGCGGACACGCGCGATGTGCAGGCCTGATGAGGTGATCGTGACGACACGCGCCGGGAAGTCCGTGCGCCAGGACGTACATGTCGCGCCTGCGCCTCACGCGTCGCACGATGATTCGTGCTGCGGTGCGTCAGGCGCATGCGACCGGTCCCGACGCGTCGCGAAGCGCGCGCGCTGGCCGACAACGAAACACCCGCGAAGCGACTGTCGCAATGTGCGACAGCCGCGACGCGGGCGGGAGGGAAGGGGCGCGGCGCGTCGTGCGCCGCGCAGGTGTCACTCGGCGTAGAAGCGCAACGGCACCTTCGAGGCGCTGATGCCGTCGAACGTCATCGTCGCATCGCCGGCCGGATAGCCGTTGTTGAGCAGGATGTACGCCATGATCTGCACGTACTCGTCGTGGGTGAGGCTGCCGGGTGCCGTGGCCGGCATGTTCTCGGCGACGATCTTGAAGATGTCCTTGAGCTTGTAGTTGTGGCTCGGCGAGGCGAAGAACTTGCCGCGCAGCGCAGGTCCCGCACGCCCGTTGAGATCGGGGGCGTGGCAGAACGCGCACTTGTCGTCGTAGGTCTTCTTGCCGAGTTCGGCCTGTTGCGTCGTGAACAGCTCGGGCGGTCCCTTGCCCTTCTTCGGCTTGGCCTTGGCCTTCGCATCGTCCGCACACGCGGCTGCGTCCGCATCGGAAGTCGCGACCCGCGGCGTCGTCGCGGTCGCCGTCGGCGCGGTGCGACGCGCGAACGCGAGGCGTGCCGCGCGCGCCTCGACGCCGAGACCGGCGTCGGCGTGCGCACCGAGGATGCGCGCGAGTTCACCGTCGCCGCGCAGGCGTTCGACCGCCCTGTCGAATGCGTCGACCTGCGCTTCGCCACGCGTGCCGTACAGCGCGACGAGATCGAAGCGCGCGCCCGGTTCGTCGAGCGGCAGCACGCGCACGTCGGCATGCCGCGCATCGGCGAGCAGGGGTGCGACCGACGGACGCCACAGCATCACGGCGTCGACGTCGCCGGCATCGAGCGCGGCGAGCGTCTCGGCATCGGTCTCGAAGATCGAGCGCACGAGCTGCGGATGGCGATCGAACCACAGGTTCGGCGTCGTGTTGAAGGCGACGCCGACGCGTGTGCGAGCCGGCAGCGCATCGAGTTTCGACGAGGCTTTCGCGTCGCGCGTGACGAGCACGAAGCCGGTCTTCGCGTACGGGCGCGTCGCACGCACGCCTGCCGGCAGGCCGTCCTGGCCCGCGATCGGGAAGCCGAGCACGAAGTCGCAGGTCTCGCCGACGAGTTCGAGGTAGTTGCGCAGGCGGTAGCCGCGTTCACCGCCGGTGCCGTCGTAGTGCTCGACGCGTGCGGTGGTGCCTTCGGCGGTGGCGATCGCGTTCGCGAGTTTCGCGTCGAGCGCGGCGGTGGGGCTGGCGTCGTCGATGCAGACGCTGATCGGCGCGGCGACCGCACCGCCGCCGTGCGCGAGCACGGCGGCGGCGAGGACGGCGGCGAGACGTGGGAGGATGCGTATCGTCATGCCGTGGCGCTCCTTACAGCGAGAACACGTAGAGGTGGCCGCCCAGCGGGATGTTCTTCACGCGCGGATCCTCGGCCATCTCGCCGCCCCAGATCGGCGACGCGCCGCCCCAGCCGGCCCAGATGCCGACGAACTGCTTGCCGTTGACGCGCCACGTGCTCGGCACGCCGATGATGCCGGAGCTGGTCTGCGGGCTCTTCCACAGCACCTTGCCGGTCTTGGCATCGAACGCGTGCAGGTAGCCGTCGGCGCTGCCCGAGAACAGCAGGCCGCCGGCGGTCGCCAGCATGCCGCTGTTCCACGGCAGCTCGGACGGGAACGTCCAGGCCTGCTTGCCCGTGTTGAGGTCGATCGCCTGCACCGAGCCCCACTGGTTCTTGAAGGCCGGGTCGCGCATCACCTTGAACTGCGCACCGAGGTAGGGCAGGCCGGCCTTGTAGCTCACCGGCACGCCCTTGATGGTCATGCACGAGTGCAGCGTCGGCACGTAGGCGTAGTGCGTGTCGGGACTGACCGCGATCGGCCACCAGTTCTTGCCGCCGAGGAAGCTCGGGCAGGTGAACACTTCCTTGTCGATGGTCGGGCGCAGCGTGTCGTCGGTGACCGGCTTGCCGTTCTCGAAGCCCTTCACCGACGTCGCGGTGGTGAACTTCTCGGCGTAGATGAGCTTGCCGTTGGTGCGGTCGATCGCATAGAACCAGCCGTTGCGGCTCGCCGAGACGAGCGCCTTGTAGGCCTTGCCGCCGTGGTTGATGTCGGTGAGCACGGGCTCGTTGGTGCCGTCGTAGTCCCAGGTGTCGTTGGGCGTGTACTGGTAGTGCCACTTGATCTTGCCGTCGCCCGGATTGAGCGCGATGACCGAGTCGGTGTAGAGGTTGTCGCCGGGGCGCATCGTCGCGAGCCACGGGCCCGGGTTGCCGACGCCCCACAGCAGCGTGTCGGTGTCGGGGTCGTAGCTGCCGGTGAGCCACGCAGCGCCGCCGCCGTTCTTGTAGGCGCCCTTCGGCCAGGTGTCGCCGCCCGGCTCGTTCGGTGCCGGCACGGTGTGCTGTTTCCACGCCTGCTTGCCGGTCTTGGCGTCGAACGCGGCGACGTAGCCGCGCGCGCCGTACTCGCCACCCGAGACGCCGACCACGACCTTGCCCTTGACCACGAGCGGCGCGAGCGTCATCGCGTAGCCGAGGTCGGGCTTCTCGAGCTTCTTCTTCCAGGCGATCTTGCCGGTCTTCGCGTCGAGCGCGACGAGGTCGTTGTTGAGCGTGGCGATGTAGACCTTGTCCTCGTACAGCGCGACGCCGCGGTTGACGACATCGCAGCACACGGTCTTGAGGCCGGTGTCGGAGAGGTCGTGCTCGTACTTCCACAGTTCCTTGCCGGTGGTCGCGTCGAGCGCGTAGATCTTGCTGCGCGGCGTGGTCACGTAGAGGTAGTTGCCGTTGACGACCGGCGGAGACTCGTGGCCGACATCGAGGCCGGTCTTGAGTTCGTAGGCGAGCTTGAGCGAGGCCACGTTGCCGGTGTTGATGTCCTTGAACGGCGCGTAGCCCGTGCTCGCGTAGTCACGGCGGTACATGAGCCAGCCGTCGTCGCTGCCGGCCGCGACGAGGCGCGCATCGGTCACGGGCGGGTAGTCGGCAGCGTGTGTGGCGCCGGCGGCGAGGCAGGCGAGCACGGCGAGGGAGAGCGAGAGCGCACGCTGGCGTGCGGGCGACGATGGCGAGACGGGCTTCATGGCGGTGTCGTCCTGTTCGAGGGTCGTGGCGGATGGATCGGTCGGGTGGCGCGATTCGGGAAAACTTCCCGGGCTGCAGGCAGCAGCCCTCCTTCGCGGATGCCGGGCATCCACGGGGCGGTCCATGCGGCTCGGGAAATGCGCCGCCCCGGTCGGGGCGGCGCAGGGTCGATCAGAAGAAGCCGAGCTTCTTCGGGCTGTAGCTGACGAGCAGGTTCTTCGTCTGCTGGTAGTGGTCGAGCATCATCTTGTGGTTCTCGCGGCCGATGCCGGACTGCTTGTAGCCGCCGAACGCCGCGTGTGCGGGGTAGGCGTGGTAGCAGTTCGTCCACACGCGGCCGGCCTGGATCGCGCGGCCGAAGCGGTAGGCGCGGTTGCCGTCGCGGCTCCACACGCCGGCGCCGAGGCCGTAGAGCGTGTCGTTGGCGATGGCGAGCGCTTCCTCGTCGTCCTTGAACGTCGTCACCGACAGCACCGGCCCGAAGATCTCCTCCTGGAAGATGCGCATCTTGTTGTGGCCCTTGAACACGGTCGGCTTGATGTAATAGCCGCCCGCGAGGTCGCCGGCCTGCTTGTTCTGCTCGCCGCCGATGAGCACCTGCGCGCCTTCCTGCTTGCCGATGTCGATGTAGGACAGGATCTTCTCGAGCTGCTCGTTGGAGGCCTGGGCGCCGACCATCGTGGCGACGTCGAGCGGCGAGCCGAGCGTGATCGCCTCGACGCGCTTGAGCGCCTTCTCGATGAAGCGGTCGTAGATCTTCTCGTGGATCAGCGCGCGGCTCGGGCAGGTGCAGACCTCGCCCTGGTTGAACGCGAACAGCACGAAACCCTCGATCGCCTTGTCGAGGAAATCGTCGTCCTCGGCCATGACGTCCTCGAAGAAGATGTTCGGCGACTTGCCGCCGAGCTCGAGCGTCACCGGGATCAGGTTCTGCGAGGCGTACTGCATGATCAGGCGGCCGGTCGTGGTCTCGCCCGTGAACGCGATCTTGGCGATGCGCGGGTTCGAGGCGAGCGGCTTGCCGGCCTCGAGGCCGAAGCCGTTGACGATGTTGAGCACGCCGGCCGGCAGCAGGTCGCCGATGATCTCGGCGAGCACGAGGATGCTGGCCGGGGTCTGCTCGGCGGGCTTGAGCACGACGCAGTTGCCCGCGGCGAGTGCCGGCGCGAGCTTCCACACGGCCATGAGCAGCGGGAAGTTCCACGGGATGATCTGGCCGACCACGCCGAGCGGCTCGTGGAAGTGGTAGGCGACCGTGTCGGCATCGATCTCGCTGATGCCGCCTTCCTGCGCGCGCACGGCGCCGGCGAAGTAGCGGAAGTGGTCGACCGCGAGCGGGATGTCGGCGTTGAGCGTCTCGCGGATCGGCTTGCCGTTGTCCCAGGTCTCGGCGTACGCGAGCAGCTCGAGGTTCTGCTCGATGCGGTCCGCGATGCGGTTGAGGATGTTGGCGCGCTCGGCGACCGAGGTGCGGCCCCACGCGTCCTTCGCGGCGTGCGCGGCGTCGAGCGCGGCCTCGATGTCGTCCTTGTCCGAACGCGGGATCTCGCCGCAGGTCTGCCCGGTCACGGGCGTGATGTTCTCGAAGTACTTGCCGTTGACGGGCGCGCGCCACTCGCCGCCGATGAAGTTCCCGTAGCGGGCCTTGAACGGGGGACGCTGGGCGAGTTGCTGCTGTTCGAGCTTGGTCATGACGCGGGAACTCCGGTGGAGAGGAATGGCCCCTCCTGTGGAGCATCGGACGTGCCAAGCGCCGCCTCGACGCGCCGATGTTGCGGTGTAGCACAGCGTCCCGCAGAGGCTTTCCGCCGGGTTCGACATGGATATGCTGTGTTGCAGCAAAATCCTTGCTGTACCGGCAGTTGCACGCTCCGGAAGGCTGTGCGCAGTATCGGAACACCCTCCCTCGACAGTGTCGCAAAATGCGACACACGGGATTCCGCCATGAACCGCAACCCCCCGAACGCATCGCTGCAGGCTGCGCGCCGGCGCTTCTTCGACAGCGGTGACGCCCCGCGCGGACTCGTGCCCGACACGATCCTCGAGTCGTGGCAGCGTTGCGCCGGCTTCGGCCTCTCGGCCGAGATGCGCCCGCGTGTCGAGCCGATGACGCAGGGCGAGATGAGCGAGCTCACCGACCGCTTCGAGGCGCTGCGGCGCCTGTGCCGGCCCGAACTCGAATCGCTGTACGCGGACGCGCGTGGCACCGGCAGCATCGTCACGCTGGCCTCGCCGGATGGCGTCGTGCTCGATGCGCTCGGCAGCGCCGATTTCCTCGACAAGGCCTCGCGCGTCGCGCTGCGGCCCGGCGTCATGTGGAGCGAACGCCACACCGGCACCAACGCGATCGGCACCGCGCTGGTCGAGCGCCGCCCGGTCGAGGTGCGTGGTGCCGAGCACTACTTCGCGCCGCACCGCATCCTGAGCTGCTCGGCCTCGCCGATCATCGATCCGTACGGCCGCCTCGCCGGCGTGCTCGACCTGTCGGGCGAATCGTCGGTGCACCACATGCACGCACTCGGCATGGTGCGCTTCGCGGTCGATCACATCGAGCACCGCCTGTTCGCCGAGACCTCGCGCGAGTGGTCGCTGCTGCTGCGCCTGCATTCGGATCCCGCGCTGCTCGGCACCGCGCGCGAAGGCCTGCTCGCGTTCCGCGACCATCGCCTCGTCGCCGCGAACCGCCATGCGCTCGAACTGTTCGGCCTGTCGTGGGACGAACTGGGCCGCCGTCGCTACGACGAACTCATCGCCTCGCCGATGCCTCGCACCGACGCGATGACCTGCCTGCGCGACCACGTCGGCACGACGCTGTACGCACGCGTGGATCGCGTCGGTGACCTCGTGCCGGCGCGCACCGATCCGGCGCCGCCGTCGCGTCCACGCGCCGCGGCCGTCGTCGCCGCCGGCGAGCGCGTGACGCCGCGTGCGCCGCGACCGGCGTTCAATGCGGTCGCGAGCGCACAGCTCGAGCGCAGCGTGCGCCTGCTCAACGCGAACGTGCCGATCCTGCTGCAGGGCGAGACCGGCTCGGGCAAGGAGGTTTTCGCCCGCGAACTGCATCGCCGCAGCGCGCGCGCCGGCGGCAAGTTCGTCGCGGTGAACTGCGCGGCGATCCCCGAAGGCCTCATCGAGGCCGAACTGTTCGGCTATGTCGGCGGTGCGTTCACGGGCGCGCGCAAGGAAGGGGCCTCGGGCGTGCTGCGCGAGGCCGACGGCGGCGTGCTGTTCCTCGACGAGATCGGCGACATGCCGGTGTCGCTGCAGAGCCGCCTGCTGCGCGTGCTGCAGGAGTACGAGGTTGCGCCGCTCGGCGGTGGGCGCGCGGTCACGGTCGACTTCGCGGTGATCTGCGCGACGCACTGCGACCTCGACAGCGCCGTCGAGGAGAAGCGCTTCCGTGCCGACCTGTTCTTCCGCATCGCGCAGCACGCCGTGCACCTGCCGGCACTGCGCGACCACGAGGATCGCGCCGGCGTGATCCGCAGCTTCTGGCAGCAGCTCGGCTGCGACGCGACCGGGCTCGCGCTGTCGGATGCGGCGGTCGACTGCCTCGCGGCGGCCTCGTGGCCCGGCAACTTCCGCCAGCTCGTCGGCGTGCTGCGCTCGCTGCAGGTGCTCGGCGAACCCGGCGGCGTCGTCGATGTCGGCGACCTGCCCGAATCGCTGCGCCGTGCGCGCAGCGCGCTGCCCGCGGTCGCGTTCGACGGCGCCGAGCTGTCCGACATCGCGCTCGCGGCGATGGAGAGCGCGCTCAGTGCTTGCAACGGAAACGTTTCGGCGGCGGCCAAGCAGCTCGGCATCAGCCGCAGCACGCTGTACCGGCGCCTGCGCCTGGAGTCGTGACGCAGGCGCGACACGGCGCCGCGGTCGCCGTGTGCATGAATGCGCTGCTTATGCCGCGGCGCCGCTTACCGCACGTGGACAGTTGGGCTAGGATGCCGCTCCGGAACACCGTGGGGGAGGGACCATGCCGGTTGTCGTAGCCGTACTGCGCGAGACCGCGCCGGGCGAGCGCCGTGTCGCGCTCACACCCGACGTCGCCAAGAAGCTCAAGGCCCGGGGCGCACAGCTCGTCATCGAGCAGGGTGCCGCATCGAGTGCGTACTTTGCCGATGCCACATTCGGCGATGCCGAGATCGTCGCCGATGCCGCCACTGCACTCGCACGCGCCGACGTGCTGCTGCGCGTGCAGCCGCCGACGCTCGACGAGATCGCACAGCTGCGCGAAGGCGCCGTCGTGATCTCGCACCTGCAGCCGCATCTCGCGCCCGAGCGCACGAAGGCACTGCGCGACCGCAAGGTCACCGCGTTCGCGATGGAACTGCTGCCGCGCACGACGCGCGCGCAGGCAATGGACGTGCTGTCCTCGCAGGCCGGCGTGACCGGCTACAAGGCCGTGCTGATCGCCGCCGACGCCGCGCCGAAATTCTTCCCGATGCTGACCACCGCGGCCGGCACGATCCGTCCGAGCAAGGTGCTCATCGTCGGTGCCGGCGTGGCCGGCCTGCAGGCGATCGCGACGGCACGCCGCCTCGGCGCGCAGGTCGAAGGCTTCGACGTGCGACCCGAGACGCGCGAGCAGATCGAATCGCTCGGCGCGAAGTTCCTCGATCTCGGCGTCTCCGCCGCGGGCAGTGGCGGCTACGCGCGTGAGCTCACCGCCGAGGAGCGCGAGCAGCAGCAGAAGGCGCTCGCCGATCATCTCAGGGGCATCGACGTCGTCGTCACGACGGCCGCCGTGCCGGGCCGCCGTGCACCGCGCATCATCAGCGCGGCGATGATCGCGGGCATGAAGCCCGGTGCCATCATCGTCGACATCGCCGCGGAATCGGGTGGCAACACCGAGCTCAGCGAGGCGGGCCGCACGGTCGTCACCGACAATGGCGTCAGCATCATCGGCACGGTCAACCTGCCGGCGACGACGCCGATCCACGCGAGCGAGATGTATTCGCGCAACCTGTACAACTTCCTCGAGCTGTCGCTCGCGGACGGTGCGCTCACGCTCGACTGGGACGACGAGCTCATCGCCAAGACCTGCCTCACGCACGCCGGCGAGATCCGCCACGAGCCGACGAGGCAGCTCGTCGACCCGGCATGACGCCCCACGCCCGGGCCGCCGCGCGCGGCCTTCACGCCACGCCCCGCAAGGTGACGCCATGATCGACGGATTCCTCGCGCTCTACATCTTCATGCTCGCCGCGTTCACCGGCAAGGAGATCATCGGCCGCGTGCCGGTGATCCTGCACACGCCGCTCATGTCGGGCTCGAACTTCGTGCACGGCATCGTGCTGGTCGGCGCGATGATCGCGCTCGCGCATGCCGACACGCTGCTCGGCCAGGTCATCGGCTTCATCGGCGTCGCGCTCGGCGCGGGCAATGCGGCCGGCGGCTACGTCGTCACCGAACGCATGCTCGAGATGTTCAAGTCGAGCAAGGACAAGTAGCCCATCGCCGGCCGCCCGCGACGGCGCCGGCCACCGCTTCACGCGCACGCGCCACCGGCGCGACGCCTGCCACTCTCCCGGGGAAACACGCATGGCTCTCGACAACGCGCTGATCTGGATCGCCAAGGCGAGCTACTTCCTCGCCGCCGTGCTGTTCATCCTCGGCATCAAGCGCATGGCCTCGCCGGTCACCGCGCGCAAGGGCATCGTGCAGGCCGGCATCGGCATGGTCATCGCGACGCTCGCGACGTTCGCGATCACGGGCGGTCACAACATCGGCCTCATCATCGCCGCGATCGCGGTCGGCGTCGTGCCGACCTGGCTGTGGGGCAAGAAGGTCGCGATGACCGACATGCCGCAGATGGTCGCGCTGTTCAACGGCATGGGCGGCGGTTCGGCCGCCGCGATCGGTGCGGGCGAGCTGCTCAAGTTCTCGGCGGTCGGCGCCGCCTCGGTGCCGGTCGTGACGATCGCACTCGCGGTGCTCGGCGCGCTGATCGGCGCGATCTCGATGACCGGCTCGATCATCGCCTGGGCCAAGCTCGACGGCCGCATGGACAAGCGCTTCACGTTCGGCGGCCAGCAGGTCTTCAACTTCGCCGTGTTCGCCGCGGCCGTCGCCACCGGCCTCGCGCTGATCGCGTGGCAGGTGCAGCCCTGGCTCATCGTCACGTTCTTCGTGCTCGCGCTCGCGTTCGGCGTGCTCATGACGCTGCCGATCGGCGGCGCCGACATGCCGGTCGTGATCTCGCTCTACAACGCGTTCACGGGCCTCGCGGTCGCGTTCGAAGGCTACGTGATGGGCATCGAGGCGCTGATCGTGGCCGGCATGGTGGTCGGTGCGGCGGGCACGTTCCTGACCCAGCTCATGGCCAAGGCGATGAACCGGCCGATCAGCGGCGTGCTGTTCTCGAACTTCGGCGGCGGTGGCGAAGGCGCCGCGATCGAGGGCTCGCAGAAGCCGATCGAGGCCGCCGATGCGGCGTCGCTGCTGTACATGGCCGAGAAGGTCATCATCGTGCCGGGCTACGGCATGGCCGTCGCGCAGGCCCAGCACAAGATCTGGGAGCTCTCGCAGCAGCTCATCAAGGCCGGCAAGGACGTCAAGTTCGCGATCCATCCGGTCGCGGGCCGCATGCCGGGCCACATGAACGTGCTGCTCGCCGAGGCCGGCGTGCCGTACGACCTCATCGCCGACATGGACGACATCAATCCCGAGTTCAAGACCTGCGATGTCGCCATCGTCATCGGCGCCAACGACGTCGTGAACCCGGCCGCGAAGACCGACAAGTCGTCGCCGATCTTCGGCATGCCGATCCTCGACGTCGTCGAGTCGCGCCAGACCATCGTGATCAAGCGCGGCAAGGGCACCGGCTTCGCCGGCATCGAGAACGCGCTGTTCTACGCCGACAACACGCGCATGCTCTACGCCGACGGCAAGGACGCGGCCAACCAGCTCGGCGCCGAGCTCAAGGCGATCGAGGGCGGCGGCGGGCACTGAGTCCGGCGATCGCGACCGTCGCATGGCGCGGAACGCACGCGGCGGAGTCCACCGTGGGGACGCTCAGCGCTTCAAGTCCGAGGTGACCCTTCGGATCGGGATGTCGTCGCGTCGTATCCGCCGACCGTATCTCGGGTGAGCACGGCGGAATCGCCTTCGGCGGTTCCGCCCTACGCGCGAGGCGTCAGAGCCGCTCGTGTAGGGCGGAACCCGCGCAGCGGATTCCGCCATCATGCGGATCGGTGCGCAGCATCACCCTCGTCGCGTCGACCGCTCGTGTCGCGGTATCCACGATGAGATCACCTTCGGTGACTCGTCACCACGCGTGTGCCCTTCGGGCGGGCCGCTTCAGCGCGAACGCCACACCAGCCACGCCGACAGCACCGCGGCGAGCACGATCGTGCCGATGTGGAAGCCGGTCATGTCGGCCCAGCTCACCGCGGCGGCCATCTCGGGGCCGATCGCCAGCAGTGTGGAGCGCATCGGCAGGCCGAGGAATGTGGCGACCTTGGCCGCGGCGAGCAGGTAGCTCGCGTAGGCGCAGGCGAGCAGCGTGAGCGCGGCGGCGACCGCGCTGCCGGAGAGCGTGCGCGAGAAACCATGGTTGCGCAGCGCCCATGCGACGAGCGCGCCAGTCGGCAGCGCGAGCACGACGAGATCCATGCGCAGGTAGAGCTGCGCCACACACCACACCGCGCCCGCGGCGAGTGCGCACATGAGCGCCGTGGCGAGGCCGACGACGAACTGCGGGCGGTGCCGGCCTTCAGAGGACATCGGCGTGGACGATCGGTCGCGGCATGCAGCGGGCCTTCCTGGGGACCCGCGATCTTAGCGGCTCGCGCCGGTGGCGCGGAACCGCCGGTCGTCGTGCCTCAGCCGACCAGGCGGCGCGCGGACGCAGGCGCATCGACGCCCGGCGTCGCGTCGTCCGCGACGATCGGCTCGCCGTAGGCGAGCGCCATCGGCACGACGCCGCTCCAGACGGGCAGTGCGGCATCGGCGGGATCGTCCTTGGGCCCGCCTTCGCGCACCTTCGCGCTCGCGTCCTCGATCGTGAAGCGCAGCAGCATCGTCGCGGCGAGCTCGTTGCGGTCGGCTGCGCGCGACTCGGCGGCACGGCCGGGGATCATCGCGTCGACGAAGCGCGCGAGGGCTGCGGCTTTCTCGTCGGCGTCGGTCACCGGCATGGCGCGGCCGAACGCGACGACCGAGCGGTAGTTGGCCGAGTGGTGGAAATGCGAGCGCGCGAACACGAGGCCGTCGAGCAGCGTCACCGCGATGCTCGCGCGCACGCCGTCGCCGAGCGTGCGCATGAGGCGGCTGGCGATCGAGCCGTGCAGCAGCAGCGTGTCGCCGTCGCGTGCATACAGCATCGGGATCACGAACGGCTGGCCTTCGTCGGCGGCGAAGGCGACGTGGCACAGCCACGCGGCGTCGAGGATCGCGTGGATCGAGGCGGCGTCGTAACGCGCGCGCTGGCGTACGCGGCGGACCTCGTGGCGGGCGGGTGTGGGCATCTCGGCGGGCTTTGGAAGGAGTTGACGGCGACCATGCTGCACCGACAGATTGGCCCCTTCGAGTCCCGCCTCGCGGGAAATCGCTGGAGCCAATCGTGTACCTCGACCTCGACGGCCAGGGACCGCGCTACGCGCAGCTGATCCGTGCGCTCAAGCAGGCGATCCTCGACCGCCGCCTCGCACCGGGCGTGCGCCTGCCGGCCAGTCGCGTGCTCGCGCGCGACCTCGACCTCTCGCGCAACACCGTGCTCGCGGCCTACGAACAGCTGCAGGCCGAAGGCTTCGTCGTCGCGCGCGTCGGCTCGGGCAGCTATGTCGCCGAACTCGGCACGCGGGCGACGCCGTCGCGACGCAGTGCCGCCGATGCACTCGTCGCGCCGCTGTCGCCGTTCGCGCGGCGCGCGCTCGACGTCAGCGACGGCGCGCGCATTCCCGGCCACCAGCACGCCGGCCTGCGCTACAACCTGCAGTACGGCCTGCCGCTGGCCAATCCCGCGCTCGCGAGTGCGTGGCGGCGCGAGATCAGCCGGGCGACCGAGCGCGCCGATTTCGGCTATCCCGACGCGCAAGGCCTGCCCGCGTTGCGCGAACAGATCTGCGACTACCTCGCGCGGCGCCGCGGCGTCAGCGCCGCGCCCGAGGACGTGCTCGTGCTGTCGGGCACGCAGCAGGCGTTCGCGCTGGCGTCGCGCGTGCTGCTCGGCGACGGCGCGACGGTCGTGCTCGAGGATCCGCATTACCGCGGCGCGCGCCAGATCTTCCTCGCCCACGGCGCGCGCGTGCGCGCCTGCCGCGTCGACGCCGAAGGCCTCGTGCCATCGGCCTTGCCGTCGCGCGCGCGGCTCGCCGTGGTCACGCCGTCGCACCAGTTCCCGACCGGTGCCTTGCTGCCGCTGTCGCGGCGTGTGGAGCTGCTCGCCTGGGCCGTCGAGCGGCGCGCCTGGCTCATCGAGGACGACTACGACGGCGAGTTCCGCTATGGCGGCCGCCCGCTCGCGGCGCTCAAGTCGCTCGACCAGGACGGTCGTGTCATCTACATCGGCAGCTTCTCCAAGACCTTGTTCCCGGCGCTGCGGCTCGGCTACATGGTGTTGCCGGCGGCGCTGCGCGAGGCCTTCCGCGCGGCCAAGTGGCTCGAGGACCGCGGCAGCACCACGCTCGAGCAGTTCGCGCTCGCACAGTTCATGGCCAACGGCGGCTTCGAGCGTCATCTGCGCCGCGCGACGCAGACCCTGCGCGCGCGTCGTGCCGCGATGCTCGCTGGCCTGCGCCGCCACGCCGGGGCCTCGCTCGAGGTGGTCGACTCCAATGCGGGCATGCACCTGACCGCGTGGCTGCGCACGGGCTCGCACGCCGACTGCGAGCGTCTCGCGGCGCATGCGCGCGAGCGCGGGCTCGGCCTCTACACGGTCGCGCCATATTCGCTGCAGTTGCCTGCGCGGCCGGGCCTGCTGTTCGGCTATGCGGGCCTGCCGCCGGCCGACATCGAGGCCGCGCTGCGCCTGTTCGGGCGTTGCCTGCGCGATACCGGCCTGCTTGCTTGAAGGCCGGCCGCGCCGACCCGATATCGGCGGGCGGGAAGCCGTATCATGCGCGCCCCACCGCCCCCGTCCCGACGCTCCCGACACGCCATGGGCTACAGCTCCACCTCCGAACCGGTGCGCTTCGAGCGCGATTGCCCCGCCGTCATGGTGCCGCAGGGCGATGCCGTGACCTTGCCTGCGGGTGAGGCCGGCTACGTGACCCAGGCGCTCGGTGGCAGCTTTACGGTATACGTCGACGGCAACCTGTTCCGCATCGCGGGCGCCGACGCCGACGCGATCGGCAAGACGCCACCCGCACCGATCGAACTCCCCGACGGCGCCGGTGATGCCGAAGTCGAGCAGCTCGTCTGGGCCCAGCTGCGCACCTGCTTCGATCCCGAGATCCCGATCGACATCGTCGAGCTCGGCCTCGTCTACGACTGCACGCTCGAGCCGCTCGAGGACGGCAACCGCCGCGTCGAGGTGCGCATGACGCTGACCGCGCCCGGTTGCGGCATGGGCGACGTGCTCGTCGACGACGTGCGCTCCAAGCTGGAGATGATCCCGACGATCGTCGATGCCGACGTGTCGCTCGTGTTCGATCCGCCGTGGAACCAGACCATGATGTCGGAAGCGGCGAAGCTCGAGACCGGGATGTTCTGACACCCGCGACGCGGGGTCGTCACCAGAGCGGACGGCCGAAGTCGAACTCGGGTTGTGCGAGCGGCTGCGAGAAGGCCGGCCCGACCGCGTAATCGATGCCGAGTCGCAGCAGCAGATGGGCGCGGTTCGCGTTGTCGGTCTCGGGCGCGATGACCGCGGCGCCGGCGGAATGTGCCTTGCGCACGAGTGCCATGACCGTGTCGGCGACCGAGCGCACGCTGCCGAGTTCGAGTACGAGCGCGGGATCGAGCCGCACGACGTCGACCTCGAGCTGCTTGAGCGCGTGCACCGCGGCCCAGTCGCGGCCGAAATCCGACAGGCACACGCGGACGCCGAGTTCGCGCAGCTCGGCGATGCGCGCACGGCCACGCTCGCCCGTGTCGATGAGCGGCGAGCACGGCAGCACGAGGGTCAGGCCGGTCCCCGAGAGGTGGCGGTCCTTGAGCTCGCGCGCGAGCCACCAGGCGAGGTCGGGCGCGAGTACCGAATCGACCGATTGCGGCACGAGCAGGCGCAGCTGGCGGCCGCGCTTGAGCTGCTGCTCGCGCACCTCGAGCGTGTGCTCGAGCAGCCAGCGGTCCATGCGTGCGAGATTCTCGCGGTCGGTCGCGACCGAGGCGAGATCCTCGTAGGCGATCGACGTGCCCGGATTCTGCGCGCTGCGTACGCGGAAGCGCAGGTCGAACTGTCCGCTGAGCTTGCCGGCGAGCGGCACGATCGGCAGGAAGTCGACGGCGATCTGCTCGGCACGCAGCGGTCGGCCCAGCACGGCGCGTGCGGCGAGCTGTGGATCGCTCGGCAGCAGCGCGGCTTCCTTGGCCTCGTACCAGAGCACGCGGTCGCCGCCCATGTGGCGCGCGGCGAGCTGCGCGCCTTCGGCGTTGACGACGACGGCGTCGATGCCGGCCACCTCGCCGCCGAGCAGGGCCAGGCCGATGCTCGCCGTGATCGCATGGGCGCGTTCGGCGAAGCGCCACGGTTCCCGCGCGAACGCGGTGCGGATGTTCTCGGCGGTCAGGCTGGCCTCGCCACGCGAGCGGCGGTGCACGAGCACGAAATAGTGGAAATCCTGGTAGTGCGCGGCGATGTCGGTGACCTCGAGCTGCGAGCGCAGCAACTGGCCGACGTGCGCGTCGAGTGCGGCGAGGCCGCTCAGGCCGATGCTCTCGCGCAGTTCCTGCGCGTGGTCGATCGCCACGCACATGAGCGCGGCGGAGCGGTCGCCGAGCACGTTGGCGAGTTTCTCGAGCAGGACCGCGCGCGAGTAGAGTCCGGTGCGCGGATCGCGGCCGCCCGAGGCGCCGATCATGTCGCGCAGCCAGCGCAGCCGTGTCAGCCGCGACAGCAGCGCATGCGTGAGATGGCGTGCCTTGACCGGCTCGAGCAGGACGTCGTCGCAGCCGGCCGCGATCGCATCGAAGCGATGCCCCACGTCGCCGCTGGCCGACATGAGGATGATCGGCAGCGCCGCGTGTTCGGGTTGCTGGCGCACGAGCTGGACGAGTTCGAGGCCGTGCACGTCGGCGAGCTCCTCGTCGACGACGAGCATGTCGGGACGGAACTCCGACAGTGCGGTCAGCGTGCCCTGGCCGTTGGTCGACAGGCGCACGGTCATGCCGCGCTCGGCGAGCCAGCGTGCACGTTCGCCGGCACGCTCGCGGTCGCCTTCGGCGAGCAGCACGCGCCACGGCGTCTGCAGCGTGTGCATGAGCAGCTCGTCGATGCGCCCGATGACGCGCAGCGAGTCGAGCGGTGCACTGAACAGGCCGACCGCACCGGCGCGCATCGCGAGCAGGCGGT
Source organism: Lysobacteraceae bacterium PS02065 (assembly GCA_029959555.1). Classification (GTDB taxonomy): domain Bacteria; phylum Pseudomonadota; class Gammaproteobacteria; order Xanthomonadales; family Rhodanobacteraceae; genus Dokdonella. The sequence goes on along the minus strand of JASCPI010000013.1, from coordinate 4,875 downwards.
CACCAAGATCGCCCTTGCGCGAGAAGGCGAGCAGCGGTGGCGAGGCCTCGATGTCGGACGTGGCGGCGGCAATGCGCGCGCGGATGCGCGGCAGGTGGCGCAGCAGGCGTGTGTCGAGCAGCAGCGCACCGGGCACGACGTTGTCGACGAAGGCGAGCAGGTCCTCGACATCGATGAAGGCATGCACCTGGTAGCCGCGTTCGAGCAACGCCGAGGCGAGGCCCGGCGCGCCGCGCACGAAATCGCCGAACAGGCACATCGCACGCGGCAGGCGCAGGGGGCCGTCGGCCTTCGTCGCCTTCGCGGGCTTCGCAAGCGGCGCTGCGTCGGTCTCGACGTCGGCATCGGGGGTGTGCGAGCGCGCGCCGGTGTCGCCGCGCAACGCGTGCACCTCGGCGCGAGCGTTGCCCGACAGTTCGCTCAGTGCGCTGCCGAGCGCGTTGACCATCGAGGCGAGGCGTTCGAGATCGCGTGCATTCGGCACGAGGCGATCGTCGATGAACGAGCACAGGTAGGCCGCGAGCTCGAGTGCCGAGCCGTTGACCATCGACAGTCCCATGTCCTCGCTCGTCGTCGCGATCTGGTCCAGCTCGTCGCCGAGCTGGCGCGCGGCGGCGTGGTCCCATCCCGATCGCGCGAGCGGTTGCCAGCGGCGCACGAGGCCGAGGCAGCGCTCGTGCAGCGCCTCGCGTGCGACGTGGTCGGGCAGGCTGTAGGTGGCGTCGTGGCCGCTCATGGGTCCATGGGTCCGGACCGGTGCTCGCGCACCGGTGCACGCGCGGCGTGCCGCGCCAGCGTCGCCGAAGCCCGGCGGCACCGTCGTGCGCTGGCGCACAGTTTGCCCCGCATCGTGGCGCACCGGAAGCACGGACGCCTGCTAGCATCCACACGAACGGGAGGACGGCATGAGACGACGTTTGCACGTGATCGCGATGGTGGTGTTCCTCCTCGTGCTGGGGTTCGACCTCGTCGTCTGGGGAGGCGTGCCGTCGATTCCCGACGTCGGCGCGAAGATCGAGCGCTCGGCGCATGCCGAGGCGCCGCTCGCCGCGACCTATCTGTTCATCGGCGGGTTGATCGCCGATGCCCTGCCTTCGGTCGGGCACTGGGGTGCGGCGACGATGACCGAGGCGCTCGGGCCGCTGCTCCCGCGCATCGCCGAAGAGCCTGCCGTCGCGATGGATCTCATCCTCAACACGTCGCAGGGGCGACTGCACGGATGGATCAGGACCGCCTACTGGGGCGCCCCGGTACTGCTCGTGATCACGGCGCTGCTGTGGTGGCGCAGGCCGAAGAAGATCAGCTTCATGCGGCGCTGACCACGCGGGTCGCGACCCGCGCGTACGCCGGGAGGACGCTCCGCCGAAGGCGTGCGGCGACGACGATCACGACGCCTTTCGTACGAGTGTTGTGCACAAATGCGCATCGTCCGACCTCGGGAAAACCCGTGCAGGCTGCGTTCCGAAACGCGTGATCGGGTTCGCACATGCGCCCGTCACGGCCGCGTAACGTCCATGACTTCCTGCCTACCTGAAGGGTCACCCGGAAGACCGTACGAGGATCCCGCTGCCGGGGCAGCAGGGGGGTTCGCCGCTGGCTTTTGATCGAGTTTCGACGTCCGGTCCTCCTCAGGCCGGAAGCCACGGCACAGGGAGTGGGCACGCCCGGGGAGACCGCGAACGCGGTCGTCATGCTCGTCCAATCTCTGGAGGTTTTCTGTGAAGCCGGATTCGTACACCGCTTTGCGCCGTACCTCGCTTTCCGTCGCCATGCTCGCGCTGCTCGGTTGCAGCGCCGCCGCCATGGCCGCCAGTGCCACGCCCGCCGAGATCCAGGCCTACGCCGATCGCGCCAACTTCAGCGCCGACGTGTCGGGCCAGCGTGTCACGCACTACATCGTCACCTACGCCGAAGGCGCCGCCGAGAGCGACGCGGTCGCGTTCACGGCCGACCTCTCGCGCGTCTCGCGCGAAACCGGCCTCACGTTCAAGGCATCGCGTCGCCTCGCGACGGGTGCCGAACTCGTCGAAGTCCTCGCCGACGAGAACACCAAGAAATCCTCCGCCACCGTGACCGACGTGCTCGTCGCGTTCGCACGCAATCCCGCCGTCGCCTACGTCGAGCCGGATCGCCTCATGCGCGCGGTGCTGTCGCCGAACGACACGAACTACGCCAACCAGTGGGATCTCTTCGAGGCCACGGGCGGCCAGAACCAGCCGTCCGCCTGGGACATCGCGACGGGTGCCGGCATCCGCGTCGCGGTCATCGATACGGGCATCGTCCCGCACACCGATCTCGCCGGCCAGACCGTCGGTGGCTACGACTTCATCAGCAGCTCGACCGAGGCGCGTGACGGCACCGGCCGCGACGCGAACCCGAACGACGAGGGCGACTGGTTCAATTCCACGGAGTGCGGCACGGGCTACGCGTCGAACTCGAGCTGGCACGGCACGCACGTGACGGGCACGATCGCCGCGCTGACCAACAATGCCTCGGGCATCGCCGGCGTCGCGTTCGGCTCGAAGGTCGTCCCGGTGCGCGTGCTCGGCCGCTGTGGCGGCAGCACGTCGGACATCGTCGACGCGATCGTGTGGTCGTCGGGCGGTGCCGTCAGCGGCGTGCCGACCAACACCAATGCCGCGCGCGTCATCAACATGAGCCTCGGCGGCAGCGGTTCCTGCGGCTCGTTCCAGGCCGCGATCAACACCGCCCGCAACAACGGCACCGTCGTCGTCGTCGCCGCGGGCAACTCGAACGCGAACGTGTCGGGCTTCTCGCCGGCGAACTGCTCGGGCGTGATCTCGGTCGCGGCGACGAACCGTGCCGGTGCTCGCGCGTATTACTCGAACTTCGGCGCGGGCATCACGGTGTCGGCGCCGGGCGGCGAGACCAACTCGGTCACGTCGAACGGCATCCTGTCGACGCTCAATGCGGGCACGACGACCCAGGGTGCGCAGAGCTACGCGTACTACCAGGGTACGTCGATGGCGGCGCCGCACGTCGCCGGCCTCGCCGCGCAGATCCTGTCGATCAACGGCAGCCTCACCCCGGACCAGGTCAGGAACTACATCACGGGCAATGCACGTGCGCTGCCCGGTGCCTGCTCGGGCGGTTGCGGTGCCGGCATCATCAACGCACACGCGACGCTGCTCGCGGTCTCGGGTGGTGGCAGCAACGCCGCGCCGGTCGCCAACTTCAGCTTCACGACGAGCGGCCTCACGGCGACGTTCTCCGACAGTTCGACCGACAGCGACGGCACGATCGCGTCGCGCTCGTGGAACTTCGGTGACGGCACCACGTCGACGGCGACCAACCCGAGCAAGACCTACGCTGCTGCGGGCACGTACAACGTCACGCTGACGGTCACCGACAACGGTGGCGCGACCAACACCAGGACCTCGGCGGTCACGGTGTCGGGCGGCGGTGGTGGCGGCAACGTGCTCTCCAACGGCGTGCCCGTGACCAACCTGTCGGGTGCGGCGGGTGCGACGCTGGCGTACACGCTCGTCGTGCCGGCCGGTGCGACCAACCTGCGCTTCCAGATCGCCGGCGGTACCGGTGACGCGGACCTCTACGTGCGCTTCGGCTCGGCGCCGACCACGTCGACGTTCGATTGCCGTCCGTACCAGAGCGGCAACAACGAGACCTGCAACATCACCAACGTGCAGGCGGGTACGTACCACGTGATGATCCGCGGCTACAGCGCGTTCTCGGGCGTCTCGCTGACCGGCAGCTTCACGGCACCGGGTGGCGGTGGCGGCGGCAACGTGCTGCAGAACGGCGTGGCCGTCACGGGCGTGTCGGCTGCGGCCAACGCGACCGTGTCGTACACGATGGTCGTGCCGGCGGGTGCCTCCAACCTGCGCTTCCAGCTCGCGGGCGGCAGCGGTGACGGCGACCTCTACGTGCGCTTCGGTTCGGCGCCGACGACGTCGCTCTACGACTGCCGTCCGTACCTGAGCGGCAACAACGAGACCTGCAACATCACCAACGTCCAGGCCGGCACGTACCACGTGTCGGTGCGTGGTTACACCGCGTTCTCGGGAGCGTCGCTGACGGGCAGCTACACGCCCTGATGCCGGCATGCCGCGGCGCGGGGCGCGCCGCGGCATCGCTTGTGCTTCTTCGACGGCCGGCAGCGATGCCGGCCGTTTCGCTGCTCGACGACGTCGCTTGCCGGCGCGACGTTACGCCGACTCGAATCGGTTCGCGTCGCGGTTCTTGCGCACGCGCGCGGGATCCCAGATGCGGCCGTTCATCGCGATGTAGACGCCGTTCGGAAGCGTCTGCACGGCGCCGACCGCGCAGCCGACGTTGAACACCGCATCCGAACCCTGGAAGCGCGCCGGATTGAGCGCGCCCGTCATGACGATGACCTTGTCGTCGATCGCGCGCAGCACCGCGGCGGTCTCGACCATCGTGTCGGTTCCGTGCGTCACCAGCACGTGGCGATGCGGCTGTGCGGCGATCAGGCGGCGCAGCAGTTCGCGATCCTCGTCGTCGAGGTGCAGGCTGTCCTTGCGCATCGCGGGGATCACGTCGAACGAGAACGTCACGCCGAGTGCCTCGAGGATCTTGCCGATCTGCGGATCGCCGATCTCGTAGGCCGACTTGTCGTCGAAATAGACCTTGTCGATCGTGCCGCCCGTGGTGACGATGGAGAGGTGCTGCATGGGAGATCCTGCGGAAGTCATGGCGTGGAGGATGAAGGCGCGAACGGCGCCGCGTCGAGCAGTTCGCGCGCGTCGCGGCCCGTATCGCCGCGCGGCAGGCGATCGAGGCCCGCGGCGAGGAAGTACGCGAGCGCGAGCGTGGGTCGCCGCTCGCCGCGGCGCGCCCCGCCTGCGGCGTTGCGCGCCACCCGCGCCGCCGCCA
>JASCPI010000012.1 GCA_029959555.1 Lysobacteraceae bacterium PS02065 | reverse complement strand
GCAAGCCGCCGCGCGACGAGGCACGTCCGCCGCGCGCACCGCGTCCGGCGGCCACCGGCGACGCCGAGCCGACCTTCCCGGGCGAACCGCGCGCGCGTCCCGCCCGCGACGCATCGCGTGGCGATGCCGCGCACCGCGATCCCGAGCCCGGCATGGAGACCTACCGTGTCGAGGTCGGCCACGCACACGGGGTCAAGCCCGGCAACATCGTCGGCGCGATCGCCAACGAGGCCGAGCTCGACAGCAAGCACATCGGCCGCATCACGATCCGCGACGACCACAGCCTGATCGACCTGCCCGAAGGCATGCCGTCGGAGATCCTCGGCCACCTCAAGAAGGTCTGGGTCGCGGGCCAGCGCCTGCGCATGGCCCGCGCGAGCGCCGACGACGCGGCCGGTCGCGCCGCGACGCGCGCACCGTCGGGCGATCGCCCCGAGCGCCCGTCCGATCGCGCACCGAAGCACGGCAAGCCGTTCAAGCCGGGCAAGAAGTACTGAGGCGGAGGGGCGACTCACGCCCCATCCGTCGACGCCGCCGCATCGCCATGCGCGAACCGGGCGAGGCTTCGCGGATCACGGCGGAATCGCCTGCGGCGGTTCCGCCCTACGTGTCAGCCCGTAGGGCGGAACCCGCGCAGCGGATTCCGCCGGCACCACGCGGCACCCCGACATCGCGACATCATGGCGGACGTTCCACGCCGCACGACGCGGCGACGCCCGTGTTCACACGCACTCGAGCGCCGACACCGACCGCATGAGCTGCGGCGAAAGGTAGGCGTGCGAGCCGCAGGCGAGCAGGCCGGCCTCGGCAATGCGCGCGCGGTACCAGGCCGGCGAACGCCGGATGAAACCGTCCATGTCACCTTCGATCGGATCGCGCGAGGTGAACATCTCGATGAACGCGAGGCCTTCGAGCAGTTCGCCGAACCCCGACAGCCCGCGCACGAGTTCGCGCGACGGCAGGTAGTGCAGCACGTCCGAGCAGACGATCACGTCGAAACGGCGCTCGAAGCGCAGCTCGGCGAGGTCGCCGAAACGCGCGAAGCGCAGGTTGCGCGAGCGCCCGAAACGCGTGATCGCGTACTCGCTCGAATCCAGGCCGAGGTAGTGCAGCTTCGGCCGCAGCGCGAGCAGCGGCGCGCGCCAGATGCCTTCGCCGCAGCCCACGTCGAGCACGCTGGTGACCGGACGCCCGAGGTAGTACTCGGCCAGCGCGATCACCATGGCGACCTTGCGCCGCGTCTCGCCGCCGGCACGCACGCGGTCACGCGGGTCGCGGTACCAGCGGTCGAAGTAGGCGCGGTCGTAGGCTTTCGTCGTCATCGTGCACGGTCGTCGGGTCGCAGGCCGCGCAGTATGGCACCGCGCGTGCATGCGCTTTCCGTCGACTCGATGCGCGCTCGACGCCATTGGACCAGAGTCGAATGTTGCAACCGCACAATTTCGGGCTAAGCTGGCCCGGTTCCTCGCCGGAGTGATGGCCGATGCTGTACCAGTGGCACGAGTTCAACCGCACGCTCATGAACCCGCTCATCGCATGGTCGGGCGCCGCGGCGCAGTTGCTGACCTCGCGTGACAGCTGGCTCTCGCACCTGCCCGGCGCGCAGCGCGTCGCGGCCGGCTACGAGCTGTTCTACCGCCTCGGCAAGGAATACGAGAAACCCGCGTTCGCGATCCCGAGCGTCACCGCGCACGGTCACGAGACGCCGATCTCCGAGCAGGTCGCGCTGGCCAAGCCGTTCTGCAACCTCGTGCGCTTCAAGCGCTTCAGCGACGACGTGCAGACGCTGGCCGAGCTCAAGGACGACCCGACCGTGCTCGTCGTGGCGCCGCTGTCGGGCCACCACGCGACGCTGCTGCGCGACACCGTGCGCACGCTGCTGCAGGACCACAAGGTCTACGTCACCGACTGGATCGACGCACGCATGGTGCCGCTCGACCAGGGCGATTTCCGCCTCGACGACTACGTCGCCTACGTGCAGGAATTCATCCGCCACATCGGCGCCGAGAAGCTCCACGTGATCTCGGTGTGCCAGCCGACCGTGCCGGTGCTCGCGGCCGTGTCGCTGATGGCCTCGCGCGGCGAGACCACGCCGCTGTCGATGACGATGATGGGCGGGCCGATCGATCCGCGCCGCAGCCCGACCAAGGTCAACGATCTCGCCACGACGCAGCCGCTGTCGTGGTTCGAGCACAACGTCATTCACGAGGTGCCGCGCTCTTACCCGGGCGGTGGCCGCCTCGTCTACCCGGGCTTCCTGCAGCACGCGGGCTTCGTGGCGATGAACCCGAGCCGCCACCTGCAGTCGCACTGGGACTTCTACGAGAACCTGCGCAAGGGCGACCTCGACGATGCCGAGGCGCACCGCAAGTTCTACGACGAGTACAACGCCGTGCTCGACATGCCGGCGCCGTACTACCTCGACACGATCCGCACGGTGTTCCAGGAGCATCTGCTGCCGCGCGGCCTGTGGGACGTCGACGGCGAGCGTGTGAAGCCGCAGGACATCCGCAGCTCGGCGCTGCTCACGATCGAAGGCGAGCTCGACGACATCTCGGGCCTCGGCCAGACCGAAGCCGCGCACGACCTCTGCACCGGCATTCCGGCCGCGCGCCGGCAGAAGATCGTCGCGCAGGGCGCCGGCCACTACGGCATCTTCAGCGGCCGTCGCTGGCGCGAGAAGATCTACCCGCAGGTGCGCGACTTCATCCGCCAGAACGAGGCCGCGGCGACGTCGACCAAGGTCACCCCGCTGCGCCGCAACGGCTGATCGCGTCCTTCGCGCGAGGCTGCGGCGCCGGTCGCGGCAACCTCGCGCGCATCGATCCCGCTCCCCGGGCGATAGGCCGAAAGGCCCTTGTGCATCGCACCATCCGCCCCATATCGTGGGCGGATCATCGCCCGGAGAAACACCGCATGACGACACGCACGCTCGGCCAGTCCGGCATCGAAGTGAAGCCGCTCGCGTTCGGCGGCAACGTATTCGGCTGGAGTGCCGACGAAGCGACGTCGTTCGCGCTGCTCGACGCCTTCGTCGGCGCAGGTCTCAACCTCGTCGACACCGCCGACATGTACTCGTCGTGGGTGAAAGGCAATGAGGGCGGCGAGTCCGAAGCCATCATCGGCCGCTGGCTGCGCCGCAGCCGCAAGCGCGACGACGTCGTCATCGCGACCAAGGTCGCCAAGTGGGACCGCCACCGCGGCCTCGCGCCGAAGACCATCCAGGCCTCCGCCGACGATTCGCTCAAGCGCCTCGGCGTCGAGCGCATCGACCTCTACCAGGCGCACGAGGAAGACCCTTCGGTTCCGATCGAGGAGACGCTCGGCGCGTTCTCGCGCCTCATCGAGCAGGGCAAGGTGCGCGCGATCGGTGCATCGAACTACAGCGCCGCCTCGCTGGCCGCCGCGCTCGAGACGAGCGCGAAGCACGGCCTGCCCCGCTACGAGACGCTGCAGCCCGAGTACAACCTGCACGACCGCGCCGGCTACGAGGCCGCGCTCGAGCCGCTCGTGCGCGAGCACGGCGTCGGCGTGATCTCGTACTACTCGCTCGCCAGCGGCTTCCTGACCGGCAAGTACCGCGGCGAAGCCGATCTCGGCAAGAGCAGCGCGCGCGGCCAGGGCGTCGCGAAGTACCTCGACGAACGCGGCCGTCGCATCCTCGCCAAGCTCGACGACATCGCCTCGCGGCGTGGCGCGACGCCCGCGCAGGTCGCACTGGCGTGGCTGATCGCGCGCCCCGGCATCAGCGCACCGATCGCGAGCGCGACCTCGGTCGCGCAGCTCGAGGAACTGGTCGCCGCGACCTCGCTGGTACTGTCGGGCATCGACATCGCCGAACTCGACGTCGCCAGCGGCTACTGAGCGCGGAACAGCGTGCGGCGGCCGCTCAGGCCGCGCGCACGATACCGGGCCGGCGCGCGATGTCGTGCCAGTCCGGCGGCTCGGGCCAGTCGGCCGAAGCAGCGCCCTGCACGACGCGGACGACGTCGCGGCGATCGACCTGCGGCGCGAGCGCCGCGATGAGGTCGAGCGCGTAGTCGCGCAGCACGCGGTCGCGACGCAGCACCACCCAGGCCGTGCACGTCGGCAGCAGGCCCTCGCTCGGCAACACGAACAGGTCGGCCGCGTCGGCCTCGGTCAACGCCATCTCGGCGAACACGCCGACGCCGAGCCCGGCGCGCACGTAGGTCTTGATGACGTCGGCATCGCGCGCCGTCACGGCCAGCTTCGGCTCGACGCCGGCCTGCACGAACGCGCGACGCAACGACGATTCGGGCGCGAGCGAGGATTCGTAGCTGACCAGCGGGTACGCGGCGATCTCGCCGATCGTCGGCGCACGGCCGAGCGAGGCGAGCGCGTGCGTACGCGGCACCACCACGACGCGCTCCCAGCGGAACAGCGGGATCGCGAGATCGGCGTTCGGCACCTGCCCCGCCGTGCTGACGATGGCGAGGTCGGCCTCGCCCTTGCCGAGCAGTTCCATGAGTTCCGAATCGCCGTGCGGCTCGAGGCGCACACCGACGTCGGGGTAACGCCGCTTCACGTTCGCGATCGCGTTCGGCAGCACGAAGCGCGCCTGCGTGTGCGTCGTCACGATGACCAGCTCGCCCTGCGCGTCGTTGCGCAGGTTGGCCGCGAGTGCACGGATGTTGGCGGCCTCGGCGAGGATCGTGCGTGCGCGGCCGATGACCTGCTGGCCGGCCGTCGTGATCGAATCGAGGCTCTTGCCCTTGCGCAGGAAGAGCTGGAAGCCGAGTTCGCCCTCGAGCTGCTTGAGCTGCTTGGACAGGCCGGGCTGGGTCGCGTGGACGCGCTCGGCGGCCAACGTGATGTTGAGGCCGGCATCGGCGATCGCGACGATGTAGCGGAGCTGGGTGAGGGTCATGACGCGTGGCCGGAAGGAGGATGTCGGGAGCGCGCCACCTCGCGGCGGCGCGCCTTATTGCCGTGCAGCATAACGCCAGTCGGCGCGGGCGTCCACGTGGACGTTTAGACGTCCAATCATGGCGTCATCACGCCCCGGCATATGCCGGATACGGCTGGCTATTTCCGCACCCGGCGGGGGCCGCCTAGCCTGCCCGGAGCCATGAACCTCTATCCGATCTTCGCCGATCTCACCGGCCGCCGCGTCCTCGTCGTCGGTGCGGGGAGCGTCGGTGCGCGCAAGATCGAGGCCTTGCTGGCGGCCGGTGCGCGCGTCGTCGTCGGCGCGCCGACACTCGGCGACCGCGTCGCCGGCTGGGTCCGCGACGGCGGCGTGGTGCACCTGGATGGCGAGTTCCGCCCCGACTGGATCGACGGCGCCTGGCTCGTGATCGCCGCGACCGGTGATACCCGCGTCAACCGTGCGGTCGCCGAGGCCGCCGAGGCACGCGGCGTGTTCGCCAACGTCGTCGACGACGCGGCCCTGTGCAGCTTCCAGGTCCCTGCCGTGATCGACCGTGGCCCGCTCGTCGTCGCGGTCTCGACCGGCGGCACGGCCCCTGTGCTCGCGCGCATCATGCGCGAGCGCCTCGAGGCCTTGCTCGACGGCTCGCTGGCCACCCTGGCCACGCTCGCGGCGCGCTGGCGCGAGCGCATCCGCGCGCGCCTGCCGAACCTCGGTGCGCGCCGGCGCTTCCTCGAGGACATCTTCACGGGCGACGTCGCCGCGCTCGCGCGCGCGGCGCGACCGGACGAGGCCGAGCAGGCACTCGCCGCAGCACTCGCACGTGCCGATGGCCGTCCGCGCGGCCGCGTCACGCTGGTCGGCGCCGGCCCCGGCGATGCCGGCCTGCTCACGCTCGCGGGCCTGCGCGCGCTGCACGAGGCCGACGTGATCCTGCACGACAGCCTGGTCTCCGACGACGTGCTCGCGCTCGCGCGCCGTGACGCCGATCGCATCGCGGTCGGCAAGCGCGGCGGCGGCGGACACACGCCGCAGGAACACATCCACGCGCTGCTGCTCGAGCACGCGCGCGCCGGCCGACGCGTCGTGCGCCTGAAGGGCGGCGATCCGTTCGTGTTCGGCCGCGGCGGCGAGGAACTCGAGTTCCTGCGCGACCACGACATCGACTACGCGGTGATACCGGGCATCACCGCGGCACTCGCCTGCGCCGCGCACGCCGGCATCCCGCTCACCCATCGCGACCACGCGCAGTCGGTGCGCTTCGTCACCGCGCACTGCCGCGAATCGCTCGACACGCTCGACTGGCCAGCTCTTGCACAGGAACGCCAGACGCTCGCGGTGTACATGGGCGTGGCGACGCTCGACGTGCTGCGCGATCGGCTGCTCGCGCACGGCCGCGATGCGGCGACGCCGTTCGCGCTGGTCGAGAACGGTACGCGCCACGACCAGCGCGTCGTCACCGGCACGCTCGCGACGCTCGTCGAGGCCGCGCAGGCACACGCCGTGCGCTCGCCCGCGCTGCTCGTGCTCGGCGAAGTCGCCGCGCTGGCCGATCGTCTACACTGGTTCGGCACCCCGCCGCTCCAGGCCCCTCCCGTCCTCCCGCGCGCGCTGCGCGCCGCCTGAACCGCTACGGAGATTCCGCATGGCCTTCGCCTCGATCCTCGACACCATCGGCAACACGCCCGTCGTCAAGCTGCAGCGCCTCGCGCCCGAGCACGTCGACCTCTACGTCAAGGTGGAGTCGTTCAACCCGGGTGGATCGGTCAAGGACCGCCTCGCGCTCGCGGTCGTGCTCGATGCCGAGAAGCGCGGCACGCTCAAGCCGGGCCAGACGATCGTCGAGGCGACCTCGGGCAATACGGGCGTCGCGCTCGCGATGGTCGCGGCCGCGCGCGGCTACCCGTTCGTCGCGGTCATGACCGAGACCTTCTCGGTGGAGCGCCGCAAGCTGATCCGCGCCTACGGCGGCAAGGTCATCCTGACACCGGCCGCCGAGCGCGGCACCGGCATGGTGCGCAAGGCCGCCGAGCTCGCCGAGAAGCACGGCTGGTTCCTCGCGCGCCAGTTCGAGAATCCCGCCAATCCGGCCTGGCACCGCAACACGACCGGCCCGGAGATCCTGCGCGACTTCGCCGGCAAGCGCCTCGACTTCTTCGTGACCGGCTGGGGCACCGGCGGCACGCTGACCGGCGCGGGCGAGATCATCCGCCTCGCGCGTCCCGAGGTGCAGATCGTCGCGAGCGAGCCGGCCGGTGCAGCGCTGCTGTCGGGCCAGGAATGGAAGCCGCACAAGATCCAGGGCTGGACGCCGGACTTCGTCCCCGGCGTGCTCAACCGCGAGGTCGCGCACCGCATCCTGCCGGTCGACGACATCGTCGCGCGCGACACGGCTCGCCTGCTCGCTAGCCGCGAAGGCATCTTCGCGGGGATCTCGTCGGGCGCCACGCTGGCCGCGGCGCTCGAGGTCGCGAAAGAGGCCCCGCAGGGTTCGGTGATCCTCGCGATGCTGCCCGATACGGGCGAGCGCTACTTCTCGACGATCCTGTTCGAAGGCGTCAACGAGGGCTCCGACGACGAGTGGCTGGCCTCGCTGGGCTGACGCCCGAGGCGTCGATCCGCACGATCACGACCACCGCCCGCGACGGGCGGTGGCTCAGGCGACGACCTTGATGCGCAGTTCGCGCGGCAGCGCGAACGTGACGTTTTCGGCCTTGCCTTCCAGTTCCTGCACGTTCTCGGCACCCGCCGCGCGCAGGCGAGCGATGACATCCTGGACGAGGCTCTCGGGCGCCGAGGCGCCGGCCGTCACGCCGATGCGCGAGCGGCCTTCGAGCCAGGCGTCGAGGATGTCGGCGGCGCCGTCGATCAGGTAGGCCGGCACGCCCTGCTTCTCGGCGAGTTCGCGCAGGCGGTTCGAGTTCGAGCTCGTCGGCGAGCCCACCACGAGCACGAGGTCGCATTCCTGGCCGAGCTTGCGCACCGCGTCCTGGCGGTTCTGCGTGGCGTAGCAGATGTCGTCGTGGCGCGGGCCGATGATGGCCGGGAAATGCGTGCGCAAGGCCTCGATGACCGCGCGCGTGTCGTCGACCGACAGCGTCGTCTGGGTCACGAACGCGAGGTTCTCCGGATCGCGCGGTGCGAGCTGCGGCACGCACTCGGGCGTCTCGACGAGGTGGATCGCGCCGCGGTTGGCCGGATCCCATTGGCCCATCGTGCCTTCCACCTCGGGATGCCCGGCGTGGCCGATCAGCACCACGTCGCGCCCGGCCTTGCCGTGGCGCGCGACCTCGATGTGCACCTTGGTCACGAGCGGACAGGTCGCGTCGAACACGCTGAGCGCACGGTCGGAGGCTTCCTTGCGCACCGCCTGCGAGACGCCGTGCGCGCTGAAGATCACGGTCGCGCCGTCGGGCACCTCGTCGAGCTCGTCGACGAACACCGCGCCGCGCGCGCGCAGCGACTCGACCACGAAACGGTTGTGCACGACCTCGTGGCGCACGTAGATCGGCGCGCCGAACGCATCGATGGCACGCTCGACGATCTCGATCGCACGATCGACGCCGGCGCAGAAACCGCGGGGATTGGCGAGCAGGACCTGCATGGCGTGATTATCGCGCAGCGGCGGGGGCTTTCCCACCGAACAGGCCGAACACGACGAGGAACACCGCACCGACGCTGATCGCCGAGTCGGCGATGTTGAACGCGGGCCAGCGCGAAGCATTCCAGTACACATCGATGAAGTCGACGACATGGCCGAAGCGCACGCGGTCGATCACGTTGCCGATCGCACCGCCGACCACGAGCGACAGCGGCAGTGCGGTGCGCCAGTCGCCGCGCGGCGTGCGCGACAGCCACACCACGAGCACGCTGCTGACGACGACCGCGAGCACGGTGAAGAACCAGCGCTGCCAGCCGCCCGCGTCGGCGAGGAAGCTGAATGCCGCACCTTCGTTGTAGGCCAGGGTCCAGTTGAGCAGCCCCGGGATGACCTCGATCGTCTCGTGCAGCTGCAGGTGGCCGAGCACGATGTGCTTGGTGACCTGGTCGGCGACGAGGACGACCAGCGACAGCAGCAGCCAGTTCAGGGCGTTCGGGCGTGGGGACATCGGGACGGTCACGGGCGGCGGCAGGACGCGCATGGTACATGCGGGCACGCAGGGGCGTTGCGCAAGCCCCTGCGGCGGAACGCGCCGGGCGCGAACGCCCGGCGAACCATCAGAACCAGCGGCGGACCTCGCCCGCGCCGTCGATGTTCTCGACACAGCGCGCGCAGATCTCCGCGTGTGCCGCGTTGGAACCGACGTCGGCACGGTAATGCCAGCAGCGGATGCACTTCGCGGCCTCGCTGGGCTTCGCGACGATCCACACCTCGGCGCCGTCGACCTCGGCCCGCACGGCCTCGGCCGGCTTGTCGGCGAGGCTGCGCCAGGCGAGCTCGGAGGTGATGAAGAAGAAGCGCAGTTCGGCGGTCACGTCGGCCACGCGCGCGAGCGTCGCCTCGTCGGCATACACGGTCACCTCGGCCTGCAGCGACGCGCCGATCGCACCGGCGCCGCGCATGCCCTCGAGCACCTTGGCCACGCCGGCGCGGATCGCCAGCAGGCAGGTCCAGAACGTGCGCTGCGCGGGCGAGGCCTGAGCCGCGGCGAGGCCGTCATACCAGGTCTCGAACAGCACCGACTCGTCGCGCGTGCCGGGCAGGTGCTGCCAGGCTTCTTCGGCGGTGAACGTCGTGACCGGCGCGAGCCAGCGCACGAGCGCCTCGAGGATGCGGTACATCGCACTCTGCGCGCTGCGCCGGCCGACGCTGTCGGTCGGCATCGTGTACAGGCGGTCCTTCGTGATGTCGAGGTAGAGCGAGCCCATCTCGTTGGTGCAGAAGTTCTGCACGCGCTGCACGATCTCGGGGAAGTCGTAGCGCTCGTACGCGGCGACCACGGCGACCTGGGTGTCGTGCGCCTGTTGCACCGCCCACTGGTCGAGCAGCAGGCAGGACTCGACCGGCAGCAGCTGCGTGGCCGGGTCGAAGCCGTCGAGGTTGCCGAGCAGGAAGCGCGCGGTGTTGCGGATGCGGCGGTAGGCGTCGGAGACGCGCTTGAGGATCTCGTCGGAGACGGCGATCTCGTTGCGGTAGTCGGTCGAGGCGACCCACAGGCGCAGCACGTCGGCACCGAGCGAATCGACGACCTTCTGCGGCGCGACCACGTTGCCGAGCGACTTGGACATCTTGCGGCCGTGCTGGTCGACCGTGAAGCCGTGCGTGAGCACCTCGTCGTACGGCGCACGGCCGTGCATCGCCGCCGAGGTCAGCAGCGAGGAATGGAACCAGCCGCGGTGCTGGTCCGAGCCTTCGAGGTACATGACGCGGTCGCCCTCGCCGCGCGCGAGCTCGGCGCGCTGGGCGAGCACGGCGTGATGGGTGACGCCCGAGTCGAACCACACGTCGAGCACGTCGGTGACCTTCTCGTAGCGCTCGGCGTCGTCGCCGAGCAGCTCGCGCGCATCGAGCGTGGCCCACGCATCGATGCCGTCCTTCTCGACGCGCTGCGCGACCTGCTCGAACAGCTCGACGCTGCGCGGATGCGGCAGCTGGGTGGTGCGGTCGACGAACATCGCGATCGGCACGCCCCAGGTGCGCTGGCGCGAGATGCACCAGTCCGGACGGCCCGCGATCATGCCGGTGATGCGCTCCTCGCCCCAGGCCGGGATCCAGCGCACGGCCTTGATCGAGGCGAGCGCGTCGGCGCGCAGGCCTTCCTTCTCCATGCTGATGAACCACTGCGGCGTGGCGCGGAACGCGACCGGCGTCTTGTGGCGCCAGCAGTGCGGGTAGCTGTGCTCGAGCTTCGCAAAGGCGAGCAGGCGGCCGTTGCCGCGCAGCAGCTCGACCACGGCGTCGTTGGCCTTCCAGATGAACTGGCCTTCGAACAGCGGCGTGCCGGGCAGGTAGACGCCGTTGCCGCCGATCGGGTTGAGCTGGTTGGCCGTGCACGCGTCGACGAGGCCGTAGGCCTGGCCGACCGCGAAGTCCTCGACGCCGTGGCCCGGCGCGGTGTGCACGGCGCCGGTGCCGTCCTCGGCGGTGACGTGGTCGCCGACCAGCAGCGGGATCGCGCGGTCGTCGTAGAACGGATGGCGCAGCGCAAGTCCGGTGCCGCCCTGCCCGTCCGGGGATTTCGTTTCCAGCTGCGCGCCCGTGACGCGGCCGAGCACGGTGACCGTCTCGACACCGTAGCGCGCGAGCGCCTTGCCGGCGAGCGCTTCGGCGACGACGAGCAGCACGCGGCGACCTTCACGCGCCGGGCCTTCGACGAGCACGTACTCGAGTTCCGGGCCGAGCGACACGGCGAGGCTGGCCGGCAGCGTCCACGGCGTGGTTGTCCAGATCGGCACGGCGACGATCGTGCCGGCATCGACCTCGACGCCGAACAGCGTCGCGAATGCCTGCGCATCGAGCGCGTCATAGGCGACGTCGATGGCCGGCGAGATCTTGTCGGCGTACTCGATCTCGGCCTCGGCCAGTGCCGAGCCGCAGTCGAAGCACCAGTGCACGGGCTTGAAGCCGCGCGTGATGTGGCCGTTCGCGTAGATCACCGACAGCGCGCGCAGCATGTCGGCCTCGAAGCGCGCGTCCATCGTGCGGTAGGGGTTGTCCCAGTCGCCGAGCACGCCGAGACGCTTGAAGTCGGCGCGCTGCAGATCGATCTGCTTGGCGGCGTACTCGCGGCACTTCTGGCGGAACGTCGCCGCGTCGACCTTCTGGCCGACCTTGCCGACCTCCTTCTCGACCGCGATCTCGATCGGCAGGCCGTGGCAGTCCCAGCCCGGCACGTATGGCGCGCGCAGGCCGGCCATGAGCTTGGACTTGACCACGATGTCCTTGAGCACCTTGTTGACCGCGTGGCCGATGTGGATCACGCCGTTCGCGTACGGCGGACCGTCGTGCAGCACGAACGCGTGCGGGCGCTGCGCGGTGCGCGCCTGGATCGCCTCGTAGCGGCCCTTCGCGTACCAGTCCTCGAGCATGCCGGGCTCGCGCTTGGCGAGATCGGCCTTCATCGCGAACGCGGTGTTGGGCAGGTTGATCGTGCTCTTGTAGTCGGTGCTCACGCGCATGCTCCGGCCGGGCGGGCCTCGGGGACACCGAGCAGGCTGCGGGCCTGCGCGGCGTCGAGATCGATCTGGCGCACCATCGCGTCCAGATCGCTGAATTTTTCCTCGTCGCGCAGCTTGGCGACGAACTCCACGTCGAGGCGGCGCCCGTACAGGTCGCCGTCGAAGTCGAACAGGTGGGCCTCGAGCAGCGGCTCGGTGCCGTTGACGGTCGGCCGCACGCCGAGGCTCGCGACCGCGGCATGCGGCACCGGGCCGATGCCGTGCACGCGCACGGCGAAGATGCCGTCGACCGGCGAGGTGCGGCGGCCGAGGCGGAAGTTCGCGGTCGGGTAACCGAGCTTGCGGCCGAGCTGCTGGCCGCGCACCACATGTCCGCCGATCATGAACGGGCGACCGAGGAGGCGCGCCGCGGCGTCGAAATCGCCCGCAGCGAGGTGGGCGCGGATGCCGCTGCTGCGCACGCGCTCGCCATCGACGAGGAACTCCGGGAACACCTCGACGCCGAAGCCGAGCCTCGCGCCGAGTTCGCGCAGCAAGACGGGATCACCGCGCCGCGCGTGGCCGAAACGGAAATCCGCACCGATCCAGACCTCACGTGCACCGAGGCGTGCGACCAGCACCTGCTCGACGAAGGCCTCGGGCGACATCGCGGCGAGCGCGGCATCGAACCGCAGCAGGAGCAGCAGGTCGGCACCGGCGGCGGCCAGCTGGACGATCTTGCCGCGCGCGTCGTCGATGCGCGGGACCGGCGTGCCACGCGCGAAGAACTCGCGCGGGATCGGTTCGAAGCTCAGCGCCGCGGTGCGGGCGCCGAGCGCGGCGGCACGCTCGCGCGCACGCGCGAGCAGCGCGCGGTGGCCGAGGTGGACACCGTCGAACGCGCCGATGCAGACGACACTTCCCTGCGGCGCGAGCGGCGCACCGGAGGCATCACGACAGAGTTGCAACATCCGGCCATTATAGCCGTCGGACGATGCCTCAGTCCTCGGCGCCGAGGGCCAGGCGGGTCTTCTTCGGCAGGCCCTGGCGCACCAGCTCGTAGGAATTGCGCACGTAGCCGCACAACTCGGCCTCGCTGAACCGGTCCGGCTCGGTCACGCTGATCCAGAACGCACGCGCCGCGTAAGGCGCCGGCGCCATGCCGGGCTGATCGCTGAGCTCGAGGAAGCGTTCCGGATCGACCTTGAAGCTCAGGCGCCCGCGGTCGGGCCCGAGCGTGCAGTAGACGACGAACATCTTGCCCGAGACACTCCAGACGAGGTCGACCTCCCACTTGATCGATCGCGCGGCACCGGGCCATGCGGCGCAGAGATCGTCGAGCTGGTCCTGTTCCAGGCCACGCGTGTCGCTCATCGGAAACCCTCCACGGCGTAACGCGTGCCGTCCACGCGGATGCGGGGCGGCGTACGCGTGCGCTCGAACGCATCATAAGCGGGTTGCAGCTCGCGCCAGAACGCGTGCCATGGCGAGCTGCGCTCGGCGGAGAGCGCCTCTTCGGTCGGGCGGAACGGAAACGCGTGCACCTCGAACGCGTCCTGCCCGCTACGCAAGGCGGCCGCGGCCAGCGACCAGATCTCCTCGATCGCGGCGTCGCCCATCGCGTAGCAACCGATCGACACGCACGAGCCGTGCACCATGAGGTAGCTGCCGGTGCGCTTGTGGGCCCGGTCGTAGGCGTTCGGATAACCGAGGTCGAACGAGAGGTGGTAGCTGCTGCGAGGATTCATCTGGCCCGTGCGCACGCGGTAGAAACCCTCCGGTGCCTGCTGGTCGCCCTCCCGCTGCTTCGGCCCGAGCGCGCCCGAGTACGTGCAGATCGGGTAATCGCGCACGTGGATGTACGCACCGCCTTCGCCTTCCATCCACAGCTCGAGCTGTTTCTCGCGCTTGAACACACGCATGAACACCGGCGCGCCATAGCGCAGGCCCAGCGCCGCGAGGTCGCGTTCGAGCGCGGGCTTGACGCGCGCCTCGGCAGCCGCGGCGCGGTCGGTTTCCGCGGCATACACGCGCGCGACGAGACTGCGACCGGTCACGGGCCAGAGCAGCGCGCCGGCGATGCCGAGCACGTCGGCGACTGCAAGCGTGCCGGCCAGCGCACGTCGGCGTTTCAGCGGTAGTCCTCGTAGGATTTTTCCTCGACCAGCGTCGAGCCGAGCGCATCGTTGATCTCGCGCTTGAACGCGGCACGCTCGTCGTTGCGGAAATACACCGCGCGCGCGAGTTCGATGAACTCGTCGTCGAAGGCCTTGGCCTTCTCCTTGACGCGGATGCGGTCCTCGATGTCCCAAAGCAGCTCGTTGACCGCACGCAGCTTGCCGCGCGAGGCGGCGATGTCGATGCGCGACACCTCGGCGGCCGACCACGTCGCGTTGAGCAGGTCGAGCTCGGTGCGCACGTTGCGCAGCTTGTCGGGGTTGCCGATGCGCTCGGCCTTGATCTCGAGGATCGTGATCTTGTCGATCAGCTCGCCGTAGGACACGGGGACGGAAATCTGGCTCATCACGGGGTACCGGCCGGGAAAACCGGCATGGTAGGCGGTCGGCGCGCCGACGCCTACCGTCGCGCGCAAAAGAAAGGGCCGGGATCGCTCCCGGCCCTTCGCGGTGGCGGCACCGCGGATCAGCGCAAGCTGTCTTCGAAATCCTTCACATGCTTGGCCGCTTCGTCCTTGGCGAGGCCGTAGCGCTCCTGGATCTTGCCCGCGAGGTACTCGCGGTTGCCCTCGGCGACCTGCAGGTCGTCGTCGGTCAGCTTGCCCCACTTTTCCTTGAGGGTGCCGCTGAGCTGCTTCCACTTGCCCTTGATGCGATCTTCATTCATGAGTCTGCTCCTCGGATGGGGTGATCAGGACGTCTTCAGGCCCGAAGCATCGACGCTTTTGACGCCCTTGATGCTCTTGGTGGCCGCGACGGCCTTCTCGACCGCGGTCTTGCTGGTCAGCACGCCGGTCAGCGTGACGACGCCGTCGACCGTGGTGACGCTGATGTCGGTGCTCTTGACGCCATCGGTCGTGGCGAGCTCGGTCTTGACCTTGGTGGTGATCCACGTGTCGGTCACGGGCTGGTCGGACTCGTTGTTCGGGGTCTCGGCAGCGTGGTCGTGCGCGAACACCGGCGCAGCGTTGAAGGCGAAGGCACCGACGATCGCGAACGCGAGAGTGGAAAGACGCTTGTTCATGGCGGACTCCTTGGGTTGATGACCCGGCCATCGGGTGGAGCCACCCTACGCAGCGCTGCCTCCACGACTCCTGAACACGGCGAGCCTTCGCGATACGTCCTCAGGCCGTGGACAGGAACGGTTGCAGGCGTGTTCATCGCGCGGGAATCGAAGCCTTGTGTGTCGCCGATGTTCATCGCCGATTGTCCGCGCGCACGCCCCAATGCATCGCACGGACACGAGGAGTGGCGATGGACCTAAAGAGCGGCTACCCGTACTGGATCGTGCGCAACGGCCTGCCGCAGCACTTCGCGCCGCTAGAGTCCGACGCGCGCTGCGACGTCGCCGTGATCGGCGCGGGCATCACCGGTGCGCTCGTCGCGCGCGAGCTCGTCGAGGCCGGCTTCGACACCCTCGTGCTCGACACGCGCGACGCGGCATGGGGCAGCACGGCCGCGAGCACCGCGATGATCCAGTACGAGATCGACACCGAACTCGCCGAGCTCGCGCGCATCGTCGGCATCGACACTGCAGCGAGGGTGTACCGCGCCTGTGAAGAAGCCATCGATGAACTCGGCACGATCGCCGCGAACGTGCGCGTCGCGTTCGATCGCGCCTCGAGTCTCTACATCGCGAGCAGGCGCTGGCATGCCGGACGTGTGCGTCGCGAAGGCGCGCTGCGGCGTGCACACGGCTTCGACGTCGACACGCTCGAGGCCGGCGACATCGCCGCGCGCTACGACATCGAAGCCCCGGCCGCACTGCTCACGGCCACCGCGGGACAGGTCGATCCGTATCGCCTCGCGATCGCACTGCTGTCCGATATCGCCGGGCGCGGTGTGCGCGTGCACGACCGCAGCAAGGTCGTCCACCGCATCGAGCGCTCGCGCGACATCGAACTTCACACGCAGCGCGGCGCGCGAGTGCGCTGCCGCCATGTGGTCGTCGCGGCGGG
The DNA here is from genome assembly GCA_029959555.1 of Lysobacteraceae bacterium PS02065. Taxonomy (GTDB): domain Bacteria; phylum Pseudomonadota; class Gammaproteobacteria; order Xanthomonadales; family Rhodanobacteraceae; genus Dokdonella. The sequence goes on along the minus strand of JASCPI010000012.1, from coordinate 91,078 downwards.
CTACGAGTCGCAGGGCTGGCTGCCCGAACGCGTCGCCGCGAACCGCAGCAGCTACGCGCTCGTCACCGAGCCATTGCGCTCGATGCCGTCCTGGCTGCGGCACACGCTCGTGTGGGAAACGGCGCGTCCCTACCTGTATCTGCGCACGACGCGCGACGGACGCGTGCTCGCCGGCGGCGAGGATGATCGCCTCGACATCCCCGCACGCCGCGACGCACGCGTGCAGAAGAAGGCCGCGCGCATCCTCGCGAGGGTCGGCGCGATGTTGCCCGGACTCGAACTCGAGCCCGGCTTCGCCTGGGCCGGCACGTTCGCCGAGACCACGGACGGCCTGCCGTTCTTCGGCGCGCATCCGCGACTCGACCGGCGCCTGCTGTTCGCGATGGCCTACGGCGGCAACGGCATCGTCTACAGCGTTATCGGTGCACGTCTGCTTCGGATGCAGCTCGAGCGGCGGCGTCATCCGCTCGCACACATATTCGGGTTCGATCGCATGCGATGACACGTGATGCGCGGCGGCTCGCGCATCACGCCGAGGGCTCAACCGGCCTTGCGCGTTCTCGACGCCGCACGTTTCGCCGGAGTCTTGCGCGCGGACGCCGTCTTCGCCTTCTTCGCCACGGCTTTACTCGCGGTCGTCACCGACGTCTTCTTCGCAGGCGCGGCACGCTTGCGCGACACGCTCTGCTTGCGCGCCGGCGTGCGCTTGTTGGTCGCGAGGCTCTCGCGCAGCAGCGCCATGAAGTCGACGACGTTGGTGGCGGCGTCTTCGGCCTCGGGGGCTTCGTCGGGCTTCTTCTTCGTCGTCGTGCCCTTGCGCTTGAGGCGCTTGTCGATCGCCGAGCGCACGCGCTTGCGGAACTCGTCGCGATACTGCTCCGGCTCCCATGCCACGGTCATCGAGTCGATCAGCGAGGCCGCCATCTCGACCTCGCGCGCGCTCACGCGGTAATCCGACGACTTGCCCGACGGCAGACGGTACTCGTCCGGATCGACGAGTTCCTGCGCGTAGCGCAGCAGCATCACGACGAGCGCGTCGCCGCGCGGCAGTAGCGCGCACAGGTACTCGCGCGTACGCACGACCATGCGCGCGATGCCGGCCTTGCCGGTCTTCGCGAGCGTCTCGCGCAGCAGCACGTAACCCTTGTCGGCCTTCTTGCCCGGCACGAGGATGTAGGGCTTCTCGTAGTACACGGGCTCGATCGAGGCGAGCTCGACGAAGCCCTCGATCTCGACCGTCTCGCTGCCCTTGGGCGCGGCCGCGTCGAGGTCTTCCTTCTCGAGCACGACGAGGTTGCCCTTCTCGTACTCGTAGGCCTTGCAGACGTTGCTCCACGGCACTTCCTCGCCGGTCTCCGCGTTGATGCGCTCATAGCGCACCGGCGCCTTGTCGCGGCAGTCGAGCATGCGGAAATGCAGGTCGGTGCGTCGCTCGCCCGACATCAGCGAGACGGGGATGTTGAGCAGTCCGAACGACACCACGCCGGACCAGATCGGTCGAGCCGCCATACACGCCTCCTCGTCTCGCCGCGTCCGGATGAAGGAGCGGCGATCGTGATCCGGCCCAGACGACCGGGACGCACGATGCTGCGATCGGGGCGATGGCTGCCGCGTGAACCGACGCATCAGCCCATGCGGGCGTCCAGCGTGATGCGCGCCTGAAGCACGCGCGAGACGGGACAGGTGCGCTCGGCTTCCGCGACCAGCGCATCGAAACGTGCTGCGTCGAGCCCATCGAGGGAGGCACGCACGACGAGATGCACGGCATCGATGCGGTAGCCCTCGCCATCGTCTTCGAGCGACACCTCGGCGCGCACGTCGAGCCGCCTGGCGTCGATGCCTTGTTGAGAGAGCACGCGTGCGAGCGCCATCGCGAAGCACCCCGCGTGCGCGGCACCGATGAGTTCTTCCGGATTCGTGCCCGCGAAGGCCTCGAACCGGCTCAGGACACCATAGGGATAGGATCGGAGTGCACCACTCTCGGTGGAAATGGCGCCTTTTCCTTCACGGAAACCGCCCTGCCACTGTGCCGAGCCACGTCGCCGGATCGCCATCGCCTTGCCCTCTCTCGCGGAGTGGGGAGTGTGCGCCGATCGCGACAGGTCGGCATCCGGCGCGATGGTCTAGGCCGGCATGCGCTTGGGCCTGTACTCGATCTGGGCCTTGATCTGGGCGGCCAGCGCAGCGTACTCGCCCTCCGCGAAATACGGCCAGACATGGGCGAAGTCCACGAAGTGCACGGTGACGCGCTGGACATAGTCCGACGCGCGGATGTCACTCGGCGGCAGCCCCGCCGCGATCGCGCCGACGCGACCGACCCACACGACGAGCCCGCGCGTGCCGCCACCACGCACGGTCATCGCGCGATAACTGCCGTCGTCCAGCGATTCGCCTTCGCGAGCATGCAGGTTTTCGTGCGGCGTGATCATGGTTTCTCCTGTTCGGCACGGAGTATCCACGCATCGGCGGAACGTGCGCTGCACGGGATGGTGACGAATCGTGTCGATGCGGCATCCGTTCACCATCCGGGCGCATCGCGATCCTCTCCTCGCCAGACCGCCAGGGCTTCGTGGCCAGGCGTTCAGGTATCACCACGGTTGCGCGCGACACGATTGCAAGGTCGCCGAAGGAGGCGGAGTATAATTGTGCACCCAGGAAATCCGCGCCATGCCGACGCCCCAGGAAACGCCCTCCAACGTCGTCGCCTTCTCGAACAAGCGCGCGCGTACACGGCCTGCGCAGGACGACGGCGTGCTCGCGCAGATCATCGCGGCACAAGGCGAGATCGCGCAGGCCGGCCTCGACGCCAAGAAGGTGGTCGACATCATCACGCACCGCTCGGAGGCCCTCACCCGTTCCACGGGTGCGGTGGTCGAGATGGTGCAGGGCGAGGATCTGGTCTACTGGTCGGCGAGCGGGACCTCGCTGCCCCACCTCGGCCTGCACGTGCCGCGTCTCGGCAGCCTCTCGGGCCGCTGCCTCGATGCAGGCGAGGTCCTCCAGTGCGACGACAGCGAGACCGATCCGCGCGTCAATCTCGAGGCCTGCCGCAAGGTCGGCCTGCGCTCGGCAATCGCGGTGCCGCTGACCTGCGGCGACCATGTCGTCGGCGTGCTCAAGGTCGTGTCCGATCGCGCGCATGCGTACACGACACGCGACGTCGCGACACTACGCACGTTCGGCACGTTCATCGGCGCGACCCTGCACCATGTGCTCGAGCACGCGCGGGCGCGCGGACTCGCCGATCCGGTCAGCGGTAACGCTCCCTCCACGGCGCTCGACCTCGCCCAGCGCGACCAGTTGCGGGCGATCCTGCGCAGCGGGGGCTTGCGTGGGGTGTTCCAGCCCATCGTCGAACTGGCGACCGGTGCGGTCATCGGCTACGAGGGACTCACACGCTTCCCTTCGGAGTCCGCACCACCCCAGGGCGGCTGGTTCTGCGCTGCCGCCCGGCTCGGCATGTCCGAAGAGCTCGATCTCGCCTGCATGGTGGCGATCGTGCGTGCATCGGCGGATGCCCCGCGTGACGCCTACATCGCCGTGAATGCCTCGCCCGGCACCGTGATCGGCGCCGACATCGAATCGGTCCTCGGCGCGGATCCGACACGCCGATGGGTGGTCGAGATCACCGAGCATGCCCAGGTCGAGGACTACGCGCTGCTGCTGGAACGCGCCACCGTACTGCGCGACCGGGGCTGGCGCATCGCCGTCGACGATGCCGGCGCGGGCTATGCGAGCCTGCGCCACGTCCTCAAGCTGTCGCCGGACATCGTCAAGCTCGACATCACGCTGACCCGCGACATCGACATCCAGGTGCGCCAGCGCCAGCTCGCCTCGGCGATCGTGTCGTTCGCGAGGGAATCGGGCATCACGCTCGTCGCCGAGGGCATCGAAACCGTCGAGGAGCGCGACACGCTGCGTGCGCTCGGCGTGGCCTGCGGCCAGGGCTACCTGTTCGGCTGGCCGCGCGGCTTCGGCGATCCCTGACGGCGAACGGAAGGCCGGAAAAGAAAAAGCCCCGGTTTCCCGGGGCTTTTCCGTCCTACTGGCGGAGAGGGTGGGATTCGAACCCACGGTGCGCTTGCACGCACGCCTGATTTCGAGTCAGGTACATTCGACCACTCTGCCACCTCTCCTTGAAGTGGGCCGCGAATGATACGGATCGGCGCGCGGGCTGGCAACCGGTTCGTGACGTCAGCCCGGCGGCGGCGCGCAGAATCGTTGCCGGACCTGCTTCGCCTCGCCCATCCAGCCGTTGAGCTGGCCGATGCGCGTGCCTTCGGCAGGGTGCGTGGACATGAACTCCGGCGGCTTGCGACTGCCCAGCGCGGCCATGCGCTCCCACAGGCGCGGCGCCTCGTCGGGGTTGAAGCATGCCGCCGCGGCGAGCAGCAGACCGACACGGTCGGCCTCCGACTCGTGGCTGCGCGAGAACGGCAGCAGCACGCCGTACTGCGCGCCGGCACCGATCGCGGCCATCACCATCTGGCGCTGGCCGGGATCCATGTCACCGGTCGACATGCTCGCCGCCATCGCACCGAACTGCACGAGCTTCTGCTGGGCCATGCGTTCACCGCCATGGCGCAGCAGCGCGTGTGCGATCTCGTGACCCATGATCGCGGCGAGGCCGTCCTCGTTCTTCGCGACCGGCAGGATGCCCGTGTAGACCGCGATCTTGCCGCCCGGCAGGCAGAACGCATTGACCTGGTCCGAGCGGATGACACTGGCCTCCCACTGGAAGGCCGACCAGTCGGTGTCCGCGGGCGTGCCGACGGTCTCGGCGAGGTATTGCTCGACCTTGGGCGCCGCCTGCACGAGGCGCTGCGCGATGTCGCGCACCTGGCGCGGTGCGTCGCCGTCGCGCACGACGTCGGACTGCGACAGGATCTCGCGGTAGGACTGCAGGCCCAGCGCGAGTTCCTCCTGCGAGGTGGTCTCGATGAGCTGCTTGCGGCCGGTGTACGACGCGACGTTGCCGTGACTGAACCAGTAGTAGGCGAAGTAGGCGCCGAACAGGAGGATGGGCCACAGCTTGAGGCCGCGACGCGACTGCCCACCCGCGGAACGATTGCCGAACGGCCCCATGGTCGTGCTCCCCTGAAGGACGGCGCGAGCTTAGCGCGAACGCCGTGCCCGGCACGCACGCCGACGACCCGCGGGACGACGGCCGTTCAGAGATCGCGCGCGACGCGGAAACCGACGCGCGCGCTGCGCGCGTCGGCGTTGACGCCGAGCCGATAGGCCGACCGCACCTGGTCCGGCGCGCTCGCCCACGAGCCGCCGCGGATCACGCGGCGTGCGCAGCCCGGGTTGACCCACGCCGTGCTGTCGCGCGGCGCGCGCACGTAGTTGTCGTGCCAGCAGTCCTCGACCCATTCGGACACGTTGCCGTCGATGTCGTGGAGTCCGAACGGGTTCGACGGGAACGACTTGACCGGTGCCGGCCCCCAGAAACCGTCGGCGTAACGCGCGAAGGCGCGGCCCCAGCTGCGACGGCTCGGCGAACGGTCGCCGTCGCCGGTCACGTTGGCGATGACCGATTGCGGCTCCTCGTCGCCCCACCAGAAGCGCGACTGCGTGCCGGCCCGCAAGGCGTACTCGAACTCGGCTTCGGTCGGCAGGCGGTAGCGCTTGCCGGTACGCTGGGACAACCACGTCGCGTAGGCGCTCGCGTCGTTCCAGGAGACGTTCAGCACGGGCAGCCTGTCGGCTGCGCGGTCGCCCTTGTAGTCGCGCTCCCAGTCCACGCCACGGCGTTCGCCCATGCGACCGGTGTTCTCGTCGTAGATGCTGCCGGCACCGGCGCGCTCGGCCTCGCTGCGGTAGCCCGAGGCGCGCGCGAACTCGCGGAACTGCGCGACCGTGACCTCGGTCTGGCCGAGCGCGAAGCCCGCGGTGATCTCGACCTGGCGCTGCGGCTCCTCGTTGTCGGCGTGGTCGGTCTCGTCGGCCGGCGAGCCCATGACGAAACGTCCGGTCGGCACGACGACGACCGCAGGAGCCGCGCCGGCGATGTCGAGGAAGCGGTCGGTGATCACCTGCCCCGGCGAGAAGCTCGCGTAGAGGCGTGCGTTGCGCAGGCGACGGCCGAAATCGTCGAGGCCGGCGAGATCGGCGCTGATGCCCTGCGCACGCGTGGCGAGTTGCTCGGCGAGATCGGCATTGCCGGAATCGAGCGCCGAACGCGCCTGCGCGAGCACGGTCTCGGCGCGCTGGCGACGGATGCCTTCGATCTGCGAGCGCGTGTCGAGCAGGTCCTGCGATCCCGGACGGATACGCGCGGCCTCGGCGAGGATCGCGTCGGAGCCCGCGAAGTCGTCCTGCGCCACGGCAGCGCGAGCGCGGTCGAGATAGCCGCGTTCGATCTGCGCGAGGCCCTGGTCGGCAACCTTGTTCGAAGGATCGATCGCGAGCACGGCGCGGTATACCGACAGTGCGTCGTCGCCGTCCTCGCCGACGAGGCGCTCCTGGCGCAGCAGGTCGGCCGCCCGCGCGAGCATCGGCATGACCTCGCGCAGCACGCGCAGGCGCTCGCGCAGGGCTTCCAGCTCGCTCTGCGAGTGCGGCAGCTCGGCGAACAGGTTCGCGTAGCGCATCGCCTGCTCGGAGTCGCCACGCTCGAGTGCGGCGATCGACCAGTCGCGCATGACGCCGCCGATCCGCGCGAGGCCCGAGGTCGCGACGCGGTTGTCGGGATCCTGCTCGAGCACCTGGCGGAACAGCACGATCGCGGAGGCGTCTTCGGGCTCGAGCAGCTTGCCCTGGTCCTCGGCCGCGCGTGCGGACTTGAGCAAGGCGGCGACCTCCTTGGTCACCGGCGCGGGCGGCCCCATCGCGAGGGCTTCGGCGAGCGTCGTGCCGACGATGGGCTCCGGATCCGGATCGGGCGACAGCAGCGAGGCGGCGTGTTCAGCGACCCAGGGCGTCCCGGTGGCGGGCACGACGGCGGCCGGCTTCTCCGGCGACCGCTGCGGCAGCATGCCCGCGATGTTCGGGTAGAAACGGTAGCCGAGCGCGAACAGCAGCACGGCGATGCCCATCGCGCCGCCGAAGTTGCGTTGCTTGCTGACGTTTTCGGTGCCGGGCATGCGCGAGGAGAAGGGCTGACAGCCGCGTGCCGGCACCTTAGGCTATCGTGCTCGCGATCCGCAACCGCAGGCATCGCGCACTTCCCATCAACGATCGACCGAGGCTCCCTTGGCGGACTGGATCGACTCCACCGACGCGCTCGCCGCGTTCCTCGCGCGGCCGGCCGCACGTATCGGACTCGACACCGAGTTCATGCGCATCGACACCTTCGCGCCGAAACTCGCGCTCGTGCAGATCGAGCTCGACGGCGCGATCGCGCTCGTCGATCCGCTCGCAGCGATCGACCTCGCGCCGCTCGCCGTGCGCCTCGGCGATGCGTCGGCACCTTGCGTCATGCACAGCGCGAGCGAGGATCTCGACGCGCTCGCGCCCGTCGTTCCCGAAGGGCTCGGCGTACTGTTCGACACGCAGGTCGCCGCGGCATTCGCGGGTCTCGGCCCGGGCCTCGGCTACCAGAAGCTCGTCCTCGCCTTGTGCGGCGTCGACGTACCGAAGGGTGAAACGCGCTCGGACTGGCTGCGCCGGCCGCTGAGCCCGCAGCAACTGGAGTACGCGGCGCAGGATGTCGTCCACCTGCCCTTCCTCCACGACGAACTCGCGCGACGGCTCGCCGAACGCGGTTACACGGCCTGGCATGCCGAGGACTGCGCGCGCATGCTCGAGCGCGCGCGCCGGCGCGAGGTCGACCTGCAGCCGCAGGTCGCGTTCCGCGGCGCCGCCGACTGGCCACGCGAAGCCCAGGCACGCCTGCGGCGCATGCTGCTGTGGCGCGACGCCACCGCGCGTCGCGTCGACCGCCCGCGACCGTGGTTGCTCGACGACCCGCGCATCCTCGATTTCGCCGCGCGTCCTCCGCGTGACGCCGCCGACCTGTTCGAGCGCAGCAGGGGACTGCGTGCGTTGCGGGGGGCCGAACGCGACGACCTGCTGGCCTGCCTCTCGGCGCCGCTCACCGACGAGGACCTCGTGTTCGATCCGATCCCGGCGGCGGCGAGTCCGCAGGAACGCCGCGCCGTGACCGCGCTCAAGGAGGTCGTCGTCGAGCGTGCTGCGGCGCTCGACCTTCCGGAAGGGCTGCTCTGCGCGCGCCGCCACCTCGAGGCCTTGTGGCTGACACGCCGGTGGCCTGCAGCGCTCGAGGGCTGGCGCCGCGAGGTGCTGCACGACGCCCTCATGGCGAGGCTCGCGTCGACCTGAGCGGGGATGCTTGGCGAGGTCGGGGCGTTCGGCTATGATGCGCGCCCTCGCGTGGTTCGGCGCCCAGCCGGAGACTTCCACTGCGCGATACGGTTTCACGGGGCGGTAGCTCAGCTGGGAGAGCGTCGCGTTCGCAATGCGAAGGTCGTGGGTTCGATCCCCATCCGCTCCACCAATCGACGACGAAGCCGGCCACGTGCCGGCTTCGTCGTTTCCGGCTCCCGTGAACCCCTCCGGACGTGTGACGCACCACGCGTCCCGCCGCCATGCGCGGTGCTAGCCTGAAGCGGCGCAGGGAGTTCCCTCCGGGAGGTGCGCATGCAAGCCGGGAAGCTGGGAGCCCTGCTCGGGCTCATGTCGTTGCCCTCGCCCGCCGTGTACGCCGCGGTGCCTGCGGATTTCCTCTTCCGCAACACCGAAGCGAACGGCAGCGGCATGCCGTACCGCATCTTCGTGCCGCCGGGCTACGATCCGGCGCAACGTTATCCGCTGATCGTGTTCCTGCACGGTGCAGGCGAGGCCGGCACGAACAACACGAGCCAGCTCAACAACGGCGCGAACGGCGCGATGCAGCTCATCAGCGACGCGAACCTCGCGACCCGCAAGGTGTTCATGGCCGCGCCGCAGTGCCCGCATTCGAGCGGCTGCTGGGCCGGCGGTACCCAGCTCGCGCAGCTCAACACGATGCTCGACCGCATCGCCACCGAGTTCCGCATCGACGCCGACCGCGTGCACGTCACCGGCATCTCGATGGGCGGCAACGGCACGTGGGCGCTCGTGGCGAACGCGCCACAGCGTTTCGCGAGCGCGGTGCCGATCTGCGGCTGGGGCTCGCCCGGCCAGGCACCGCTGGTCGGCGCATTGCCGTTCTGGTTCTTCCACGCGGTCAACGACGGCACGGTCGGCGTCAGCGGCTCGCGTGACCTCGTCAACGCCCTGCGCAACGCCAATGCGCGGACGATCTACACCGAGTACGCGACCGGCGGCCATTTCATCTGGACGCCGACCTACGCGAACCCGCTGCTGTTCCGCTGGATCACCGCACAGGCGCGTGGCGCTCCGAGCCTCACCACACCGCCGATCGTGCGCATCGAGGATCCGACGACCGCGCCGACGTGGACGACCGAACTCGGCGCCCTGCCGCTCGCCGGCGTCACCGACAACGGGGGCCATGCCGTCACGGGTGTGGCGTGGGCACGGCGCAACGGCACGAACGGCGCGGCGAATGGAACGACCCAGTGGACGACGCCCGCGATCGCACTCGCGATGGGTGTCAACGACCTGCGCATGACCGCGACGGGCTCCGGCTACCACGCGCCCTGGGGCGGCAGCACGACGATCAGCGCGCCGTTGCGCGTGAACCGGGTGAACGTCGTGCCGCAACCCGGCGACACGGTGGCCGCGATCAACGCCGGCGGCGCCGCGTACACCGGTGCCGACGGCGCCGCATGGAGCGCCGACACGGCATTCGAAGGTGGCGACGTGCAGGTCTCCAGCCGCGCGATCGCGGGCACCGTCGACGACGCGCTCTACAACGACTGGCGCTGGGGCAACTTCGCCTATCGCTTCGTCGTGCCGCAGGCTCGCTACGAGATCGACCTGCACTTCGCCGAGACCTACAACGCCGGCGCGGGAGCACGACGCTTCAACGTGACGCTGCAAGGCGTGCGCGTGCTCGACGAGTTCGACATCGCGGCCACCGCGGGCATCGATACCGCGCACGTGCGGCGCTACCTCGTCGAGGCGACCGATGGCGAAGTCGTGATCCGTATCGGCAACGGCAGCATCGGCAATGCGCGCCTCGATGCACTGAAGGTCGTGCGTTCCGCCGACGCGATCTTCCGCGGCTCGTTCGAGTGAACGCCTCGTGGGAGGAACGCCCGCTGCTGCCCTCGCACGATCCGCTGCCGACGCTCGAGACCGCACGGCTGCGCCTGCGCGCGCCGCGCGACGACGATCTCGAGGCCTTCTTCGCGCTGCTCTCGGATGCGGACTCGCTGCGCCACTGGAGCCACGCGCCCCTGCGCACGCGCGACGACGCGGCCTGGTACCTGCGCGACATCGCCGCGGGGCGTCGACACGGTACGCACCTGCAGTGGGCGATTGCCGATCGCGACGAGGATCGCGTCATTGGCACGACCACCTTGTTCGCATTCGACCACGAGGCGCGTGCGGCGCGCGTCAGCTGGCTCGTCGCGCCTGCGTGGAGGCGCCGCGGCGTGGCGCGGGAATCCCTGCATGCCTTGCGCACCTACCTCGCTGGGGCGACTTCGCTCGACGTGATCGTCGCGGAGATCATGCCGGGCAACGCGGCCTCGATCGCGCTCGCGACCACGCTCGGTTTCGATGCCGAGTCGGCACGTGGCGTGGAAGGCGAACACCGCTTCACGCTCGCGATGACGGTCTTCGCGCCCCGACGCACGGCTTAACACCTCGATCAGGTTGCTGAACCCTTCCGCACGGCCCAGCAATATGGCCGTCCATATTCATCCGGCGTATCGGAACGCACGACGAGACTCGTCACCGAGCCGAGGCCAAGCGCCTGCCACGTCGAACGACGCGGGGCTCGCATCCCCATCCAGGAGACGAATCCAATGAACTTCCGTTCGCTGAACCGCATTGTCCTTGGCACGGCCTTCCTCGTCGGCGCGTCGGGCCTCGCCTACGCCGCCCCCGAACTGCCGGGCACGACGAATGCCGCGGACCAGAAGTCCGAGCAGCCGGTGTCCGATACGTGGATCACCACGAAGGTCAAGGCCGACCTGGCCGCGACCGATGGCGTCAAGAGCACCGACATCTCGGTCAACACCACCAACGGCATCGTCACGCTGATCGGCGTGCTCGACTCCGACACGGCCCTCGAGAAGGCCATCGCGACGGCCCAGGGCATCAAGGGTGTCAAGAAGGTCGACTCGTCGGGTCTCAAGGTCCGCTGATCCACCCGTTACGCTCTCCCTCCCTTCGGGCCCCGCCTTCGGCGGGGCCTCTTTTTGCCCGCCGTGGCGAAACGCCGCGCCCCGTGGCTGAACGCATCCCCGGACGCTGCTAGACTCATCGGCCCGCGGCTCGTTTCCGAGAGATGTTCGTCAACATCATCTATATCGTTGCAGCGTTCCTGCTGGTCCTGCTCAACGGTTTCTTCGTCGCCGCCGAGTTCGCCCTCGTCAAGCTGCGCAGCACCCAGGCCGTTCGCCTCGCCGAAGGTCGCGGCTGGCGCGGTCGCATCCTGCTCAGCGTGCACGCGCACCTCGATGCCTACCTGTCCGCCTGCCAGCTCGGCATCACGCTGTCGTCGCTCGGCCTCGGCTGGATCGGCAAACCCGCCTTCGCGGGCCTCGTCGAACCGCTGATCGGCATCTTCGGCGAGGTCGACCAGGACACGCTGCACGTCATCTCGTTCGTGTTCGCGTTCACGGTGATCTCGTACCTGCACATCGTGCTCGGCGAGCTCGCGCCGAAATCCATGGCGATCCGCCGCCCGGAACGCATGTCGCTGTGGACGGCCGCGCCGCTCTACGTCTTCTACTGGGCGATGTATCCGGCGATCTGGGTGCTCAACACGAGCGCCAACTGGATGCTGCGCGTGTTCGGCCTCGACGCGATCGATTCGCACGAGCACCACTACTCGCGCGAGGAGCTCAAGCTCATCCTGCACGCGAACCGCGCCGGCCGCACGACCGGCGAAGAGTTCACGATGATGAGCCATGCGCTCGAGCTTCCCGATCTCGTCGCGGGCGACCTCCTGCGCACGCGCGACCAGCTCGCCGCCCTGCGCGACGGCCAGGAGCAGGCCGACGTGCTCGCCGAGATCCGTCGCTCGCAGTACAGCCGTTACCCGTGGTTCGACGCGAGCGGTGACACGGTGCGCGGCGTGCTGCACGTCAAGGACCTGTTGCTCGCGGTCGCCGAGAAGGGCGTCGTCACCGACATTCCTGCCCTGCTGCGCCCCGCCGTCGTCGCGCCGCTCGATGCACCGGTGCTCGAGATCCTCAAGCGCTTCCGCGGCGGCACGACCCATCTCGCCCTCGTGACCGAGGAATCCGGCCGCGTGGTCGGCTTCTTCACGCTCGAGGACGTGGTCGAGGTCGTCGTCGGCGACATCGAGGACGACCACCGCCGCGGTGCTGCCAGCGCGAAACCGCAACGTGACAGCGAGGGCGCCTTCACGATCTCGGGCAGCCTGCCGATCTACCGCCTCGAACGCATGCTCGATCGCGAGATCGAGGCGCCCGACGAGGTCAACTCGGTCGGCGGCCTCATCATCCATCGCCTCGAACGCCTGCCCGGCGAAGGCGAGACCTTGCAGTTCGACGGCTTCACGCTGACCGTGCGCGCGATGAAGGGCGCGAAGGCACAGGCGATCACCGTCAAACCCGACATGCCCACACCTTCCGGATCGGATACGCCATGAGTTCGCCGCTGCTCGCCCTCTCGCCGCTCGACGGTCGCTATGCCTCCAAGGTCGACGCATTGCGTCCGATCTTCAGCGAGTACGGCCTCATGCACCGCCGCGTGCTCGTCGAGGTGCGCTGGCTCGCCGCGCTCGCGGCGCATCCCGGCATCACCGAGGTCGCACCGCTCGACGACGCCTCGCGGACGGCCCTGATCGCGATCGCCGAAGGCTTCTCCGAAGCCGACGGCGAGCGCATCAAGGCGATCGAGCGCGAGACCAACCACGACGTCAAGGCGGTCGAGTACTTCATCAAGGAGCGCTTCGCCGCGCACGAGGGCCTGCGTGGCGCGCTCGAGTTCGTGCACTTCGCGTGCACCTCGGAAGACATCAACAACCTCGCCTACGCACTGATGCTGCGCGATGCGCGCGACGGCGTGCTGCTGCCGGCGCTCGACCGCCTCGTCTCGACGCTGCGCGCGCTCGCCCACGAGCACGCCGCGCAGCCGATGCTGTCGCGCACGCACGGCCAGACCGCCTCGCCGACGACGCTCGGCAAGGAACTCGCGAACGTCGTCGCGCGCCTCGAGCGCCAGCGTCGCCAGCTCGCGGCCGTCGAGCTCTCGGGCAAGATCAACGGTGCTGTCGGCAACTACAACGCGCACGTGGTGGCCTACCCCGACGTCGACTGGCCCGCCTTCTCGCGTGCGTTCGTCGAGGACCTCGGCCTCGCCTTCAATCCGTGGACCACGCAGATCGAGCCGCACGACGGTGTCGCCGAGATCGCCGATGCGGTTCGTCGCATCAACACGATCCTCGTCGACTTCTCGCGCGACGTCTGGGGCTACATCTCGCTCGGCTATTTCCGTCAGGCGCTCAAGGCGGGCGAGATCGGTTCGTCGACGATGCCGCACAAGGTCAACCCGATCGATTTCGAGAACGCCGAGGGCAACTTCGGCCTCGCCAACGCGCTGTTCGAACATTTCGCCGCGAAGCTGCCGATCAGCCGCTGGCAGCGCGACCTCACCGACTCGACCGTGCTGCGTGCTCTCGGTACCGCGTTCGGCCACACCCAGGTCGCGCTCGATTCGCTGGCCAAGGGCGTCGGCAAGCTCCAGGTCGACGCGACACGCCTCGCCGCCGACCTCGAGGCGAGCTGGGAAGTCCTCGCCGAGGCCGTGCAGACGGTCATGCGCCGCCATGGCCTGCCGAATCCGTACGAGCAGCTCAAGGCACTCACGCGCGGGCAAGGCATCGACCGCGAGGCGATGCGCACGTTCGTCGAAGGCCTCGATCTTCCTGCCGATGCGAAGGCTCGCCTGCTCGCGCTGACACCCGCGGGTTACACCGGCCTCGCCACCTCGCTCGCGCGCGACGTATGAAGCGGGCGGCGCTGCGCCGCCCGTTCACGCCATGAACCACCCCGTCAGCGCGTAACGCGGCCTCTCGGCCCATGCGCCGACGAGCGACACGACGTGCGGCTGGGGTACCTTGAACAGCGACAGCGAGTTGAAGGCCGGCACGAACGTGTCGACGACGTCGCCGCGGTGGTCGAGGAACTGCAGCAGGCCACCCCAGTCGGCGTGCCAGGCCTTCCCGAGATTGAACACGAATGCGTAGCGGCGGTCCTTGCCGTCCTCGACGATGTCCTCGTGGCGACGCAGGAAGTGCCCGGGCAGGTAACGCGTGGCCTGGACCAGCGAGCGGCGGATCGAAGCATCACCGACGAGGTTGCGTACGAACGCGAGGAACGGCTCGCCGTGCATCATCTCGACGACGCGATGCAGGAGATCGTCGGGATCGGGCCGCTGCATGTAACGCTCGACCAGCATGCAGCTGTCGTAGGCGAATCCGTATCGCCCATGGGAATCGCGCGCCAGCGACGCGAGCATCACCTCGCGACCGGCCTTTCCCAGTGCCGCGTACTCGCGTGAAGGCAACAGCCGGGATCCCTCCTTGTCCCGATGGGCGAGATCCCAGTCGTCGACGCGCTCGAGGCGCGCGTGCAGCGCTTCCGCCAGCGTCGGCGGCAGGACATTCGGGATCAACACCCGGGATTCGCTCGAAAGGCGCCTCGCCCACGGCGAGAAGTCGATGTCGGGATTGAACATCCCGGCACTATAACGCGGTGCCGGCACGGGCCGTTCCGGATCTTCCGCGCAAAAAAAAAAGGCCCCGGTTCCCCGGGGCCTGAAAGGTGTTGCGTTGGAGAGCCGTCCCGGTCCCGAGCGGGACGGTGACGGGTATTGATTCCCGCTCAGAAGCGCTGCTGATAGGACGCGTAGTAGAAGCGGCCCGGGATGCGGTACTGCGGGTCGAACGAGTTCGCGAAGCAATCGCCGCAGTACGGCGGATCACGATCGAACAGGTTGCGGATACCGAGCGTGACGCGGCCATCCCACGGAGCATTCCACGACGTGACCAGGTCGAAGTACGTCATCGAGCCCATGCGGTTGACCGGCGAACGGCCCGGCGTCGCGACGACGTTGGTGGTACCCGGCTGGAAGTTGTAGATGTTGATGATGCGGTCCGGATCCGAGCAGTACGTGATGTACGACGGGTCGCCGAGGCCGATCGCATCGAGCGCGAGCGCCGTGTTGCGGACGTTGTTGCAGCTTTCCTGCTGGCCGCTCATGTACTCGGCGATGCCGGACACGGTCCACGCACCGTAGGTCCAGGTCGTGCCGAGCGTCGAACGCAGGCGGAAGCGCGTACCACCACCCGACGCACCTGCGCCGTTGCGGCCGATGACGTTGCCCGCGGAGATGTCGCCGTCCGCATTGAGCTCGCCGCGCTCCGGCTGGCCGAGGTCACCGAGGTAGGTGATGTAGGCGTTGTCCCAGTTGATGCGGAAATCGCCGAACGACGTGCTGAACTTGTAGTTGGCGCTGAAATCGAAGCCCTCGACTTCCGTGCCGCCCCTGAAGTTCTGGTTGAGCGCGATGATGTCGGTGATCTCGCCCGGGTTCGCGTAGACCGCACCCGTGAGGTCACGCTGCACCTGGCCGCAACGCGAGGCGATGCCGGTCACGAAGCAGTCGTTGAGGATGCCCTGTGCACTGCGCGAGCCGATCGCGTCGGCGATGCGGATGTTGTACCAGTCGATCGAGAAGTCGGCGCCCGGCAGGAAGCTCGGCGAGTAGACGAAGCCGAGGGTCTTGTTCTTGGCCGTTTCCGGAGCGAGGAGCGGGTTGCCGCCGCTGCTGGCACGGACCTGCGAGTTCTGCTGCGTGTAACCGACCGGAATGCCGGCGGCCGCGCAGCGCGCACGGACTTCGGCGTTGGACTGGTAGGGCACGCTGTTGGACGAGCACGGATCGGACGCGGCCGGGAAGCCGCTGCCCTGGCCCGAGTACAGCTCGGTGATCGACGGCGCGCGGAAGCCTTCGCCGTAGCTGCCGCGGATCAGCAGGTCATCGAACACCTGCCAGCGCAGGCCCAGCTTCGGGTTGGTCGTCTCGCCGAACGTGTTGTAGTCCGAGTAGCGCGCGGCCAGCGACACTTCCAGGTGCTTGAACACCGGGATGTCCTTGAGCAGCGGGATCGACAGCTCGGCGTAGAACTCGTTGACGTTGTAGCCACCGCGCGTCGGCAGGTACGGGTTGTCGTTGAGCACGAGGTTCGCGGCGGTCAGCGGATCGGGGCTGTCGTAACCGGCCTCGCGGCGGTACTCGTAACCCGCGGCGAGCGCGAGGGCACCGGCCGGGAGATCGAAGAGCTCGCTCGAGATGTTGGCCGTGTAGTTGTACATGTTCGAGTTCTGCACGTTGCGCGGTGCAACCTGCACGTAGTCGATCATGTCCTGCGTCACGCCGTTCGGACCACCGAACACGTTGAACGGGACGCAACCCGCGATCGTCGCCGTCGGCGTACCGCAACGGGCCACGCCGCCTGCATCGATGTAGGACGCGCCGAGCGCCTGCTGGATGCGCGTCGTGAAGAAGAAGCCGTTCTTGATCTGGACCTGCGTGTTCTCGGCGTAGCCGAAGCCCACATCCCAGTAGAACGAGCGCGAACCGATGTCGAAGTTGCCTTCGAGCGCACCGCTGTAACGCCACGTGTCCTGGCTCTGGCCGAACAGGCGCGGATACAGGATCGGGCGGAACTGGCCACCGGTGATCGCGACGCCGAACGGGTTGTAGATGTTCGTGGCCGAGATGCTGAGCGGCGACAGCGGCATCGCGGCGAGCTGCGCTTCACCTTCGCGCTTGGTGTAGAACGCTTCGCTGCGGAAGGTCAGGTTGTCGAAGATCGAGTAGCTGCCCTGCACGTACAGGGAGCGCGTCTCCTGCGGCTGGATCAGGTAGTTGTCGACGGCGAAGTTGTACGCGTCTTCCGCGAAGTTGTAGGCGCGGAAGTCGCTCGTCGCGACCGAAGGCGCGCAGACCTGGTTCGGGCGGCAGCCCGGCGAATCGTGGTCGAGCGTGACGGCACCACGGCCCGGGATGTTGAACCAGCCGTACGGGTTGGTGATGCTGGCGCGACCCGGCGAGCCGGTGTTGGCCGGGAAGCCGTAGAGCGGCACCGCCGAGATCGGGCGATCCGCCGCGGAGACGGCTTCCTGCTTCGTGTAGGCGACGTTGAAGAGCACGGAGCCGCGCTCGTTCGCCGTACCGATCGTGAAGTCGTAGGCCTGGCGGTAGCCGTCGTCCTGGTCGTATTGGCCGACGTAGGCGCGCGCTTCGGCGCCCGAGTAGTTCGTGCGCGTCGTGATGTTGATCACGCCGCAGATCGCGTCCGTGCCGTACAGCGCCGAGGCGCCGTCCTTGAGGACTTCGATGCGCTCGACCGCCGCGAACGGGATCGAGCTGAGGTCGACCGAGCCGCTCAGCGCGTTGCTGCTGATCCAGCGACGGCCGTTGACGAGCACCAGGGTACGGACCGAGCCGCAGTTGCGGAGGTTGACGCCGGTGTTGCCGCTGGTGTTGCCGTTGTTCGTGTTCAGGCTGATCGAGATGCCGTTGGTGGCCATCTCCTTCAGCACGTCGCCGATCTGCGTCAGACCCGAACGCTCGAGGTCGGCGCGCTCGATCGTGAACACCGGAAGGGCCGTCTCGATCTCGGTGCGCTTGATGCGGGAACCGAGGACGGTCACGACGTCGAGAGACTGCGTCTCGCTTTCGCCGCTCGTCTGTGCCTGCGCCGCCGGAGCGAACGCGACAACGGACAGCGCGGCTCCCCCGAGCGCAAGCTTGATCGCCGCCTTAAGAGAAGTAGGCTTCATATCAAAAGATCCTCAATGGACAAGTGCAATGAGGGCACCCCCCTAAGCGCGGCACCCTGAATTGATGTTAACCAATAGTTCACACGAGATCCACTTTTTCTGCATCGGTTGACACGAAATTTTCACGGGCCTCTGATAGGGCATGAAAACCCTTTCAAGACAGATGCTTGCGCGTTCGTGCGCACCGCCACAGGAGACCGCAGCGCCGTGAATTGAGGAGAGAGGTTGGAACTTTCGGCGGACCAGGCGCGCACGCGGACGCGCGCCCTGCGGGAGCCGCAGGGACGGGCTGTCGAAGACACGTGGAAGGTGCGGCATCGCAGGGACCGCGATGCGACGATGGTCGGGACGGCGGGATTCGAACCCACGACCCCCTGCCCCCCAGGCAGGTGCGCTACCAGACTGCGCTACGCCCCGATGATCGGACCGCCCTGCTGGGCGGCCGGCGAGTCTACCGCAAGTCTGCGGTGCTGCCTACGTCCGACGGGACGCAGGCGCGCGGGCCTCAGCAGTTCTCGTTCGCGCAGCGATTGAGCGTGTTTCGCTCGCCGAACTCGCGTGCCTGCTCCTGCTCCTCGAGGCGCTGGGCGGCCGATTTGCAGTCGTTGCCCGGGATGCGCGAATTCACGCCACGCTTGCGCTCGCAGACGACGCGGTCACCGGGGCGCTTGGTGAGGATTGCATTGATCTTCTGCTGTTCCTCGGTGACCTTGGCGACATCCTCGGGCGGGAGCGCTTCCACCGACGGCACCGCCTGCAGGCGCTTGCCCATGCTCGCGAGCAACGTGTCGACTTCCTTGCGGTCACGCCTGGAGATCGCGCCGTAGGTCCCGCCCGGTTCCATCTGCGCACGGATCTTGTCGGCCTGGGCCGAGAACTCCGCGTGGGTCCGAGCGGGCCCCAGCACCGAGGGCTGCGAGGCGGACTCTGACCACGCCGGGCCGGCGGAGAGCGCGAGGACGAGGACGAGAGCGAGTCGATTCACGGAATTCCCCTTCGTTTGCCGCTCGGCTCCGGGTCCGAAGACGCGGAGCCGGCCAGGCCGGATGGACGGACGGTTCAGCGCTTGAGCAACTGCAGCACTTCCTCGAGCTCCATGCGCACCTGGCGCACGATCTGGCCCGACATGCTCGTTTCCATGCGCGCCTGCGGCCCCTCGAGGCGCTGGCGCGCGCCCGTGATCGTGAAACCCTGCTCGTACAGCAACGAGCGGATCTGGCGGATCATGAGGACGTCGTGGCGCTGGTAGTAGCGGCGGTTGCCGCGTCGCTTGACCGGCTTGAGGTTGGGGAACTCCTGCTCCCAATAGCGCAGCACGTGCGGCTTGACGCCACACAGCTCGCTCACCTCCCCGATCGCGAAATAGCGCTTCGCCGGAATCGGCGGAAGTTCGCTATTGCTCCCCTGATCCAGCATAGGCTTCGACCCGGACCTTCAGCTTCTGTCCCGGCCGGAACGTCACCACCCGCCGCGCGGAGATCGGAATCTCCTCGCCGGTCTTGGGGTTACGCCCGGGACGTTGGTTCTTGAAACGCAGATCGAAATTGCCGAAACCGGACAATTTCACCTGCTCCCCCCGCTCCAGCGCATCGCGTACCGATTCGAAGAACGCGTCGACGAATTCCTTGGCCTCGCGCTTGTTCAGACCGACGTCCAGGAACAGACGCTCCGCCATCTCAGCCTTCGTAAGCGCCATCCTACCCTCGCAACTTCGCTTTGCAACCCGTCTCCAGCGCGGATACCGCCAGAGCGACGCAGTGATCCGCGTCGTGATCGGTTAGGGTGCGTGAACGGTCCTGCAAAATCAAGCCTGTAGAAAGACTCTTGAAACCTTCACCGAGGTTCGGCCCGACATAGCGGTCGAACAGGAACAGGTCGACGAGGACCGGCCCCACCGCCGCGCGCAGCGCGGCCTCGACCTCGGCATACGCGACCGCCTCGGGCAGCGTGAACGAGAGGTCACGGCGCACCGACGGATAGCGCGACAGCGCCGCCGCACGCGGCACGGCGCGCGCGGCGAGCAGGTCGAGGTCGAGGTCGAACACGTAGACGTCGGCGTCGAGATCGAGCGCCTTCTGCAGGCGCGGATCGAGCATGCCGACATGACCGACGACGGCGTCGCCGCGCGTGATCGTCGCGGCACGACCGCGATGCAGCCATGCGGGGCCGCCCGCCGCGAACACGACGTCGTCAGCCGACGCACCCGCGAGTGCGAGCAGCGACTCGACGTCGCCCTTGATGTCGAAGAAATCGACCTCGCGCGAGGATTCGCCCCACTGCGTCTCGACGAGCGCGCCGGTCGCGACGCCGGCGAGGCGCGCATTCTCGATCGGTGCGTCCTCGCCCTTCGCGTAGCGGCGACCGGCCTCGAACAGGCGAACGCGCGTCTGCTGGCGCTTGAGGTTCTCGCCGAGCGCCGCGACGAGGCCGGGCAGCAGGCTCGTGCGCATGACGGCGAGATCGGCCGACAGCGGATTCGCGAGCGGCACGGCGCCGTCCTCGAGGCCCCACGTGCGCAGCGCTTCCGTGCCGACGAACGCGAACGTGATCGCCTCGGCGTAGTCGCGCGCGGCGAGCTGGTCGCGCAGCGCGTTCGTCGTCACGCGCGTCTCGGATGGTGCGTGCGGCACGATCTCGCCGCTCGGCGAGCGCGCGGGAACGTTGGAATAGCCGTGGATGCGCGCGAGTTCCTCGATAAGGTCCTCCTCGATCGCGATGTCGAAGCGACGGCGCGGCGAGGTCACCTGCCAGCCTTCCGGCGAGGCTTCGACCTGCATGCCGAGCGCACGCAGGATGCGCTCGACGTCCGCATCGGCGATCGCGATGCCGAGCACGCGCGCGATGCGCGCGCGGCGCAATGCGATCGTCGCCGGCGACGCGAGCGCACCGTCGATCGTGTCGTCGACCAGAGGTCCCGGCGTGCCGCCGGCGATGTCGAGGATCAGGCGCGTCGCGTACTCGACCGCCACCGGTGGCAGCGACGGATCGACGCCACGCTCGAAACGATGGCCCGCGTCGGTGTGCAGGCCGAGCCGGCGGCTGCGACCGATGATCGTCGAGGGGATCCAGTGCGCGGCTTCGAGGAACACGTTGCGCGTCGTGGTGCCGACCTTGGTGTCCTCGCCGCCCATGATGCCGCCGAGCGCGACGGCACGTGCTCCGCGGCCGCCACGACTGTCGGCGACGACGAGGAATTCGCCATCGAGCTCGACCGTGCGGCCGTCGAGCAGCTTCACGGTCTCGCCGGCGCGGGCCGGACGCACGACGACGGAACCTTCCAGCGCGTCGCGATCGAACGCGTGCATCGGCTGGCCGAGTTCGAGCATGACGTACTGCGTCACGTCGACGAGGAAGCTGATCGGGCGCACGCCGGCGCGGCGCAGGCGTTCGGCCATCCAGACCGGCGTGGCGACGGAAGCGTCGACGTCCTCGATCACGCGTCCCGCGAAGCGCGGCACGCGCTCGCCCGCCTCGAGCGACACCTCCATGCGTGCGCTGCCTTGCGCAGGTATCGCGTGTGCCTCGAGCGGCGTGACTTCGCTGCCGAACGCGGCGGCGACGTCGAAAGCGATGCCGCGCACGCTGAAGCAGTCGGCGCGGTTCGGCGTGAGCTTGATCTCGATGCTCGCATCGGGCAGTCCGAGATACTGCGCGAGCGGCGTGCCGACCGGCGCATCGGCCGGCAGTTCGAGCAGGCCCGAGGCATCCGCGTCGAGGCCGAGCTCCTTCGCCGAACACAGCATGCCGTTCGAGGCGACGCCGCGCAGCTTGGCGGCCTTGATGGTCAGCTCGCCGACGCGCGTGCCGATCGTCGCGAGCGGCGCGACGAGGCCCGGGCGCGCATTCGGCGCACCGCAGACGATCTGCAGCGGCGTGTCGCCGCCGGCATCGACCTGGCAGACCTGCAGGCGGTCGGCTTCGGGATGCTTCTCGGCCGAGACGATGCGCGCGACGACGACGCCGTCGAGCGCCTCGCCGAGCGGCGTGACCTCCTCGACCTCGAGGCCGATCGCGGTCAGCGTCGCGGCGAGTTCGTCGCGCGTCGCGTCGGTGCGGACGTGCTGGCGCAACCAGTGTTCGGAAAACTTCATCGCTCGTGATCCGTTGGGACGGAGCCTCGCTCCGTCACGTTGAAGGCGGGAAAGCTGCGGTGCTTCAGGCGAACTGGCGCAGGAAGCGCACGTCGTTCTCGAAGAACGCGCGCAGGTCGTCGACGCCGTAGCGCAGCATCGCGAAACGCTCGACGCCGAGTCCGAACGCGAAGCCCGTGTAGCGCTCCGGATCGATACCGACCGCCTTGAGCACGTTCGGATGGACCATGCCGCAGCCGAGCACCTCGAGCCAGCGCGTGCTGCCGTCGGCCTGCTGCCAGGCGATGTCGACCTCGGCGCCGGGTTCGACGAACGGGAAGTAGCTCGGGCGGAAGCGCATCTCGAAATCGCGCTCGAAGAACGCGCGCACGAGCTCGCTCAGCGTGCCCTTGAGGTCGGCGAACGTGGCGTGCTCGTCGACGAGCAGGCCTTCGATCTGATGGAACATCGGCGAATGCGTCTGGTCGCTGTCGGAGCGGTACACCTTGCCGGCCGCGATCATGCGCAGCGGTGGCTGGTGCTGACCCATGTAGCGCACCTGCACGCCCGAGGTGTGCGTGCGCAGCAGGCGGCCGTCGCCGAAGTAGAACGTGTCGTGCATCGCGCGCGCCGGATGGTGCGGCGGGAAGTTGAGCGCCTCGAAGTTGTGCCAGTCGTCCTCGATCTCGGGACCGTCGGCGAGTTCGTAACCGAGACGGCCGAAGATGTCGCAGATGCGCTCCATCGCGCGCGTGACCGGATGCAGCGTGCCGCGAGCGGCGCGGCGGCCGGGCAGCGTGACGTCGACGCGGTCGGCGGCGAGGCGCGCGTCGAACGCGGCTTCCTCGAGCAAGCTGCGGCGCGCGGCGATCGCCGCGAGCACCTCGTCCTTGGCGACGTTGATGCGCTCGCCGGCGGCCTTGCGCTCCTGGGCCGGGAGCTTGCCGAGCTGCTTGAGCTGCTCGGTGACGAAACCCGACTTGCCGATCGCGGCGACGCGCTCGGCGTCGAGCGCCTCGAGCGTACCCGCCGCGGCGATCGCCTGCAGCGCCGGCCCGATGCGGCTGTCCAGTGCATCCATCGAAAAAACCCCTCTCGGAAAATGAAATGGGGAGCGAGGCGAAAGCCTGCTCCCCACGTTCATCGCACAGGCGGGCATCCCGGCGGACCGGAATGCCGCGGGATCACGCAGCCAGGGCGGCCTTCGCCTTCTCGGCCAGCGCGCCGAACGCCTGGATGTCGTGCACGGCGATATCGGCGAGGACCTTGCGGTCGACGTTGATCTGCGCCTTCTTGAGACCGTTCATGAGACGGCTGTAGCTCAGGCCGTACATGCGTGCACCGGCGTTGATGCGCACGATCCACAGCGCACGGAACTGGCGCTTGCGCTGCTTGCGGCCGATGTAGGCGTACTGGAGCGCCTTGATGACGGCCTGCTTGGCGACGCGGTAGACCTTGCGGCGGGCGTTGTAATAGCCCTTCGCGCGGGAAATCAGCTTGCGGTGCCTGCGGTGGGCGGTGACGCCACGTTTCACTCGTGCCATGGGTCAGTCCTCCTTACAGGTACGGCAGCATGCGGGCGACGCGACCGGCGTCTTCGGCGCGCACGTGGTTCTGGCCACGCAGGTTGCGCTTACGCTTGGTCGACTTCTTGGTCAGGATGTGGCTCTTGAATGCGTGGCCGCACTTGAACTTGCCTGACGCGGTCTTGCGGAACCGCTTGGCAGCGGCCCGGTTGGTCTTCATCTTGGGCATGGGCCCAACTCCTTTGGTGGTTTTCGTGACGGGCGCGAGCGACGGCGGCTGCCGTACTTTCCTTCCTGCTCGAACCGGCTTGTTGTTCGACCCGCGAACGGGTCGTCTCCTCGGCACCGCCGGGAGACCCGGACGGCGACGTGCTGCTTACTGCTTCTTCTTCGGCGCGATCATCATGACCATGAGGCGCCCTTCCATGCGCGGGTACTGCTCGATGACGGCTTCTTCCACGATGTCGGCCGCGATCTTCTTGACCATCGCGTCGCCGAGCTCCTGGTGCGCCATCTCGCGACCCCTGAAGCGGATCGTGATCTTGACCTTGTCGCCTTCCTCGAGGAAGCGCCTGAGGTTGCGGAGCTTGATCGCGTAGTCCCCGACATCGGTCGTGGGACGGAACTTCAGCTCCTTGATCTCGACCTGCTTCTGCTTCTTCTTGGCCGCGTGGGCCTTCTTCTGCATGTCGAACTTGAACTTGCCGAAGTCCATGATGCGGCAGACCGGCGGATCGGCCTGGGGCTGGATCTCGACGAGGTCGAGGCCGAGCTCCTGGGCCATGCTCAAGGCTTCGTCACGCGAGAGCACACCGACCTGCTCTCCGTCAGCGCCGATCACACGGACCCGCGGAACACGGATCTCGAGATTGCGGCGGTTGGCTTTTTCGGTGGCGATACGACAATCTCCCTAGAGGGTCTAACGGATGCCCGAGGCGCCGCCGATCAGGCGGTGGCACCTTCGGATCTGAGCCGCTCGGCGAAGTCCAAGACCTTGAAAGTACCGAGGTCTTCGCCCGAACGCGCACGCACGGCAAGGGTCCCCGATTCCTTCTCCCGGTCGCCAGCGACCAGCAGATACGGGATCCTGTTGAGCGTGTGTTCGCGGATTTTATAGCCGATCTTCTCGTTTCGCAAATCGGCCTCCACGCGGAAGCCTTGCGCCACAAGGGCTTGCACCGCCTCGCGCACGAAATCGGCCTGCGCGTCGGTGATGTTCATCACGACCGCCTGCACCGGCGCGAGCCACGCCGGGAACTGGCCGGCATGGTTCTCGATGAGGATGCCGATGAAGCGCTCCATCGAACCGACGATCGCGCGATGCAGCATGACCGGCGTGCGGCGCTGGCTTTCCTCGTCGACATAGGTCGCGCCGAGGCGGCCCGGCATCATGAAGTCGACCTGCATCGTGCCGAGCTGCCACGTGCGGCCGATCGCATCCTTGAGGTGGTACTCGATCTTCGGGCCGTAGAACGCGCCCTCGCCCGGCAGCTCCTTCCACTCGACGCCGGCCGCCGACAGCGCGGAACGCAGCGCGCCTTCGGCGCGATCCCACGTGGCGTCGTCGCCGAGGCGGGAATCCGGGCGCAGCGCGATCTTGATCTGGATCTCCTCGAAGCCGAAGTCCGCGTAGACCTTGAGCGCCTGCTCGTGGAACGCGCGCACTTCCGACTCGATCTGCGACTCGGTGCAGAAGATGTGGCCGTCGTCCTGCGTGAAGCCGCGCACGCGCAGGATGCCGTGCAGCGCGCCCGAGGGCTCGTTGCGATGGCACGAGCCGAACTCGCCGTAGCGGATCGGCAGGTCGCGGTAGCTGTGCAGGCCCTGGTTGAAGATCTGCACGTGGCCCGGGCAGTTCATGGGCTTCACCGCGTAGGTCCGCTTCTCGGACTCGGTGAAGAACATGTTGTCCTTGTAGTTGTCCCAGTGGCCGGACTTCTTCCACAGCTCGACGTCGAGGATCTGCGGGCAGCGCACCTCACCGTAGCCCGTCTCGCGGTAGAGGCGGCGCATGTACTGCTCGACGACCTGCCAGACCGCCCAGCCCTTCGGGTGCCAGAACACGAGGCCCGGCGCCTCTTCCTGCAGGTGGAACAGGTCGAGCTGCTTGCCGATGCGGCGGTGATCGCGCTTCTCGGCTTCCTCGATGCGCTGGATGTAGGCCTTGAGCTGCTTGTCGTCGGCCCACGCGGTGCCGTAGACGCGCTGCAGCTGCTCGTTCTGCGCGTCACCGCGCCAGTACGCACCCGAGATGCGCGTGAGCTTGAACGCCTTGAGGAAGCGCGTGTTCGGCACGTGCGGACCGCGGCACATGTCGACGTATTCCTGATGGTAGTACAGGCCCATCGCGGTGACGTCGTCGGGCATGTCGTCGATCAGGCGCAGCTTGTAGTCCTCGCCGCGCGCCCTGAACACCTCGACGACTTCCGCGCGCGGCGTCATCTTCTTGACCACGTCGTAGTCGAGCGCGATGAGCTCGCGCATGCGCTGCTCGATCGCGGCGAGGTCGTCCGGCGTGAACGGGCGCTCGTTCCAGATGTCGTAGTAGAAGCCCTCGGCGATGACCGGGCCGATGACCATCTTGGCCTCGGGGAACAGCTGCTTCACCGCATGGCCGACCAGGTGCGCGCACGAGTGGCGGATGATCTCGACGCCCTCCTCGTCCTTCGGCGTGATGATCTGCAGCGCCGCGTCATGGTCGATGACGTCGCTGGCGTCGACAAGGCGACCGTCGACCTTGCCGGCGACCGTCGCCTTGGCGAGGCCGGCACCGATCGACGCGGCGACCTGCTGCACGCTGACGGGACCGTCGAACGGACGGACGCTGCCGTCGGGAAGGGTGATCTGGATCATGGCCGGACCTCTGATCTCGGATTCGGAAAAACAAAAGGGCGCCGAAGCGCCCTTTGTCTTTTGCATGGTCTGCTGAGCGTCGGTGGTGTCAGGTCGTCGGGGTTCGCGTCATGGTGATCGTGTTCGTTGGAACTACGACTCTCCTGAGGGATCCGGACCGGTACCGATGCATCTGCAAACTGGTGGGCGCGACAGGGATCGAACCTGTGACCCCTACCATGTCAAGGTAGTGCTCTACCGCTGAGCTACGCGCCCGTTTGAAGCGGGGCGCGAAGCCTAACCGAGTCCGTCGAAACGCACAAGCCTGATCTGCGCGATCGCCCGCATCGGCGCGCGCACGTCAGCCGATGAAGCCCTTCTCGCGCACGCGCTGGATCTCGTCGCGCAACCTGCCGGCTTCCTCGAACTCGAGGTCCTGCGCGTGCTTGTACATCTGCGCCTCGAGCTTGCGGATGCGCGCGGCGACCTGATCCGGGGTCATCGTCGCGTAGTCGGCCGCTTCTTCTGCAGCGCGACGCGCGGTCGCCGGCGCAGCCTTGCCGCGCTTGCCGCGCGCGGGTGCCTCACCGGCCTCGGCGCGCGCGCCTTCCATGATGTCGGTGATCGCACGCTGCACGCTGCGCGGCGTGATGCCGTGGGCGAGGTTGTACTCGACCTGCTTCTCGCGACGGCGGTCGGTCTCGTCGATCGCCGCGCGCATCGAGCGCGTGATCGTGTCGGCGTAGAGGATCGCCTTGCCGCGCAGGTTGCGCGCCGCGCGACCGATCGTCTGGATCAGCGAGCCGCTCGAACGCAGGAAGCCTTCCTTGTCGGCGTCGAGGATCGCGACGAGCGACACCTCGGGCATGTCCAGGCCCTCGCGCAGCAGGTTGATGCCGACGAGCACGTCGAACTTGCCGAGGCGCAGGTCACGCAGGATCTCGACGCGCTCTACCGTGTCGATGTCCGAATGCAGGTAACGCACGCGGATGCCGTGTTCGCCCAGGTACTCGGTGAGGTTCTCGGCCATGCGCTTGGTCAGCGTGGTGACGAGCACGCGATCGCCCATCGCGATGCGCGCGTGGGCTTCCGAGAGCAGGTCATCGACCTGCGTGCGCACGGGGCGGATCTCGACCTCGGGATCGATGAGCCCTGTCGGGCGTACCACGAGTTCGGTGATGCTGCCGGCCGATTTCTCGAGCTCGTACGCACTCGGCGTCGCCGACACGAAGATGCTGCGCGGCGCGCGCTGCTCCCACTCCTCGAAGCGCAGCGGGCGGTTGTCCAGCGCCGACGGCAGCCGGAAGCCGAACTCGACGAGGTTCTCCTTGCGCGCGCGATCGCCCTTGTACATGCCGCCGAGCTGCGGGATCGTCACGTGCGATTCGTCGACGACGAGCAGCGCATCGGGCGGCAGGTAATCGAACAGCGTCGGCGGCGGCTCACCGGGCAAGCTGCCGGTGAGATGGCGCGAGTAGTTCTCGATGCCGTTGCAGTAGCCGATTTCGGCCATCATCTCGAGGTCGAACTGGGTGCGCTGCTGCAGCCGCTGCGCCTCGAGCAGCTTGTTGGATGCGTAGAGCTGCGCGAGGCGCTCCGAAAGCTCGAGCTTGATCGTCTCGATCGCGTTGAGCGTGGCCTGGCGCGTCGTCGCGTAATGCGTCTTCGGGTAGACGACGTAGCGCGGCACCTTGCGCAGCGATTCGCCGGTGAGCGGATCGAACAGGCTCAGGTTCTCGATCTCCCCGTCGAACAGCTCGATGCGCAGCGCCTCGGTCTCCGACTCGGCCGGGAACACGTCGATCGTCTCGCCGCGCACGCGGTAGCTGCCGCGGCGCAGCTCCATCTCGCCGCGCGTGTACTGCAACTCGGTGAGATGGCGGATCAGCGCGCGCTGGTCGATGCGCTCGCCGCGCGCGAGGATCAGGCGCATCTGCAGGTAGTCCTCGGGCTTGCCGAGGCCGTAGATCGCCGACACCGTCGCCACGATGAGCGCGTCGCGACGCGACAGCAGCGCCTTGGTCGCCGACAGGCGCATCTGCTCGATGTGCTCGTTGATCGACGAATCCTTCTCGATGTACGTGTCCGACGCCGCGACGTAGGCCTCGGGCTGGTAGTAGTCGTAGTAGCTGACGAAGTACTCGACCGAGTTGTGAGGGAAGAACTCCTTGAACTCGCCGTAGAGCTGCGCGGCGAGGGTCTTGTTCGGCGCGAGCACCAGCGTCGGCCGCTGCACGCGCTGCACGACGTTGGCGATCGTGTAGGTCTTGCCGGAGCCCGTCACGCCCAGCAGGGTCTGGTGCGCGAGGCCCGACTCGAAACCGTCCGTCAGCCGCTCGATCGCCTGCGGCTGGTCACCCGAAGGCGTGTACGACGAGACGAGCTGGAAACGGTCGGACATGGGAGCTCCGGAGCGGAAGGGGGCATTCTAGGCGCGGCATCGCACCGACGGGATATGTCGACGTTTTCCTACGTGCGCAAGGGGTTGCATGCGATCGCGGCGTGCGGGAACCGCACGCGACGATGCCCTTCCCCAACGCGCCGGATCACCACCATGACCCGCATGCCTCCGCAGCAGGCCGGCTTCACGCTGGTCGAGATGCTCATCGTCGTCGTCATCCTCGCGATCCTCGCCGGCATCGCACTGCCCGCACTCGGCGATCTGTCCGCCGACGCCGGCTCGCGCTCGGCGCGACACGCCCTGGCGACCGCGATCAACCAGGCACGGTCCGCCGCCGTGTCGCGAGGCCATGCGGTGAGCATCTGCCCCTCGCGCGACCAGCAGTCGTGCTCGGCGGACAGCCGCTGGCATCATGGCTGGATCGTCTTCGACGATCCGAACCGGGACGGCATCCGCGGCGGCGACGAGGCCGTCATCGCACTCGCGCCGGCGCAATCGACAGCCCTCGCCATCATGGGCACGAGCGGGCGTCCGCATATCCGTTACATGCCCGACGGCTCGGCCTCCGGCACCAACCTCACGCTGACCGTATGCGATCGCCGAGGCGAGGCGCATGCCGTCACGCTCGTGCTGAGCAATGCCGGGAGGCTGCGCCGAGGCGCCCCGACACCGGATCAGTCGGCGGCAGCGTGTGCGGCGATCGGAGCCTGAAGTCAGACGTCGCACGAACAGCCCGCGCAGGCGATGAGCACGCGATGTCGGCAGCTCATCGGAGCACGTGGGCGGTCTACCCTGCCGCCAGGAAACAACGGGACGCAGAAGCGAACATTGGACAAAAGAAAAGGGCCGGCATTGCTGCCGGCCCTTTGCGATATGGCGCCCGAAGTTGGACTCGAACCAACGACCCCCTGATTAACAGTCAAGTGCTCTAACCGGCTGAGCTATTCGGGCGAGCCGCGTATTGTGGTGAGGTCACCCGCGCGCGTCAAGCGTTCCGCGCGAGATGTTCATGAACGGAGAACAGGCCGCCGCCGAGGCGTCGCTCGCGGCTTCCGCAGGCGGCCTGCGATGCGCAGCAGTCGTGTTCGGCGCGGCGGCACATGCGTACGCATCCTGGTCGGCCGAAAGGAAGCGAAAGGGATGCGGACGAGTGCGATTCGCGACACGCGCGAACGCAGGGCGATATCAGAAACGCATGGCCCAGAGTGCCTCGAACTCGAGGCTGTCGCCGCCACCCGACGGATCGCGCGTGCGGTAGCTCGGCACACCGAGGAAGTACGGCGCGGTCGAGTACACCGTCTGCAGGCTAAGGCTCGCATGACGGCCGATCGCGCGCGCATAGCCGAGCGCGATCGCGTGGTCGGAGGGATCGGTGCCGAGGGCACGCTCGAGCACGCGCGAGGTCGGCAAGGGCTGCTGGCGCGTCGTGTAGCGCAGTTCGAGTTCACCGAACGACGCGTGGTGCAGCGTCCAGCCCGCGCTGTAGACGTCGAGGTCCTTCCATGCGAACTCGGGGCTCGCACCGGTGCCGAGCAAAGCGAGGAAGCGGGTCGGCAACGCCGAGCTCGTGAACGGCTTGACGCCGCTGTACATGACACGCTGCACGCCGACATCGAACGACAGCATGCGCGTGAGCGCATAGCTGAGGCCGAAGCCGGCGCTGGCCGGGATGTCGAACTGGCCCGGCTCGGCGTAGACGCCGCGGTAGTTCTTGAAGGCGTCCATGTCGACCTGCGACTGGTACGAGGCACTCCAGCTCAGGCGCTCGCTCAGCGCGTTCTCGACATCGAGCCTCACGCCGGCGCCGTACGAGGTTTCGGAACCGAGCCCGTTCCAGTACGGCATCGCCTCCTGCAGCGGCATCGCACCGAGGCCGAGGCTCGCGAAACGCTGGTAGGCGAGCACGGCGGTCACGCCGACCGATCCGGACGGCCCGAAGGCGTGGACGTAGGAAGGCGCGACGACGTAACGTTGCAGGCCGATGCGCGGCAACTCGGCATCGAGGTCGATCGCGGGACGCGACAGCACCGGAGCGCGGTCGTCGACCGTTGCACGCGAGACCGACAGGTTCAGCGATGCATTGGAGGACTGGCCGAGTGCGGCGAGCAGCATCGTGGTCGCGCCATCGCCGAACGCCGTGTCACGCACGTCCGGCTGCGTGGAGTCGACCTTCTGGGCCCACGAGAAGCTGGGGGTGATGCTGGCCAGCGCGTAGTCGCGCCAGCGCGAAGGCACAGCGGCATCGGGGCGAGCGCCGGCCACACCGTAGGACGCGCCCACGATGTCCGCGCCAAGCGCGGAAGAAGAAAGGGGGAGCGCCAGCGTGATGCTGAGCGCTCCCACCCACTTTGGTGCCGTTGCTGTTGCCCGCTGCATTGCCCTGTGCTGCGGTTCGGGGAAGGGATGTATCCTTGACGACCCATATTCGCGTAAACGCAACACCGGGTCAAGCACGCAACACGCCTTGCGGACGCCGGGAATGGCCGTCGACGGCCCTGCCCTGAGTTTGCCCTGCCCGATCCGTTGCAGAAAACCAACAGGCCACGCCACGATGCACGACGTCCCCGCCGCTCCTCCGATCGCCATGACCATCGCCGGCTCCGATTCCGGCGGCGGTGCGGGCATCCAGGCGGACCTGCGTACGTTCGCGGCATTCGGGGTGCACGGCCTCAGCGCGATCACCGCGCTGACCGCCCAGAACACCCGCGGCGTGACCGCGATCCAGATGACGTCGGGTACCGTGCTGGCCGCGCAGATCGATGCGCTGTTCGACGATTTCCGGATCGGCGCCGTCAAGACCGGCATGCTCGGCAGCCCGACGCTGGTGCGCGTACTCGCCGACCGGCTGCAGCAGCACCGGCCGCGGGCCCTCGTCGTCGATCCCGTGCTCGTCGCGACCACGGGGGCGGCACTCGCGCGCGGCGGTGTCGTCGCGACGATGAAGCGTCACCTCCTGCCGCTCGCCGACCTGCTGACGCCCAACGTGCCCGAGGCCGAGCAGTTGCTGGGACGGCCCTTGCGCGGCCGCGAGGATCTCGTCGCCGCCGCCCGCGAACTGTGCGCGATGGGCGCGCGCGCCGTCCTGCTCAAGGGAGGCCACCTCCCCGGCCCCCGCGTGCACGACGTGCTCGTCGACGCGAACGGCGAGCGATGGTTCGATCAGCCGAGGATCGACGTCGAGGGACACGGCACGGGATGCTCGCTGGCCGCGGCGATCGCGGCGGGACTGGCGAAAGGCAACGCCCTCGACGGGGCGGTCGCCGACGCGATCGCGTTCGTGCACCGTGCACTCGAACGCGCGTATCGCCCCGGGAAAGGCGAGGCGGTCGTGCTCGACCACCTCGCTGCGCGCACCTGAATCAGGCGCGCAGGCGCTCGATCAGCGCGTCGGTGAACGTCGTGGTCGTGCCGTTGCCGCCGAGGTCTGGCGTCAGGCGGTCGCGCGCCTCGAGCGTCGCTTGAATGGCCGAACGCAGCTGGCGCGCGCGGTCTTCCATGCCGAGGTGGCCGAGCATCTGCGCGGCGCCGAGCAGCAGCGCGCACGGATTGGCGACACCCTTGCCCGCGATGTCCGGCGCGGAGCCGTGCACGGCTTCGAAGATCGCAGCCTCCGTGCCGATGTTGGCGCCGGGCGCGAGGCCGAGGCCGCCGACGAGGCCGGCACACAGGTCGGAGATGATGTCGCCGAACAGGTTCGTCGTGACGATCACGTCGAACTGGTGCGGGTTCATGACGAGCTGCATGCAGGTGTTGTCGACGATCATCTCGTTGAACGCGATGTCCTCGTACTCGCGCGCGACGTCGCGCGCGATCTTGAGGAACAGGCCCGAGGTCGTCTTCATGATGTTGGCCTTGTGCACGGCCGTCACCTTCTTGCGCCCCTGGCTGCGCGCCATCTCGAACGCGTAACGCACGATACGCTCGCAGCCGCGACGGGTGTTGCGGATCAACGACTGCGCGACCTCGCCGTCCTCGGACAGCGTCTGGCCTTCCGAGCCGTACGCACCCTCGGTGTTCTCGCGCACGGTGATGACGTCGATGTCTTCGTAGCGCGCCTTGGTGCCCGGGAACGTGATCGCCGGACGCACGTTGGCATAGAGGTCGAAGCGCTTGCGCAACTCGACGTTGAGCGAGCTGAAGCCGCCGCCGATCGGGGTCATGAGCGGCCCCTTGAGCGCCACCTTGTGGCGCGCGATCGCGTCGAGGGTCGCCTGGGGCAACAATTCCCCCGTCGCCTGCTGCGCCGCAACACCCGCTTCGACGAATTCATAGGAAAGACCCGCGTCGAGGGCATCGAGCACCCTCAGCGTCGCGTCGACGATTTCGGGGCCGATACCATCGCCCCGGATGACTGCAATCGTCTTGCTCATGACCAACCAGACTCCACGGTAGAATGATCGCCCGAAGGCGAAAGTCGGCCATTATCCGGAAATGACGGTGCATCGCACAACCGAACGCGCCTTTCGCGCCCTGCTGACGTTCCTGGGCGTGCTCGCCCCGTCGCTCGTCGTGCCGGCCTTCGCGGCCACCGACGATGCCGCGATCACGATGAGCCTGGAGCTGTCGCCGCACGCGCCGCAGCTCCCGCCCGACCTCGTCATCGAAGGCTCCTGGCCGGAGAGCTGCCTGCCCGTGATCGAACGGACGGTGCTGCAGGGGCACGACATCGAGGTTCGGCTGCGTGCGTCGACACGAGGCTGTGCGGAGACGCCCTCTGCGGTCACCCTGCGCACGAACCCGTCGATCGCCGGCGGCTGGCGCGAGCTGCCTCTCGGCACCTACCGTGTCAGGCTGTTCCTGAGGCACGGCGATGGTCCCGAGCGACTCGCGGCATTCCGACTGCTCGAGGCGGGCGCGCGCGAACACGCCCCACGCCCCGAAAGCGGCTTCTGGTGGGCCGTCCCGACCGACGACGGCATGCCCCCGCTCAACGGCAGCGGACTGGCCATCGAGCGCCAGGGCAACGAACTCGCCGTCAGCCTGCTCACCTACGAAAACGGTGCACCGACGTGGCGATTCGGCAGCACGAAGCTCGAGGGCGGTACCGCACGCATCGCCATGATGCGCATGAGCGGAGGGGGTGAACCGTTCCAGACGGCCGGAAGCACGCCACACGCCAGCCCGGACCTCGCACTCAATCTCGACTTCCGCTCGCCGGCGGAGGTCGACGCATGGATGGTGGTCGAGGCCGCAGGCGGCGGCTTGCGCGAGGAACGCGCCGCGTTCTCGCGCGTGCCGTTCGCCGACGGACAGGCAGCCGCCACGTGGCGCGGCCGCTGGATCTTCACATGGGATCAGTCCGACTACGCCCGAGTGCTGACACTGACCACCACATCGAGCATCGGCAACGAGCGTTTCCGGCTCGCCACGACCGACAACGACATCGCGCTCGAATGTCGC
Source organism: Lysobacteraceae bacterium PS02065 (assembly GCA_029959555.1). GTDB lineage: Bacteria > Pseudomonadota > Gammaproteobacteria > Xanthomonadales > Rhodanobacteraceae > Dokdonella. The sequence goes on along the minus strand of JASCPI010000012.1, from coordinate 56,949 downwards.
ATGGCGACATCGGGGGCCCGCCGCACGCCGGATCTCTGCACCCTGTCGGACGGCCTGACGGTGCTGGCCACGTTCGACGCGATCGGCATCGACCGCATGAAAGGCCGCGCCCAGGACGGCGGTGCGGTCCAGTTCACGCGCGTGTCGAACTGAAGCCGGCCTCGCCGGCGTACTCGCGTCAGATCGCGGCGATTTCCGCCAGCCGCCCGCTGCGGTCGGCCGTGGCCAGATCGTCGAATCCGCCGACATGCACGCCGTTCACGAAGATCTGCGGCACCGTGCGGCGACCACCGCTGCGCAGCAGCATCTCGTCGCGCCTGGCCGGGTCGGTGTCGATGCGGATCTCGGTATAGTCGAAGCCGCGCTGGCGCAGCAGGTTCTTGGCTGCGACACAATACGGGCAGATGGCGGTGGAATAGACCTCGACGGGAACCATGGTCGAACCTCGGCAACGCGTGATGGCGCGTGACATGGGGACGGGCGCATGCTCGCACAACCACACGCAGGCCGCGGGTCCGCTGCGACTTACCACCATTTAAGGAACCTGCCGCTACACTGGGGCGTCCAAGAGGCGCCAGGATTACCGGAGTTCCGCATGCGCACCGTTTCCCGCCTGCTCGTCGCCGCGGTCGCCGCCGGTATCACCGTGATGGCGAGCGCACGTGACCCTTCGGTGAGGCTTCCCGACATCGGCAGCTCCGCGGCGTCGGCGGTGTCGACGTCGGAACTGAGGGACTACGGCGACGCGATGCTTCGCGAGATGCGCGCGTACGACATGATCCTCGAGGATCCGCTCGTCGGCGACTACATCCAGTCGCTCGGCTACCGCCTCGTCGCGTTCAGTGATCGCCCGGAACTGCGCTACACGTTCTTCGTCGTGCGCAGCAACGACATCAATGCGTTCGCCTTCCCGAGCGGCCACATCGGCGCGAACGTCGGCCTGATCACGTCCGTCTCGAGCGAGGACGAACTCGCCGCGGTGCTCGCGCACGAAGTCGCCCACGTGACCCAGCTGCACACGCTGCGCGCGTTCGAGGACTCGAAGAAGACCGCACTCCCCATCGCGCTCGCGATGCTCGGCGCCATGGTCGCCTCGCGCAACCGCTCCGACGATGCCGGCCAGGCAGCGATGATCGGCGGACTCGGCCTCATGCAGCAGCGCGCGATCAATTTCACGCGCTACGACGAGATCGAGGCCGACCGCGTCGGCATCCAGACGCTCGCCAAGGCCGGCTACGACCCGCTCGCCATGGCCGATACGTTCTCGATGTTCCAGCGCACGATGCGCACGAACGGCATCGACGTGCCGGAGTTCCTGCGCACGCATCCGATCGACGTCAATCGCATCGCCGATGCGAAGGCGCGCGCAGGCCAGCTCGCCAGCCAGTACACGCCCGCACGGGCGGGAGAGCCCTCCGCGGTCACCCGCGAACCGGGGTCCGACGGCGCACCGGCTCCGCTGCTCCTCACCATTCCGAACCTCGCCGTCGGCAGCCCGCGCGCCGTCGTCTCGACCGCCGACGGCAGCGGCGACTTCCATCTCATGCGCGAGCGTTCCCGCGTGCTCGCGGCAGAAGTTCCCGCGACGATGCTGCGCTACTACGCCGACGACCTCCGATCGAATCCGTCGTCCTTCTCGCCGGCCCGCCACTACGGCCATGCGCTCGCGATGCTGCGGGCACGGCAACCCGAGAATGCCGCGAAGGCCTTCGAGGCCCTGCTCGCCGACCATCCGGGGAAGCTCGCCTTCGAACTCGGCCTCGCCGCCGCGCAAGACCAGTCGGGCAACCGCACCGCCGCGCTCGCCCGCTACGAGCGCCTGCAGCACGACTCTCCGGGCAACCGCGCCGTGGCGCTCGCCTACGCGTCGGCACTCGTGTCGAACGGCGAGCCCGATAGCGCGAAGCGTGCCCAGGAGATCCTGCGTCCGCTGCTTGCGCGCCACGGCGACGACCCCGAGCTGCAGCGCAGCTTCGCGCGCGCCTGCGAGCTCGGTGGCGACAAGGTCCGTGCCACCGAAGCGTTCGCCGAAGCGACGTTCCTCAACGGCCGTGCCGAGGACGCCCTCAACCAGCTCAAGAGCCTGAGCAAGAACACCGAGCTCGACTATTACCAGCGCGCACGGGTCGACGCACGGATCACCGCCATGACCCCCATCGTGCTGGAACAGCGCAAGCGCGGCCAGCGGACCGACGACACGTCCTCGGGCGGCAGCGGCGTCACCGCGTTCGGGGAGGCCACCGGCGAATGCCGTCACATGCCGTGCATGAGGATGTCATCGCAACGTAACAGTGCTCCGTTGCAATGAACATGTCACAAGGCACCCCCGACGGGGCCATCGACCACGACGCCGTGCAGAAACGCATCCTCATCGTCGAAGACGAGCCCGCGATCCGCGACATGGTGGCTTTCGCCCTGCGAAAGGCCGGCATGGAAGCCATCCACGCGGGCGACGCGCGCAGCGCGCAAACCGCCATCGGCGACCAGGTCCCCGATCTCATCCTGCTCGACTGGATGCTGCCCGGCATGAGCGGCATCGACCTCGCGCGTCGACTGCGCCGGGAAGACCTGACCCGTGACGTGCCGATCATCATGCTCACCGCGCGTGGCGAGGAGACCGACCGCGTCAACGGCCTCGACGCCGGCGTCGACGACTACGTCGTCAAGCCGTTCTCGGCACGCGAACTCGTCGCCCGCATCCGCGCCGTGATGCGCCGCGCGCACGGCGAGGACGCCGAGGGTGTCGTGGAGATCGGCGGGTTGCGCATCGACAGCGCGGCGCACCGCGTGTTCGCCAAGGACCAGACGGTGCCGATCGGCCCGACCGAGTACCGCCTGCTGCACTTCTTCATGACGCACCCCGAGCGTGTCTACTCGCGCAGCCAGTTGCTCGACCACGTCTGGGGTGGCGGTGTCTACGTCGAGGAGCGCACGGTCGACGTGCACATCCGCCGCCTGCGCATGACGCTCGCGCCGTACCAGCTCGACGGCCTCGTGCAGACCGTGCGCGGCGCGGGTTACCGCTTCTCGGCCAACGTGTGAAGCAGCGTACCGCTCGTCGACGCGCCGAGCTGTTCGGGCTGCTGCGCGCCTTCCGCGATGCCGCCGTCGCCCTGCCCGACGCCTTCGTCGCCATCGACGAACACCAGCGCGTGCTGTGGTTCAACGCGGCAGCCGGGCGACTGCTCGGCCTGTCGTATCCGAACGACCTCGGTGCACGCCTGTTCGACGTCGTCGACATCCCGCGCATGCCCGAGTGGATCGCAAGCGGAGGTGCCGAGGCGCTGACCGAGATCGTCGCGCCGACCGACGCCGATGTCCACCTCACGCTGCGCCTGATTCCCTACGCGCAGGACCATGCGCTGCTGCTCGCGCGCGACGTGAGCCAGATGCTGCGCGTCGAGAAGGTACGCCGCGATTTCGTCGCGAACGTGTCCCACGAACTGCGCACGCCGCTCACCGTGGTGCACGGCTACCTCGACCTGATCGAGCCGGAGCAGATCCCCGAATACGAGCCGATCCTGCGCGAGCTTCGCAACCAGTCGCGCCGCATGACCCAGATCGTCGAAGACCTCCTCACGCTGTCGCGGCTCGACGCCGAGGAGGCGCTTCCCGAATCGCGCGTGGCGATGCGCCCGCTCATGAACTCGCTGCATCGCGACGCGGAGGGGCTCAGCCGCGGCCGCCATACCATCGTGCTCGACATGAAAGGCGACGACGACCTGCGCGGCTCCTCGAAGGATCTCTACAGCGCGTTTTCGAACCTCGTGAGCAACGCCGTGCGTTACACGCCGACGGGCGGCCGCATCACGATCGGATGGAGCAGCGGGCCACGTGGTGGACGCATGCGTGTCACCGACACCGGGCATGGTATCGCCCAGCAGCACCTGCCCCGATTGACCGAGCGCTTCTACCGCGTGTCGACCAGCCGCTCGCGGGAGAGCGGCGGTACCGGCCTCGGCCTGTCGATCGTCAAGCACGTCCTGCAGCTCCACGATGCACACCTGGAAATCGAGAGCGAGGTCGGCGTCGGTAGCACGTTCACGTGCGTGTTCGAACGCAACCGTCTGCTGTCTCCCGAACACGCCACCGAGGAAGCCTGACATGTCCGCCGCCACGAGCCAGGACGCCACCGAAACCCTCGTCGAGGGATCCGCCCTCGACGACGCGCCCGCCGCGGACGTGGGCGTGCCGCTGGCCGATTTCGCCGATCCGACGCTCTACCTCAACCGTGAACTCGCGCAGATCGAGTTCAACATGCGCGTCATGGCGCAGGCGCAGGATCCGTCGAATCCACTGCTCGAGAGGCTGCGCTTCCTGTGCATCTCGTGCACCAACCTCGACGAGTTCTTCGAGGTCCGCGTCGCGGTCCTGAAGCACCACAACGCATTCGGTGATTCGCAGCCGGGTGCCGACGCGCTGACGCCCGCCGAAGTGCTGTCGCGCATCCGCGAGCGCGCGCTCGTGCTGGTCAAGCAGCAGTACGACTGCTGGAACAACGACCTTCTGCCGGCACTCGAGCGCGAAGGCATCCGCTTCCTGTCGCGCAGCTCGTGGACGGTCAAGCAGCGCCGCTGGCTGCAGGGCTATTTCCGCAACGAGACCTTGCCGGTGCTCTCGCCGCTGGGACTCGACCCGGCCCATCCGTTCCCGCGCATCCTCAACAAGAGCCTCACGCTCGCGATCGTGCTGAAAGGCAAGGACGCGTTCGGCCACGAAGGCCACATGGCCCTGCTGCGCGCGCCGCGTTCGCTGCCGCGCATCATCCGCCTGCCCGCCGAGATCTCCGACGGCACGACCGACTTCGTGTTCCTGTCCGAGCTGCTGCAGGAGTTCATGGACGAACTGTTCCCTGGCATGCAGGTGAAGGGCTCGTACCAGTTCCGCGTCACGCGCAACAGCGAGCTGTTCGTCGACGACGAGGAAGTCGAGAACATTGCCGTCGCACTGCGCGACGAGCTGCGTGGCCGCGGCTACGCCAAGCCGGTGCGCCTCGAGGTCGCCGCGGACTGCCCGCAGGCGATCACGGCGATGCTCAAGCAGAACTTCGAGCTCGGCGACCACGACATCTACCGCTGCGAAGGGCCGGTCAACGTCAGCCGCAGCATGGCGATCTACGACCAGATCGATCGCCCCGACCTCAAGTACCCGCCGTTCACGCAACGCATCCATCCGGCCGTGCTCGAGGGCGACAGCCTGTTCCACGCGATCCGCGAACGCGACATCCTGCTGCACCACCCGTACGAGTCGTTCGTCACCGTGACGGAACTCGTCAAGCAGGCCAGCCTCGATCCCGACGTGCTCGCGATCAAGCAGACGCTGTACCGCGCCGGCAACGACTCGCCGCTTGTCGACCACCTGATCGAGGCCGCCCGCCAGGGCAAGGACGTCACCGTCGTCGTCGAGCTGCGCGCACGCTTCGACGAAGAGGCCAACCTGCGCCTCGCCAACCGCCTGCAGGAAGCGGGTGTGCAGGTCGTCTACGGCGTCGTCGGCTACAAGACGCACGCCAAGATGCTGCTGATCGTGCGGCGCGAGACCGGCGGCCTGCGCCGCTACGTGCACCTGTCGACCGGCAACTACCATCACGGCACGTCTCGCGTGTACACCGACTTCGGCCTCATGACGGCCGATGCCGAGATCGGCGAGGATGCGCACCTGCTGTTCCTGCAGCTGTCGGGCCTCGGTCCGGTCATCAAGCTCAAGCAGCTGCTGCACTCGCCGTTCACGCTGCACAAGGGCCTCATGGCCAAGATCGAGCGCGAGGCCGCGAACGCCCGCGCCGGCAAGCCCGCGCGCATCATCGCCAAGATCAACGCGCTCAACGAGCCGGCCGTGATCGCGACGCTCTACCGCGCCTCGTGCGCCGGCGTGCGCATCGACCTGGTCGTGCGCGGCGCGTGCACGCTGCGTCCGGGCATCCAGGGCGTATCGGAGAACATCCGCGTGCGCTCGATCGTCGGCCGCTTCCTCGAGCACAGCCGCGTGTACTGGTTCGCCAACGACGGCACGCCCGAGATCTACTGCTCGAGCGCCGACTGGCTCGACCGCAACCTCTTGCGTCGCGTCGAGACCTGCTTCCCGATCCGCGACCCGAAGCTCGCGCGCCGCGTCTACGAGGAATCGCTCGAGAACTACCTCGAGGACAACACGCAGGCCTGGGAGCTCGACGCCGACGGCGCCTACCTCCACCTGCAGCCGGGCGACGACAAGCCGCACTCCGCGCAGTCGACGCTCCTCGCGAAGTTCAGCGGCTGATTCCGTGGCCGCACCGACACCGCGAGGCATCCGCGACGGCGACACGATCGCCGCAGCCGATCTCGGTTCCAACAGCTTCCATCTCGTCGTCGCGCGCTACGCGAAGGGCGAACTCCGCGTGATCGACCGCCTGCGCGAGACCGTGCGTCTCGCTGCCGGCCTCAAGCCGGGCGGCACGCTGACGCAGGAACGTCGCGAGGCCGCGCTGGCCTGCCTCGCGCGCTTCGGCCAGCGCATCGCCGACTTCCCGATGGGTCGCGTGCGTGCGGTCGCCACGAACGCCGTGCGCCAGCTCGCGCACCCGCAGGCCTTCCTGCTTCCCGCGGAAACGGCGCTCGGCCATCCGATCGAGATCGTGTCGGGTCGCGAGGAGGCGCGCCTGATCTACCAGGGCGTCGCGCACGGCCTGCCGTTGTCGGAACACAAGCGCCTCGTCGTCGACATCGGCGGCGGCAGTACCGAGTTCATCATCGGCCGCGGCTACGAAGCCCTCGAGAGGGAGAGCGTGCAGGTCGGCTGCATCGCGAGCACGTTGCGCTTCTTCGGCGACGGCAAGATCACGCAGCGTCGCTGGCAGCAGGCACGCAGCGAGATCGCCGTCGAACTGCAGCAGTTCGGTGCGCACTACCGCGAACGTGGCTGGAGCGAGGTGATCGGCTCCTCGGGCACGGCCAAGGCCATCGCGGCGATCGCCCAGGCCAACGGCTGGAGCGATGGCGGCATCACGCGCGCCTCGCTCGACCAGACACGCGCGGCACTGCTGCGTGCCGGCAACGCCGACGACTTGGACCTTCCCGGGTTGTCCAGCGATCGCGCTGCGGTGATCGCCGGCGGCGTGGCGATCCTCGACACGATCTTCGACACGTTCGAGATCGCGCAGATGCAGGTCTGCGACACCGCGATGCGCGAAGGCCTGCTGCACGACATGGTCGGCCGCGCGCTGCAGAAGGACCCCCGCCACACGAGCGTGGCCGGCCTGGCCGAGCGCTACGGCGTGGACACGAACCAGGCCGCGCGCGTCGGCCGCACCGCGCTGAAACTGTTCGACCAGATCGCCGCGGAATGGTCGCTCGATGCAGGCACGCGCACGTTGCTGGCATGGGCCGCGGACATCCACGAGATTGGCCTCGCCATCGCGCACAGCCAGCATCACGTGCACGGCGCCTACATCGTCGCGAATTCCGACCTCGCCGGATTCAGCCGCCAGGAACAGCAGCTGCTCGCGGCGATCCTGCGCCTGCACAGGCGCAAGCCCGACGCCGCCACGCTGCGCGCCCTGCCGGCGCGCATGCAACCGGTGGCCCAGCGCCTGACGACGCTGCTGCGCCTCGGCGTGCTGCTGCATCGCTCGCACAGCGAGTCGGCCTTGCCCGACATCGCCCTGCGTGCGGGAGCGGACGGCGCAGTGGCGATCGAGCTGCCGCGCAAATGGCTCGACCAGCATCCGCTGACGCGCGTCGATCTGGAGCAGGAACGTGACTACCTGCGCCACCTCGAGATGCGCCTCATCCTGCCGAAAGCGAACTGAGCGCTCGCGTTCCCGCACCGGCGTGCCGCGAGCGGCAGGCACCGCACCACGCAATCCCCTCGCCGACACGCCTCGGCCTTGCGCGTCACGACCGAGCGCCTATCATGGCGCGCACCCCTGCCAAGGATCATTCCATCATGCTGCGTTTCCGCTCGACGATCACCCGACTCGGCCTTCTCTTCGCGCTTGTCGGCGCCCCCGTGCTCGCGTTCGCCCAGGCCAAGCCTGCGACGCCCGAAGCGAAGCCGGACGCCAAGCCCGCCGCAGCGGCGACGGATGCCAAACCGGCTTCACCGCGCGTACTCTTCAAGACCAGCCTCGGCGAGATCACGATCGAACTGAATGCCGAGAAGGCCCCGAAGAGCGTCGAGAACTTCCTGCAGTACGTGAAGGACGGCTTCTACGACGGCACGGTCTTCCACCGCGTCATCGCCAACTTCATGATCCAGGGCGGCGGCTTCACGCCGGACCTGCGCCAGAAGCCGACGCGTCCGTCGATCGCCAACGAAGCCAAGAACGGCTTGTCCAACAAGCGCGGCACGATCGCGATGGCGCGCACCTCGGATCCGAACTCGGCGACCGCGCAGTTCTTCATCAACACCGTCGACAACCGCAACCTCGACTACGTGAGCGACGAGCGCGCGGAGACATGGGGCTATGCGGTGTTCGGCCAGGTCGTCTCCGGCATGGATGTGGTCGACGCGATCCGCTCCACGGCGACCGGGCCCAAGGGCCCGTTCCGCGGCGACGTGCCGTCGACCGACATCGTCATCGAGAAGGTGACGGTTCTCGAGTAATCCCGCACGCTCATGGTGGCCGCGCCCGCGCCGCGTGCGCGGCCACCGTCACGCGCATCGGCATGACCCCAGGCCGGCGCGCGGAAGCGCGGAGTGCCCAGGAGAACGCAGGCATGACCACGCTCTTCATCTCGGATCTGCATCTCGACGCCTCGCGTCCGCACATCACGGACCTCTTCGCGGCGTTCGTGCGCGAGCAGGCGACGGCTGCCGATGCGCTCTACATCCTCGGCGACCTGTTCGAGGCGTGGACCGGGGACGATACGGCCGACCCGACGGCACAGCGCTTCGTCGATGCACTCGCGCCGCTGCGAGATGCACGGACACCGTGCTTCTACCTGCACGGCAACCGTGACTTCCTGCTCGGTGAAGCCTACGCGCGACGCGCGGGCATGACGCTGCTCGCCGACCCGAGCGTGCTCGAGATCGAGGGCGTGCGCACCCTGATCATGCACGGTGACACCTTGTGCACGGACGACCTGCCTTATCAGGCGTTTCGCACGCAGGCCCACACGCCCGCGTGGCAACGCGCCTTCCTGTCACGTACGCTCGCCGAAAGGGAGGCCTTCGCGCGCCACGCACGCGAGGAGAGCCGGCGTCACACCGGCAACGCGATGGCGGCGATCATGGACGTCAACCAAGACGCCGTCGAAGCGACGATGCGCGCCTCACGCACGCATCGCCTGATCCACGGCCACACCCATCGCCCGGCAGTGCATCGGTTCACGCTCGACGGAGAGGCCGCCGAGCGCATCGTGCTCGGCGACTGGTACGAACAGGAGAGCGTGGTCGGCATCGCCGCGCACGGCGCTCTCCTCGTGCGTTCCGCGGTTACTTGAACACGACACGCTGCGGCTGCGTCAGCGCTTCCTTCGTGCCGTCGTTGTTGAGGATGCCCACGTAGTACCAGTACACGTCGCCTCGCTTTCCGGACGTATCACGCCACTGGTAGCTGCTCGCCGAATCGGCGCGCTTCTTCGACGGAACGAGCTGCGGGTTGATGCGCACGAACGGGCCGTTCTCGCTCTCCGAGCGATAGATCGCGTAACCGTGGATCACGTCCTCGTGCATCACGGACCACTTCAGCAGCGGGCCTTCACCCGGCGGCGCGGGCTCGGGCACATCGGCCGGACGTGTCGCCGCCTGCAGCGCAGCCTTCAGGTTGACCGAAGGTGCCACCGAAGACGACGTGGCGCCGCCGTTCTTCTTCTGCTCGTCCTCGACGTCGACGATCTCGACTTCCGGGCTCAGCAGCATGCCCCACACCTGGATCGGCAGGACCTTCTTCGCGCCCTCGATGTCGACGTTGAGCACGCCGCCGATCTGGCCACGGCGCTGCGCGTTGTCGATGACGAGCTTGATGAACTGGCACCCCTTCTGTGCAGGCACGCAATCGGCGACCTGCGCGGTCGCACCGATGCGCTCGACCTCGATCTTGCGGATGCGGAAATCCTTGCCGCTGCGACTCGTCAGGCGCAGCAGCGCCTCGTTGACGTTGTTCGTGCGCAGCAGGCCCAGGTCGTGCGGATCGCCGGTCGGGACGACGTCACCGAGAACACGTCCCTTGACCTCGATCCACGCACGCGGCTGCACGGGGGAGTTCAGCGTGACCTCGACATGGCTCTTGGGCAGGATGCCGAGCGGCACCTTGGCATTGAGCCGCGCCTGCACGGTACGGCCGTCCTTGCCGATCGTGACATCGAGCCACTCGGGGCTGGACGAGACGCCGGTGATCCTGAAGCCCTGCACCTCGCGACTCGTCAGTTCGATCGACTGCGTCGCCTTGAGATCCTCGGCGACCGACGTGCCGAAATCGAGGAGCGGCTTGCTCTGGTCGAGCACGCTGTGGACGTAGCCGCGCACTTCGAGCGTGCGAGGGACATCCGCGGTCTGCTTGGCCAGGATGGAGAAGTGGAACCGGTTGATGCCTTCCATGTTGCGCAGGCCGACGCGCGCATGGAGCTGCGCGAGACCGTTGGCCGGAATCGTGATCCCCACCGGAGAGATCGAATCCCCCTCGCGCTGCGCCCTGATGTCGACGACATCGACCGCGTGCGCGTTGGGGTTCTCGAGTTCGAGGACGCAGTCCTTCGTCTCGAACTGGAAGCCCTCGCCGAAGTCGCAGGGTTTGACGATGAGGTGCCGTTCGGGTTCCGCGGCCGCGACGGCCAGCGACGATGCAGCACCAAGGACGACGGAAAGAAGCAATTTCAGCATAAAAAAAACCCACCCCGCGAGGGGTGGGTCTCCTGAACAGGTGAAACCGAAAAAAGCAGCTTACTCGACCGAGAAGTTCTGCAGCGAGACCGGGAACGTGCCGTTCGTGGTCAGCGTGAAGGCGCCGCAGGCGTTCGGAGCATCGAAGCTGGCGGCCGTGACGGCGAGCCAGTACGTGCCGGCCGGGATCGCGCCGAGCGGGAACGTCTCGCCACCGGCAGCGATCTGCTGGCAGTTGTCGGAGCCGTTGTTGCAGTCGCCGCCGTACAGGCCCGCGAGCGGGGTGAACGAGGCATCACCACCGCCGACAGCGATCGAGGTCGCCGTGCGCGCCGGACCCGCCGCCGCGAGGACGACACGGTAGATGCGCTCCGGGTGCGGGTTGTCCGACGTGCCGAGGCTGCACAGCGAGACGAACTCGTTCGTGCCGCCGCAGGTGGTGCCCGTCAGCGGCGGATCGCCGGCCGCGCCCGGAATCCACGAACCCGGGGCCGCACAGCTCTGCGCCTGCGCAACGGAACAACCGAACACACCGGCGATGATCGCCGTCAGACCGAGTACTTTTCTCATTATGTCACTCCTCAGAGATTTGAAAGGGCGCTACTGCTTGTTCTTAGTGACCGATGTAGGTCTGGCGACGCGAGTCGAACGTGTCGAACGAGATCACCGAACCGCCGTGCGTGTTGCGGTAGCCCGGGTTGGCGTTCGTGAGGCCGAGGATCGCGGTCTTGACGCCGACCCAACCGTTGTTGTCGAGGTTCGTGAGCGTGCCCGTCGTGGCCGGCTCCGTCGTGCCCGCGGCAGCGTTGAGCCAGTACTTGAGCGAACCGGCGGCACCGGCACCCACCGTCACGTCGAGCTCGATGCGGTTCGCACCGGCGGCGAGGTTGCCCGTCGAGGTGCTGCACTTGTAGTTCGACGCGGCGTTGTTGCACGACGCCGTGATCGTGAGGCGCTTGGCACCGGACGGACCCGGCGTCAGGTACAGGCCGACGATCTGGTTGCGACCGCCACCGGCAGCGTTGGCCGCCGCGGCGTTGGCCGTGAACACCTGCACGCTCGCCGAGCCGCTGTACGACGCGATCGCGTTCGGGTCGATGAGGAACTGGAAGCGGTAGCGCGTCTCGTTGGCCGGCGTGCCGTCGGAAACGGTCGCGACCGAGGACTGCGAATTGGTGATCGACGCGTTGAGCTTGCACGCGCTGCCGTCGAGGCCACCCGTCGCGCTGACGGCCGTGCCGCCACCGAACGCGCTGACCGTGGTCCACGGCGGGCTGAGGGACGTCGGGCACTGTGCCATCGCGCTACCCGCAAACGCAAAACCCGCCAGACCGAACAGCGCCAGCGACAGCGACTTGATCTTCGTATTCATCTGAACATCTCCAGGATTGTTCGGGCGGGGGATTTCCCCTTCCCCTTCACTTGTTGGCGAAAATGGCCTCGCCTGAATCTGGAACGCGCGGAGCATAAGGACATTCCCTTTTGCCCGTCAACCACTTCCAGACACAAACTTGACCGATCTGACAGCACCGTGGCGGCGGCTGGTGCCTGGCCTTCCGGCCACGAGGGACGAACCTCTCGGGCCGACCACGTCCACACTCCCATTAGACGCAGCATGAATCCGGAACCGGACACGCGGAACTCGACATTCGTGCCGCGGTCTCGCCTGCCGTCCCCTGACGCAGACCTCCCCGGTCGTGTGGAGCCGGATATATATACGGTGTCGGACGAGACCGGCAAGCAGCACGGCGTGGAGGGTCGACGTGCGGCACGAAACCGGGTCCCCGGCCACCCGGCCGTCGGTCGGCGATTGACAGCATCGCCGCGCGATATCCAGAATCGCCGTCCCCCCGCGCCCCGGATGCGCCACGCCCCATGCCCGCCCTCGACCCCGCCGACAGCCTGGCGGTGATCCCCGCACGTGACGAGGTGACGACCGTCGGCGCCGTGGTGGCCGGTGTGCGCGCCGCGATCGGATGCCGCGTGCTCGTCGTCGACGATGCCAGTACCGACGGCACTCCTGCGGCTGCGCGGGAGGCGGGAGCCGAGGTGCTGACACTGCCCCTCGGGCTCGGCGCGTGGGGAGCGAGCCAGGCGGGCATCCGCTACGCCGAGCGCCACGGATTCCCGGCCGTGGTCACGCTCGACGCGGACGGCCAGCACCTTCCGTCCTCGCTGGTGGCGTTGTTCGACGCCCACGCGCGGACCGACGCAGGTGTGGTGATCGGCACGTGCGTCGAAAGACTCAGCGCGGCCAAGCGCATCGCCTGGCGATACCTGCGCGCCCTCACCGGCCTCGGGCTGCGCGACTTCACTTCCGGACTGCGCCTCTACGACGCCGCGGCGATACGCGAGCTCGCCGCCCCCGGCGCCAGCCTCCTCGACTACCAGGATGTCGGCGTGCTCATGCTGCTCGCGAAGAAGGGCCTGCGCATCGTGGAGACCCCCACACCGATGCGGCCACGCGAAACGGGGCATTCCCGAGTGTTCGCGTCGTGGGCGGTCGTCGCACGCTACATGTTCAACACGACGATCCTGTGCCTGTCGCGCTTCGATCTCGAGCAACGACGCAACGGACGCGGGGCGGAAGCATGACGGGCCAGATCACCGCCGCGATCCTCGGCGTCGCACTGGCCGGGACGATCCTCTACCTCGTGCGCCGCGACCACCTGCACGGTCCCTTCGCGGCATGGTGGCTGCTCGTCGCGACGGCGACGCTGGCACTCGGCGTGTTCCCTTCCCTCGTGCTCTGGCTCGGTCGCGTCACGGGCATCAGCTACGCCCCGGTGCTGCCGATCATCATCGGTCTCTCGCTCGTGCTGCTGCGCCTGCTCAAGCTCGACATCGACCGCTCGCGCCAGGAGCGGCAGATGCGCCGGCTGACCCAGAAGCTCGCGATCCTCGAGCACGAACTCGCCGAACTGCGCGCGCGCGGAACCACGGCGATCGAAACGAAGACCACCCCGCCGCCCGCGCCGTGAGCGACGCCAGGCAGCGCGGCGCGGCCCACGCGGCGCGAGGCTGCTGACCGGTGCGCGTCCTCCACCTCGGCAAGTATTACGCGCCACAACGTGGCGGCATCGAACGCCATCTCGAAGATCTCGCACGCTGGCTGGTCGCGCACGGCGTCGAGGTCGACGCGCTCGTGCACCAGCCCGGGCGCATCCTGCGCAGCCGTGCCGAGCGACGTGACGGCGTGCACGTCGTGCGCGCCGGATCGCTCGGCACCGCACTCTACGCGCCGATCAGCCCCGCCTACGCATGGCAGATGTCGCGCCTGATGCGCGAACGCCGCCCCGATCTCCTGCATCTGCACCTGCCGAACCCTTCCGCATTCTGGGCACTCGTCGATCCCGCCGCGCGTGCGCTGCCGTGGATCGTGCACTGGCACGCCGACGTCAGCCCCGACATGCCCGACTGGCGCGTTCGGCTGGCGTATCGTGCGTATCGTCCGTTCGAACAGGCCGTGCTGGCGCGGGCATCCGCGATCATCGCGACCTCGCAGCCCTATCTCGACGCCAGCGACGCACTGTCCCGCTGGCATTCCAAGGCGCGCGTCATCCCGCTCGGCATCGATGGCGAACCCGCCGACGAACGCCGGGACACGCCCGCGCTTCCGGCAGGGCTGCACCTGCTCGCGGTCGGCCGCCTGAGCCACTACAAGGGTTTCGACATCCTGCTCGACGCCCTCGCCCATGTGCCGGACGCGCGGCTCGTCCTCGTCGGCACGGGCGAAGAGGACGAGAGGCTGAGGGAGCGGGCCCGCGCACTCGGACTCGCGGATCGCGTGGCGTTCCGCGGCGATGTCGACGACGACACCTTGCGCGCGCTCTACCGCACCGCCGATGTTTTCGTCCTGCCTTCACTCGATCGCAGCGAAGCCTTCGGCATCGTGCTGCTCGAGGCGATGCGCGCCGGCGTTGCCGTCGTCGCGAGCGACATTCCCGGCTCGGGCGTCCGTCACGTCGTCGCCGACGGCGTGAGCGGCGTACGCGTCCCGCGCGGCGACGCCGTCGCACTCGCCGGGGCGCTGCGGACACTCGCGACCGACCCGCAACGCCGCGCCTCGCTGGGCGCCGGGGGCAGAGACCGATGGCGGACCCGCTTCACGCTGGAGCAGTCGGCCCTTCAGGTGCTGGCGCTGTACCGGGAACAGCTGGGAACGCATCGACCAGAAGCACCGCGATCAGCGTGAACACGGGACCGACGAGGTGCAGCACCAGGCGATTCGCACTGGTGTAGTTCTCGGCCCAAGCCGAAGCATCGGTGAAGAAGAACAGCACGAAGAGGAACACCGCGCACGAGCCGACGAGCGCAGCCAGCGCACGTGCATCACGCGCGGCCACGACGACGCGCCAGCGCCACGCGAGCACGAGCGGCACGACGTACCAGAGAAGGTGCCAGTTCGGCAGCGTGAGCAGGCCGGCGAGCATCTGCGTGCCGACCGGCCGCCAGCGCAGGTCGAGTTCGCCGAGCGCAGGAATGCCGACCTGCCCCCAGCTCACGCTGACCCAACCGAGGCCGAGCATCGGGAAGACGAAACCGCCGAGCACGATGCCGGTCACGCCCAGCACGCCCAGGGCGGCGACGACACCCCATCGCCAGCGTCGCGGCAGCAGCGCGAGGGCGGCGACGACCGACGACAACAGCAGCCACACCGCGCCTTCGAGCTTGACGAACGGCATGCACAAGGCGAGGCCGGCCGCGAGCACGAGGTGCGCACGTTCCCCGGAGCGCAGCCAGCGCACCCACGAAAGGGTCGCGAGTCCGAACACGACCGCGAGCCAGAGGTCCGCATAACCCGCGAGCGCGGCGTGCGCACCGAGCAGCGGCAGCGAAACCAGCGCGTAGGTCAGTCCGATCGCCGGCAGCGGCCGCAGGCCGAACGCCGACCAGTATCCGTAGGACGCCAGCGCCAGCGCCGCGAGTGCACCGGTCCACGCGAGGTTGACGAGGGGTTCGTTCCATCCGCCCGCCGCGCTCGCGAACCAGACCTGGATCCACGCGAGCAGCTCGGGATAGTCCCAGATCGCCGCGGTCCTGCTCCCGCCGGTGCCGTCGGCGAGCCACCCGCCCACCGGAACGAAGGGCGCCTGATGACCGAGCAGGAACCATGTCTTCGGCTTGACCGCCCAGGCCGACCACGCGTCCCAGGGAAACGTGGGCCGCAACCAGGCCTCGCTCGCGAGCACGCCGAGCCTCGCCACGATCACGACGACGGCCAGCCACCACAGGGCACGCCACATCGTCGGCATCGCGGGCGCGAGCGGCAGGATGCGGCGGCGGCGCAGCGCGATCGCCGCGGACCACGCGAGCACGCCGGTGCCGGTCAGCCACGGCGCGACGCGCGAGAAGGTGGCGGTGACATCGTCGGCCGCGAACCAGGATCCGAGCAGCGATACGAGGACCAGCCCGATGATGAAGCCCGTTCCGGCCGCGGCCGCGACGTCGGCCCACGTGCGGGCGCCACGCGTCGCGGCGAGGCAGATGCCGGTGCCGGTCAACCACGGCAGAAGCCAGGCGAGGACGTACGACAGGCTCATGGCGGCGCCCCCTTGTAGCGCACGACGAGCAACGCACCGCGCTGGAGCACGAGATCGCCCGGAAACACCGAACCCCCTCCCTCGAGCATGCGCGTCGTGGCGTCGTAACGCCATGTGTCGTCGTCGTAGACGACGATGATCGTACCCGCAGGCCATGCCACGCCGGCCTGCATCGCCTGCGCGAGCACGGCCACGTTCATCGGCAGGACGTGGTAGATCATGCGCAGCAACGCGAACGACGACGACGAATGCACGATCACGTGGGTCGACGCCGGCTCGTTGCGAAGGGCCGCGCGAAGCGTCCCTGCGGCCTCGAGGATCTCGGTATCGGCCGCATGCTTCTCGCGCTCGGGCCAGGCGTAATCCGCGAACAGCGTGCGCGTCGCTTCGTGGCGCCAGCGCAAGCCGGCATGCCACTGCAGATCGAGGACGAGCCAGCCGGCGACGATGGCGACCACCGCGGCACCGACGAGGCGACGCCCGCGCAGCCGCAGGACGAGTGCGGCCGCACCGACGAGCAGCGCGATCCAGAGCACCAGGCACAGTACGAGCGACTGCGCGCGCGGCGTGTCGGTGTCGCGCCCGAGCGCGTGCACGGAACGCTGGCTCCACGGCCAGTTGCCGAGCCAGTCGGTCCGCAACGCGGCGAACGATCCCGTCCACGAACGCGACAGCAGTGCGGCTTCGACCAGCGTGAACGGCTTGAAGCCCTGCAGCGGCGGCACGACCTGCGGCGTCGGGTACTCGGCGAAACCGAGCTCGACGATGCGCCCCTGCCATTCGGGCACGTTGCCCAGGTCGAATGCGGCTTCGCCATCCCCCGGCCACGGCAGCGACACGACGTGGACGTCGTCGAGCGCGTCGGCGCGTCGGAACACGACGGACAGTTCGAGCGTGTGCGGGAACTGCTCGAAACGGTAGCGCAGCAGGCGGTACTCGTCGGCGTCGATGCCGTTGAGCACGACCGACTGCAACGCCGTGCGATCCTCGCCGACGGCGCCGATGCGCAGGCGGTCGTCGTCCTCGGCGCCCGCCCCCATCACCACACGGAAACCGGATCCGGGCAAGGACAGCCGCTGCTCGGGCGAGAACGGCGAAGAGGGCTGCAGCCCGGCGGCCCAGGCGAGCAGCACGAGCGTGCCGACCAGCACGATCACGCCGAACAGCACGCGCCTCATGCCGCGACTCCGCCGAGACGCTGCATTTCCTCGGCCGTGAAACCGGCGAGCAGTCGCGCTTCGAGATTGAAGGGACCGCGCAACCCCGCGGGAAGATGCCGCGCGAGCAAGGCCTCGAAGGTCGGCAAGGTCTCGACGCCCTCGCGCGCGCAGCACCATGCGAACCAGCGCGAACCCGCCGCGACGTGCGCGACCTCCTCGCGCAGGATCACCTCGAGCACGGCGACCGTGTCGTGGTCGCCGGCGGCGCGCAACTTGGCGATCATCGGCGGCGTCACGTCGAGACCGCGTGCCTCGAGCACGCGCGGCACCAGCGCCATGCGTTCGAGGCAGGATCCGGCCGTGCGCACGGCCATGTCCCACAAGCCGTTGTGTGCATCGAAATCGCCGTAGGCATGCCCCATGTCGGCGAGGCGTGCCTGCAGCATCGTGAAGTGACGCGCCTCGTCGGCGGCGACGCCGATCCAGTCGGCGTAGAAGGCATCCGGCATGCCGCGGAAGCGGTACACCGCGTCCCAGGCGAGGTTGATCGCATTGAATTCGATGTGCGCGACCGCGTGCACGAGCGCCGCGCGGCCGGCCGGCGTCGACAACGGTCGCTGCGGCAGCGCACGCGGCTCGACGAGGTGCGGACGCTCGGGTCGGCCGGGTTCGCCGATCGGATCCGGCGCACCGGCACCGAGGTCGACCCGCGCACCCTGCGCGGCGAGTTCCGCGTAATGCCGCGTCAGCGCGCACTTGGTCGCGGGGTCGGCCGCGTCGAGGCATGCGCGGGCAGCGACGGAGCGGTCGAAGGCCGTCATGCGCTGCGTTCGATCCTGGTCATCACGCCAGCCGGTCGGGGGAACCGGCCGATTCTGCCGGTTTCACCGCGGATACGGAACCCGCGGCGAACCCGCGGGTCAGCCCACCTGGCGACGCTTGTCCTTGGCCTCGTCGGAACGCGAGAACTCGAGCTGGTCGAGGTAGGTCGGCTCGACGCCGGTCACGTACTCGCCCGAGAAGCAGGACGTGTCGAAGTCGTGAAGGTCGTCGTTGCCCTCGGACACTGCCGCGACCAGATCGTCGAGATCCAGGTAGACGAGCCAGTCCGCGCCGAGCAGCTGCTCGACCTCCTCCTCGGTACGGCCGTGCGCGACGAGCTCGGCGGCTTTCGGCATGTCGATGCCGTAGATGTTCGGATAGCGCACGGGCGGCGCCGCCGAGGCGAAGAACACCTTGCGCGCCCCCGCGTCGCGGGCCATCTGGATGATCTGCTTGGACGTGGTGCCGCGCACGATCGAGTCGTCGACGAGCAGCACGTTCTTCTTGCGGAATTCGAGCGGCAGCGGGTTGAGCTTGCGGCGCACCGATTTCACGCGCTCGCTCTGGCCCGGCATGATGAACGTGCGGCCGATGTAGCGGTTCTTCACGAAGCCTTCGCGCATCGGCACGCCGAGCGCCTGAGCGAGCGACGACGCCGCGGTGCGCGAGGTGTCCGGGATCGGGATCACCGCATCGATCCCGTGCCCCGGCTTGAGGCGCTGGATCTTCGCGGCGAGGCGCTCACCCATGCGCAGGCGCGCCTTGTAGACCGAGACGTCCTCCATCATCGAATCGGGACGCGCGAGGTAGACGTACTCGAAGATGCACGGCGCGTGCACGGCCGGCTCGCCGCACTGGCGCGAGTGCAGTTCACCGTCGAGCGTGATGAGCACGGCTTCGCCGGGCTCGATGTCGCGCACGAGGCGGAAGCCGAGGATGTCGAACGCGACCGATTCGGACGCGACCGCGTACTCCTTGCCCTCGGCCGTGTCGCGCTCGCCGAGCACGAGCGGGCGGATGCCGTGGCGGTCACGGAACGCGACGATGCCGTAGCCGAGCAGCAGCGTCGCCACGGCGTAGCCGCCGACGCAGCGTCGGTGCACGCCGGCGATCGCCTTGAAGATGTTGTCCGGCACCAGCGACATGCGGTCCTGGATCTGCAGTTCGTGCGCGAGCACGTTGAGCAGGATCTCGGAGTCCGAATCCGTGTTGATGTGGCGACGGTCGTCCTGGTACATCTCGCGGCGCAGCGTCTCGGTGTTGACGAGGTTGCCGTTGTGCGCGAGCGCGATGCCGTACGGCGAGTTCACGTAGAGCGGCTGGGCCTCGGCCGAGCCGTCCGAGCCGGCCGTCGGGTAACGGCAGTGGCCGATGCCGACGTGGCCGCGCAGGCCGAGCATGTCGTCGCGCTGGAAGACGTCCTGGACGAGGCCATTGCCCTTGTGCAGGCGCAGGCGCGAACCGTCGATCGTGGCGATTCCGGCCGCGTCCTGGCCACGGTGCTGCAACACGGTGAGCCCGTCGTAGAGCGCCGACGCGACTTCCGACTTGCCGACGATGCCGATGATTCCGCACATGGTTGTGTCACCGCGAAGAAGATGAAGGAGGGTTCGGGGACGGCGCCGGAACAGGCGCGGCATCCCCTGGCAGGCGATCCATCGCCGCAGGCAGTTCCGCCTGGTCCAGGTATTTCGTGACGCTCTCGGGCAATCGCGCGGTCACCCACGCGGCACCTTCGCGGAACGTCGGCAACAACGTCGACTCCTGCCACCACGCGTCCCGCGTGAACGGCGTGAAACCGAGCAGCAACACCAGCAGCACCACGAGCGCGCCGCCGCGCACGAGGCCGAACACCATGCCGAGCAGGCGGTCGGTGCCCGACAGGCCACTGCCGCTCACCAGCTTGCGCATCAGGAACCCGACGATCGCGCCGGCGATCAGCACCGCGACGAAGCACAGCGCGTACGCGAGGATCACGCGTGCGGAGGGCACCGATATGCTGGCGGAAAATTCCTCTGCAAGAGGCGGGCCGAACATCCAGGCGACCCAGAACGCGAGCACCCACACGGCCAGTGCGAGCACCTCGCCGATGAAGCCGCGCCACACGCCGACGAGGATCGACAGCGCGAGGATGCCGATGATCGCGTAATCCGCCCAGTTCATCGTTTTCGGTTTCCGCCGTCCGCCGCGAGGCGCGCGATCACTGCTGGGTGACGATCATGCCGTCGATCTTGAGCTGCGCCTTGATGCGTTCACGCAACTTGTCCGCGTTGGCGCGGTTGACCTCGGGGCCTGCGCGCACGCGCCACAGCGTCTGGCCGTCGGCGGCGAGGCGATCGACGTAACCGGCGATGCCCGCAGCCTGCAGTCGCCCGCGCAGCAGGTTCGCGTCGGCCTCGGTCTTGAACGCACCGAGCTGCACGGCCCAGCCTCCGGGACGGTTCGCCGCGACCGCGGTCGCGGGCGCGTCAGCCTTGGCATCGGACGCGAGCGTGACGATGCTCGACGGCACGTCGGCGCGCACCTGCTTCATGCGCACGCGCGCGGCCTCGGCCGAAGCCCGATCGGTGAACGGACCGACGCGCACGCGCTGCGCGCTCTTGCCCTGGTACTCGGTCGTCTCGGAGAACGCCGGGAAGCCGCCCCGCTTGAGCGCCGCGACGAGCTCGTCGACATTCTTCGTCGACGTGTACACGCCCATGTGGACGAGGAACTGTCCGCTCGCGGCGACGCCCGCCACCGGAGCTGCAGCGGCGGGCGGTGCAACCGCCGCGGCGGCAGGCGGTGTCGCGGTCGCCGGCGGCGCCGTCACAGCGACGGGCGGCGCCACTGCAGGTGCCGGCGTCGGCGTGGTGGACGGCGCATGCTGGGCCGACTCGGGCGGACGACGCGACGGCAGGTCGACCGTCGCGACCCTGTCGGATGCGGGGATCGAGCTGTCGGCAGGTGCGATCTCGGCAGGCGCCGGCGTCGCGGCGGGATTCGGCGTCGGCTGCACAGGCAGCACGCGTGTCTCGAACTCGCGGTCCGGCGCGGGCGGGATCTCGAGGTCGACGGTTTCAGACACCTGTTTCGGGCCAGGGCCGCTGAGCAGCATCGGCACGAAGATCACCGCGAGCGCGATGAGCACCACGGCGCCGAGCAGGCGTTGTTTCAGTGCGGGTTCCATGGAGCGCCCAGCTGACGAGTCGGCGCGATTATACGCACCCTGCTTCGCGCTCAGGTTCAGATTTCATCGCGCATCGCGATCGACGTGCGCGAGCGCGGCCGCGGCGACGAAGAACGAGCCGAACGCGAGCACGCGGTCGTCCGGCGCGGCATCGGCGAACGCACCGTGCAAGGCCGCCTCGATCGACGCGTGGCGCACGGCGCCTTCGAGGCCGGCATGCGCGGCGAGCGCCACCGCATTCGTGCCGCGTGGACTGTGCGCGTCGAGGCCGCCGAGATGCCAACGGTCGATGCAGCCGAGCAGCGGGGCGAGGATGCCGTCGATGTCCTTGTCGGCGAGCACGCCGAACACCGCGATATTGCGCCCGCGCGGCGGATTCGCCGCGAGCCACGCGGCCAGCGTGCGCGCCGCCTGCGGGTTGTGGGCGACGTCGATGACGAGTTCGGGCGGTCCCGGCACGCGCTGCAGGCGCGCGGCGATGCGCGCCGACGCGAGACCCCGCGTGATCGCGCGCGCCGCCTCGGCATCGGGCTCGCCGAGCAAGGCCACGACGGCGGCCACCGCAGCGGCCGCATTGGCGAGTTGGCACGGTGCCGCGAGCGGCAACGGCGGCATGTCGAGACGCGTATCGCCCCGGCGCCATGCCGCACCGCCCTGCCCGACGTCCTCGACGGTGAAATCGACGCCGGCACGCAGGACCCGCGCACCGATCGTCGCCGCCGCATCGAGAAGGCCCTTCGGCGGCGACGTCTCGCCGAGGATCGCCGGCCGCCCCTCACGCAGGATGCCGGCCTTCTCCCGGCCGATCGCGTCGCGATCGTCGCCGAGCCAGTCCTGGTGGTCGAGGTCGATCGTCGTGATCACCGCGACGTCGGCATCGACGAGGTTGACCGCGTCGAGACGGCCGCCGAGGCCGACTTCGAGCAGCGCGACCTCGACGCCTCGCCGCGCGAATACGAGGAACGCCGCGAGCGTGCCGAACTCGAAATAGGTCAGCGGAATCTCGCCACGCGCGGCCTCGATGCGCTCGAAAGCCTCGACGAGTTCCACGTCGGACGCATCGCGCCCCTCGACGCGCACGCGCTCGTTGTACTGCAGCAGGTGCGGCGAGGTGTAGGCGCCGACGCGCAGGCCGCTCGCGGTGAGCATCGCCTCGAGGAACGCGATCGTCGAACCCTTGCCGTTGGTGCCGCCGACCGTGACGACGCGTGGCGCGGGCGCCGGTGCGCCGAGGCGGCGCCAGACCTCGCCGACGCGCGCGAGCCCCATGTCGATGCCGCGCACGTGCACGCGCTGCTGATACTCCAGCCAGTCGGCCAGCGGAGCGTCCATGATGGCCTCAGCGCGTCAGGATGCGACGCGGCTTGATCGGCAGCCGGCCACGCCAGTACTGGATCATGACGAAGCCCGCCGCCATGCCGCCGAGGTGGGCGAAATGCGCGACGCCGGCCTGCGTGCCGGTGACGCCGAGGACGAGCTCGATCACGCCGTAGCCGGTCACGAACACCCAGGCCGGCATCGGGATCGGCGGGAAGATCAGCATGATGCGCTCGTGCGGATACATCATGCCGAACGCGAGCAGCAGGCCGAACACGCCGCCGGAGGCACCGACGGTCGGGTAGAAACCGCCCGTGAACCACGCGATGACGGCGAGCTGCGCGACCGCCGCGCCGATCACGCAGACGAGGTAATACGTCGCGAACGGACGCGAGCCGAACAGGCGTTCGATCGCGCCGCCGAACATCCACAGCGCGAGCATGTTGAACAGCAGGTGGCTCGGGCTGCCGTGCAGGAAGCCGTAGCTGACGAGTTGCCAGAGCTCGAAGCCTACAGGCCCCTGGTTCGTCATCGCATGACCGAGCGGCCACAGCGCGAACAGCCGCACGAGCTCGTCACCGAACACGTCGCCCCCGGCCATCTGCAGCAGGTAGATGCCCACGTTGGACAGCAGCAACGCGAGCGTCACCGGTGGCAGGTTGGTCGGCATGCAGGCTCCTCGGGACGGTGGCGCAAGACCGGAAGTGTAGCGCCGCGACACGCATTCAAAAGGGCGGCGGGGCCCACAGCTCGGCATCGAGATCGCGTTGCCAGCCGTGCCGGGCGAGATCGACACGGCCCTTCACCACGACTACACCCTCGGCGGCGAGACGGCGCTGCTGCTCGCGGAACGGCGCGGTACGCGGTTCGAATGCGATGCGCCCGTCCGCACGCAGCACGCGGTGCCAGGGCAGTCGCGCCCCGGCACGCGCGTCGCGCAGGACCTTGCCGACCAAGCGGGCCCGGCCCGGCAGCCCGGCGCGCGCGGCGATCTCGCCGTAGCTCGCGACGCAGCCTCGCGGGATCGCACGAATCACGTCGGCGATCACGGATTGCGCATCGGGGGCGTCGTCGTCGACTGACATCATCGGCGACGCACGCTAGCATAGCCGCCCGGTTTACGCGGAGAACCCGTCCCGTGCAGAGCTTCGAACAGATCCGGTCGCACGCGAGCAGCTCGCACACGCTGCGCACGAACGATCCCTACCTGATCAGCTTCGATCTGGAGCTCGCGCACGGCCGCCATCAGGGCATCTACCTGACCGAGCTCGAGGACGAGGAAGGCCACAAGGTGTTGCGCATCTCGACACCGATCGGTCCCGCGACCGGGATCGACCCGGCCCGCTGCCTGCGCTTCAACTGGGAGCAGCGCACCGGCTACCTCGCGATCAGCGACCTCGACGGTTCGCCCTACCTGCACCTGTGCGAGAACCGCCCCTACGGCATGCTGCGTGGCGAGGAGCTCGATCGCGTGATCCTCGAACTCGGCCAGCTCGGCGACCGCCTCGAGCTGTCGCTCTCGGCCGGCGGCGACGCGCTCTAAGCTCCGTGCCGCATCCCCGCGAGGCTCACCCGCGCCGGCACCGCCCGGCGCCGGCCGTCGCGGTGCGCGCCGTCGCCGCATGCTGACGCGCGCGACGCTGCGCCGGTTCGTCGTCGGCCGCACGCTCGAGGCCTGCATAGCCGACGGCCGCGACAACATGACGATGCTTCGCCTCCTCGCGGCGCTGCTCGTGCTGTTGGGGCACAGCTACGTACTCGCAGGCCCCGGCCTCGCCGACGACGATCCGCTGCATCGCCTGCTCGGCAACACCTACAGCCACTTCGTCGGCGTCATGGCGTTCTTCGCCGTGAGCGGCCTGCTCATCACGATGGCTTGGCAGCGGCGTCCGTCACTCGCGGATTTCCTGCGCGCGCGCGCGCTGCGCATCCTGCCCGCACTCGCGGTGTGCCTGCTGCTGACGGTCGGCGTGCTCGGGCCGCTCGCGACCACGCTCCCCGTCGTCGAGTACTTCGCCGCGCGCGAGACCTGGGCCTACCTCGGCGGCAACCTGTCGCTGGTCGCGCTGCAGTGGCAGCTGCCCGGCGTGTTCGTGCACAACGCGGCGAGCGACGTGGTCAACGGCTCGCTGTGGACGCTGCCGATCGAGGCCGTGCTGTACCTCGTCGTCGCCGCGCTCGGCGTGTGCGGACTGCTCGCGCGGCGCCTGTTCGGCACGCTCGCGATCCTCGCGATCGCGGTCGCCTGGCTGCACGCGCCGTTGTCCGCGCCGCGACCGTTCGCGACCTCGGCGATCCTCGTGACGCTGTTCGTGTTCGGAGCGCTGTGCGCGCTGCACCGCAGGACGGTACGGATATCGACCGGCATCCTGCTGGCACTGGCCCTTTTCGCGTGGCTCGCCCGCGCGACCGACCTGCATCCGCCGCTGCTCGGCGCCTGCATCGGCTACGCGACGCTGTGGTTCGCCTACGTGCCCAAGCTGCCGCAGCCGCGCCTCGGCGATCTGTCCTACGGCACCTACCTGTGGGGCTTCCCGGTCCAGCAACTGCTCGTCGCGATGTTCGCGATCGCCTCGCCGCTCTCGCTGTTCGTGGCGGCGCTGGCACCGACGCTGCTGCTCGCAACGGCCTCGTGGCGCCTCGTCGAGCAGCCTGCACTGCGGCTCAAGCGCGCCGCACGCGAAGGTTGACGATCAGTCGAGGCCGAGCGTCTGCACGAGGCGCACGAGGCCCCACGCGATTACCGCGGTGACCGGGATCGTCAGCATCCACGCCCATACCATGCGTTCGACGACGGTCCAGCGGATCGCCGAGAAGCGCTTGGCCGCGCCGACGCCCATGATCGCCGACGAGATGTTGTGCGTCGTCGAGACCGGGATGCCGAAATGCGAGGCCGCGATGATGACGCTGGCCGACGCGGTCTCGGCGGCGAAACCGTTGACCGGATGCAGCTTCACGAGCTTGTGGCCGAGCGTCTTGATGATGCGCCAGCCGCCCGCGGCGGTACCCGCGGCCATCGTCAGCGCGCAGACGATCTTGATCCACACGGCGATCTCGAAACCCGTCTGGGCGTCTTCCTCGACGCGCAGGAAGTGCATCCACGACGGCAAATCGTCGAGCGTGCCCGCGGCGGTGGCGCCGGCCAGCGCGAGCGCGATGATGCCCATGGTCTTCTGCGCATCGTTCATGCCGTGCGAGAAGCCCATCGCACTGGCCGACAGGATCTGCGCCTTGCCGAAGAAACCGTTGAGGAAGCGTGGCCGGCCGAGCCTCTGAAGCACACCCGTGCGCGAGGCCAGGAAACTCACGAACGCGAAGATGAAGCCCATGACGAGGAAGCCGAGCACGAAGCCGCCTAGCGGTGAACTGAACATCGGCAGGACCACCTTGGGCAACAGGCCTTTGCCCTCCCACCAGTGCTCGCCGCCTTCCCACCAGATGATCGAGGCCCAGTCGTTGTGCGCCGCGGCCAGCGCCGCACCGATGAGGCCGCCCACGAGCGCGTGCGACGAGCTCGACGGCAGGCCCCACCACCACGTGATGAGGTCCCACAGGATCGCGCCGAGCAGCGCGCAGATGAGCACCTGTGGCGTGACCGCGACGACGCCGGTGTCGACGAGGCCCGAGGCGATCGTCTTCGCGACCGCGGTGCCCCACAACGCACCGACGAGGTTCGTCGAGGCCGCGAGCAGCACGGCCTGGCCGGGACTGAGCACCTTGGTCGCGACGACGGTCGCGATCGAGTTGGCGGTGTCGTGGAAGCCGTTGATGTACTCGAAGATCAGCGCGACGAGGACGACCAGCAGCACGAGGGTCAGGGCAACGGTCACCGGGGTGTTCCTCGCCTGCCGTCAGGAGTTCTTGAGCGCGATCTGGTACACCACGTTGCCGGCGTCGCGGCAGCGGTCGATGGCCTTCTCGAGCAGCTCGAACAGGTCCTTGCGCATCAGCAGGCGCGCGGCGTCCTTCTCGTTCGTGAAGAGCTCGCGGTACAGCTCCAGCAGCAGGCGATCGGCCTCGCCCTCGATGGACTGCATGCGCTCGTTGAGGTCGTGCATGACGTCGAGCTTGAAGCCGCGGCGCAGCTCGCCGACCATCTGCACGATGACCTCGCAGGCGCGCTCGAGCATCTGCGCGCGCGAGCTGTAGTCGATCTCGAGCAGGCGCTCGGCGAACATCGCGTAGCGCTCGGCGAATTTCTCGACCGTCTTCGGGATCTTGTACAGCGCGCCGGCCAGCGCCTCGATGTCCTCGCGCTCGAGCGCGGTCACGAACGTGTTGACGAGCTCGAGGTTGATCTGCGCGAACAGGTCCTTCTCGCGCTTGCGCGCGATGCGAAACTCGTCCAGTGCCGGCGTCGGCGAGCGTTCGGCGAGCATCGCGCTGAGCGCCGTCGCGCTCTGCCGCGCGGCGTCCGCGCTTGCCTCGAGCAGACCGTAGAACTTGTCACCTTTGCCGAAGATCGTTTGCAGCGAGAACATGGGCGCGCCGGGGCTCGTGGACGGGAGGCCCGTGGCGCCGGGCGCCGGCGGGCGGCGCGTATGTTACAGCAACATGACAGCCGTCCCGCCTGCGGCGCGGTATCAGTCCCCGCGCGCGATCCGCGCGGTACGGTCGACGTCGGCGAGGATGCCACGCAGCACGCGCACCTCGCGTGCGTCCGGCGAGGCGCGGAGGAACAGGCGGCGCAGGCGGCGCATGATCGTCCGCGGCGAGCGGCCCTTGTGGAAGTCGATCGCGTCGAGCGTACCGGCGAGATGGTCGAAGAAGCCCTCGAGCTCGTCGGCGGTCGCCGGCACGTGGGCCTCGGCGGGGGCCGCCGTCGCACCCGCGAGCACCGCCATGCGCAGCTCGTAGGCCAGCACCTGCACGGCCTGCGACAGGTTCAGCGACGAGAAGTCCGGATCGCTCGGGATGTGCACGGCGGCGTGGCACAGCATGATCTCGTCGTTGCTGAGGCCGGTGCGTTCGTTGCCGAACACGAACGCCACCTCGCGACCCTCGAGCGCCGCGGCGAGCATGCGCGCGGCAGCCTCGCGCGGCGGGATCTCCTCGAGCGCGACGCCGCGCGGGCGCGCGGTCGCGCCGAGAACAAGACTGCAGTCGGCGATCGCCTCGCCGAGCGTCGCGGTGCGCGGTGCCTCGTCTAGCACGTCGAGCGCCCCTGCGGCCAACGCGTAGGCGTCCGCATGCGGGAAGGAATGCGGCGCGACCAGCGACAGGCGCCGGAATCCCATCGTGCGGATCGCGCGCGCGGCGCTGCCGATGTTGCCCGGGTGCGAGGTGTTGGCGAGCACGAAACGCACGCGTGCGGCGGCCGTCGCGGCGACGTCGTCGGGGCTGCTCATGCGGCGTTCCGCCGGCCGGATCGTTTGGAGAGGGGCCGCGGATTTGCTACCCTTCCGCGCCGCGCCCTGCGCGGGCCCACGTTCTTTTTCATTCGCTTCCGCCGGAAACACGATGCCAAGACCCGCCGTCAACGTGGCGGTGCGCGCTGCGCGCGCCGCAGGCCAGATCATTCTGCGCTACATGAACCGCCTGGACAGTCTCGCCATCGTCGAGAAGCAGCGCATGGATTTCGCGTCGGAAGTGGATCGGGCCGCCGAGGCCGAGATCATACGCGAGCTGCGCCGCTCGTTCCCGGCCCACGCGATCCTCGCGGAGGAAAGCGGCGAGCACGGCCGCGCGAAGCACACCTGGGTCATCGATCCGCTCGACGGCACCCACAACTACCTGCGCGGCATCCCGCATTTCGGCGTGTCGATCGCGCTGCTCGAGGACGGCGAGCCGATGCACGGCGTCGTCTACGACCCGCTGCGCGACGAACTGTTCACGGCCAGCCGCGGCGACGGCGCCTACCTCAACGACCGCCGCATCCGCGTCAGTCCGCGCACCGACCTCGGCGGCGCCCTGCTTGCGACGGGCTTCCCGTACCGCCAGCGCGCGCACCTCGACGCACAGCTCGGCATGACGCGCGCGCTGCTCGCGCAGGCCGAAGACCTGCGCCGCTCGGGCTCGGCCGCGCTCGATCTGGCCTACGTCGCCAACGGCCGCTACGACGGGTACTTCGAGATCGGCCTCAAGCCCTGGGACATGGCCGCAGGCTGCCTGCTCGTGCGCGAAGCCGGTGGCCGCTTCTGCGACTTCGCCGGCCGTGACGGCCTGCCCGACAACGGCAACCTCGTCGCCGGCTCGGTCAAGGTCGCCGACGCCATCGTCAAGACGATCGCGCCCGAACTGACGCCCGCGCTCGCGCGCTGAGGTCCGCTCCACGGTCGAGACACGCCACGCGCCGGTCATCGGCGCGCGGCAGCCACGCAAGCGCTCCCGTCCGTACGGGCAACGGTCGTACGCATTCCGACGATATCGACATGGGCAGCCTCGTCGCGGCCCACGGCGGGATCACCTGCGGTGGTCCCGCCCTACGCGTGCAGCGTCGACGCTTTGGTAGGGCGGAACCCGCGAAGCGGATTCCGCCGAGGGCGCTGCCATCGCGCGCTCGAAACGATCGCCATGAGTGACGCGGCAGCGCGGGGCACGGCGGGATCACCTGCGGTGGTCGCGCCCTACGCGTGCAGCGTCGACGCTTTGGTAGGGCGTAACCCGCGGAAGCGGATTCCGCCGAGGGCTGCCAACGCGCGCTCGAAACGATTGCCATGGATCACGCGGCAGCGGGGGACACGGCGGAATCGCCAGCGGCGGTCGAGCCGTGCGAAGTGGCGTCGACACCCATGGCGTCCGCGAGCCGGAACGCCGTCGCCCCGGCGCAGGCCGGGGCCCATTGCCTTTCGACGCCAGAGCGTGAAAGCAAGACCCGGGATGTGGTTCGTGCGTTGGCGTCCGTAGACGGGACAAGCCGCTCGCCACCCGCGCAGTCGCTGGGCCCCGGCCTGCGCCGGGGCGACAGGCATGGCTGGCGGCGCCGGTCCATGCATTCCGGCTTCAGGATGCGGCGCACGAGCGACGCGCCGGTTCGCTGCGACGTCGTGCGGAAGCACCGACGGCGAACGATCGCCCAAAGAAAAAGCCCGGCTTGCGCCGGGCTTTTTCGTGTCACGGGTAACGCGATGCGACCTTACTGGCCACCGACCGAAAGCTCGGTGCGGCGGTTGCGCGCACGGCCTTCCTTGGTGTCGTTCGTGTCGATCGGCTGGCTCTCGCCGAAGCCGCGGACGCCGACGATCTGGCTCGAGCTGACACCCTTCGAGGTCAGGTAGTCGTACACGATCTGCGCGCGACGCTCCGACAGCTTCTGGTTGTACTCGTCGCTGCCGACGGAGTCGGTGTGGCCGTCGAGCTGCACGCGGACGCTCGGGTTGCGCGTCAGCACGTCCACCGCCTGGTCGAGGATCGCGATCGACTCCGACGTCGGCTCCTGCAGGGCCGGATCGATGTTCTTCTCGCCAGCCTTCGGACGGTCGAACTTGAAGTTCACGCCACGCAGGTCGATGACGACGTCCGTGTTGGCCGGGGCTTCTTCGGCCGGCGGCGGCGGCGGCGGCGGCGGCGGCGGCTCGACAGCCGGCGGCGGCGGCGGCGGCGTCGAGCCACCGAAACCGATCACGAGGCCGACCGTCGCGATGCCGTCGACGTAGTGGTTGTGGTCTTCCGCGCCGACGAACTGGCCACGGAGCGTGTTGTTGTCCTTGTCGTAGCGAGCGGCGAGCTCACCACGCAGGGCGACGCGGTCCGAGAAGTTGTACTGGATACCGCCACCGACGGTGGCCATCGGATCCCAGCCGTTGTTCTGGATCGACTCGGGGTACGCCGTGTGGCGCAGCGCGCCGACGCCCGCGAGGACGTACGGACGCCACGACGAGCCCTGCTCGCCAAAGAACCAGCGACCCGTCACGCCGAGGCTGACGCTTTCCCACTCGTGGCCGGCACGGAACGAGCTGTTCTTGAAGTCCGCGTTGTTGATGCCGTACTCGGCATCGATCGCGAGGTTCGGGGTGACCCACCAGCCGATGCCGATGCCGGTGTACAGCGATTCCTTCGTGCCGCGGTTGTCGTCGGGAACGACGGCGCCGACGCGCGGAGCGATGTACCAGCTGCCGTCCTGGGCGGTCGCGAGCGAGGCACCACCGCCGAGCATGGCTGCGGCGATCAGTACACTCAGAGCCTTGTGTTTCATTGCAGTCTCCTATTTCTTGGTTTTGATCCAGACACTCACGCCGAAACCCGACGCAGGACGCGGATGGCCCGTTTGCGGAATTCTACGCCGCTTCCGTGCAGTGCAAACAGGATTTTAACAAAGTATCAACGAACTACCTGAACGCTGTCGAACCGGCGCAGTTTATCGGATCAAGCTTTGGCTTCGCTGAACGGACTTCGGGAGAAGTCGCGCAGCGGCAACCCAGAATTCCTAACGAACGACAAGCACGATCTTAACGTGTGCATCGTGAACGGCGCTCGCCCGGCCGATGGCGAAGCGGCATAAGCAAGGTCGCAACGGAACAGGAAGTCTGCCGCGTCGCGAGCAAGGGGCTCGTGCAGTGGGTGGGCACGGCCGGTGAGGGTGCGGCACCCCACCGCGGACGGCAACAGATTGTCGCGAAGCCGCGCCTCTATGCCTCGACGGCAAGCCCCTATCGTGTGGGTCGTTGCGCCGCACACGCGGCTTCAAGGAATCGCCCTCGTGGACACTCCCCGCCTGCCCAGCCTGTTCCTCTCGCACGGCTCGCCGATGCTCGCGCTCGACGATTCGCCCGCCGGGCGATTCCTCGACGGCCTCGGTCCGGCCCTGCCACGTCCGCGCGCCGTGCTCGTCGCCTCGGCGCATTTCGAGGCGCCGGGCCCGATGCTCGCCTCGACGTCGGGCCGGCACGCGACCGTCCACGATTTCCGCGGCTTCCCGCCGCCGCTGTACGCGCTGCAGTACGGCGCCACGGGCGACGAAGGCCTCGCCACGCGCGCGAAGGCGCTGCTCGAGCAGGCCGGGTTCGCCGCCACGCGCGACGACACGCGCGGCCTCGACCACGGCGCCTGGGTGCCGCTGCGCCGCATGTACCCGGGTATCGACGTGCCGGTGGTCGCGCTGTCGGTCGATCCGCGCCGCGACGCCGCTTGGCACTGGCGCGTCGGCCGCGCGCTCGCGCCGCTGCGCGACGAGGGCGTGCTGGTGATCGGCTCGGGGGGCTTCTCGCACAACCTGCGCGAGCTCGACTGGCGTGGCTCGGGCGTGACGCCCGCGGCTTGGATGACAGGCTTCACCGATCCGCTGCGCACGCGCCTGCTCGCGGGCGATGTCGCCGGGGCGCTGGACTGGCAGCACCTGCCGCAGGCCTTGCGCAACCATCCGAGCCCCGAACACCTCATGCCGCTGTACGTTGCGCTCGGTGCCGGTGGCGAGGCGCCGCATGCGCGCCTGCTTCACGACTCGATCGAGCTCGGCTCGCTCGCCCTCGACGCGTTCGCGTTCGACGAAGCCGCCTAGAGCCCGCGCTCCCACGGCGGCGATTCGCCGAAGTGGGCGGCGAGGTGGTCGACGAACGCGCGCACGCGCGGCGGCACGAGGCGACGCTGCGGCATGACCGCGCTGATCGCGGTCGTCGCCAGCGGATGGTCCGGCAGCACGACCTCGAGGCGGCCGCTGCGGATGTCCTCGGCGACGTGCCAGACCGAGTGGATCGCGATACCTTCGCCGGCGAGCGCGGCGTCACGCAGCAGTTCGCCGAAGTTGCTCTCGAAGCGGCCGCGCACGCGCACGGTGACCTCGCCGCCCGCACCGTCGCCGAGGCGCCAGACATCCTGGCGGCCCGCGCTGCCGAACAGCAGCAAGGCCTCGTGCGCCGCGAGATCGGTCGGCACGCGCGGCCGTCCGCGTCGCGCGAGGTAGGCCGGCGAGGCGCACAGCACGCGACGGTTCGGTGCGATGCGCCGCGCGACGAGGCGTGAATCCTCGAGTTCACCGATGCGGATCGCGAGATCGAAGCCCTCGCTGACGAGGTCGACGACCTGGTCGCTCAGGTGCACGCCGAGGCGCAGTTTGGGATGCCGAGCAAGAAAAGCCGGCAGCAGCGGCGACACGTACTGGCGACCGAACGACGCCGACATCGTCACGCGCAGCGTGCCCGCGACATCGGTCGCGGCCTCGCGCAGTCCTGCGCCGAGCGCTTCGAGATCCTCGACGAGCGCACGCCCCTGCTCGGCGAGACGCGCGCCCTCGGGCGTCGCATGCAGGCGCCGCGTGGTCCGATGCAGCAGGCGCACGCCGAGTTCACGCTCGAGGCGTTTGAGGCGCTGGCTCGCGACCGCGACCGAGAGGTCGAGGCTGTGCGCCGCGGCCGTGATCGAACCGAGGTCGAGCACGCGCAGGAACAGGCTGAGGTCGGCGAGACGGTCCATGATTCTCAATCATACGTTGAATATGATTAGCCATTGAGACCGTTTCTCGAAAACCCGCTCCGGAGGATCCTGCGCGCCTCGCCTTCTTCCCCGGATCCGCCATGGCTACCCCCGCTTCGTCCGCGCGCCTGCCCGTCGCGCTCTACGCCCTGACCGCCGGCGCGTTCGGCATCGGCACGACCGAGTTCGTGATCATGGGCCTGCTGACCCAGGTCGCGAACGACCTCGGCGTCACGGTCGCCGCCGCCGGCCTGCTGATCTCGGGCTACGCGCTCGGCGTGTTCGTCGGCGCGCCGCTGCTCACGCTCGCGACCGGCAAACTGCCGCGCAAGGCGGTGCTGGTCGGCCTCATGGTCGTGTTCACGCTCGGCAACCTCGCCTGCGCGCTCGCGCCCGACTACGCGACCCTGATGGCGGCGCGCGTCGTCACTTCGCTCGCCCACGGCACGTTCTTCGGCGTCGGCGCGGTCGTCGCGACGGGTCTCGTCGCGGCCGACCGCAAGGCATCGGCGATCTCGATCATGTTCACGGGCCTGACCGTGGCCACGCTGCTCGGCGTGCCGGCCGGCGCCTGGCTCGGCCTGCATTTCGGCTGGCGCGCGACGTTCTGGGCGGTGGCCGCGATCGGCGTCGTGGCGATCGGCGTGATCGCCACGCTGGTGCCGCGCGACGACGGCCCGCGCGAGGCGCCGCGCATCGCGACCGAGATTGCCGCGGTCGCCAAGGCGCCGGTGCTGCTCGGCCTCGCGATGACCGTGCTCGGCTTCGGCGGCGTGTTCACCGTGTACACCTACATCGAGCCGATCCTGCTGCAGGTCACGCGCCTGTCCGAAGCGTCGGTGTCGCCCGTGCTGCTCGTGTTCGGCGTCGGCATGATCCTCGGCAACGTGCTCGGTGGACGCCTCGCCGACCGCCGTCTCGCGACTTCGCTTCTCGTCACGCTCGCGGCCCTCGCGGTCGTGCTGGCCGTGTTCGGCGTCGCGATGACGTCGGCGCCCGCGATCATCGCCGCGACCGGCATGCTCGGCGTCGCCGCGTTCGCGACCGTCTCGCCGATGCAGTTGTGGGTGCTGCAGAAGGCCGGCGACGCGGGCGGCACGCTCGCCTCGAGCCTCAACATCGGCGCCTTCAATCTCGGCAACGCGTTCGGCGCGTGGCTCGGCGGTGTCGTCATCGTGCACGGCGGAGGCCTCGCTTCCGTCGGTTGGGTCGCGGCGATCGTCACGCTCGCCGGCCTCGGCGTCGCGGTGCTCGCGATCCGCAGCGCGCGCGGTCGTCCGGTCGTGCCACACGTGGCGTGTCCGGCTGCCTGAGCACGCAAGAACGCCTGCCGCGACTTGTGCCGCGCCACCACGAGCCCCATGCCCTTCGATCTGTCCAGAGGAACCTCCATGAAAGCCATCGCCCTGACCCGCTACCTGCCGATCGAGGATCCCGAATCGCTCGTCGACGTCGACCTGCCCGTGCCCGTGCCCGGCGACCACGACCTGCTCGTGCGCGTCGAGGCGATCTCGGTCAATCCGGTCGACACCAAGGTGCGCTCGCCCAAGCCGCAGGTCGAGACCCAGCCCAAGGTGCTCGGCTACGACGCCGCCGGCGTGGTCGAGGCGGTCGGCGCCAAGGTCACGCGCTTCAAGGCCGGTGATGCCGTGTACTACTCGGGCGACATCACGCGTCCGGGCAGCAATGCGCAGTTCCAGCTCGCCGACGAGCGCATCGTCGGCCGCAGGCCGGCCTCGCTCGATGCCGCGCAGGCCGCCGCGTTGCCGCTGACCGCGATCACCGCGTGGGAGCTGCTGTTCGAGCGCATGCCGTTCGACAGCGAGACCGGCGGCAAGGGCAAAACGCTGCTCGTCATCGCGGGCGCCGGCGGCGTCGGTTCGATCGCGATCCAGCTCGCGCGCCGCGCCGGCTTCACGGTCATCGCGACGGCCTCGCGCGAAGCCACGATCGAGTGGGTCAAGGGCTTCGGCGCCGACCACGTCGTCGACCATCGCCAGCCGCTCAAGCCGCAGCTCGCCGCACTCGGCTTCGAGACCGTCGACGCCGCGATCAACCTCGCCGACACGGACCGCTACTGGACCGAACTCGGCGAGATCCTCGCGCCGCAAGGCCATGTAGGCCTCATCGTGGAGCCCTCGGGCGACCTGCGCATCGGCGATCCGTACAAGGCCAAGTGCATCGGCATCCACTGGGAAATGATGTTCGCGCGGCCACGCTTCCGCACCGCCGACATGGGCGCGCAGGGCGCGATCCTAGACCGCGTCGCCGAACTCGTCGACGCCGGCATCCTGCGCACGACCCTCGGCGACACGCTGTCGCCGATCAACGCGGCCAACCTGCGCGAGGCGCATCGCCGCCTCGAGTCGGGCACCACGATCGGCAAGCTCGCGCTCGCCGGCTGGTGACGCACGGCGCGATGGGCAAGCGGGGCGGCGGCATGCAGAATGCCGCCGCCGTTCCCGCCGCCGACCGCGCATGCCGCCACGCCCGCTCACCGAACGTCTGCTCGACCTGAGCCGTTTCGACGGCGACGCCGGCGCGGCCGTGCTCGCCGTGCACGCGTTCCTCTCGTCCACGTACCCGGCGTGCGCGCTCGCGCTGATGCTCGTGCGCGGCGAACCGCGCGGAAGCGCGCGCCTGGCCGGACTCGTCGATGCCGACAGCCTCGAACGCGTGCCCGGCCACGATCCGTTCGGCGAGCGCCGCACGCTCGCACGCGTCGACGACATCCTCGCCGCACAGCTCTTCGGCGATGACGCGGCCAAGGCGATCGGCGTGCCGTCCACGACATCCGCCCCGCTACTCGACCTGCTCGGCGGTGCGCGCGCGCTGCTCGCCACGCCCGTCGCGAGCGCCGGCGCGATCGACCACTGGCTCGTGCTCGCAAGCCCCGACGCGGCACGTTTCGCCGACGTCGACGTCGAGCGTTTCGCGCTCGAGGCCAACCTCGCCGCGAACCTCATCCTGCGCCCGCTCGCAACGCGTGGCCTGCGCGAGGAAACGACGCGCCAGCGCCTCGCGATCGAAGGCCTCGCCGACGTGCAGAAACTGCTGCTGCCCGAGTCACCGGCGATCCGTGGCCTCGACTACGCGATCCACTGGCAACCGGCCGAGACCGCGGCCGGCGACTACTACGACCTCATGCCGCTGACCCACTATTTCGACGAGCCTGCGCTCGCCGACAGCGGTCGCGACGTCTGGGCGGTCATGCTCGCCGACGTCTCGGGCCACGGCGCCGCGGCGGCCATGGAAGCGGTGCAGTTCGACGCGATCCTGCGCACCTACGTCGGTGACGCCGATGACGATGCGAGCGGACCGGCCGGCGCGCTGACCTACGCGAACCGCTACTTCTTCTCGCGGCGCACCCGCCACCATTTCCTGACCGCGTTCGCACTCATGGTCCATCCGGTCACGCGCGAGGCGCGCTACGTCTCGGCCGGCCACCCGCCGCTGCTGCAGCGCCGCGGCGACACGGTCACGCTGCGCGGCGCCGGCGAGCAGATCCCGGTCGGCATCGTGCGCGACCACGTGTTCGAGGACCGCGTCTTCGACGTCGCCCCCGGCGACGTGCTCGTGCTGCACACGGACGGCATCGTCGAGGCGCGTGACGCAACGGGAACGCCGTTCGGCATGCCGCGTCTCGAGGCGCTCGTGCGCGAGGGCCCGAACGATCCGCACGCCCTGCTCGCCTCGATCCGCACGGCCGTGCACGCCCATCAGGGCGGCCCGCTCGGCACCGACGACCAGACCGTGATCGTGCTGCGCCTCGATTGAGTCGGACTTCCGATTCCGGGACGGGACCGATTCGGGGACAGTCTCGCGATTCCGAGACAACCCCTCTCCCCTCGCGGGAGAGGGGTTGGGGAGAGGGGGCTTTCCGAAGCGCAACCCTCAGCACGCCCGGAGACGACGGCCCATGCCGCGCTGCCGCTTGCCAGCGCACCCCGCGCACGGGCATCTTATCAAACGACCGTTTGAATCCCTGGATGGCTCCGTGGATTACCCGCACCTGCTCGCGCCGCTCGACCTCGGCTTCACGACGCTGCCCAACCGCGTGCTCATGGGCTCGATGCACACGGGGCTCGAGGACCGCGCGAAGGACTACGACCGCCTCGCCGCCTACTTCGCGGAACGCGCGCGCGGCGGCGTCGGACTCATGGTCACGGGCGGCATCGCGCCGAACATCGAGGGCTGGCTCAAACCCTTCGGCGGACGCCTGTCGATGCCGTGGCACGTCGCGCGCCACCGTACGCTGACGCGCGCCGTGCACGACGAGGGCGGGCGCGTCTGCATGCAGATCCTGCATGGCGGCCGCTACGCCTACCACCCGCTGTCGGTGGCGCCGTCGCGCATCAAGTCGCCGATCACGCCGTTCACGCCTCGCGCGCTGTCCACGCGCGGCGTCGAGCGCACGATCCGTGCCTTCGTCGACTGCGCGAAGCTCGCGCGCGACGCCGGCTACGACGGCGTCGAGATCATGGGATCCGAGGGCTACCTCATCAACGAGTTCCTCGCCGCGCGCACCAACCGCCGCGACGACGCCTGGGGCGGCAGCGCGGAGAAGCGCATGCGCTTCCCGGTCGAGATCGTGCGACGCACGCGCGAGGCGGTCGGCCGCGACTTCATCCTCGTCTATCGCCTGTCGATGCTCGACCTCGTCGACGACGCCCAGGCCTGGGACGACGTCGTGCGCCTCGGCAAGGCGGTCGAGGCCGCCGGCGCGACGATCATCAACACCGGCATCGGCTGGCACGAGGCCCGCGTGCCGACGATCGTCACCTCGGTGCCGCGCGCGGCGTTCACGGCGATCACGCGCAAGCTCAAGGGCGAGGTCGCGCTACCGCTCGTGGCGACCAACCGCATCAACATGCCCGACGTCGCCGAGCGCGTGCTCGCTGCGGGCGATGCCGACATGGTCTCGATGGCGCGTCCGCTGCTCGCCGATGCCGACTGGGTGGCGAAGGCCAAGGCCGGCCGCGCCGATCGCATCAACACCTGCATCGCCTGCAACCAGGCCTGCCTCGACCACGTGTTCCAGAACCGCGTCGCGAGCTGTCTCGTCAATCCGCGGGCCTGCCACGAGACCGACATCGTGATCCGCCCGGCCACGCAGAAGCGCCGCTACGCCGTCGTCGGCGCAGGGCCAGCCGGCCTCGCCGCATCGACCACCCTCGCCGAACGCGGCCACGCCGTGACGCTCTACGACGCCGCCGACGTGATCGGCGGCCAGTTCGACGTCGCGCGCCGCATTCCGGGCAAGGAGGAGTTCGACGAGACGTTGCGCTACTTCCGCCACCGTCTCGCCGACACCGGCGTCGACGTGCGCCTCGGCACGCGCGTGGACGCCGCAACGCTCGCTGCGGAAGGCTTCGACGCGGTCGTCGTCGCGACCGGCATCACGCCGCGAAAGCTGTCGATGCCGGGCGGCGACGACCCGCGCGTGCTCGGCTACCTCGACGTGCTGCGCGGCGGTGTCGAGGTCGGCCCGCGCGTCGCGGTGATCGGCGCGGGCGGCATCGGCTTCGACGTCGCCGAGTTCCTCGT
Organism: Lysobacteraceae bacterium PS02065; assembly: GCA_029959555.1. Lineage (GTDB taxonomy): Bacteria > Pseudomonadota > Gammaproteobacteria > Xanthomonadales > Rhodanobacteraceae > Dokdonella. The sequence goes on along the minus strand of JASCPI010000012.1, from coordinate 18,244 downwards.
CGAGCACGTACCGTCGCCGACCACCGATGTCGCGCGCTGGACGCGCGAATGGGGCGTCGATCTCTCCCACGCCGTGCCCGGAGGCCTCGCCAAACCGGCGCCCGAACCGCCTGCGCGCAAGGTCTGGCTGCTGCAGCGCACGCCCGGCACGCCCGGCAAGCGCCTCAACAAGACCACCGGCTGGGTGCACCGCGCGACGCTCAAGGCCAAGCGCGTGACCATGCTCGGCGGCGTCGCCTACGAGCGCTTCGACGACGAGGGCCTGCACATCGTGGTCGACGATGCGCCGCAGGTGCTCGCGGTGGATCATGTCGTCGTCTGTGCAGGCCAGGAGCCGAACCGCGCACTCGCCGACGCGCTCGGCGCACTCGGCGTGGCCACCCACGTGATCGGCGGCGCCGATGTCGCCGCCGAGCTCGACGCCAAGCGCGCGATCGCCCAGGGAACCCGCCTCGCGGCCTCGCTCTGAGGCCGTCCGTCGGATCCGCCAGCCCAGCTGGCGGGCCGGGCCGCCGGAGCGGGTGCCTCCTGGCGAGGCCGCGGATCGCGGCCACACATTGCCAATCGCATCACGCCGAACCCGTGCCCGATGTCTCGATCGCGTACCGGTTTGCGTAATACGGTCGTTGCCCTCACGCCTCCCGGGGATCGTCATGTCCGTTCACCTTCCTTTCCGCGCCGCCTCGAGCCTCGGTGTCGCGCTCGCCCTGTGCCTCGCCGCGCCGGCCATCCACGCCGCCGTCGGCAGCTGGAGCACCACCGGCCCTTACGGCGGCAACGTGATCACGCTCACCTCCTACGAAGCCGCGCCGAGCACCCTGTTCTCGGCGAGCAGCGGCGGCACGTTCCGCAGCGTCAACGGCGGTTCGTCGTGGCAGCGCATCGAGATCGGCCTGCCTCCCTCGACGTACCCGAGCGACATGGCGGTCGCTACCGAGGCGCCCGTGCTCTACCTCGCCAGCGGCGCGCGCGTGTTCCGTTCCGGCAACGCGGGCGACCTCTGGGTGCCGCTCGCAGGGCTGCCCGCCGACACCTACGTCTACAAGATCGGCGTGCGACGCGGCGCATCCAACAGCGTCGCCCTCGCGACCAACTCGGGCATCTTCACGTCGACCAACGGCGGAAGTTCGTGGACCGGTCCGGCCGCCGGCACCGACGGCATCTACTTCGAGAACATCTCCTACGCCGCCGACGGCACGCTGTACTCGACGCGCCCCTACTCGGACCCCGCGATTTTCGGTGGCGCACTCGTCGTGCGCAGCCTCGACGCAGGCGTGACCTGGGCCGCGACGCCGACACAGCCGACAGGCTTCTTCGACGCGTACTGGCTGGCGACCTGGCCCGGTGACAGCCAGCGCCTCGTCGTCAGCGACAGTTATCGACTCGCGGTGAGCACCGACGGCGGAGCGACGTGGTCGCTGCGCGATCCCCCGGGCGGCCCCGGATGCGGCGCCGTGCTGAGCCTCGCCGCGCATCCGACCAACCTGCAGGGGCTCGCGGCCGGCTGCCGCAGCACCGGTGCGCAGATCACGACGACGCTCGGCAATGCAGCGCCGACATGGACCGCCTGGACCACCGCCTCGGGCCTCACCGTGAATGCCGTCGACCCCGTGCAGGCGCAGGCCATCGCGTTCCACCCGGCCTTCCCCGCCGTGCAGAGCCTCTGGCTCGGCACCACCAACGGTGGCCTGTTCCGCACCACCAACGGCGGCACCACCTGGACCATCGCGAACAACGGCTACCAGGCCGTCAACATCCGGGCGCTCGCCACGCACCCGGTCGATACGGGCCCGGGTACGGTCGTCCTCGCGGGCCAGGGCGACTCGTTCACGTCGACGCGCGCGATCGTGAGGTCGCCCGATGGCGGCACGACATGGGAACCCGCGATCGACGGCCTCAATGCCGAACAGATCCGCTCGATCGCGATCGACCCGACCACCGTCGACGCCTCACCGCTGACCGCCGAGCCGTTCACGGCCTACGCGGGTGGACGCTCGGAACGCGCGCTCGGTCCGAGCCTGAAGGACGGCGGCCTCTACAAGAGCACCGACGGCGGCAGCACGTGGACGACGATCGACAACGGCATCGCCACGGTCAACGGCGTGCGCGACATGGGCACGGTGCGCACCGTCGCACTCGACCCGCGCTCGTGCACGACGCCGCCCGCAAGCGGCCCCTGCGCGATCGGCTCGGGTCCGCTGCGCACACTGTTCGCGGCCGGCAGTGGCGTTGCGCCGCTGACCAGCGATCCGACCCAGCCCTACCGGTCGGCGCGCATCTACAAGAGCGTCGATGCCGGCGCGAACTGGACGGCCTCGGAGACCGGCCTGCCGCTCGGACAGACGCTGGGCCCCAGCACCTTCGCCTACATGGGCGGCGTGAATCCGGTCGTGTTCGATCCGTCGAACACGCAGACGATCTACATCGGCACGTTCATCTCGACCAACACCGATACCGAAGCAGGCCCGTTCCCGACGGTCACCAACGGGGTGTTCCGCTCGACCGACGGTGGCGCGACGTGGTCGCATCGCAGCAGCGGCCTGCCCACGCTGTTCGGGCCCGGCACCTCGAACGAGGACGTGCTCGCGATGGCCATCAACCCCGTGAATCCGCAGATCATCTACGCGGCCACCGTCAACCTGTACCGCTACCCGACCAACGGCCGCGTGTTCAAGACGACGAACGGAGGCGCCACGTGGACCGAAGCCAGCTCGGGCATCGCCGGCCAGGACGTGCGCGCGCTGACCATCGACCGCAACGATCCGACCGGCGAGACGATCTATGCCGGCACCGGCGGCGGCAGCGCCAACCCCGGCGGCGTCTACCGATCGACCAACGGCGGTGCGACCTGGAACTCGCTGAGCATCGGCATGCCGGCGTACTCGTCGACCTCGCTCGCGATGCCGGCCCGCACGACGGGCGCACCGGCGCGCATCTTCGCCGGCACCAACGCCGGCGTCTGGGAGTACACCGCGGCGCCGGACGAGGACGCCGACGGCGCGCCTTCGGCCGTCGAGAACAGCGTGGTCGGCGGGGACGGCAACGGCGACGGCGTTCCCGACGCGCAGCAGCGTGGCGTGGCGTCGGTCGGCGCACCCTCACTGCGCCCCGGCGAGTTCCTCGAGGCCCCGGCCGGCAGCAGCGTCGGCGCGACCACGTGGATCGTCCCGGGCACGTGCACGCAGCTCAACGACGTCGGCAGCTACGACGCCGCGCTGTATCCGCCCGATCCGATCGGCAGCGCCGTCGCGCACGATCCCTGGGGCGTCGTCAGTTTCGCGCTGCCGGCCTGCACGACCGCGACCGTGCGCGTGAAATTCCACGGCGCGGCCTTCGACGGCCAGTGGAAATGGCGCAACTACGGCCCGCGCACGCCGGGCGACGCGACGTCGTTCGGCTGGTACTCGTTCGCCGGCGCGCGCCGCATCGACGCGACGACGTGGGAACTGCAGATCGACGCGCGCCGCCAGGGCAACTACCGCGACGATGCGAACAACATCCTGTTCATCGGCGGCCCCGGCCTTCTGCCCGACCTGATCTTCGACCACGGCCTCGAGTGACCGGCTTGCCGGCACGGGAGCGCGGGCGCAAGCTCGCGCTCCCTTTCCGACAGGTCCTTCCATGAAGCTCTACTACCTGCCCGGCGCGTGCTCGCTGGCCGACCACATCGTTCTCGAATGGATCGGCGAGCCGTACGAGGCGATCGCCGTGCCGCGCGAGGAACTCAAGACCGCGTTCCTCGCGATCAACCCGGCCGGTGCCGTGCCCGTGCTCGAGCACGACGGCTGGCGCCTCACGCAGAACATCGCGATCCTCAACTACCTCGCCGACCTGCACCCCGCGCTCGGCCTCGCCGGCGACGGCACGCCGGCCTCGCGCGCCGAGGTCAACCGCTGGCTCGCGTTCGTCAACTCGGACCTGCACCCCGCGTTCAAGCCGATCTTCGGCTCGACCGCGTACCTCGAGGATCGCCACGTCATCGACAAAACGCGCGAACACGCGCGAGAGACGCTGCGCACGCTGTTCGGCCGCGTCGACACGCAGCTCGAAGGCCGCAGCTGGCTGACCGGCGCACGTTCGATCGCCGACGCCTACCTCTACGTCGTCACGCGCTGGGCCAGGGGCAAGCAGGTCGACCTGTCGGGCTACGCGAACCTCGATCGCCACTTCGCCGCGATGGATGCCGACCCCGGCGTGCGCAAGGCGGTCACGGCCGAAGGCCTGGGCTGATCGCACACGGCGGCCACACGCACCACGCGATGTTTCGCCGACGCGGCGGCGATCATGTGCATCGGCAACGACCAGGCGAAGCCGCTCAGGCGATGCGGTCGTGATGCAACGGAACCTCGGCGCAGATCATCGCGCCGAGGCTCGACAGGAACAGCGACGAGCCGTGCTTCCACCACAGCGCCGCGATCGCGAGCGCGACGACGATCGCGAGCGTGAACGCGATGATGCGCCAGACCCTCACCGTGCGGCGCCAGCCGGTACCGCATCGACCGGAAACGCCGCGCGATCACGCGTCGCCGCACTAAGTCCTGCCGCGACGAGGCCGAGTGCGATGCTCGTGTACCAGATCGCGTCGTAGCTGCCAGTCCGGTCGAACAGCAGGCCGGCCCACCACGCGCCGAAGAACGCGCCGACCTGGTGGCTCAGGAACACCACGCCGTTGAGCGTCGAAAGGTGGCGCAGTCCGAACATCGACGCGACCGCGCCACTCGTGAGCGGTACCGTGCCGAGCCACAGGAAACCGAACGCGGCCGCGAACACGAGCGCACTCGCCGCCGACAGCGGCAACGCGATGAACAGCGCGATCGCGACTGCGCGTCCGCCGTACAGCGCCGCCAGCAGCAGCGGACGCGACCGGCGCGCGCCCCACACGCCGAACAGGTACGAGCCCGCGATGTTGAACAGGCCGATCAGCGCGAGCGACCACGCGCCGATCGACGGCGCGATGCCGCGATCGACGAGGTAGGCCGGCAGATGCGTGCCGACGAAGGCGATGTGGAAGCCGCACACGAAGAAGCCGCCGTTGAGCAGCCAGTAGTGCGGGTGGCGCGAGGCATGGCGCAACGCGCGCGACAGGCTCCAGTCGGGCTCGCCGGGTGCACGCGCGAACGCTGCAGCGCCTGCACGCGCGCGCGGGAAACCGAATGCGGCGACGACGATCGTCAGCGCGAGCAGGCCGAGCAGCACGAGCGTGGTACGCCATTCCAGACTCGTGATGAGCGCCTGCGCGAACGGCACGACCGCGAACTGGCCGAGCGAGCCGCCCGCCGTGACGATGCCGAACGCGACGCTGCGCTGCGAAGGCTCGACGAGTCGCCCGACCGCACCGAGCACGATCACGAAGGTCGTGCCGCTGAGCGCGAGGCCGACCAGCACGCCGATCGACGCGATCAGGCCCGCCGAGGCGCTGACCATCGCCGCAGCGACGAGGCCGACCAGATAGACGATCGCGCCGAGGATCAGCGTGCGCCGCGTGCCGAGCCGCTCCGACCACGCCGCGACGAACGGCTGCACGAGACCGAACAGCAGGTTCTGCAGCGCGATCGCGAAACCGAAGGCCTCACGCGCGACGCCGAGGTCGCGTCCCATCGGCTGCATGAGCAGGCCGAAACTCTGCCGGATGCCCATGCTGATCGTGACGATGAACGCGGCCGCAGCGACCGCGAGGATCGCGCTGCGAGACCACGAAGGAGACGACGATTCGTTCATGTCACGCGGATCCGGGGTGATGGGGAGGAATGATGCGGAGCGGTCCGGAAGTCTGCACCCGCAGACGCTCCCGACGATCGCGTGCCGCACTGCACGGGCCTTGAAGGAGAACTGCACGACGCCGGACCGGCGCCATGCCGCACGGCTTCATTTTATGACGATCATCATTTATATTTCAACTCGACCACGACTCCGGAGAGCGCCATGCGGGTGACCCGCGAACAGGCCGAACGCAATCGCGAGCGCATCGTCGACACGGCGTCGACGCTGTTCCGCGAACACGGCTTCGACGGCATCGGCGTCGCCGACCTCATGAAGGCCGCCGGCCTCACGCACGGCGGCTTCTACGGCCATTTCGAATCCAAGGACGACCTCGCCGCGCAGAGCTGTGCGCATGCGTTCGCGCGCTCGCTCGAGCGATGGGAGCATGTCGCCGCACGCACGCCTCACGCCGATGCCCTGCGCGCACTCGTCGAGCGTTACCTCGATGCACACCATCGCGACGCCCCGGCGAAAGGTTGTGCGCTCGCCGCGCTCGCCGCCGAAGCGCCGCGTCACGGTGCCGGCGTGCGACGCGTGTTCGCCGACGGCGCGCGCGCCCTGCTCGGCGTGCTCGAGAAGGCCGTCCCCGGACGCATCCGCGCGACACGTCGCAAGCGCGCCCTCGCGACGCTGTCGGGCATGGTCGGCGCGATCGTGCTCGCGCGTGCGGTCGACGACGACGCGCTCGCCGACGAGATCCTCGAGGCGACCCGAGAATCTCTGCTGCCCGCGACGCGAAGCGCGGCCGCATGATTCTCCTCCGGTCACGGGACGACGCGACGGCACCGCGTCGCGTACGCTCGCGTGATCTCCATCATTGAAAGGCTCGCCACGATGACCGACTCCTCCGCCGCCTCGAGCGGTCTCGAACAGCTGCGCCATCTCATCGCGACCGGCCAGCGCCCCGGCATCGCCGTGTCGCTCGATTTCGAGCTCGTCGAGATCGAGGAAGGCCATGCCGTGTTCGCGGGCGTCCCGGGCCTGCACGCCTACAACCCGATCGGCATGGTGCACGGCGGCTACGCCGCGACGCTGCTCGATTCGGCGTGCGGCTGCGCCGTGCATTCGCGCCTCGCTCCGGGCCAGTCTTACACGACGCTCGAGCTCAAGGTCGCATACCACAAGGCCATGACCAAGCGGACCGGACGCATCGAGGCGCGCGGCAGGACCGTCACCTTCGGCCGCCGTGTGGCGTACGCCGAAGCCCACCTCGTGGACGCCTCGGGCACGCTGCTCGCGAGCGCGACCTCGACGCTGCTCGTCATCACGCCCTGAGCGGCGGCGTCACGCGGGCACCACGCGTGCAACGGCGCACGACGGTCAGCGCGGGATCCGCAACGCAGCCTGCAGCGGCTGCAGCCAGGCCTCGTAGCGCCGCCAGCGGCCGATGCTGCCGGTACCGATCGGCTGGCGTACCTGCACCGAACTGAGCGTGCTGACCGCCGCATGCCGACGCGATCCCGTGTCGACGACATCGGGCGACCACGCCGGTCCGCAGAACGCGTACAACCGCTGCGACTGCGCGACCGGATCGGTGACGAAGGCCTCGTAGTCGACATCGAGCACGAAGCCCGGGCAGCGCGCATGCCACGCCTCCATGAGCGCCGCGTAGCGACGATGGAAGTGCGCGAGGTCCTCCTGCGCGTAGGTGTAGCCAAGGCCTTCCGTGAACAGCTCGCCGAGGTTCGCGAAGCAGACGTCCATCGGATCGCGGCGCACGTGGACCACCTTCGCCTGCGGGAATGCGTCGTGGATCAGGCCGACGAGCTGGAAGTTGCCAGGCGTCTTTTCGGTCACGAAGCGCGCGTCCACGCGATGCCGGCCGAGCGCCGCGAAGCGCGCGCGCACCTGCGCAGGATCGGCACTCGCCGACGCGACGATGAGCGCCTCGTCGACGAGCGCATCGCCGGAACAGTCGGCGGCGTAACGCAGCGCCGCGGTCAGTCGCGCCGACTCGCCGTAAGCCTGCACCTGCGCATGCGCGCCGAGCACTCGCTCGACGAGTGTCGTGCCCGAGCGGTGCAGGCCGACGATGAAGATCGGCACCGGCTCCGTGGACGTGGCGGAATCCGATGCGGAGCCCAGACGTTGCGCCGGCAGCCGATCGAACAGCGCATCGATCGCATCGCGCGAATGCCGTGCACGCGCCTGCATGACGCGTAAGCCCGCCTCGAGCGCCTGCCATGCCGCGGGCGCTTCGCCGAGATCGTCGAGCTCCTTGAACAGTGCGAACTGCAGCATCGCGGCATCGCGTGGATCGGCGGCACGCGCAATGCGATCGCGCAGGCGCGCCACGTGGTTCGCCGACGGCGTCTGGCGCTGCAGGCGCGCGAGCTGCCAGTGCGCGATCGCGGCATCCTCGGGACCTTCCGCGATCGCCTCGAAGTCCTCGTGGGCGACGTCGAGGCGACCGAGATAGACCGCGCACAGGCCCCGGTTCGCGAGGCACACGGCCGAGCGCGGCGCCTTGGCGACGGCCTCGTCGGCCCACGCCATCGCGAGCGGGTGCTCGCCGATCGAGGCGAGGATCGCCGCGCAACGTGCCTGATCGGCAGCGTCGATCATCGCGCGATGAGGATAGGCCTGCGCCCAGCGCACGGCGACGTCGTGCGCGCAGAACACGCGCAGGCAATGCAGCGCATCGAGCGCGAGCGCCGGCGGGCATTCGGACCGGGTAACCGCATCGGTCGCGATGTCGGCCGCGTGCCGGTAGCGCCCCTGCCGCAGCGCGATGCGCGCGTGCAGCAGCGCGGGCTCGAGTGACTCCGGCGCCTGCTCGCGCCACAGCGCGAGCACGTCGAGCGCGGGCTGCAGACGACGCTCGGCGACATGCGCCTCGACGCGCCGTCGGTAGCGCGCGATCGTGGGGGATTCCGTCGTGCTCACGCGTGCGTCCGCAGGTCTCGTGTCGATGGACCTGCATCATGGCGTGTCACGCGCCGCGCGTCAGCCGCGATGCGTGACGTCGACGCGTGATGCGCGATGCGTCAAAGGTGCCAGGCGTCAGCTGCCGCCGTCGGGACCACGCTCGAGGATGCGCCGGATTTCCTCGAGTGCATTCGGATCGTCGAGCGTCGAGAGGTCGCCCGGATCGCGCTGCTCGGCGAGCGCCTGCAGCGAGCGTCGCAGCAACTTGCCCGAGCGCGTCTTCGGCAACGCGTTCACGACATAGACGCGCGCAGGACGCGCGACGCCGCCGAGCTGGTCGACGACACAGCGCAGCATGCCGTCGGCGGCTTCGCCGGGCGTCGTCGCGACGGTCTGGCGCAACGTCGCGAACACGATCGGCACCTGGCCCTTGAGCTCGTCCTGAACGCCGACGACGGCGGCCTCGGCGACGCTCGGATGCGTGGCGACCGATTCCTCGATCTCGCGCGTGCCGAGGCGATGCCCGGCGACGTTGATGACGTCGTCGGTGCGGCCGAGGATGAACGTGTAGCCGTCCTCGTCGCGCACGGCCCAGTCGAGCGAGCTGTAGAGCAGCTCCCTGAAATGACCGAAGTAGCTGGAGAGGAAACGCTTGTCGTCGTTCCACACCGTGGTCATGCAGCCGGGCGGCAGCGGCGGCACGATCACGAGCACACCCTTCTCGCCCGGCGCGGCATCCTCGCCGGTGGCTTCGTTGATCACGCGCGTGCGGTAGCCGAGGTTGGGCAGCCCGGGGGATCCGAACTTGACCGGCTTGAGGTCGAGGCCCGGCAGCAGCGTGAGCACGGGCCAGCCCGTCTCGGTCTGCCAGTAGTTGTCGATGACGGGCTTGCCGAGACCTTCGGTGATCCATGTCGCGGTCGGCTCGTCGAGCGGCTCGCCGGCGAGGAAGAGCCATTTCAGCGACGACAGGTCGTGCTTGCGCAGCCACGCCGCGTCCTGCTTCTTGAGCACGCGGATCGCGGTCGGCGACGAGAACATCGTGCGCACCTTGTAGCGCGCGCAGAGCTCCCACCAGATGCCCGGATCGGGATTCGTCGGCAGGCCTTCGTAGAGCAGCGCCGTAGCACCTGCGATCAGCGGCCCGTACACGTTGTACGAGTGCCCGACCGCCCAGCCCACGTCGGAGGTCGAGAACATGACCTGCCCCGGACCGACGTCGTAGACGGTACGCATCGACAAGGCCATCGCGACGGCGTAGCCGCCGACGTCGCGCTGCACGCCCTTGGGCTTGCCGGTCGTGCCCGAGGTGTAGAGCAGGTAGCTCGGCTCGTTCGACTCGAGCCATTCGACCGGCACCTCGCGGCCGTCGTGCTCGGCACGCAGCGTCGCGTAGTCGACATCACGGCCTTCCACGCGCGCGTGGTCCGGATCGAGCCCGCGGCTCACGATCAGCACGTGCGGCGGCGGCGAGGCCGCAGCCTGCAGCGCGGCATCGACCAGAGGCTTGTACGGGATCACCTTGCCGCCGCGCATGCCCGCATCGGCGGCGATGAGCAGCTTCGGCGTCGCGTCGTCGATGCGCAGCGCGAGGTTGTGCGCGGCGAACCCGCCGAAAACGACCGAGTGAACCGCGCCGATGCGCGCGCAGGCGAGCATCGCGAACACGGCCTCGGCCATGTTCGGCATGTAGATGACGACGCGATCGCCCTTGCCCACGTCGAGCGCACGCAGCACCGAGGCGAACGTGTTCACCTCGCGGTGCAGCTCACGGTAGCTGATCTCGCGCGTCGTGTCCGTCTCGGTCGACACCGCGATGAGCGCGTTCTGGTCGCCGCGCGCGTCGAGATGACGATCGACCGCGTTGTGGCAGAGGTTGGTCATGCCGCCCGCGAACCAGCGCCGGAACGGCGGCTCGGCGTAGTCGAGGATACTCTGCGGCGGCACGTGCCAGTCGATCGCCCTGGCCTGCTCGGCCCAGAACCCTTCCGGATCGTCGATCGAACGACGGTAGATGTCCTCGTACGGCATGTGCGTCCTCCAGGCGTCCGGCCATCCTAGAGCAGGCCTCCGACCCGGAGGATCCGACCATGGTCGAGCGCCGCGACGGCCCCCACGCACGTGATGGGAGCCGTCACGCGCATCGCTTACCATGGCCGTGCGCGTACCCAGCCAGATGGAAGGCCCGACGGGCCTCCCGCAAGGGCGCCGATGCCGATCCGCCGCATCGCCGCCCGCCTGTCGCGACGACGCTCCGATGACGCATCGCTTCCTTCCGATCGTCACTGGAGCACGCCATGTCCCCGATCCGTCCGTTCGCCCTCGCCGCGGCACTCCTCGCCGCCACGCCCGCCCACGCCGCCGACCACAGCCTCTCGCTGACCGCCGACGGCAGCAGCCGCTGGTACGAGTTCGTCTCCGACGCGTTCGCGCAGCTCGACCGCGGTTTCAACAACAACCCAGCGCTCGACGGCTTCTACCTGATCAGCGCCGAGCCCGACCCGTGGAACCCGACCGTGTTCCAGCCGATCGGCGGCGGCGCCGACGTGTTCCCGCACGAGGCCGACTTCGCCTCGATCGGCACGATCACCTACACGGGCAGCGGCAACGGCACCTTTCCGATCACCGCGATCACGCTCGACGTCGCGCGCTACGTCGCCGACGACGACGCGCTGACGAGCACCGGCTACACGACGACCGTCACCGCGCCGTCGGGCACGATCACGTTCGCGGGTGGCCAGCTCGTCGACCTCACGCTCACCGCGAACGTGCGCTTCACCTACGACGGCTCGGGCTTCGGCCTCGGCAACCTGTCCTACGACGGCACGTTCGAAGTCGACGGCGGACGCTTCTCGCTGTTCGTCGACGACAGCAACGATTCGGACTTCGGTCCGCTGCGCTACGTCTGGGACGTGGCCGGCGCCGTCGCCGGCCTCGACAGCGACGTGATCTTCCGCACCGGGTTCGAGGGATGACGCCCGGCGCGGAATGGAGCGTGCTGCTCGCGCTGCTCGCCGATCCGTCGGCTGCACCGCAGGAGCCGGCATCGATGGCACCGGTCGTGGTCACGGCCGAGAAGATGGGCCGGCCGAAGCTAGACACCTACTCGAGCATCAGCGTGATCGATGCCGATGCCATTGCCACGCACGGCGTGCGCGACGTCAAGGACGCGCTGCGCCTCGTGCCGAACGCGGGCTTCACGCCGACCCAGCGCGGCAACAACGGCATCGTCCTGCGCGGCATCAACTCGGAAGGCGTGACCGGGCCGACCAACGTCGTGCGCCCGCTGTCGGCGTTCGTGGTCGACGGCGTCACGCAGTCGTTCGAAGGCGCGCGGCGCGGCGTGCGCGGCCTCTACGACATCGAGCAGGTCGAGGTCGCACGCGGGCCGCAGTCGACGCTGCAGGGACGCAACGCGCTCGCCGGCGCGGTGCTCGTGCGCACGGCCGACCCGCAGTTCGACTGGACCGCGAACGCGCAGGTCACGCTCGGCGAGCTCGACACGCGCGAGGCCGCCGCGACGGTGTCGGGGCCGCTCGTCGGCGACACGGTCGCGTTCCGCGTCACCGCCGAGACGCTGCACGCCGACAAGGGCATCGACATCCGCACGCCGGGACTCGATGCACGCATCGACGAGGACGAATACCGCTCGCTGCGCGCGAAGCTGCTCGTCACGCCGGCCTCGCTGCCGGACCTGCGCATCGTGCTGACGTCGTGGCAGGTCGAGGACGAGCCGGCGCTGACCGGCGTCACCGGTCCGGACTGGTTCGCACGCCGCATCACCACGCCGCTGACCTCCTACGAGTTCCGCCGCAACCGCGTCGGCAACCAGATCGCGGAGGTGAGCTACGCGCTCGCGCCGGGCGTGACGCTGCGCTCGACGACGTCGTTCACGCGCACGAACAACACGATCTCCACACCGGGCGCGTCGATCCTGCTGCGCGACGAATACCGCCTCGATCGCGACTGGGCCGAGGACGCACGCGTCGAGTTCGCGCGGCCCGGATCGGCGTGGTCGGGACTCGTCGGCCTGTTCCTCGGCCACTTCGACAACACGCGCGATTCGCTCGTCGGCGTGCGCAACGGCGGCACCGTGATCCAGTCGCTCGCGTCCGAATCGCAGCTGCGCAACCAGGCGCTGTTCGGCGAAGTACGCTGGCGCGTCGCCGAGCCGATCAGCCTCGTCGCCGGCCTGCGCCACGACCGCGAGGACTACGCGTCGAAACTGCTAGACCGCAACGTCGCGAATCCAGCGGCCGTACGCACCGACACGCGCTACGACGCCTGGCTGCCGAAGCTCGGCGTCGCCTGGCACGTCTCGGAACGCCAGCGGCTCGCGCTGACCGGCAGCCGCGGCTACCGCGGCGGCTTCGTCGAGGTGCGCGCGACCGACGGCAGCCTCAACCGCGTCGATCCCGAGACGCTCGACGATCTCGAGCTGGCCTGGCGTTTCAGTTCGGCAGGTGGTCGCCTCGAGGCGTCGGCCAACCTCTTCCACTACCGCTGGCGTGACCAGCAGGTCAGCGTGCTCGACCCGGACGATCCGTTCAACACGCTCACGATCACGCTCAATGCGGGCCGCTCGACCGTGAAAGGCGCCGAGCTCGAACTCGCATGGCGCCCGACCGACGCATGGCGCGTGTCGGCAGGTGTCGGCCTGCTGCGCACGCGCTTCGAGGATTTCGTCTCGTCGAGCGGCGACTTCACGGGCGCGGAGTTTCCCGAGGCACCGCGCCGCACGGCCGCGCTGGCCTCGTCGTACCGTTGGGGCAGCGGCTGGTTCGCGGCCGGCGACGTGGCCTGGACCGACGACTACTTCTCGACCGGCCGTCCGGGTCGCCGCGACAACCCGGCCGATGCGAACGTGCTGATCCCGGGCTACGCGCGCGTCGGCGTGCGCGTGGGCTACGAGGCCGCGCGCTGGTCGGCGATCGCCTACGTGCGCAACCTGTTCGACAAGGATTACCTGACCGGCCTCGCCTACAACGGCAACGAAGGCTTCGTCGGCGATCCGCGCCAGGCCGGCGTCGTGCTGCGCACGGGCTTCTGAGACCCGCGCATTCGCCTTCCGCATCCGCAGCGATCCGGGGCTCCGTCGATCGTCGCAGGCGAAGCTGCGTGCGAGGACGGAGCACTACGCGCGTGCGCGTCCCGCCATGCGCAGCAGCATCGCGCCGAGTACGCCGGCGACCAGCGAGCCGCCGAGGATGCCGACCTTGACCTCCTCCTGCAGCGCCGTGTTGCCGTCGAACGCGAGCAGACCGATGAACAGGCTCATCGTGAAGCCGATGCCGCACAGCATCGCCACGCCCGCGAGCTGCAGCCACGACGCGCCTTCCGGCATGCGCGCGAGACCGGTTCTGATCGCGAGTGCCGAGAAGCCGAATACGCCGACGAGCTTGCCGGCCAGCAGGCCGAGCGCGACCCCGAGCGTGAGCGGCTCGACGAGCGCGCCCCACGTGAGGCCTTCGAACGAAAGTCCCGCATTGGCGAAGCCGAAGATCGGGATGATCAGGAACGGCACGACGCGATGCAGCGCATGCTCGGTGCGCAGCAACGGCGAATTCTCGAGAGACGTCGCGCCCTGGAGCGTGCGCAGCGGCATCGTGAACGCGAGGGCGACGCCGGCCAGCGTCGCGTGCACGCCCGACTTCAGCACGAGCACCCACAACACGGCACCGAGCACGAGGTAAGGCCACACCGCGCCGACACGCGCGCGGTTGAGTGCGACGAGCAGGCCAAGCACGACGAAGCTCCCGCCGAGCCATTCCATCGACAGTTCATTCGTGTAGAACGCCGCGATGATCAGCACGGCACCGAGGTCGTCGATGATCGCGAGAGCGGCGAGGAACACCTTGAGCGACGGCGGCACGCGCTTGCCGAGCAGCGACAGCACGCCGAGCGCGAACGCGATGTCGGTCGCGGTCGGGATGGCCCATCCGCGCAGCGCCTGCGCATCGCCGTGATTGAACGCGACGTAGATCAGCGCGGGCACGAGCATGCCGCCGAACGCAGCGATGCCGGGCAGGATGCGCTGCGGCCATGTCGAGAGCTCGCCGTCAAGTGCCTCGCGCTTGATCTCGAGCCCCACGAGCAGGAAGAACACCGCCATGAGGCCGTCGTTGATCCAGTGCAGCACGCTGAGCGGCCCGACGTAGGCAGCGAGCCCTTCGAAGTACGCGGGCGCGAGCGGCGAGTTCGCCACCACGAGCGCGAGTGCCGCGACCGCCATCAGCACGAGGCCGCCCGAGGCCTCCCCGTGCATGAAATCCTCCACACGCTTCCACGCGTGCCAGACCACCTTCTTCATTGAGAGCTCCACACCACGAACAGCGAGTGTCCCACGTCGGCGTCGCGACCCGAACCGTCGAAAGCCACGCCCGCTTGGCGCAGCGCATGCCCCATGACGATGCCGTGCGCCGGAAACGCGAACGCCCCGGCGAGCCGGGGCGTCCATGGGCGACACCTGCGGGCGATTACTTCTTCGCGAACAGGTGCTCGACCGCGGCGCGCTCCTCGCGCAGTTCCTTGTCGGTCGCGGCGATGCGCGCCTTCGAGAACGCGTTGAGCTCGAGGCCCTGCACGATCGTGTACTGGCCGTTCTTGACCGTCACCGGGTAGCCGAAGATCACGCCCGGCGCGACGCCGTACGAACCGTCCGACGGGATCGCCATCGACACCCAGTCGCCCTCGGCGGTGCCGAGCGTCCAGTCGCGCATGTGGTCGATCGCGGCCGATGCGGCCGAGGCCGCCGACGACGCGCCACGCGCCTTGATGATCGCCGCGCCACGCTGCTGCACGGTCGGGATGAACTCGCCCTCGTACCAGGCCTGGTCGATCAGCGACAGCGCGGCCTTGCCCTTCACGCTCGTCTCGTGGACGTCCGGGTACTGCGTCGAGCTGTGGTTGCCCCAGATCGTGACCTGGGTGATGTCGGTGTTGAGCGCGCCGGTCTTCTCGGCGAGCTGGCTGATCGCACGGTTGTGGTCCAGGCGCACCATCGCGGTGAAGCGACCCGGATCGAGGTCCGGTGCGTTCTGCTGCGCGATCAGCGCATTCGTGTTGGCCGGATTGCCGACCACGAGCACGCGCACGTCGCGCTTGGCGTGGTCGTTGATGGCCTTGCCCTGCGGCCCGAAGATCGCACCGTTGGCCTCGAGCAGATCCTTGCGCTCCATGCCCGGGCCACGCGGGCGTGCGCCGACGAGCAGCGCGTAGTCGACGTCCTTGAACGCGACGTTGACGTCGTCGGTCGCGACCACGCCGTGCAGGGTCGGGAACGCGCAGTCGTTGAGTTCCATGACGACGCCGTTGAGCGCGGGCAGCGCCGGCGTGATCTCGAGCAGGTGCAGGATCACCGGCTGGTCGGGACCGAGCATGTCGCCGGCGGCGATGCGGAACAGCAGGGCGTAACCGATCTGGCCGGCGGCGCCGGTGACGGCAACACGGACGGGTGCTTTCATGGGATCAACCTCGCGGGAAAGTCGAACGCTGGCGTTCGTGGGAAGTCATGGCCGCGCCCGCGACGCCTTCGGCAGGAGACCTGCCGAGGCGAGCGCCTTGCGCGCGCGGTCCGGTGAATAACCGTGGATGGTCTCGTCGCCGACCACGAGGATCGGCACGCCGCGCCCGTTGGCGAGGCGGAAGGCGCGCTGGCCCGAGGCCCCCTTTTCGACGTCGATCTCGACATAGCGCACGCCCCAGGCATCGAGCTCCTTGCGCAGCTTCGCGCAGTAGCCGCACCACGTCGTCGACATCATGACGACGGGCGCTTCGCCGATCTCGGCGCGCAACGCGGCGACGTCGACGCGCCCGCACGCCGCGAGCACGAGGAGCGTGCAGGCGAGCGCGGCGAGGCGCAGCGGCGTCGGCAGGCGCATCAGGCGAGCTCGGCGAAGAATTCCTGGATGCGCGCGAGACCCGGCGCGAGCTGCGCGGTCGGGCAGGTGTAGGAGATGCGCAGCGCGCGCGGCTCGCCGAACGCACTGCCGGGCACGCAGGCGACGCCCTTGGCCTCGAGCAACGCGTTGCAGAAGTCGACGTCGTTGGCGATCGTCTTGCCGGCGTGCGACTTGCCGAACGCGCACGAGATGTCCGGGAACGCGTAGAACGCACCCTGCGGACGCGGGCAGACCACGCCCGGGATCGCCTCGAGCGCCGCGACGACTTCGTCGCGCTTGCCCTGGAACTCGCGGTTCTTGGCTTCCGGCACGTCCTGCGGGCCGGTCAGCGCGGCGATCGCGGCGGCGTTGACCACCTCGGGCACGTTGGTGATGTGGTTGGAATTGAGCGTGACCATCGCCTGCGCGACGCTCTCGGGACCGGCGACGAAACCGACGCGCCAGCCCGGCATGCCGTAGGTCTTGGAGATCGAGTCGACGTGGATCGTGCGGTCGCGCAGCTCGGGGCGCGCGTTGACCACGTTGTGGTAACCGACGCCGTCGAACACCATGCGGTTGTAGATGTCGTCGCAGACGATCCACACGTCCGGATGCTTGACCAGCACGTCGGCGAGCGCGGCGATCTCGTCCTTCGTGTAGACCATGCCGGTCGGGTTGGACGGGTTGTTGAACAGGAACACCTTGGCGCCCGGCAGCGCGGCATCGAGCTGCGCCGGCGTGAGCTTGTACTGCTGCGACGACGGGCACGGCAGCGGCTTGGCGACCGCACCGAGGATGTCGGCGATGTCGAGGTAGGTGGTCCAGTACGGCGCCGGGAACACGATCGTGTCACCCGGATCGAGCAGCGCCTCGGCGAGGTTGTACAGCACGTGCTTGGCGCCGATGCCGGTGGCGAGGTTGCGGCGCGTGTAGCCGGTCAGGCCGCTGCCTTCGAGGTGCGCGAGGAACGCGTCGAGCAGCGCGTCGGGACCACGGTTCGAACCGTACTGGCCACTGTCCTTCGTCAGCGCGTCGCGCGCGGCGGCGTAGACGTGGTCGCCCGGCAGGAAATTCGGCACGCCGATCGAGAAGCTGATGATGTCGCGGCCGGCGGCCTTGAGCTGCTTGGCTTTTTCGGCAACCAGCATGATCGCGCTCGGCTTGGCGCGGCTCATGCGCGCGGCAAGGTGCGGCATGGTGAAGAACCTCTCGGACGGACGGCGGAAGGAAGGAACGGCGCGCGGGAAAACCTCAGGATTCTAGCACGCGGCCCGCGCCATGCTGCACTGCAACTTTCGTCACGGTGCGGTTCGCGGCGGCCGTCCTTCAACTGCGGTTGGGGCGCGCCGCGTATGCTGCGCCGGCCCGCGCCGGTGCGTCGGTCGGGGCAGCCTTCCATCCATCCAACTCGGGGAGACACACCATGGAGATCTTCGGCGGCGAGCGCGGCATCCTCATGACGATCATCATCGGCCTGCTCGTGGGCATCGTCGCGAAGTTCCTCAAGCCCGGCAAGGATCCGGGTGGGTTCATCGTCACGATCCTGATCGGCATCGCCGGATCGTTCATCGCCACGTTCCTCGGCCAGCAGATGGGCTGGTACCAGCCGGGCCAGACCGCGGGCTTCATCGGCTCGGTGGTCGGCGCGATCATCCTGCTGATCATCTACGCGTTGTTCACGCGCAAGCGCTGATGCGCGTCGCCGCGTGCCCGCCCAGGCGGCGGGCACGCGGCGG
>JASCPI010000121.1 GCA_029959555.1 Lysobacteraceae bacterium PS02065 | reverse complement strand
CCCCCCCCCCCCCCCCCCCCCCCCCCCCCCCCCCCCCCCCCCCCCCCCCCCCCCCCCCCCCCCCCCCCCCCCCCCCCCCCCCCCCCCCCCCCCCCCCCCCCCCCCCCCCCCCCCCCCCCCCCCCCCCACCCCCCCCCCCCCCCCCCCCCCCCCCCCCCCCCCCCCCCCCCCCCCCCCCCCCCCCCCCCCCCCCCCCCCCCCCCCCCCCCCCCCCCCCCCCCCCCCCCCCCCCCCCCCCCCCCCCCCCCCCCCCCC
>JASCPI010000120.1 GCA_029959555.1 Lysobacteraceae bacterium PS02065 | reverse complement strand
TCGAGCAGCGCCTGGCAGGTGTAGCGACCTTCCCAGAATCTTCCGGTGCAGCCGTCCTCGCGGTTCGCGCGTCGCGCGATCGGCTCGTTGAGGCAGCGCATGAACCACGAAAGATCGCCGAGACGCTGGCGACAGATGGCCAAGCGTTCGTCGTTGCCGAGCAGGGCCGCTTCCTTCTCGCGACAACGCACCGGGTCGATCACGCCACCGGTCGTCGCCGGGAACAGCCTGACCCATCGCACCGCCACATCCTCATCGGACCACA
>JASCPI010000011.1 GCA_029959555.1 Lysobacteraceae bacterium PS02065 | reverse complement strand
GGCCATGGGCGGTGATGCCACCACATGGTGCTCGCCGCGCCGTCTCGCCGTGCTCGTGCCGGGCGGCGCCGTGGAGCAGCCCGACCAGATGGTCGAGCGTCGCGGTCCCGCCGTGTCGGCAGGCCGCGACGCGAACGGCGAGCCGACGCGCGCGCTGGTCGGTTTCGCGCAGAGCTGCGGGGTCGACGTGGCCGCGCTCGAGATCGTCGAGACCGACAAGGGCGCGTGGTTCGCGCACCGTGCCGAGAAGAAGGGCGAGCCGATCGCGGCGCTCGTGCCGGCGATCCTCGCCGAGGCCGTCAAGGCCCTGCCGATCCCCAAGTCGATGCGCTGGGGCGCGCACGAGCACGCGTTCGTGCGTCCGGCGCATTGGCTCGTCGTGCTGCACGGCGCCGACATCGTCGACGCCGAGCTGTTCGGCCTGCGCTCGGGCCGCCAGTCGCGTGGCCATCGTTTCCATCATCCGCAGCCCGTGCACGTGGTCGATGCCGACGCCTGGCTCGATGCACTGCGCGCCGCGCACGTGCTCGCCGACCCGGCCGAGCGTCGCGCGCGCATCCGCGACGAGGTCGCACGCGCAGGCCGTGATGCCGGCGGCGTGCCGCGCCTGTCCGACGGCCTGCTCGACGAGATCGCGAACCTGACCGAGTGGCCGGTCGCGATCGCCTGCCGCTTCGAGCGCGCGTTCCTCGACGTGCCGCAGGAAGCGCTCGTCACGACGATGGAGACGAACCAGAAGTTCGTGCCCGTGTTCGATGCCGACGGTCGCCTGACCGAGCATTTCATCGGCGTCGCCAACATCGTGTCGTCCGATCCGGCCGAGATCCGCAAGGGCTACGAGCGCGTGATCCGCCCGCGCTTCGCCGATGCGAAGTTCTTCTACGACGAGGACCGCAAGCAGACCCTCGCGTCGTACCAGGACGCGCTCGGCTCCGTCACCTACCAGCAGTCGCTCGGCAGCGTATGGGACAAGAGCGTACGCGTCGCCGAACTCGCGCGCGTGATCGCCAACCGGGTCGGCGTCGACGCCGGCCTCGCCACGCGCGCGGCGGCGCTGTCCAAGTGCGATCTCATGACGCGCATGGTCGGCGAGTTCCCGGAGCTGCAAGGCATCATGGGCCGCTACTACGCGTCGCAGGGCGCGTCGCCCGAGCACGCCGAAGTCGCCGCCGCGCTCGACGCGTTCTACCAGCCGCGCTTCGCGGGCGACGCGATCGCCGCGGGCGGCGTCGGCCGCGTGCTCGCGGTCGCCGAGCGCCTCGACACGCTCGCCGGCATCTTCGCGGTCGGCCTCAAGCCGTCCGGCAACAAGGACCCGTTCGCACTGCGCCGTGCGGCACTCGGCCTCGCGCGTACGCTGATCGAAGGCGGCCTCGACCTCGACCTGCGTGCCGCGTTCGACGAAGCACTCGCCCAGCTGCCCGAGACGGCCCTCGTCGCAGGCCTGCCGAAGGGCAAGGACGGCAAGGCACCACCGCTCGACGCGGGCGCGCGCCGCACCGCGCTCGCCGATGAACTCTACGTGTTCGTGTTCGACCGCCTGCGCGGCTATGCCGCCGACAGCGGCATCGGTACCGAAGCGTTCGAAGCCGTACGCGCCCTGTCGCCGGCCTCGCTGCTCGATGCCGAGCGCCGCATGCGTGCGGTCGTCGAATTCTCGCGCCTGCCCGAGGCACAAGCCCTCGCCGCCGCCAACAAGCGCACCGGCAACCTCCTGCGCCAGGCCGGCGGCAGCGTCGGCGGCGAGATCGATGCGTCGCGCCTCGTCGAGGATGCCGAACGTGCACTCGTCGACGCGCTCGCGCAGGCCGAAGCCGATGCCGCACCGTTCCTCGCCGCGAACGACTACGTCGGCCTGCTGCGTCGCCTCGCGACGCTGCGCGAACCGGTCGACCGCTTCTTCGACGGCGTCATGGTGATGGCCGAGGACGACGCGGTGCGCCGCAATCGCCTCGTGCTGCTGAGTCGCCTGCGCGCGCTGTTCCTGCGCGTGGCCGACATCTCGCTGCTGCCGTCCGCGGCAGCGTGACGGCTGCCGCGGCGCACGGAGCCCGCCTCGCGTAGACTGGGGCGGAAGGGGTCAGGGGCACGGGGAAGACGGTCGATGAGTCTGAGCGACAACGATGCGAGCACCACGCAGCGCCGCACGATGCGTCCGCATCGCAGCGTCGGCGCGGGCCACGTGCCGGCCTGCCTCGTCGTGCTGCAGGGCCAGCGGCTCGGCCAGCGCATCGACCTCGCCGACGAGGGCCTCATCATCGGCCGCTCGCCCGAGGCCGATTTCCAGATCCTCGAGCGCAGCGTGTCGCGCGAGCACTGCCGCATCTCGCGCGAACCGGCCGGCTACCGCATCAAGGATCTCGATTCCACCAACAAGACCTTCCTCAACGACCAGCCGATCATCGAGGCCGAACTCAAGGACGGCGACCACATCGCGGTCGGCAGCTGTGTACTCAAGTTCATGGATCGCTCGTCGGTCGAGGCGCGCTACCACGAGGAGATCTACCAGCTCGCCACGGCCGATCCGCTGACCGACCTGTACAACCGGCGCCAGTTCATCGAGCTCATCGAGAAGGAGCTCGCGCGCGCAGCCAACCACAAGCGCCCGCTGACGCTGCTGATCATCGACCTCGACCACTTCAAGCCGATCAACGACCAGTTCGGCCACCCGACCGGCGACGCCGTGCTCAAGAAGGTCGCACTCGTGCTGCGCGGCCATGCGCGCGAGGAGTTCATCACCGCACGCATCGGCGGCGAGGAGTTCGCGGTGGTGCTGCCCGAGCACGACGTCGCCCAGGCGGCCGCGTTCGCCGAGTCGCTGCGCGAGGCGATCGCGACGCTCGACCTCGCGATCCCGAACGGACCTTCGCGCGTCACGGTGAGCATCGGCGTCGCGGCGTGGCAGCGCGGCATGCTCATCACCGGCGACCTCATGCGCGCGGCCGACCAGCAGCTCTACCGTGCCAAGCAGGGCGGTCGCAACACGGTGCGCTGGAACGGGATCTGATCCCGCCGGCTCAGGCTCGCGCGAGTGCGAGCACGCTGGCGTCGTCGTCGATGACCGACCCGGCAGCGTGGCGCTCGAGTGCGCTCCAGACCGCATCGACGAGCTGCCGCGGTGACGACGTGCCGATGCCGGCCGCGACCAGCGCGCCACGCCCCCACTCCTGGCCATCCGGCGCACGCTGCTCGACGAGACCGTCGCTGTGCAGCAGCAGGATCTCCCCCGGCTCGAGGACGAGCGCCTCGGCTTCGAAGGCGGCCGTCGCGTCGATGCCGAGCGGGATCGCACCGCGCGTGGCGATGACGGCGACGCTGCGCGTGCCGAAGCGCACGGCATACCCATGCCCCGCGTCGACATAGCGGCAGGTTGCGCCGGTCTCGTTGAAGACGCCGAGCCACAGCGTCACGAAGCGTCCACCGCTGGCCTGCGCGCAGAGATGGACATTGAGCTGTGCGACGACGCGCGCCGGATCGGCGTCGTGGGCCAGCGCCGCACGCAGGAACGACTGCACCGACGCCATGACGAGCCCGGCACCGAGTCCCGCGCCGCTGACGTCGCCGAGCACGACGGCGACCCGCCCGCCGGCGAGTTCGACGACATCGACGATGTCGCCGGCGACGACGCGCCCCGGATGCAGGCGCAGAGCGTAGTCGAGCCGGGAGATCCGCCCCGCCGGCGCGGGCAGCAGCCGGTGCTGCACGTCGCGCGCGCGCTCGAGATCGGCCGCGAGCGCGATGCGTTCGCGCTCGCTCGCGCGGCGACGCAGGCCCGCGAGCGCAAGCGCGGCGAGGCGCGCGAGCGCATGGCAGAACGACGGTGCATCGGCTTGACGACGCGCGGCCGGACGATCCGCATCGACGTAGAGGAATGCCACCGCACGTCCGTCGAGCATCAGCGGCGCGCACAGCGCATGAGGTTGAGCGATGCGCGCGGCTCCCGAGCGCTCCTCGCCGGGCTCGGCCTCGAGGCTGGCCACGTCGCCCGTCGCGGCCGATGCCAGCAAGGTCGCGTTCGGAAGTGGAGCGGCATGGTCCTCGCGCGGCGAGGGACGCTCGCAACGCACGACCACGGCGTCCGCGTCCTGCCACAGCACGCGCGCACGCGTGAAGCCCGAGCCGAGCAGCGCGTGCTCGGCGAGGATTTCCGCGAGCATCGTCTCGTCGGTCGCCGCGGTCACCTCGCCCGCGTAACGCAGCAGCAGCTCGAGGCGCTGCTCGGCGAGATTGCCCGGTCCACGCACCACGCTGATGCGCGTCGCGAAGGTATCGTCGGGAAGCCCGGCGGATGCCTCGGACGCCTGGACACGAAAGCGCCAGGGACCGACGCCGATGACGTCGCCCGCACGGATCGCCGATGCGGCTCCGCTGTCGACCCTGAGCTCGTTGACCAGGGTACCGAGCTGACTGCCGCAATCGCGCAGCATCCACCCTCCCTCGACGACCTCGACCGCTGCGTGGCGACGCGAGATCGACGGATCGACGAGCTCCAGCTCGTTGCCCGTGGCGCGCCCGATGCGGAACGGGTTCGCGACACGCCAGCGCCGTCGCGCGAGCGGCGGACCTTCGACACACTCGAGTTCGATCGCGGGAACCATGGGATCAGCATAACGGCTCGTGCCACGATCGCCGCACGACAGGCGCTCCGCTCGCTTCACGCCCTGGTCATCCCGGGCGTGCACGCTGTCCGTTCAGCGTGATTGCGCAGCGCTGCATGGGTGCACTATCGTGGCCGGCTCGCGCCATGCCAAGGCGCGTCAAGGCGCAAACCCCGCTTCGGACCGTCGTCCGTTCACGCTCCACGCGGTATGCTTCCGTCAACTACGACACGTTTCGTTCATCGCTTCCGGAGATCCTTGCCATGCTCAGACACGCCGCCACGGCCCTCGCCGCCCTGGTCGTCCTCGGAGGGTGCAACAACGCCTCCAACCAGCAGGCCGCTGCGCCCGCGGGCAACGGCGCCACGCCGGCCCAGCAGGCCAACGCGCCGATCGGCAACACCGTGACCGGCAAGGTCAGCCTGCGCGATCCTCTGCCGATCGGCGAAAGCGCCCGTCTCGAGGTGAAGCTCGTGGACGTGACGATGCCCGACATCGTCATCGCCGAGTCGAATGCTCCCGTCACGGGCCAGCCGCCGTATGCGTTCACCCTGACGTTCGACGCAGCCAAGATCGACCGCACCCGTACCTACGTCGTCAACGCGCTGCTGTTCGACGGCGACCGTCGCTTCGTTCCGGCCCTGCAGTTCCCGGTGCTGACCGGCGGTGCACCGGGCAATGCCGACATCGTGCTCACGGCTGAAGCGACGCCGGGCGAGAAGCTCAACGACGAGTTCGGCAAGCTCAAGTCGCAGATCGGCGGCATGAAGCGCATCCAGGACTCGTTCCTCGACGGCGACCTGTCGGTCGCGTGGGATGGTTTCCACGAGACCGGCGGCAAGGTGCGCTTCATGCGCGTCAACACCGAGAAGGGTGAAGGTGACACCGCCGTGCGCGGCAACGTCGAATACGCGTTCCTCGACGACAAGCCGATGGTGGTGTCGAAGAAGAGCGGCAATGGCGCCACGCGCGTCGGCTGGGATGCGCAGGGCAATGTCGTGCTCAACAAGGCGGCCGGCGGCGGCGAAGTCGCCGAGGCCGACATCAAGGCCTTCCATGCTGACGCCGTGAAGGCGCTCGCGATGGGCCAGGCCAAGGTGCCGAAGAAGTAAGCGGACTCACGTCCCGCAGGAAAAAGCCCGGCTCACGCCGGGCTTTTTCGTTTCCGCATCGTGACGCCGTCAGTTGCGTCGTGCTTTCGCGAACGCATCGGCGAACGCGGCATTGACCGCAGGCTTCGCCGTCTCGCGTGGCATCGCCCGCGCGCGCGGATCGGGCGCACCACCACGCTCACGCGGGCCGCGCGCCGCCTCGCCAGGCGTGTCCTCGAGACGCATGGTCAAGCCGATGCGCTTGCGCGCGACGTCGACCTCCATGACCTTGACCTTCACGATGTCGCCGGCCTTGACGACCTCGCGCGGATCCTTGACGAAGCGGCTCGACAACGCCGAGACGTGCACGAGGCCGTCCTGGTGCACGCCGAGGTCGACGAACGCGCCGAATGCGGCGACGTTGCTGACCACGCCTTCGAGGATCATGCCGGGCTTGAGGTCGCGGATGTCCTCGACGCCTTCGGCGAATGTGGCGGTCTTGAACTCGGGACGCGGGTCGCGCCCAGGCTTCTCGAGCTCGCGCAGGATGTCGCGCACGGTCGGCACGCCGAAGCGCTCGTCGGTGTAGGCCTCGGCACGCAGGCCGCGCAGGAATGCGCTGTCACCGATGAGTCCCTTCACCTCGCGGCCGCACTGCTCGAGGATGCGCTGCACGACCGGATAGGCTTCCGGATGCACGCCCGAGGCATCGAGCGGATCATCGCCGAGCGGAATGCGCAGGAAGCCCGCGCACTGCTCGAACGCCTTGTCGCCGAGGCGCGGCACCTTGAGCAGCGCCTTGCGCGTGCGGAACGGTCCGTGCTCGTCGCGGTGGCGCACGATGTTCTCGGCGACCCCTGCACTGAGCCCGGCGACGCGCGCGAGCAGCGGCGCCGACGCCGTGTTCACGTCGACGCCGACCGCGTTCACGCAGTCCTCGACGCGGCCGCCGAGCGCATGCGCGAGCTTCACCTGGTTGACGTCGTGCTGATACTGGCCGACGCCGATCGACTTCGGATCGATCTTGACCAGTTCGGCGAGCGGATCCTGCAGGCGACGCGCGATCGACACCGCACCACGCAGCGACACGTCGAGGTCGGGGAATTCCTTCGCCGCGAGTTCCGACGCCGAGTACACCGACGCGCCGGCTTCGCTGACGACGATCTTGCCGAGACGCAGCTCGGGATGCTTCTTGATGAGCTCGCCGGCGAGGCGATCGGTCTCGCGCGAGGCCGTGCCGTTGCCGATCGCGATGAGGTTCACGCCGAGCTGGCGGCACGCCGAGGCGAGCTGCGCGATCGAGGCATCCCATTGGTTCTTCGGTTCGTGCGGGTAGATGGTGTTGGTCGCGAGCAGCTTGCCGGTGCCGTCGACGACGGCGACCTTGACGCCCGTACGCAGGCCCGGATCGAGGCCCATGACCACCTTGGGACCGGCCGGTGCGGCCATGAGCAGGTCCTTCAGGTTGTCGCCGAACACGCGGATCGCTTCCGCCTCGGCGGCTTCGCGCGCGCGCCCGAACAGGTCGAGCGTGAGATGCAGGTGCAGCTTGACGCGCCAGGTCTGGCGCACGGTGTCGAGCAGCCAGCGATCGCCGGCACGGCCCTGGTCGCGGATGTCGACGTGCACGCCGACGCGGCCTTCGGCCTCGGCATGACCGGCGGCGACGGCTTCGTCGAGCGCGGCGGCGGGATCCTCGCTCGAGGTCGTGCGCGGCGCAGTGGTCGGCATCGGCGCGAGCTCGAGGTCGAGCACGCCTTCGTTGCGCGCGCGGAACAGCGCGAGCAGGCGATGCGACGGGATCGTGCCGATCGCTTCGGCGTGCGCGAAGTAGTCGCGGAACTTGGCGCCTTCGTTCTCCTTGCCCGCGACCACGCGCGCACGGATCTGCGCCTTCGCGGTGAGCCATTCGCGCATCGAACCGATCAGCGCGGGATCTTCCGAGAACACCTCGAGCAGGATCGCGCGTGCGCCGTCGAGCGCGGCCTTGACGTCGGCGACGCCCTTTTCCGCGTCGACGAACGCCGCGGCGACCGCTTCGGGCGATTGCGTCGGATCGGCACGCAGGCCGAGCGCGAGCGGCTCGAGGCCCGCCTCGCGTGCGATCTGCGCCTTGGTGCGGCGCTTGGGCTTGTACGGCAGGTAGAGGTCTTCGAGGCGCGCCTTGGTGTCGGCGGCGAGCAGGTCGCCGCGCAGCACGTCGGTCATCTTGCCCTGCTCCTCGATGCTCGCGATGACGGCCTCGCGGCGGTCCTCGAGCTCGCGAAGATAGGACAGGCGCTCTTCGAGCAGGCGCAGCTGGGTGTCGTCGAGACCACCGGTGACTTCCTTGCGGTAGCGCGCGATGAAGGGGACGGTCGCGCCGCCGTCGAGCAGGTCGACCGCGGCGGTGACCTGCTGCGGTTTCGCCGCGATCTCCGCGGCGATGCGTTGTTCGATACTGAGCATTCGTGTGGGTTTTCCATGGCCAGACATGCCGTGGGCCGCTCGAGCGGCCCACGTGGCGATTCTAGCGCGAGGCGTCTCAGGCGACGCGACGATGCCGCTTGAGGTGCACGAGCAGCAGCGAGATGGCGGCCGGCGTGACGCCGCTGATGCGCTGCGCGTGGCCGATCGTCGCGGGCGTCGCGCGCTTGAGCTTGAGCAGCACTTCGGACGACAGGCCGCGCACGCCGTCGTAGTCGAAACCGTCGGGGATCACGGTGTCCTCGTGGCGTCGGTTGCGCTCGATCTCGTCGCGCTGGCGTTCGAGGTAGCCCTCGTACTTGGTCGCGACCTCGACCTGACCGGCGACCTGCGCATCGTCGACGCCGGGACCGATACCGGGCACCGCGGTGAGCCTGGCGTAATCGAGCTCGGGACGACGCAGCAGATCGAGCGCATTGACCTCGCGCGTGACCTCGACGCCGGTCGCCGTCGCGAGCGCCTGCGCGAGCACGTGGCCCGGCGCCGTCCACAGCGCCCGCAGGCGCGTAGTCTCGGCCTCGATCGCGTCGCGCTTGCGGCGCAGCTCATCGTGGCGGGCGGCGTCGACGCAGCCGAGCGCGAAGCCCTGCTCCGTCAGGCGCAGGTCGGCGTTGTCCTCGCGCAGGTGCAGGCGGTACTCGGCGCGCGACGTGAACATGCGGTACGGCTCGAGCGTGCCGTTGGTGGTGAGGTCATCGATGAGCACGCCGATGTAGGCTTCGTCGCGTCGAGGCGTCCAGGGTGCTTCGCCACGTGCGGCACGTGCGGCGTTGAGGCCGGCGACGAGGCCTTGCGCGGCGGCCTCCTCGTAGCCGGTCGTGCCGTTGATCTGGCCCGCGAAATACAAGCCGTCGACAGCCTTGGTCTCGAGCGACGGACGCAGGCCGCGCGGGTCGAAGTAGTCGTACTCGATCGCGTAGCCCGGACGCGTGATGTGGGCCTTCTCGAAACCGCGGATCGAACGCACGAGCGCGACCTGCACGTCGTACGGCAGCGAGGTCGAGATGCCGTTCGGGTAGATCTCGTGCGTGTCGAGGCCTTCGGGCTCGATGAAGATCTGGTGCGAGGCCTTGTCGGCGAAGCGCACGACCTTGTCCTCGATCGACGGACAATAGCGCGGCCCGACACCTTCGATGACGCCCGAGTACATCGGCGAACGGTCGAGCCCGCCGCGGATGATGTCGTGGGTGGCCTCGGAGGTGTGCGTGATCCAGCAGCTGACCTGGCGAGGATGGTCGGCCTGCGAGCCGAGGAACGAGAACACGGGCGCCGGGGTGTCGCCGGGCTGCTCCTCGAGGCCGGTGAAATCGATCGTGCGGCCGTCGATGCGCGGCGGCGTGCCGGTCTTGAGGCGGTCGACCGCGATCGGCAACTCGCGCAGGCGCTCGGCGAGGCGCTGGGCGGGTGCGTCGCCGGCGCGGCCACCCGCATGATTCTGCAGGCCGACGTGGATACGCCCCGCGAGGAACGTCCCCGCGGTGAGCACGATGCAGCGCGCGCGAAACACGAGGCCGGTCTGGGTGACGACGCCGGTCACGCGCGAGCCTTCGATGACGAGATCGTCGACGGCCTGCTGGAACACGCGCAGGTTCGGCTCGTTCTCGACGACGCTGCGGATCGCCGCCTTGTAGAGCGTGCGGTCGGCCTGGCAGCGCGTCGCGCGCACGGCCGGGCCCTTCGAGGCATTGAGGGTGCGCCACTGGATGCCGGCGCGGTCGGCCGCACGCGCCATGACGCCGCCGAGCGCATCGATCTCGCGCACGAGGTGGCCCTTGCCGATCCCGCCGATGGCCGGGTTGCAGCTCATCTGGCCGATCGTCTCGATGTTGTGGCTCAGCAGCAGCGTGCGCGCACCACAGCGCGCCGACGCGAGCGCGGCCTCGGTGCCGGCGTGGCCGCCGCCGATGACGATGACGTCGAAATCAGGAGGATCGAAAGAGGACATCGGGCACCACGGCGACACGCGGGATCGATGTCATTCTACCGCGCCGGGGATGGCACGGAATCTGCTGGTACGTTTGGCACTCCCACCGGCGCAGGCGTATGCGAGCACGTCCATGGTCGGAATTCAGGGGCCGGCCGCGCGCCGGTGGGAGGACGCACCTCGCGCCTTGTGGCGCGGCTTCGAGAAGGCTGGCGCCCGGCGGTCGTAGGAACAGGGGGAATCCAAGAGGACCGTAGTGCCGGGCGCCAGTTTGATCGATTCGTTGACCACGCGACGCCGTGCCCCCGGGCACGGCGTTGTCGTTTGCGCGGTGTGCGGACGTTAGCCGGAACAGGGATTGGCAGACTGTGACGCTAATCGCGAAAACCCGGCGGCCCGCGGAGAGGCGCGTCAGCTCCGGTCAGATTGCGACAGCGATCGTCATGTCGCTCCGTCCTTCGAACCGTGAACCGCGTGAAAACAGCATCCGGGCATATTGGCACGGCGCTTGCTGAATCCCTTTCATCGACCATCTCGTCCACCAGGGGAACGCGCCATGATCACGAACGCCGCTTCGATGAGCCTCAACCCGCTGTTCCTCCGCCACGATCTCATGATCGAACTGGGCCGCCTCGAGATGGCGATGGAAGACATCCGCGTCGCCACGCCTGCCAGCAACGACCAGATCGTCCAGCTCGAATCGCGCCGCGCCCGCATCAACGAAGCGCTGAGCCGCCTCCCCGCCTGATTCCAGCGGTGCCGTCGCCGTCGCGCCTCCCCTGGGCGCGTCGAGGGCGGATCCCGCATGCTGCACACGGAAAGGCCGCGCTCGATGCGCGGCCTTTCTGCTTTCCGGCCTCGTGGAACGACGACCGTCATCACGGGTCGGTTCGACGGCTCCACCGCCGGCGACAACCTGACGTGATCGCAGTCCCCGGCGGCTCCCCGGCCCGACGCGACTCGCCGCTCAAGCGATCGGCACGAGGATGTCGGTGCGCAACAGCGGCTCCGGAACCTGCTCCGGATCATCGAGGTAGCGGTAGATCACGGGCGCGTCGCGCAACGCCTCTCCGGACGACGGCAGCCAGTCGGCGAACACGCGATCGGCCATGTCCTCGAGGCCGAGGAAGCTGCCCACGTGGCGCACGCTCGCGTAGCGCCCGCCGGTCCAGGTCTCGCGTCGCATCGGCGCGGGCGGATCGAGTCCTGCGAGGCCGATCGCGCTCGTGAACGCGAGTTCGGCGCGCGGCACGTCGCGCAGGTCGTCCCAGGCGATGCCGTACAGGGTGGTGATGCGGTCGACGGCATCGGCTCCAGCGGCCCAGCCGAACAGGTCCGTGTAGACCTCGTCGAGCGTGTCGTAACGCCCCACCGTACGCACGGCGACGACTTCGAAAGGCTCCAGCGACACGAACGTCGACGCGCAAGGCCGGCAGCGCTTCCACGACCGCCCTCTCCGGCTGTCTCAACCGGCTCGACGCGGCCTCCAGCTCACGCGGATCGTCGCGAAGTGCGGTCGCGCTCGTACCCAGCCAGTCGCGCAGGACGCGCGCGAACGCCTGCGAACTTCCGAATCCGGCCTCGAGCGCGACCTGCGTGATCGACATCCGAGGGTCGGCGAGCCGATGCAGGGCTCGTGAAAGCCGGAGTCGGCCGATGCTGCGCCCCAGCGCCTCGCCGGTGAGGGCACGGTAGATGCGATGGAAGTGGTACGGAGAGAAGTGCGTCAGCGCGGCCAGCGCCGCGAGATCGGGCGGCTCCGTGCCGGCGTCGATGGCGTGCTGGACATGCGCGAGCACGCGATCGATGCGCTGCTGGTAATCGGCCTGCGATGCGGATTTCATGTACTCGCGTTCCTCGTGAAGGCGACGGGAGGATCGCCGGTACGGGGAACCCGCGCGTGTCCGATCTTGCGGACTCGCGAACCGGGCGTGCACGGCCGCCTGTCACGCCGGAACCGCTGCGGCACGGACACGGTGGACGGCGACGATCGGTCTCCGCCGCGAACGCCCGGCCGCACGCCTCGCTACTGGCTGCGCGACGGTGCGGGGCGCGGCGCCGACGGCGCTCGAGCGGGGGCCGGCGCGGATCGCTGCATCGACGGCGCACTGCGGGGCATCGACGGCATGCTGCGCGGAGCCGATGCCGCGCGTGACGGCGCCGATGCGGGCGCACGACGCTCGAGCATCGGCCCACGCGAACCCGGGTCGCGAGCACGCGAGGCATCGAAACGGCTCGGAGCGCTGTCGCGATAGGCGCCGGATACGCCGCCGGACTCGATCGCCCCACGCCGCGGCGGGGCATAACCGGCCGAGGCGGGCCGCTCGCGCGGTCCCTGCAGGCGTGCGCGTTCGCCGCGGTAGGCCTGCACGGCACGCTCGCGCGTGTCGAGAGAAGGATAAGACGGGGCATGCGGCTTGTAGATCCACGGACCGTAGTACCCGTATCCGTACGGCCAGCCGAGTCCACCGTAGCCGTATCCACCGCCCCATCCGTAGCCGGCGTAACCGTATCCGTAACCGCCGTATCCGTAACCGCCATAGCCGTAACCGCCGTAGCCATAGCCGCCGAACCCGCCGAGCCACCACGGCGATGCGACGCCGCCGCGATGGTCGACGATCACGTCGGGCGAATTCGCACCGTAGTAATAGTCACCCGGCGCGTCGTAGTAGTACGTGCTGCTCGGGGTCGTGGCACAGCCCGCGAGCGCGAGGACGGCGACGATCAGCAAGGGACGGAACATGGCACACCTCCACGAAATCTCCTCCATCGTGGTGGCAGTGGCGCGCGTTTGCAATGCTCGCCGCGAATCGCTTCAGCTGGCGTCGAGGCTGCGCCGCACGATGTCGGCGAGGTTGTCCGACAATCCGCCGCGCGCATCGAGTCGAAACAGTTCCGCCCGCATCAACGCGCGACGCAGCGGTTCGTAGCGGCGCCACGCCCCGAATGCGGTGGCGAGCCGCGCCGCGACCTGCGGCGTGATCGCGTCGAGGCGCAGGACCGCGTCGCCGATGAAGCGGTAGCCGGCGCCGTCGGGCCGGTGGAACACCGACGGGTTGCGTTGCGCGAACGCGAGCAGCAACGCGTAGACCTTGTTCGGATTCTCCCAACGGAATGCCGGATGCGACGTGAGCGCGACCACGCGCTCGAGCGTTCCGGGCCTCGGGATGGTCGCCTGCAGCGCGAACCACTTGTCCAGGACGAGGGGATCGGCTGCGTGGCGCTCGGCGAAAGCGGCGAGCACCTGCTCGGCCCGCGCATCGCCGGCCTGGGCGAGGCATGTCATCGCGGCGAGTCGATCGGTGAGGGTGCGTGCCTCGTCGTAATGCCGCGAGGCGCGCGCGACACCGGCGTCGTCTGCACAGCACAGCAGGGCGAGGCAGCGGTTGCGCAGACGACGACGTGCCTGCGCGACGGGCGACATGTCGGCCTCGGTCGCGGACGCGAGGGCCTCGTAACGCTCCATCAGCGAAGGCGCGAGCGCAGCGGCGAGCCCGCCCTCGATGCGCTCGCGCGCACGGCGCACGGCGTCGGGATCGACCTCGGTCAACGGTTCGGCAAGCGACCCCTCGTCGGCGGGGGTGAGCATCTCGGCGAGGATCGCGGGATCCAGCGATGCGTCCGCGAATGCCGCCCGCAGCGCGCCGATCCAGCCCTCGAACGGCGCAGCGTCGGGACGACCGTGCGCGAGCGCCTGCGCGAACAGCAGGCGCGACAACGCGTCACCGGCGAACCACCGGTTGAAGCCGTCGTCCTCGTGTCGTGCCAGCAACGCGAGCGCCGTGCCATCCGCGGCATCGGCGAGCCGCACCGGCGCCGAGAAGCCGCGCAGCAGCGACACCACGGGTGGCGCGTCGACACCGTGGAATGTCCACGTGCGCTCGGCGGCGTCGAGCAGCAGAACGCCGTCGCGACATGCGGCGGCATCCTCGCCTTCCCGCATCGCGATGCGGCCGCCGTCACCGGCGAACAGCGCAACCGCGACCGGCACCGGCCGCACCACCGCGTCGCCTTTCGCGGCACGCTGGCGCAGCGTCAACGAGAAACGGCGCGCCGCGGCATCGTGATGCCGCGCGACCTCGAGCACGGGCGTGCCGGCGTGCCGGTACCACGCGAGCCACGACGACAGGTCGCGATCGTTCGCGTCACCCAGCGCGCGGAGGAAGTCCTCGATCGTGACGGCGTCGCCGTCGTGACGAGAGAAATAGAGATCCAGTCCGCGCCGGAAACCCTCGCGACCGAGCAGGGTCGCAAGCATGCGCACGATCTCGGCCCCCTTGTCGTAGACGGTCGCGGTGTAGAAGTTGTTGATCTCGGCGTACTGCTCGGGCCGTACCGGATGCGCGAGCGGTCCCGCGTCTTCGCCGAACTGCACGCGCCACAGCGTGCGCACGTCCTCGATGCGGCGCAGCGTGCGCGAGGCGAGGTCGGATTCGAACTCCTGCTCGCGGTAGACCGTGAGGCCTTCCTTGAGGCTGAGCTGGAACCAGTCGCGGCAGGTGACGCGGTTGCCGCTCCAGTGATGGAAGTACTCGTGGCCGACCACGGCGAGCACGTGGCGGTAGTCCTCGTCGGTGGCCTGGTCCGGCGTGGCGAGCAGGTACTTCGAATTGAAGATGTTGAGCCCGGTGTTCTCCATCGCGCCCATCGCGAAGTCGTGCGTCGCCACGACATGGAACACGTCCATGTCGTAGCGCCGGCCGAAGCGCCGCTCGTCCCAGGCGAAGGCCGCCTTGAGGCAGGCCATCGCATGCGCGCAGCGCGCGATCTCGGCGTGCTCGGCCCAGATCGCGAGCTTCACCGTGTGGCCATCCTCGGCCACGAAGGCGTCTTCGAGGCACTCGAGATGACCGGCGGCGAGCGCGAACAGGTAGCTCGGCTTCGGCGTCGGGTCGACGAAGCGCGCCCAGTGGCGACCGCCTTCGAGCATGCCCCTGCCGTCCGGATTGCCGCCTGCGAGCAGGACCGGGAAGCGCGCGCGGTCGGCGCGCAGCGTCACCGTGTAGCGCGAGAGAACGTCGGGGCGATCGAGGCTCCAGGTGACCCGCCGGAAACCCTCCGCTTCGCATTGCGACAACAGGAACCCGTCCTCGAGCGAGCCGGAGAGGTAGACACCCTCGAGCGCGCTGTTCGCGGCCGGGCGGATGCGCGAGCGCGTCGACACGACGGCACGCGGAGGAACCTGGTGGATGACGAGCCCGCCCGGCGCGAGCGTGTACTCGCCCGGACCGAGGCGACGCCCGTCCACATCGAGATTCAACAGCTCGAGGGCCTCGCCTTCGAGTCGAAGCGCAGCCACTCCGCCTTCCGCACCGACGAGATGCAGGCGCGCATCGACGGTCGTGACGAGTGCGTCGAGGTCGAACTCGAGCTCGATGGCCTCGACGCGCCACGCGGGCGGCCGATAGTCGGCGAGACGGGTCAGCGGTTTCGCAGCGGAGTCGACGCTCATCGGCAGCCTTGCCGTCGCGGGTGGCCGCGGCGAGGCTAGCACGCGCGACGGCGTGCCGTGTATGGTCGTCGCCCTCTCCGCCCGCCGGCCTGTCCCCGATGCCCCTCCTGCCCGACTTCGCCTCGGTCGAACGCGCGGCCGAGCGCATCGCGCGCCACGCCCACGTCACCCCGGTACTGCATTCGCGCTCGATCGACGCGCTGGCCGGCGCCGAGATCCTGTTCAAGTGCGAGAACTTCCAGCGCGTCGGCGCTTTCAAGTTCCGCGGTGCGTGCAACGCGGTCTGGTCGTTGTCCGACGAGCTCGCCGCACAAGGCGTGGTCACGCATTCCTCGGGCAATCACGGTGCCGCGCTCGCGCTCGCCGCGCGCACGCGCGGCATCACGGCCCACGTGGTGGTGCCCGAGGGCGCCATCCGCGCCAAGCTCGCCGCGATCGAAGCCTACGGCGCGACCGTGCACCGCTGCGCCGCGAACACGGCAGCGCGCGAAGCGGAAGCCGAGCGCGTGCGCATCGAGACCGGCGCCACGCTCGTGCATCCCTACGCCGATCCCGCCGTCATCGCGGGACAGGGCACCGCGGCACGCGAGCTGATCCGCGAGGTCGGCTCGCTCGATGTCGTCGTCGCGCCGGTCGGCGGCGGTGGCCTGCTCGGCGGCACCGCGATCAGCACCCATGCGCTGCTTCCCGATGCCGATGTCGTCGCTGCGGAGCCTTCCGGGGCCGCCGATGCGCACGATTCGCTGCGCCTCGGCCGGCGCGTCGATGCGATGACACCCGATACCGTCTGCGACGGCCTGCGCACGCTGGTCGGCGAGATCAATTTCGAGCTGCTGCAGAAGCACCGTGTCGACGTGCTGACCGTCGACGACACCGCCACGATCGCGGCGATGAAGCTGATCTGGGAGCGACTCAAGATCGTCGTCGAGCCGTCGAGTGCGGTCACGCTCGCCGCGATCCTCGGCGCACGCGAGCGCTTCGCGGGGCGTCGCGTCGGGGTGATCCTGTCGGGCGGCAACGTCGATCTCGACGCGCTGCCGTGGCTCGCGTCGCGCTGATCAGCGCCGCGCGGGGCGCGTGATGCCGAACAGCGCGACGCCCACGAGGGCGATGCCGACGGCTTCGACGACGCCGGGCCGCTCGCCGAGCAGCACCCATGCGAACAGCACGCCGCACAACGGTACGGCGAGGCTGGTCAGGCCTGCGACCGTCGCGGGCAGGCGCTGCACGATGAAGCTCCACATCACCCAGGCGATGCCCGAGGCGAGCACGGCGTTGTAGGCGAGCGCGCCGATGAAGTACGGCGTCCACGCGATCGGCCGCTCCGGCACGCACAATGCGACCGTGACGAGCACGATCGTGCCGACGAGCATCTGCCAGGCCGTGAGCGAAAGGGCCGATACGCTCGTGTCCGCGAACAGGCGCTTGGAGACGACGACCGCGATGGCCCAGCTCAGGCCCGCCGCGAGCGCGAGCAGCGTGCTCGCGCCGCCGGGAAGCCCGGCCCACGGCTCGATCACGCAGACAAGGCCTGCCGCGGCGACACCGATCCACAGCCACTGTCGCAACGCCATGCGCTCGCCGAGCACGACGCGCGCGAGCAGGATCACCCAGAACGGCATCGTGTAGGCGAGCAGCGCGGTCTTGCCCGCACCGCCCTCGACGAGCGCGGTCTGGATCAGCACCGTGAAGCCGACGATCTGCGCGAATGCGATCGCGAGCAGCGGGCGCCACGGCGGCGGCCGCAGCGACTCGCGCCGCCACAGCAGCAGCGCGAACAGCACCGGCGTCGCGAGCGCGGCGCGCCAGGCCACGAAATGGAATGGCCCCGCGTACTGCAGGACCTGCTTCATGACGATCCAGTTGTAGCTCCACACCAGCGTCAGCACGACGAGGGCGACGAGGGCACGCTGGCGGGACGAGGCGTCGTTCATGGCGGGCGGCGGGACGGGGGCGCGCATCATACGCCTGCGGCGAATTTCCGCAGCCGCAGCATGCGTCGGCGCGGGGCCTGAGCGTATGCTCGCGGTTTCGACCAGGGAGTCTCCATGAGCATCGACAGCGACAGCGCCGCGGGCCGCACGCTCGCCCTCGTGACCGACTACTACGCGGCCTTCAACCGTGGCGACTGGGAGGCGATGCTCGCGTTCCTGACCGACGACGTCGCCCACGACATCAACCAGGGTGGCCGCGAGACCGGTCGCGACACCTTCCGTGCCTTTCTCGGCCGCATGAACCGCAGCTACCGCGAGCGCCTCGAGAACATCGTCGTGCTCAGCAGCGCCGACGGCACGCGCGCGGGCGCCGAGTACGTCGTGCACGGCGAGTACCTCGCCGACGACGAGGGCCTGCCGGCCGCGAACGGCCAGCGCTACGTGCTGCCGGGCGGCGCGTTCTTCGACATCCGCGACGGCCGCATCGCGCGCGTCAGCAACTACTACAACCTCGCCGACTGGATCCGCCAGGTCGGTGGCTGAGGTCCTGCCCGACGACGGCCTCGTGCGCTGCCCGTGGTCCGCGGGCAGCGCCATGGAGCGCGACTACCACGACCGCGAGTGGGGCGTGCCGCTGCACGACGATCGTGCGCTGTTCGAATTCGTCGTGCTCGAGGGCGCGCAGGCAGGCCTGAGCTGGCGCACCGTGCTGGCCAAGCGCGAGCGCTACCGCGAGATCTTCCACGGCTTCGACATCGAGCGCGTCGCGCGCATGACCGACAAGGCCCTCGAGACGTGCCTGCTCGATCCCGGCATCGTGCGCAACCGCCTCAAGGTGTTCTCGGCGCGCGACAACGCGCGGGCAGCGCTCGCCGTCATCGAGGCACATGGCAGTCTCGATGCATGGCTGTGGTCGTTCGTCGATGGCGAACCCGTCATCCACCATCGCCGCGGTGGCGACGTGCCCGCGACGACGCCGGTCTCCGACCGCATGAGCAAGACGCTGCGCAAGCAAGGCTTCCGCTTCGTCGGCTCGACGATCTGCTACGCCTTCATGCAGGCGACCGGCATGGTCGACGACCACCTCGTCACCTGCTTCCGCCACACCGATCGGCGCACGTCGTGATCGTCACGACGCCGCGCGCTTTCCTCGATGCGCTCGCGGCGCCGGGAGCGTTCCCCGTGCGCGGACCTGCGACAGCGCGCGCGGCGTTCCTGGTCAGTCCGCTGCAGTTCTCGCTTGCGGCCGAATCGGCCAGCGACAACGTCTACATGGACATGGCGGGAATGCCCGATGCCTCGCGTGCGCTCGTCGAACACGCCGAGCTCGCGCGACGCCTGTCCGCCGACGTGCCCGTGGTGACATTCCCGGGCGATCCCGAAGCGCCCGACGGCGTGTTCCCGAACAACGTGTTCGCGACGACGCCGGGACGCCTCGTGATCGGGCGCATGCGGCATGCCGTGCGCCGACGCGAGTCGGAGCGCCGCGACATCCGCGCGTGGTTCGGCGCGACGGGTTATGCCGAAC
The DNA here is from genome assembly GCA_029959555.1 of Lysobacteraceae bacterium PS02065. Taxonomy (GTDB): domain Bacteria; phylum Pseudomonadota; class Gammaproteobacteria; order Xanthomonadales; family Rhodanobacteraceae; genus Dokdonella. The sequence continues at coordinate 89,987 of JASCPI010000011.1, read as the reverse complement.
ACGATCTCTCGCAAGGTGATTTCGTCGCCGAGCTCACCGGCTCTCTCGTCATCGACCGCGCGCGCGGCATCGGCTACTGCGGCTTGTCCGAACGCTGCGATCTCGAAGGCGCGCGCGCGATGCACGAGGCGTTCGGCCTCGCACTGACATTCTGCTTCGATCTCGCCGAAGGCGAGTACCACACGAACGTGGTGCTGGCGCTGCTCGCAGGTCGAGCCGCGATCGTGGCCCCTTCGGGCTTTCACGATCCCGAGGTTCCCGCAGCGATCGCACGTGCTTTCGGCGATGCCGCGATCATGATCGACGCGGATCAGAAAGCCGCGTTCTGCGGGAATGCAATCACGCTCGCGCCGCAGCGCGCCTGGTTCAGCACGCGTGCAGCCGACGCCCTCCTCCCGGCACAGCGCGCCATGCTCGGCACGCTCGGCTTCGGGATCGGCCACGTACCGCTCGTCGAGATCGAGAAGGCCGGCGGCAGCCTGCGCTGCTGCGTCGCGGAGATCTTCTGAGCCTTGCCAGCCGCGAGCGGGTCGCGGCAAAGTTCAGCGGGAATTCAATCCGCTGCATCGAGACTCCATGTCGCCATCCGCTGCACGGCACCACTGCCCCTTTGAGCCCATGACCTCCCAGCGCTGCTTCAGGGTGATCGCCTCTGCCATCGCGATCACTGCCGCACTCGCCTGCTCGGGCGTGTGGGCGAGCGAAGTCAGCGCGCAGCAGGCCGTGGACAAGGTGCAGCGCGATACGAACGGCAAGGTCTTGAGCGTGCAGACGCTGCAGATCGGCAAACGCAAGATCTATCGAATCAAGGTGCTGACGGGCGACGGCCGCGTGAAGGTCGTCGAGGTCAAGGCCAACGACTGAGGGAGAGAGCCATGCGTGTACTGCTCGTGGAAGACGAAGCTCCGCTGCGCGAGACGCTCGCGGCAAGGCTCAAGCGTGACGGGTTCGCCGTCGACGCCGCCGGCGACGGTGAAGAAGGCCTGTATCTGGGCCGCGAGGTCCCGTTCGACGTCGCCATCATCGACCTCGGCCTGCCGAAGCTGTCGGGCATGGACCTCGTGAAGCATCTGCGCGAGTCGGGTCAGCGTTACCCGATCCTCATCCTGACGGCGCGCTCGTCGTGGCAGGACAAGGTTCAGGGCCTCAAGTACGGTGCCGACGACTATCTCGTGAAGCCCTTCCACGTCGAGGAACTCCTCGCACGTCTCAATGCCCTCGTGCGTCGCGCCAGTGGCTGGTCGCGCCCGCTGCTCGAATGCGGCCCGATCACGCTCGACACGACCGCGCAGACGGTCACGTCGAACGGCAATCCGGTCGACCTCACGAGCTACGAGTACAAGGTGCTCGAGTACCTCATGATGCACGCGGGCGAACTGGTCTCGAAGGCCGATCTCACCGAGCACATCTACCAGCAGGATTTCGATCGCGATTCGAACGTGCTCGAAGTCTTCATCGGCCGCCTGCGCCGCAAGCTGGATCCCGAGAACTCGATCAAGCCGATCGAGACCGTGCGTGGCCGTGGCTATCGCTTCGCGCTCGAGCGGACCGACACCGGCAATGCCGAAGAAGAGCCTCGCCAGGCTGCAGAGAACGCGGGCTGAGCCTATCCTCCCTGCGGCCTCCGGCGCATGCCGCGCCGGGGCCGCGCCGGGTGCCCCGCAACACCGGGGATAGGGCAACCGGCTCGCTCCACCGTCCCGGCGAGGCATCGACCTTGACCGTTCCCGATTCCTGCCGCCGGCCGCGAGGGTGACCCATCCCCTTTCGCTCCAGGCGCGCTCGCTCGCCGCCGCAGGCTTCGCGCTCGCGGCGTTCCTCGGGCTCGCATTCTTCGCCCTCGATCAGGCGTTCTACGACGCCGCAGTCACCGCGCAACGCGAGCGGCTGCAGGGGTACATCTATGCCTACCTCACCGGTGCCGAGCGCACGCGCGCAGGTGCGCTGATCCTCCCCGAGGTGGGCCCGGACCCTCGTTTCGATCGTCCCGGTTCGGGACTCTATGCCGGCATCATCGGTGACGACATCCGCACCGCGAGCGAGCGCCAATGGCGCTCGCCTTCGGCGCAAGGCCTGGACCTGCCTCCCCTCGATGCCGAGCTCGCACGCGGCGACGTCGTCTTCAAGGGGCCCGTCGACACGCCGTCCGGCGAGCTGTTCGTGCTGTCTCAAGGCATCGAGTGGAGCTCGAACGGCCACGCCGAGCTCAACCTCACGCTGCATGTCGCCGAGGACAGCGGCGCGCTGCAACGCCAGGTGGCCGCCTTCCGCGGCACCCTGCTCGCATGGCTCGTCGGACTCGGCGTGCTGCTGCTCCTGCTCACGCTCGGCGTGCTGCGCTGGAGCCTCGGCCCGCTGCGTCGCGTCGCCACCGACCTCGAGCGCGTCGAGCGCGGCAGCCAGGCGCATCTCAGCAGCACCTATCCGCGCGAACTGGCCGGCCTCACGACGAGCCTCAACAGCTTCATCGATTCCGAGCGCGACCGCCTCAAGCGCTACCGCAACACCTTGTCGGACCTCGCGCACAGCCTCAAGACGCCGCTCGCCGTCGTGCGCACGCAACTCGAGACCGAAGTCGACGAGAAACAGTTGCGCTGGACCGTGCTGGAACAGGTCGGCCGCATGGACGAGATCGTCGCCTACCAGCTCTCGCGCGCCGCGACCTCGGGACGCCAGACCTTCGCCGCCCCGCTGGCCGTGCAGCCGTATGCCGAGGAGATCGTCACCAGCCTCGAGAAGGTCTACGCGTCGCGCAACATCCTCTGCGAGTTCGACATCGACCCGGCTGCGCGCTTCCACGGCGACCAGGGCGACCTGATGGAGCTGTTCGGCAACGTGCTCGAGAACGCGTTCAAGTGGGCCGACCATCGCGTCGTGCTGACGGCGAAGGCCGTGCTCGGACCGGGCGAGCGCCGCGCCGGCCTGCAGTTCACCGTCGAGGACGACGGCCCCGGCATCCCCGAGGACCGCATCGAGCACCTGCTGCAGCGTGGCGTGCGCGGCGACGAGCGCGTGCAGGGCCATGGCATCGGCCTGTCGATCGTGCAGGACATCATCAAGGCGTATCGCGGCACCCTGCAGGTCACACGCTCGGCGACGCTCGGCGGTGCCTGCTTCGACATCCACCTGCGCGGCGGCTGAGCCTCAGCGGCGTGCGAGCGCCTCGACCTCGGCGACGAGGCGCCGCGTGATCTCCTCGCGCCCGAAGTTCGCGAGCACGTAGTCCCGCGCCTTCGTGCCGTGTTCGGCGCGCTGGCCGTCGTCGAGCGCGAGCACGGCATCGATGGCAGGACCGAAGGCATCCGGTGCGTGGTAGGCGAATCCGCTGCCGCTGCGGTCGACATGCTCGAGCAGCGCTTCGCAACGGCCGTTGACGATCACCGGCGTGCACTGTGCCATGGCCTCGAGCAACACGATGCTCAGGCTCTCGTACGGCGACGGCTGCACGAACGCCACCGCGCCGGCCATCAGTTCGAGCTTGCGCCGCTCGTCGACGAAGCCGAGGTAACGCACACTCTCGCGCGAGCCGATACCGAGCACGTCGTGGCCGGTCAGCACGAGCTCGAGCGGGTGGCCCGGATGACGCTCCTTCCACGCCCGGAAACCGTCGAGCAGCTGCGGACTGCCCTTGTTGACGTCGATGCGTCCGCAGTAGAGCAGGTACGGTCTCGACTCGCGCGCCGCCGGCACCGGATCCGTCTCCACGGTCATCGAAACGACGGTGCCGTGGTCGACGCCCCAGAGCCGCGCACCGATCTCGGCCTCGGCATGGGTGTTCCACAGGAGGCGCGGCGATCGCCGCGCCATGTCGGCGATCGTGCGCAGGTAGGCGGCAGGCTCGTCGTGCGCGGTCGGCACGAGAAGCCAGCGCCGGTGCGGCATCACGCGCACGGCGTCGAACGTCGTCGGGTAGAGGTAGGTGAGGAAGATGACCGCCGCGTAGTCGTCGCCATGCGCCGCGAGGTGCGCGTGCAAGGCGGGGCAATGCGGGCCCTGCGAGCGGACGAACTCCTCCTCGAGCGCCTCGGGCCAGGTCAGCCGCGCATCCGCGGGCGCACCCTCGGTGAGTTCGAGATCGGCCCGCAGGCGATTCCACAGCGCGCCGAAATAGTCGCCACGGCCACGCTCCACGCGGAAGCGACGGATGACGATGCCGTCGCGCACCTCGTCGCCCACCGGCAGGTCGTTGTTCCAGGTGACGTAATCGGACGCCGCGGCGGTGAGCACGTCGACGTCGTAGCGCGAGCGGAGCAGCGTCGCGTACTGCCAGGCGAGCGACTCCGAGCCGCCTACGATGTCCTGGTGGCAGCGCTGCACGACGATGGCGATGCGCGTCTTCATGCCGCCGCCCGCAGCACCAGCTCGAAGAACCCGCGATGCAGAACGTCCATCGCGTAATGCTCCCGGTAGCGGCGCATGCCCGCGTGGCGCAGGTCGTTGCGCAGGTCCGCATCGGCCCCGAGGCGCGCGAGACTGGCGGCGAACAGCGACGCATCGGGGGTCGGCCACGAAATGCCGCAACCGCCGAGCGTCTCGGGTATCGCACTCGTCTCCAGGGCGACTATCGGCGTGCCGATCGCCATCGCCTCGACGAGCGGCACGCAGAACCCCTCGTGCCTGCTCAAGAGCATGAAGGCGTGACTGGCGACGTAGGCGGCCTTGAGCTCTCCTTCCGACGCCCCGTTGATCCAGCGCACGCGATCGTTCAGACCGTACTCGGCGATGCGCTGGCGGATGGCGTTCGTGTAGTGCTCGAGGCGGGGATCGATCTTGCCGACCAGGACGAGGCGCGAGCGACGACCGTAGGCATGGGCATGCGCCGCGAATGCGTCGACGAGCTCGGCGTACCCCTTGTTGGGGGCGATGCGACCGACCATCAGCACGTTGTGCGAACCGTCATTGAGTTCGTCGACGAGACGCATGTCGGCCTCGAGGTCGATGAGGTCGGCGACACGATGCAGCGGCGCGAGTACGGCGCCCCGTTCGGCCGGCGCCCCCGCGTCGACGAGCTCGTCGAGGTTGAAGCGCGAGTCCCCGAGATAGAGCTCGCAACCGAGTCGCGCGATGCCGGGGATCTCGTCACGCCCGCTGCGGCACGCGCCGACGTACTCGGGCGACACGCCCTCGAAGAACTCGGGCGGCGTGATGTTGTGGTAACGCACGACGCGGAAGCCGCGACAGCGGCGCAGGATGTCGAACGCCGGCGGCCACCCCATCGAGAAGTGGTAGATGACGATGTCGTCGGGACCGCCGGCGAAACCCACGAGCTTGTCCGGCGACCAGGTCTTCTCGCTCGTGCCGATCGCCGAGCCGCAGAACAACCTCGTCTCGATGCCACGCGCCCGCAGTGCACGCGCCATCGCGACGGCGTCGAAACCGACGGCGTCGCGATCGGCGAACACGGGGAGCAGGATGGCGGCCCTCACGTCGCGTCCTCCTGCCACGCCACACCCGAGGGGCGATTCCGGCTCATGACAGACGCTCCACGACGACGGCCAGATCCCTGGCGAGCACGTCCGGAGCGAACACGTCGCGGTAGCGGGCGCGCCCGGCGTCGACGAGCGCATCGCGTACGGGCTCGTCCCGATGCAGGCGCGCGATGGACGAGGCGATGAGCGCGGGATCACGCTCGTCCCACAGCAGGCCGGCACCACCGAGCGTCCACGGCACCGCGCTCGACGCGTACGCGACGACCGGGGTACCGAGCGCGAACGCCTCGATCACCGGCACGCAGAAACCCTCGTGCGCACTCAGCATGACGAGCGCGGTGGCGGCGTCGAATGCCGCGCGCAGGTCGGGTCCCCTGGCATCGTCGATGAACGTGACGTTGCGCCCGAGGCCGAGCTCGGCGACCCGCGCGTGCACGGCCTCACCGTAGGCGGCGAGATTCGGGTCGAGCTTGCCGAGCACGAGCAGGTGGGCATCGTCGTCGACGGCGACCCGGCATGCGTCGAGCGCATCGACGAGCTCGAGATAGCCCTTGTTCGGCGCGAGCCTGCCGACCATGAGCAGCAACGGCGCGCCGCCGGTATCGGGAAGCTTCGAGGTGTCCGGGATCTCGGCGACGAGTGCCTCGCACTCGTGGAAAGGCGGGAGCACGGCGCACGACGACGCGTCGACACCGCACGCGGTGAAGTCCTCGAGATTGAACGGCGAGCATCCGAGGTAGAGCTCGCAGCGCATGCGCGCGAGCCGCACGATCTGCTTGCGACCGCGCTCGCACGCCTCCTCGTAACCGCGCGACCAGCCCCGGAAGAACCCCGCGGGCGTGATGTTGTGGTAACGCACCACGCGGACCGCGCGCACGCGCGCGAGAAGATCCACCGCGAGATCCCAACCCGTGCAGAAATGGTAGATGACGACGTCGCGCGGCGATGTCAGCCAGCCGGGCAGTTCGGTCGGATCGCCGACCGCTTCATCGACGCCATCGGCACTGAGCGTGAAAACACGCACTTCGTGGCCCTGCGCGCGCAGTACGGCCGCCATGTGAAGGCAGTCGTTGCTGACCGCGTCGTGACGACGCAGCCCCGGAACCAGGAGGGCGATCCTCATCGCGCCAGGACCGGTCTCAGGGCCGCGTCGCGCACAAGGCGACCACGCCGTCGGGTGCGTCGGCGCGACGGACGTCGGTGAATCCCGCCGCCGCGAGTGCCTCGGCGAGCAACGCGGCATCGATGGTGACGTCGGCGTGACCGGCGAGCCGGTCCGCGAGATGGGCCGCCTCGTTCGCGAAGCCCAGCAGGACCAGACCCCCGGGCCGCAGCACGCGCCGCGCCGTCGCCAGAAGGGCGGCGACAGGCATGCGACGAAGCACCGGACCGACCGACAGCGCGGTCAATGCATGCAGCGTCGCGTCACCGGTGCGGGCGAGCACGACCGCGGGATCGCTCGTGGCGACCTGATGGCCGTCGGCGCGCGCCAGCGCTTCGAACGCAGGGCTTTCCGAGACGCCGCCGACACGCAGGCCACGCGAGGAAAGCACGGCGAGCCAGTCCTTGCCGGCGCCGAGGTCGAGGACCTGCCCCCCTTCGGGAACCTCGCCGGCGACGACCGACGACCAGGCGAGCAGGCGAAGTTCGCGACCGTTGTCGCCCGCGAGCGCACGCGTGACCACTTCCGCCACGAATCCGTCGGCCTCGCGCGCGGCCTCGGCCTGCTCGGATTCGACGTCGGCGAGGTTCTTGCGCAGCGACGCGAGCCAGTGATTGACACCGAGGACGAGGTGCCTGAGTTCACCGGACTCGGAACTGCCACGCTTGACGAGTTCGCGCATCTCGTCGCTGTCCCTGGTCGCGTCACGCGAGCGCTCGGCGAACTCCGAGCGCAGATCGGACTGCGCAACGGCGACGGAGTCGAAGCGTGCGGCGAGTGCTTCGAAGCGCAGGCGCAGCTCCTCGTGTGCCGCGGTCAGCAGATGCGTCTGCGCGATCTGGTAGGTCTCGGATGCACGCATCTGCCTCGCGAGCACGGGCAGCCGGACGAGACGGAACAGCCATTCCGCCATGTAGCCCAGTACCGGGACCTTCCACAGCTTGGTCATCACGTAGCGTGGCCGCAAGCCGACCACGTTGACGCCTGCCGCGCGGCCTTCACGCGAGTAGGCGATGTCGCCGAGGATCTCGATCTTGGACGCGCCGGCGATCAGCCTCGCCACGTGCGCGTTGCGCCCTGCCTCGTCGCCGGGGCGTTTGAGCAGCGCGCGGATCGCGGTCTCGACGAAGTGGCCGTACTGGGCCGCGCACAGCTCCGGGATCGTGTACTCGCGACGCGCGCGGTCCGTCACGTCACCGCCGCGTGGCGCCGCACCACCGTCGACGGACGACAGCGGCGGCAAGGTCGCGGCGGGGCGCCTCTGGGGAAGACGGTGGCGGATCGCATCCGCCTCGGCGCGGATCTCGTCCTTGACGCGATCGAGCGACTGGTCGTGGTTGGGCGGATTCAAGGCGGCGAGACATGTCCGGATGAGGGGCGCCGCAGATCTTCCGCTTCGTTCGCCGGAGCGTGCCCGGCGGCGGACGACAGGGGGGCCTGTCCCGCGGCGAGCGGCATGATGCCATAGCTGCGGGCGACGGGAATGTCGACGACGGCATAGTGCGGGCGGTGGCGGCCGTCGAGCCGCGGACGCGCCTTGCGATAACTCGCCATGCCCGCAGCGAGCGCGGCTTCGAAACGCGTCGTGCCCGACATCGCCGCCTTGCTCCCCGCCCCCTCGAGCAGCGTGGTCTCGAGGAATTCCATGCCGCGGACTCCGCCCTCGGCCTGGAAACCGATGAAGGCATGCCCCGGCACGAGGATGATCGAGGCCGGTATGTCGAGCCGCTCGAGTGCGGAAGCGATCAGCACGCTGCCGTCCAGGCAGTTCGCGACACGCCCGTCCCACGTGTCCGACAGCAGGCGCACGCGCTGGCTGAAGATGACCGGCCCCTGGCTGATCGCGGCGCCCTCGTTCGCGTAGCGTATGCCGCGGCGCTCCAGCGCGCGCCACAGCGCGCGCACCTGCGCGAGCCGCGTGACGCGATCACCGGCCGCCGACAAGGGCACGTCCGACTCCCTCGCGGCGAGCGCGACCAGTTCGTCCACGACGCGATCGTGCGGATCCACCCAAGCCGCGAAGGCCCAGCCGAGATCGACGCTCGCTTCACCGTCACGCACGTAGTAGAGCGCTTCGTGCAACGGATGCACGCGCACCGGCACGGACTGCTCTGCGAGCACGACGCCTCCATCCTCGAGGCGCACGCGCAGCGGCTGCCGGCGCGCGGCAACCAGGCCACGCAACGTGGCGGCATCCCAGCGCAGCAACGGGCGCGCGACGAAGGTGCCTCCCTTCGGCACGGTGACCACGCTCGGCGCCACGAGTCCCTCGGTCTCCACGACGAGGCGCAGGTCGCGCGGCGGGCGCGTCGCGTCGACATGGATGCGCAGCAGGCCGTTGCCGCCGCCAGCCGTCGCGTCGTAACGGCCGGCCTGCGAGAGGTCGAGCGCGGGAAACAGGTCGCCCGAAGGCGTCGTCGCGACGCGCAGCCCGGCCGCCTGCGCGCCCGTCGAGGCACACGAGAACAGGGCGAACAGGACGATGTACGCCGCCCGCGCGCGCAGCGCGGATCGCGAAGTTGCCAGCCGATGCATCCGCCGACTATCGTTGCGCGAGCCCCGCCCTGTCCAGAGGACGCGCGGACCTTCCCTCCTCGACCACCTCCATGGGAGCCGCCATGCGCCTGATCGTCCTCTCCAGCCTCGCCGTCCTGGCCCTCGCCGCGTGCGGCGAATCGAGCCAGAAGGCTCCCGAAGCCACGCCGGCGGCTCCGGCTGCCGCACCGGCCGAAGCACCCGCCGCACCGGCGCCCGTCGCGGAAGCACCGGCCAAGCCGCCCGAAGGCGAGTGCGGCGACCAGTCGGCCATCCCGGCCGACCAGCGCCTCGCCAACACGCCGAAGTGGACCCTCGCGAGCGAGCAGGACAACTTCGGCTTCGACGTCTACCGTGGCGACACCGAGGAAGGCGAGTTCACCAAGCTCACGAAGGATCCCATCGTCGGCGCCGGCACCACCGACGAGACGCAGCGTTACCAGTTCCGCGACGACTCGATCGATCCGTGCAAGGCGTACTGGTACTACATCGAATCGATCAGCACGGCGGGTGTGCGCGAGAAGTTCACGCCGACCTTCCAGGCACCGGCGAAGCGTTCGCCGAAGACCGACGCCGCGCCGTGAGCGACACGCCCGAACGCGTGGATCCCAGCGCCGCCACGATGCAGGGCGTCAATCCCTACTGGCGCGCGCTCGATGCCGACGACATCCGTCGCGGCCATCACCGCGGGATGATCGGCGCGATGTGGGACGACATGGGCGCCCTGCAGCTCGCCTTCATGCGCCGCGAGGGACTCCAGCCGTTCCATCGCCTGCTCGACGTGGGCTGCGGCTCGCTGCGTGGCGGACTGCATTTCGTGCGTTATCTGGACAAGGGCCGTTACTGCGGCATCGACGCCAATGCCTCGCTCGTCGAAGCCGGCCATCACGAGCTCGCGCTGGCCGGACTCGACCAGCGCGGCGCCCGCCTCGCCGCCGACGTGAATTTCGATGTCGGCCGCTTCGGCGTGGAATTCGACTACGCCATCGCGTTCTCGGTCGTCACGCACCTGTTCACCGACCACATCCAGGCGTGCCTGAAGCGTGTCCGCCATGCGCTCGCGCAGAACGGCACGTTCTACGTCACGTTCTTCGAGGCTCCGGACACCGCGCACCTGGATCCGATCACGCATGCGCCCGGCGAGATCACGACGTCCTACACCCAGGACCCGTTCCACCAGTCGTTCGAGGAACTGCGAACGCTCGGTGAACGGGTCGGCCTGCGCGCCAGGCTGATCGGCGATTTCGGCCATCCGCGCGGCCAGCGCATGGCCGCGTTCTCGCCGCTCTGAGCGTGCAGCGCATGGGGACGGCGGACGGCGCCGGCAGGGCGCCGACGCGTCTCGCCTGGGCCGTCGCCGTGTCGGCGTGGCTGGTCCTGAACCTGCTGCTGCTGTGGCTCTACTACGAGCCGTCCGCGAAACCGCTGATCGGCGACGAGTTCGACTACCACCGGCGCGCACTCGCGTGGCTGGCCGGCGAACCGGTCGCGGAGAGCTACGTCTGGCCACCCGGGCAGACCGCGTTCATCGCAGCGATCGGTGCGCTCGCAGGCCCGGGCGTGCTCGCGGTGCAGGTCGTACAGATCGGACTGCTCGCGATGTGCGCGCTGCTGCTCGTCCGCCTCGGCTCTCGCGTGCTCGACGCGCGCACGGCGTGGTACGCCGGGGCGCTGTTCCTGCTCAACCCGGGCTCGCTCGCCTACGCGCACTGGCTGTGGCCCGAGGTCACCCATCTCGCCTGCCTGCTCGGCGCGCTCGCGCTGCTGTTCACGACACGCGGGCCCAGCCTGACCACCGCACTGGCTGCGGGCGTCCTGACGGGCCTGGCGCTGTTGTTCAAGAGCCTGCTCGGCGCGTTCTGGCCCCTGTTGCTGATCGCATTCCTCGCGCGCAGGGACGGACGCTGGCGCGTCGCCTGGCTGCCGGCCTGCGCGTTCGTCGCGGGCATCGCGATCGCGACCGCTCCTGCGCTGTGGAAGGGCTACCAGGAGACCGGTCGGCCCATCATCGCCGACAGTTCGATCTACAACCTGCACGTCGGCCTGCGCGACACGAGCCGCAGCGACTACATCGACGAGGCCGGCGCGCCGGCGCTCAAGGCCTTCCTCGAGAGCGGCACGACGCCGCAGCAGCGCAACGCGGTCTATACCGGCCTGATCCTCGACCAGATCGAGCAACGCGGCCTCGCCACGCTCGTCGCCGAACGCCTTTCGGTGCAGTACTTCCGCCTGTTCAGCGCGAAGACGCTGCTCGTCTCGCAGCTGCACGGTGAATCCTGCGCGGGCCGCCTCGGCGCCTACGCCGCCGCGGCGCCCGCACCGTGGATCTCGGCCTCGGCACAGGCCGCCCACGCGCTGACGCTCGTGCTCGCGGCATTCGGCATCGCGCTGTGGCGGCGCTGGGACCGGGCGGTGGTGCTCGTCGCCGCGGCGTTCCTGCTCTACCAGTTGGCGCTGTACTCGGGCCTGCACGTGATGGCCCGCTACGTGTTCCAGATGATGCCGTTCCTGTGCCTGTTCGCGGCGCCCGTGCTCACCGCCCTGCTCCACCGCGATCCCGGCCGCCCCGACGCACCACTGGCGCTCACGCCGATGCGCATCGCGATCGGATCGACGGCGGCCGCCGTGCTCCTCGCGCTCGCCTTCCTGGGCCCGTGGCTCGACGGAACCTGCCGATGACGCGCGGCGGCGAGGCTGGGCCCGTGCACATTGCGCTATCCTTCGCCACCGCTTCACCGCCCTCGTGTCCATGCGCCTGCACGTCCTCGAACTGATCCGCTTCAGCACGTACGCCGAGCTGCGCGCCGAGCGCTCCCGCAGCTATCTGGGCCTGATCTGGTGGGTCGCGGAGCCGGCGATGATGATGGCCGCGTTCTGGTTCGTGTTCGCCGTCGTGCTCAAGAGCAGCGGCCCGGACTACCTGCCGTTCCTGCTCATCGGCCTCACCATGTGGCAATGGATGAAGTCGTGCATCACGCACGGCGGTTACGCGATATGGAGCAACCTCGGCCTGATCCGGCAGGCGCGGATCCCGGTGATCGTGTTCCCGCTCGTGCAGATGCTCGCCGACACGGTCAAGTTCTTCTACATCCTCGCACTGCTGCTGGTGATCCTGTGGTGCAGCGGGCATCCACCCTCGCCCGCCTACGCGGCCCTGCCGCTGCTGTTCCTCGCCACGTTCCTGTTCGCTGCGGGCGTCGGCTTCTGTGTCGCCGCGGTCGTGCCGCTGCTGCCCGACCTGCGCTTCGTGATCGAACAGGTGCTGACCTTCGTGATGTTCCTCTCCGGCGTGGTGTTCGCACTCGACCAGGCATCGCCTCCCGTGCGCGAGATCATCGCGCTCAACCCGGTGGCGAGCCTCATCGACGCCTCGCGCGCGATCCTGATGCGCGGCGAGTGGCCGGACGCCATGGCGCTTCTCAAGGTCGGCGCCACGTCCACGATCGTCTGTGCCCTCGGCATGGCGATCGTGTACAAGCTTTCACCGCGCTATCCGAAGCTGGCGGCCTGACATGGGTGAAGTCCTCGTCCAGCTCCAGAACGTCGGCGTCGCCTTCAGCGCGCAGCGCCGCGTCGGCAGTGGTCGCTTCTGGGCGCTCGAGGACGTCAGCTTCACGCTGCGCCAGGGCGAGCGCCTCGGCGTCATCGGCCGCAACGGCGCGGGCAAGAGCACGTTGCTGCGCACGCTCGCCGGCATCCTGCAGCCCGACCGTGGCACGATCCGGCGCACGGAGGCCTCGTTCCAGCTGCTGTCGCTGGCGCTCGGTTTCGTCCCGCACCTCTCGGGACGCGAGAACGCGATCCTCTCCGGCCTCATGATCGGCCTCCGCCAGCGCGACATCGTCGCGCGCCTGCCGGCGATCCAGGAGTTCTCGGAGCTCGGCGATTTCTTCGACCAGCCCATCGCGACCTACTCGTCCGGCATGGTCATGCGCCTCGGTTTCTCCGTGGCGATCCAGGCCGAGCCCGACGTCCTGCTCATCGACGAAGTGCTCGCGGTCGGCGACGCCGAGTTCCAGGAGAAGTCGGGCCATGCGCTGCGCGAGCGCATGCGGCAAGGCCAGACGGTCGTCCTCGTCAGCCATTCCGAAACGCAGGTCGCCTCGCTGTGCGACCGCCTGTTGTGGGTCGAACACGGCCGCAGCGTGCTCGAGGGCGATCGCGACAGCGTGTTCGAGGCCTATCACCGCGACCTGCACCACGAGACCGCCGGCCCATGACACGCGACGACGTCCTGCGCCTGGCGACCCTCGCGCACACGTTCGGCACGACGCCACGCCGGATGCTGGCCGCCGCTGCGCGCCGCATCGACGATGCCACGGTCGATATCGGCGTCGCCGCAGCCGCGCCGCGCGGGGCGCCCGGATCCGCGCGTACGCCGACCGACGCCTGCGCGGAACTCCTGCTGACCCCGGTCGGCAGTTACTCGCGCGTCGAGATCGACGAGGCACTCTCGGTGCTGTGGCGAGACGACACACGGGCGCGCTGAGATGCGTCGCGCCGCGCTCGTCATCCTCGCCTGGAACCAGTGGCCGCTGACACGCCGCTGCCTGGACGCCGTCCTCGACACCGACCTCGACCACGCCGAAGTCATCGTCGTCGACAACGGATCGACCGACGAGACGCCTCAGGCGCTCGCCGCGTACGCGGATCGCGTGCGCATCGTTCGGTTGCCCGACAACCTCGGCTTCGTGCGCGGCATGAACACCGGCATCGCCGTCGCGCGGCGGCACGACGACGTCGTGCTGCTCAACAACGACCTCGTGATTCGCCAGCGGGACTGGCTCAACCGGCTGCGCGACGCCGCGTACGCGGCGCCGGACCATGGCGTCGTGGGTTGCCGCCAGCTCGAGAGCGAACCGGGCAACCGTCTCATGCATACCGGGGGCTTCATCGAGGCCGAGAGACTGTGGGGACAGCAGTCGGAGTCGGGACTGCAGGAGCTCGACATCGCGCAGTACACGCGCACGCGGCGTGTCCAGGGCATCGCGTTCGCGGTGGCGTACCTGCGCCGCGACTGCATCGACCGCATCGGCACGCTCGACGAGGCGTTCCACAGCTACTACGAGGACACCGACTATTGCCTGCGCGCGGCCGACGCGGGCATCGCGACGGTCGTCGCCGGCGCGGTGACCGTGCGCCACGACCAGCACGGCTCGACGCAGGACGACGGCGGCTTCCGTGCCCGCCTGTGGGAGCAGAGCCGCGCCACGTTCGCCGCGCGATGGCAGCAGCGCCTCGTCGACGCGTACCGGGGCCAGGCACTGTGGCGCGGCACGACGCGTACGAGCCACGCCCACGACCAGCTCGCACGCATGCTCGTGCGCAGGCTCGACGCGCGCGGCCTGCGCATGGCGTTCGAGAGCGCCGGCAGCGAACTCGCCGACATCGCCGACTTCCGCCTGGGGCTGGCCGCGTCGCGCAGCGTGTGTGCCGTACCCGATGTCTCGATCACGTGCTCGCCGGGCGCTCCGCATCCCGCCAACGGCCGCCATCGCGTCGCGCTCGCGTTCTCGGAGTGGGACGTGGTTCCGCCGCACTGGGCCGAGCGGGCGAACGCATTCGAGAGGATCGTCGTGCCGGACGCGCATCAACGCGACGTGATGCTGCGCTCCGGCATCCGCACGGCGATCGACGTCGTGCCTTTCGGCATCGACACCGACTACTCGCATCCGCGCGTACCGACGCTTCGCCACCCGCGCGAGGCCTTCGTCTTCCTCGCCATCGTCGATGCCTGGGAGCGCGATGCTCCGGATGTCCTCGTCAAGGCGTTCCGGCGCGCATTCCACGCGGACGACGCGGTCGAACTGGTCGTCTTCATCCGCCCCGGCGATGACGACGCACGCATCCGCGAGGGCCTCCAGCCCCTGCTCGACGCGGGCGACGGCGGGCGCGTGCGCACGATGACCGGCTGGAGCTTCCCCCACTACGAGTGGCCCCGGCTGATGGCCGTCGCGGACGCCTACGTGAGCGCAAGGCGAGGCGGCGGCTGGGATCCGCATGCACGCGAAGCGATCGCCAGCGCACGCATCCTCCTCGCTCCGGCCCACGGCAGCCAACGCGAGCTCGTCGAGGCCTGGGGCACGCCGATCGCGACCGTACCGGCGATCGACGAAAGGCATGCGAGGCTTGCATGGCGCGAGCCCGACGCGGAGGCGCTCGAGGCCGGCCTGCGATCGGTGCATACGCAACGATACGGACTCAAGGCACTCGCCCTCCGACGCGCCGAGGCGTTCGCCGCCATGCACGATATCGACGCCACGGCAGACCGGCTGGTCGAGCTGGCAGGCGAAGGGGCACGCATCGACCTGCCGAGGCCGTCGCCACGCGCGCATCGCCCCGCCGACGCCGCGCATCCGTGCAGCCAGATCGTCGTCCTCGGCATGCACCGCTCCGGCACGTCGAGCATCGGGGGCCTGCTGCACCTGTTCGGCGCCTGGGCCGGCCCCGAGGCGTCGCTGCTGAAAGGCCCCGACAACCCGAAGGGACATTTCGAGCACGGCGAGCTGCACATGGCCTGCCTGCGTCGCCTCGCGGCGGCCGGCGGCGACTGGCGCACGCCTCCGGATGAAGCTCCCGCGTTCGCGGTGGACACGTTCCGCCGTGAAGCTGCAGACGTACTCGATACGCTCGAGCAGCGTCGTCCCTGGTTCATCAAGGAACCGCGGTTGTGCCTGGTCGTTCGCGAGCTGCTGCCCTTGCTGACGCACCCCGTATTCGTGCACGTCGTGCGCCATCCGGCTGCCGTGGCACGCTCGCTCGCCCGCCGCGACGCGATGAGCGCGACGACGGCACTCGCGCTCTGGGAGCGCTACACGCGCGACGCGTTCGACGCGACGCGCGGCTGGCGACGCATCCTGGTCGACTACGACGCGCTCGTCGCCTCACCGGTCGACACCGCGCATGCGATGTTCGATGCCCTCGTCGCGGCCGGCGTGCGAGGCCTCGCGCGGCCCGACGACGCGGCGATCCTGCACTGGATCGAACCGGGCGGCGATCGCGCAGGCGACAGTGGCGACGACCTCGCCTTCACGCCGTCGCAGGCGGCCCTGCGCGACGCCATCGGTGACCGCAGCATCCTCGACGGGATTCCGGCGTGACGTCTCCCGGAGCGTCCATTCCCACCTGCCCGGCGCTGCACTGGCGCGACGGACGCGTGCATGCGGACGGCGCACCCGAAGGCGCCTGGATCGACGTCGACGGCATCGCATTCGCGCCCTTGGCCGTGTCGCCGGATGGATCCGCGTCGCTGGAGATGCCGTTCGCGCCGTCGCGTGCGGGCACGCATCGGCTCCGCGTGCTCACGCACCGCGAAGGTGACGTGATCGCCGAGGCCGTGCTCGCCCTGCCCGCCGTCGACCACACGGTCGAGGCTCTCGTCGACATCGCGGCGCAGCCGATGCTGCCCCGCGTGACGATCGTCGTGCCGGTCTACAACGCCGCGGCCGCGGTCGCGCGCTGCCTCGCCTCGGTGCTCGCGCACACCACGGGGCCGACGAGGCTCGTCGTGATCGACGACGCGAGCCCCGATGCCGCGATCGCACCGCTGCTCGCGACATTCGAGGGACGTGACGGTATCGAGATCCTGCGCAACGAGCGCAACCTCGGCTTCACGGCGACCGTCAATCGCGGCATCGGGCTCGCCGGCAGCGACGACGTCGTGCTGCTCAACGCCGACACCGAGGTCGCCGCGAACTGGCTGACCGGGCTGCGGCGCGCGGCGTGGCGGGCGCCCGACATCGCGACGGCGACGGCCGTCTCCGACAACGCCGGCGCCTTCTCGGTCCCGGAACTCGAGCAGGCCTGCGACGGCCCGGCCCACTGGACGTTCGACGACACCGCGCGCGCCTTGTGGCAGCAGGCCGGCTACATTCAACCCGAGCTGCCGACCGGCAACGGCTTCTGCCTCTACATCCGCCGCGACGTCATCGACGCCATCGGCGTGCTGGACGAAGAAGCGTTCCCGCAGGGTTACGGCGAAGAGAACGACTTCTGCCAGCGCGCCAGTGCCCTGGGCTGGCGCCACGTGATCGCCGGTGACGTCTACGTGCACCACGAGCGCAGCCAGAGTTTCGGCATCGAACGCCGCGAAGCCCTAGGCAGGCTGGGCATGGCCGTGCTGCGCGAGCGCTGGCCCCGCTACGAACGCGACGTCGGCGCCACGCTGTTCTCACCTGCGCGCCGCGTGCTCGACTGGCGCGTGCGACGCGCCTTCGCCCACGCTGGCGAGCCGGCCCTGCCGCGCGTACTCGCCGGCGCCCCCGGAACCGGCACGGATGCGCACGACACGTGGCGGATCGCGCTCGCGGGCCGCGACCTCGTACTCGCACGCCACGCCGAACCGGACGATGCCGTCGAGCGTGCCGCGGCGGCCGACGTCACGGCGGGCCTGCTCGCGCACTGGCTGCAACGCCACGCCTTCGAGATCGTCGACACGGCATCGATCAGCCCGCCGCGCCTCGCCACGATGCTCGCGCGAGAGGCCGAGCGTCTCGGCATCGCCGTGGCGGCATCGAACGACGACACCGGGAGCCGGCGCACGGCGTGGGATCATGCACGACGTGCGCACCACAGCTTCGAGGGAGACCACGCATGACGTCGCCGATGCGCGCACTCGTCACCGGACTGACCGGGCAGGACGGTGCCTGGCTCGCCGCGCAGCTCCTGCGCGACGGCTGGCACGTCACCGGCACCCATCGCGCGTCGAGCCCGGCGTCGGGGTGGCGCCTCGATGAACTCGGCATCGCCGATCACCCGCACCTCGCGACGCGCGCGCTCGACCCGGTCGACGCGGAAGCCTGCGACCGGATCGTCGCCGACGTCGCCCCGCACGCGGTCTTCCATCTCGCCGGACAGTCGCGGGTCGCCGAATCGTTCCGCGACCCGCGCGGCAGCCTCGAGGCGAACGGCATCGGCACCGTGAACCTGCTCGAAGCCGTTCGCGCACGTGCCGCCGAAGCCCATCTCGTGCTCGCCGCGAGCGCGGAGATCTTCGGCACGCCGACCTCCGCCCCGCAGGACGAAGCGACACCGCCGCGCGCGACATCGCCGTACGGCCTGTCGAAGCTGCTCGCCCACGCGGCCGTCGGCACATGGCGCGCGAGCTTCGGGATACGCGCGAGCAGCGCGATCCTGTTCAACCATGAATCGGAATTGCGCGATCCCGCCTTCGTGACACGCAAGATCACGCGCGCCGCCGCACGCATCGCGCTCGGCCTCGAGGACGATGTCGCGCTCGGCAACATCGACGCCAGGCGCGACTTCGGCTACGCGCCCGACTACGTCGAGGCCATGGTCGCGATGGCGTCGCGCCCCCACGGCGACGACTACGTGCTCGCGAGCGGCCTCGCCGCGAGCGTGCGCGACTTCGCGACGGCGGCGTTCGCTGCCGCTGGCATCACGCTCGCCTGGGACGGCACCGCTGCAGACGAAGTCGCGCGCGATGCACGCGGCATCCCGCGCGTCCGCATCGACCCGACGCTGTTCCGGCCCGTCGACGCACCGCTGCTGGTGGGCGACGCCTCCAAGGCGCGTCGCGACCTCGGCTTCGAGGCGCGCACCGGCCTCAACGCGTTGTGCGCACGCATGGTCGACGCCGATCTCGCCCGCGCACGTACCGGCGGGCCGCGCTGATGCGGGTCATCCTCAATGTCGATGCGATCACTGCACCCCTGACCGGCATCGGCCGCTACGCGCTCGAGCTCGCCCACGGTCTCGCACGACACGATGCGATCGAGGAACTGCACCTGTACTCCGCCTTCCACTGGGTGGACGATCCCGCACATGCACTCGCCGCGAACCGCACGATCGCGACGCTGCGACGCAACCTGCCGTTCAAGACGCATGCGCTCGAACTCTACGCACGCATGCGATCGGCGCTGTTCCGGGCGCACACCCGGCGCATGCGCGGCTTCGTGTTGCACACGCCGAACTACATCCTCATGCCGTTCGACGGACCGGCCGTGACGACCGTGCATGACCTGTCCGCACTCAACTACCCGGAGACGCATCCGATCGAACGCGTGCGTTTCCTCGATCGCCATCTGCCGCGCACCCTCGAGCGCGCCGACCGGGTACTGACGGATTCGACGTTCATTGCCGACGAGGTGCACGCGCGACTCGGCGTGCCTCGCGACAAACTGCGCACGATACCGCTCGGCGTCGACCCCACGTATCGGCCACGCGCCGACGACGAGCTGCAGGCCGCGCTCGCGCGGCACGCACTGGAAGCACACACCTACCTGCTCGTCGTCGCAACGCAGGAGCCACGCAAGAACCTCGCACGCCTCGCGCGCGCCTACTCGGCGCTGCCGTCCGCACTGCGCGCGCAACACCCTCTGGTCATCGTCGGCGCACGCGGCTGGCTCAACCGCGAACTCGAGCGCACGCTCGCCCCGCTCGAGGCGCAGGGTTCGGCGCGGCGTCTCGGTTACGTCGACGAACAGGACCTGCCGTTGATCTACGCCGGCGCGCGCGCGTTCGCGTTCCCGTCCATCTACGAAGGCTTCGGCTTGCCCGTGCTCGAAGCCCTCGCGAGTGGCGTGCCCGTGCTGACCTCCAATGTGTCGTCGCTGCCCGAGGTCGCCGGCCATGTCGGCCTGTGTGTCGATCCGTTCGACGAAGATGCCCTGCGCGAAGGACTCGAACGCCTGCTCACCGACGAGCCCTGGCGCGCCGAGGCCCGCGCGCGCGGCGTCGAACACGCACGCGCGTTCCCGTGGTCACGCTGCGTCGACGAGACCGTCGCCACCTACGCCGAGCTCGTCGCACGCAGCTGACACCGACGACCGGCGAGCGATTCACGCCTCGAACGCCGCCTCGATCCAGGCCTCGAGGGCACGCGACAACCGGTCGCGCAGATCGAGCCAGTCCGCATAGTCGAGCGCCGCATCGACGACGGCGTAGGTGCTGCCGCCCTTGCCGAGGCGCGTGACGAGCGGATCGAGCGCATTGCCGCCTTCGCGCAACGCGCGCAGCGACGCCTCGATCGCGGCATGGCCGCGCGGCGTGTGTACCCACACGCGCGGCCGGTAGTTCGAGCAGCCCGCCTTGAGGCCGGCACAACGCTGCAGGTCGTCGAGACTCAGCCTGCCGTCGGCATCGATGCGCACGGCATGGCCGCGAATGCGCAAGGCACCGAGTCGATCCGGCCCACGGCCACGCAGCGTGCTTGGCGACCGTGCGGCCCCGAACCCGACGTCCCCTCCCGCGACCGTGGCGGCATGGCCCGTCACATCTTCATCATCCGCGAATGCTGCCCGATAGTCGTCCACACCATCCCCCTCTGCCGCAAGCCCGTAGGACCGTGATCGTCCGGCGAAGGCGTCGCACGGCATGCGACGGAAGCGCATCGGGTTCACGAACCGCTGCACGACAGCCGCGCATGCGGTCGAAAGACGGACGTGCAACATGCGCCTCGGCATTCGAGGAGCAGCAACCGGAGCTCCGTCATCGAACCGGAGGGGATCGGCCGCACGCGCACATCAGCGTCGCCGCGGGTGGCAACGGCAGCACGTGAATGGAAGGTCTCGCGCCGGCGACGCAGGCAACTCGCGGGCACGTCGTGGAACACCGTGTGGACCACGCGGCGGACCTGCTGCCGCAGCTACGGCGAACTCGTTGATTCCCGTGGAATCCCCTCGAATGGTGCCGGCACCCGGATTCGAACTGGGGACCTACCGCTTACAAGGCGGTTGCTCTACCAACTGAGCTATGCCGGCGGGGGGCGAAGCCTTTGGGATCATGCAGTTACGCACGGCTTCCTGCGCCCTCCGCACGACGCGCGAGGGGAGCCACGGGAGGCAAAATGCCGCCCGACCGAACCCGCTGTGTAGCACGCTGTGTAGCAAATGGCGACGCCGACAGGCCCGCTATTGCCCTCGACAGATACATCCAATAATCTGGATGTATGGATACGACACTCGCTGTTGCCGCTCTCGGCGCCCTCGCCCAGTCCACACGCCTCGAAGCGTTTCGCCTTCTCGTCCGAGCGGAACCCGATGGACTCCCTGCCGGTGAAGTCGCCCGCCTGTTGGACATCCCGCAGAACACCGGGTCGTCGCACCTGTCGATCCTCGGCAATGCAGGACTCGTGAAGTCGCAGCGCGAAGGTCGCTCGGTGGTGTACCGGGCCGACCTCGATGCCTTTCGCGAACTCACGCTGTTCCTGCTCAAGGACTGCTGCAACGGCCGCGCCGAACTGTGCGCCCCATTGATCGCCGAACTTTCCCCCTGCTGCTGATGACCATGACCACACGTCCATTCAACGTCCTGTTTCTCTGCACCGGCAACTCGGCGCGATCCATCCTCGCGGAAGGCATCCTGCGAAAGGACGGCGCAGGCCGGTTCATCGCCTTCTCCGCGGGCAGTACGCCCAAGGGCACGATCAACCCGCTCGCGGTCGACACGCTGGCGTCGTTCGGATACCCGACCGACGGCCTGCGCTCGAAGAGCTGGGAAGAGTTCGACGGCCCCGAGGCGCCGGTCATGGATTTCGTCTTCACCGTCTGCGACTCCGCGGCCGGCGAGAGCTGCCCCATCTGGCCCGGCCACCCCATGACCGCGCATTGGGGCATCGAAGACCCCAGCGATGTGGACGGCTCTGACGTCGAGCGACGCAGCGCCTTCAACCGCGCCTTCCGCTTTCTTCGAAATCGCATCACGGCATTCGCCGCGCTTCCGTTCGAGCGACTCGATGCGACGTCACTTCGCACGTCGCTTCAGGACATCGGTCGTGCCGAAGGTGCGAGCAGCGGCGCGGCGGTCAAGGCGCCGTGACGAGCGGCGATGCGTCGTCCTGCGCGGCCTTGACCGAAGGCCGCCTCGGCGTCTTCGAGCGCTACCTGACCGCGTGGGTCGCCGCGTGCGTCGTCGTGGGGATCGGCGCGGGCCACATGTTCCCCGGAGCGTTCGCGGCGGTCGCAGCGGCCGAGGTCGCCCGCGTGAACCTCGTCATCGCCGGGCTCGTGTGGCTGATGATCGTGCCGATGCTGCTGAAGGTCGACCTGACCGCGGTCGCCTCGGTGACGCGGCACTGGCGCGGCTCGGTCGTGACCCTCGTCGTGAACTGGGGCGTCAAGCCCTTCTCGATGGCCCTGCTCGCGACGGTCTTCATCGGATGGTTGTTCCGGCCATGGCTACCCGAGCAACAGGTGCCCGAGTACATCGCCGGGCTGATCCTTCTCGCGGCCGCGCCATGCACCGCGATGGTCTTCGTGTGGTCGAACCTGTGTGATGGCGAGCCGACCTTCACGCTGAGCCAAGTGGCGCTCAATGACGTCATCATGGTCTTCGCGTTCGCGCCGATCGTCGGCCTGCTACTGGGCGTGGCGTCGGTCGTGGTCCCTTGGGATACGCTGCTACTGTCCGTGGGGCTCTACATCGTCGCCCCGGTGATCCTGTCGCAGGCACTGCGCCGTGCCCTCGTCGCGCGTGACGGAGCGCTGGCGGCCACCCTTCGCGTGCTTCAACCGCTGTCGCTCGTCGCGCTGCTGGTGACGCTGGTGCTGCTGTTCGGGTTCCAAGGCCAAGCGATCCTGCGGCAACCCGTCGTGATCGCGCTGCTCGCCGTGCCGATCCTGATTCAGGTCTATCTCAACGCCGCGATCGCATACGGCCTGTCCCGGCGCCTCGGTGTCGCATGGAACGTCGCCGGGCCGTCTGCGCTGATCGGGGCATCGAACTTCTTCGAGCTGTCCGTCGCCGCGGCCATCGCCCTGTTCGGGTTGCACTCGGGCGCCGCGCTCGCGACCGTCGTCGGCGTGCTGATCGAGGTTCCGGTGATGCTGTCGGTCGTGTCGATCGTGAAGCGAACACGGGCGTGGTACGAGAAAGGAACAACGGCATGAACACGATCCACGTCACCCCGCTTGCGCGTGACGCCCTGCACGAGCTGATCGCCGCGCTCGATGCCGCAGGGCTCCCGACGACCGACCTAATGGACGACGGCCGCCTGTTCTTCCAGTTCGACGACACATCGACTCTCGGCTTCGCCGGCATGGAAGGTGACGGCGCTGACCGCCTGCTCCGCTCCGTCGTGGTGCTTCCGTCCCGGCGGCATGCCGGCGCAGGCGTAGCCCTCGTGGCGGCACTCGAACGCCTCGCGCGGTCGCAGGGCGTCGACCGTCTGCACCTGCTCACCACGACCGCGCGGCCGTTCTTCGAGCGCTGCGGCTTCACGATCGCGGATCGCGCATCGGCTCCCCCGGCGATCGCGGCATCGCGTGAGTTCCGAACCCTGTGCCCGTCATCCGCGGCGTACCTCGCGAAGTCGATCGGAGGCCCTGATGCCGCTGCTTGACGTCGCCGACATGAACGCCTTGCCGGCACTGGATCGTGCCGCCGCCCTCGGACGCCCCGCGGAAGGGCTCGGGCTCGCCTCACCACGGCCGCGCATCCTGCTGCTGTACGGGTCGTTGCGGGCGCGATCGTTCTCGAGGCTGGCCGTCGAGGAAGCCGCGCGACTCCTGAACCTGTTCGGCGCGGAGACCCGCATCTTCAACCCGATCGACCTGCCGTTCCCGGATCAGGTGGACGGTGACGACCATCCCGCCGTGCGCGAGCTACGCGAACTGTCGCTGTGGTCCGAAGGCCAGGTCTGGTGCAGCCCCGAGCGCCACGGCGCGATCACGGGCCTGATGAAGGCGCAGATCGACCACCTGCCCCTCAACGTGGGCAGCATGCGGCCGACGCAGGGGCGCACGCTGGCGGTCATGCAGGTGTCCGGCGGATCGCAGTCGTTCAACGCGGTCAACACGCTTCGACTGCTCGGGCGCTGGATGCGCATGGTGACGATCCCGAACCAGTCGAGCGTCGCGAAGGCATGGCAGCAGTTCGACGAGGCGGGCCGCATGAAGCCGTCGGAGTTCTACGATCGCATCGTGGACGTGATGGAGGAGCTGGTGCGGTTCACGGTGCTCCTGCGGCCGCACACGGCGCAGCTCACGGACCGCTATTCGGAACGCCGCGCCCAGCTCAGTACGGCGCCGAGGACCGATCAGCTTTGACGGTCGTCCCGCACCTCGCTGTCGGCAAAAAATAAACGCCTCAACGCTCGTGCGATCACGTACCGCGAGACCGGGTGTGCGCTCTCAGTCCGCGAGACGGGCCGCCCTGATCCTCGGGGCATGCTCTCCGTCGCCCTGTCCAACCCGCTCCGCGACCGCACGCTCTACGAGCTGGCCCGCGCGGCCCACAAGCTATCCCGCCGGCTCGACCAGGCGGTCAAGCGGACACCCGAGGAACGCCGTCAGCTCGTCGCGGAGACGCGCTCGCTGCTCGACGCGGTGGCGCAGATGCTTGGCGTCGGGACCACCCGCACGGTCCCCGGCGATCCCGAATGCGGCTTCTCGGTCGACGCGTCGTCGTTCGAGGGCGTGTACGGCAAGTGGTTCGCGAAGGAGGTCGACGCCCTGAGGGTCCACACGGCCGAGCGGGCCACGCGGCTGGCGCACGGGCGCTGTGAGCTGGGCTACGGCACGGCCGATTGGATTCGCGAGCAGGCCGGCGGGAGTGACGAGAAGTTCATGACATACCTGCGGCAGCTTGACGTGCTTCACGGGCGCTATCGGATTCGGATGCCCGAAGTGCCGTAGGTCCGACTCCGGAAACTAATGCCTCGGCCCTGAGCCCTCGCCCGCATCCGGAACTCGAACAGGTGTCTCCGCTTTGGCCTCGTACTTGGGCAGGTACTCAATCGCCTGTAGCAATAGACCCCTTGCTCGGCCCAACAAACGCATGACCGCAGGCGACCCCATGGACTTAAAGCCGAGCGTCTCAAGCCGAACATAGACCTCGCACGCGAGTGCGAGCGGGTTGCAGAAGGTTCCAACGATTTCCTCTGAGGTGAACTTCGCCGGCCCCAGCTCATCTTCCGCCCAGTAGATGTTCACGATCTCGAAGCCCCCGTGTATCAGAGACGAGTTCGGCCCGTAGATCGAGTCATACGTGCTCGCGAGCTTCCCGCCAAACTCGAACGCCTGCTCTACGGCCTCGGTCATCTCCTTTCGCGAAATGTCGCCCTTCTTGTAGCGCTTGCCCTGCAACCTCTTACGTTGAGGAAGCTTTCCGGTCTGCACGAACTTCCGAGCTTCATCTTCTGTAGCTGGCCGGAGGAAGTAGAGCCCACGAACAAAATGTTCGAACTGCGGCCTATGAAGGGTATGCGCAGCGATCCACCCGCAATGGGGATCGACTTTCACGAGAGCGACCATCGCGCTGACCAGTTCCACGGAAGAAAGCAGCAAAGGTAAGGCCGCGGTTTCTTTCCAGCTCCCGTCCTTCACCTCGAAATCGCTGGCATGCAGCTCCGCTCTGAGTGCGCCGACAACTTCGTGTATCTCATCGAACAACGCGTGCATGGTCGATCATCCCCGACTGCGAAGTCGGCATGGTCCGATACTTGTACCTTTCGGGCCAGCCCGATCATGCCCCGTTAGATTGGCTCAAAAGATACTTGACTTACATTGTGGCCCACGCCCAGAATGAAGCCCTATCTTCTGGACCAAGGAACCGCCATGTCCCGCCTCGCCTATTTCCGCGTCTCGACCTCCGACCAGTCCATCGAGGCCCAGCGCGGGGCCATGGGCGGCACCTTCGACAAGTCGTTCCATGACGAGGGTGTCAGCGGTGGCGTGCTCGCGAAGGACCGCCCCGGCTTCGCCGCGCTGCTCGCCTATGCCCGCGAGGGCGACACGATCCACGTGTACGCCGTCGACCGCCTCGGTCGCGACGCGATCGACGTCCAGCACACCGTGCGCCAGCTCATCGACCGGGGCGTGTCGGTCCACGTCCACAACCTCGGCCTGATCGCGCGGGGCGTGGGCGAGCTGATCCTCGCCGTACTGGCGCAGGTGGCCGACATGGAGCGCCGACGGATCGCCGAGCGGTGCGAGGCCGGCCGTGACGCCGCTCGTGCGGCCCTCGCGGCGACCGGCAGGACACACAAGGGCAAGGTGAGTCTCGGCCGTCCCCGCGCCAGCGACGCCTCGGAGGTCATCGCGTGGCGCAAGGCGAACGCCGCGAGCATCGCCACGACCGCTGCGCACTTCGGGCTGTCCACGTCGACCGTGAAGCGGTACATGCTGGCGGCATGAGCACCGGCCGCGCGGGTTCACGCCCGCAGGCTGCACGTCGCTCCGTGAGGTCGCCGCCGCGCTCAATGCGAGGGGCAATGCTTCGCTGCCCCCGTGGACGGCCGCGGCGGTCGCTCGTGAGACGAGCGGAGCAAGGGTCTAACTATCGATGTTCTTACAGCACACCATCTTCGCGGTGATGGTGCCAAGTGTGTAAGCCATGCCCCCAGTGTGGGCCATCACCAATGCCATGAACAAAGCCTTTGCCAAAAAGACGCCGCGTGAAAGCTGCTTTGAGTTCTGCTTCTCGGTATCCATTACGACGTACCCGCCCCACACTACGATCGAGCTAGCCAACAGAAAACCAAGCCCTTGTATGATCCATATGTAACTCACGGCGACATCAAGCGCCTGCTTTTGTTCCAGCTTGAGCACGCTGACCAAGGTCGCCATTGCTGCTATAGCAAGTCCGTCGAACTTAACAAGTGCCAAGCTTGCGTCGCGAAGACGGCCTATAAGCTTCTCGATTGCTTCTCTATCGACATCTTCAACGTTACCTTCGACCGCACTCTGGTCCATATCATTCCCCCCGTTTCTGGCATCCAAGTTCGACAACTGTAGCCATTCCGCCATCGTTGGCGAAGACCACGGGCGCCTGTGCGGCGACCGTCTTCTCCAGCGCGAGGGTCTTCTCGGCGTACTGCGTGAGCAGCGGCAGGAGGACTGCGGGGTTCGACAGGTCGGGCATGGCCGGCTGCGGGGGCGCCGCGACGACGGCCTTCAGGCGCCGCTCGCACGCGATGAAGTACAGCCGGGCGGCCTTGCCCTGCGGCGTGCGCTCGACCATCGCCAGCTCCTTCGCCATCGAGAGCGAGAGCGCGTAGTCGCGGCGGTTGTGGCCGCCGTGCATCTTGCTTTCCATTTTCGGAAAGCAAGTTTCGGCCAGCACATAGTCGACGTTCTCGACGAAGCCGAACTTGTCGATGCGCTCGACGAGCCAAGCGCCGAACGCCTTGCCGACGCACAGGAACTCGTGAAGCGTTCTGGCATCGACGGTCTGGACGTCCTCGCCGTCGAGCGGGCGGACGTCGATCGGGATGAGCTGCGCGGGGGCAGCGGTGACTGCGGGGAGCATCGTGGCCGCTGAGGGTCCGGTTATCGGCGACTCGCGAGCAACGCGACCCCATGAACCCCGGACGTCCTGATGATCGCCTCGCGATCCCCACGACCGCGATAGGTGAACGCCGCGTCGTCGTGTAGGAGAAGTCGTACCGGCGGACGACCAGGCATCGCTGGACGCACCCCGTCCCGGTTCGGTGAGAACGACACCCCCCAGGGGGGTATGACGATGCATACCGACAGGTCTAATACCCTCTCGAAAATCTGCGGTAAAAAATCATCGGGGCGTCCGGAGCACGCCATGCAGCAGGACGCCGCAAGCGACGCCATGCGCCCCTCGCGGAGTCCATGAGGCCCACCATGGCCAAGCGCCATGCGTGAGCCGCCGCAGCCCGCACACGCAGCCTCACGCGCACCATGAGCGGTCATCGAGTGCGACCACGAAAAAAAAGCCGACGCCTCGTATGAGACAGTCGGCCTTGGTGCTGATCGAGGTGGTGCAGAGCCCCTTGGGGCGGTCAGGCGTGAAGGTGCGACCACGCCGAGCGGATGCCGTTCGAGGCATGCCACTGGTGATTGAGGCTGCCCATGTTCGGCTGCGCGAGGAACACGCGGCGACCGACGTAGAACATCGCGCCTGACGAGGTGAGGTTCACGCCGAGGTGACGTGTGACCAGAAAGCTGAAGTGCCAGTCGCGGGCGATTCGGAAGTCGATTGCCAGCAGGACAAGATCAAGAGCGAAGTGCATGACGGTTCCCTGTTTCGATGGTCAACCGTCGCCGCAATCGGGCGACGGACGCAACGGGTTGGCGTACCGGGAATCCAAGGAAACCGGTGGCCTTGCGGCCCCCGCTGCGCCCGTCATAAACGAGCACGACCGAACAGGGCGTCAGCTTCACGAACGGCCGAAAGCCGGGCATGAAAAAAGCGCCGTGTAGGCGCCTGTGCGCCTTGGTTCTTCGGGACGCCAATCCCGGTCGTCGATGAGCGACGACACGGATAGCGTGCATGTCTCATGCTCGAAGTGTCAACAGGTCACG
Source organism: Lysobacteraceae bacterium PS02065 (assembly GCA_029959555.1). Taxonomy (GTDB): domain Bacteria; phylum Pseudomonadota; class Gammaproteobacteria; order Xanthomonadales; family Rhodanobacteraceae; genus Dokdonella. The sequence continues at coordinate 61,629 of JASCPI010000011.1, read as the reverse complement.
CGACGGCCGCAGCGTCACTTGCGGAGGCCGCGCAGGACGCGACAGGAACGCGCCGGCACCCTCGACTGAGGTCGGCCGCGCTGCCTATGCGCTGGCCTCACGGGCACGCCTATGCGGCTCGATGGCGACGCCACGACGGCGATCGAACAGGGCGCGACGGGAGCATCACGAGGGCTCGTCGACATCATCGCGAGGACCGTGTGGAATCCATTGGATTCATCGCGAAGCAACAAGGGAACCTTGTTGATCGACCACCAATGGAAGACCACGATTAGAGTACCCCTGTTATCGACCACACCATTGATCCATCACCATGGGTGGTCGTCAGAGTCCGTAGGACTCCCATAGGTATCCTTAGGATTATCCTGATCTATTTTCTTCTTAATTTTCTATCCCTCATGGTCTCCATATGGGGGGGCCATGGGGCTCGGTTCAGAGCTCCTTCCAGTGTTACGCCCTAATTGGCACGCCACCACGGATCAACCACTTGCGGCGGCCCACCGGCCTACGTCACTCGCTGACCATGCCGGCCAGCGCGGCGACATCCACGGGGAACCTCAACCGCCCCACGCCCTCCGCACGCTCGTGCTGCGGCACGCTGGTCGCGTGGATGTAGGTGCCGTTGGTCGAGTCCTGCACGGCGTGACCGATCAGCGCGTCGACCTGAGCGGGGTCCATCACACCTGAGGCGGTCGTCTTGAACGTGTGGCGGAACGAATGGAAGACCTTGCGCTTCGCGACGTACAGCCCGAGCGACTTCGTGTAGTCCGCGAAGGCGTCCGTGAGCCAGATACCACCACGCTTGACCGGTGACGGCACACGCAGGAGCTGCGTCATGCCCGCCCTGCGCCGGCTCTCGGCGAGGTCGAGTATGCCCAAGGCGATCAGGTCGGGATGCAGCGGCACGCATCGCGTGCTGGCGTCGGTCTTCAGGCCGCGCTCATCGTTCTCGCGGATGACCACGACCGGCACGGGCGTGTCGCTGTAGGCCCGCGTCTCGGGATGCTCGGGCACGATGTCGTCGACCATGAGGCCCACGACCTCGTTGCGCCTCGCGCCCGTGTAGAGCGCCAGCAGCAGCATCCAGGGCAGGTCGATCCAGTGCAACGCCTCGGGGTCGCGTGTGGACCGCCCTACGCGGCGCATGGCGTTCTCCCGGCGCCGCCTGATGAAACCCGCGAGGTTGGTCGGGTCGAAGATGGTCGCCAGCTCGTCGCCTGTCCACGCGTCATAGCGCACGGGTCCGTCGCCCGGTGCGTTCCGACCAGCGACGCGGAACTCGAAGCCTTCGGGGATCGGTGCACCGTACTCGACGCGGCAGAACTTGAGGAACGCGAGCATGGTCGCGGCCTGCGTCTCGATCGTCTGCGCGGTCCTCCGGTGCTCGTGCGGTATCTCACCTGCCGCGAGGGCCGCGCGGATGTCCTCGGGCGTCCTGTTGCGGTATAGGGCCATCCGCTGATTCGGTCGCTGGTCGGCGAACGCCTCGAAGCGCCGCACGGCCTGCACCGTGAGGTCCGCCATGCGCGTGCTCGCGCCGACGGTCACCTCGAAGTCGGCCCATGCGAGGCGAGCGCGATCGGGCACAGCGTCGACCCACGTCCTCGTGTCCTTCGCCATCCATGCGCGGTATGCAGCCCACGCGTCCACGATCGTCGGCCCTCGCGATGCGGGAGCCGCACGAGACCGCGCAGGAGGCGAAGGGTGACGATCGGACGGACTGGTCGTGCCGTGGGCAGCCACGGCGGGCTCATGGTCAACACACGGCGCGATGCTCGCGCTGTGGACGTCACGCCGATCCGTTCGCCACGCAACTACACGCGCCGCAGCCTCATCGTGGGCACCTTCGCGGCGCAGCTCTCGCAGTCGGTCGAACAGCGCGTGCGCCTCGTGCGCCCGCACGGATGCCCGAAGCGATGCCGCACGCCTCGTGAGCGGTCCAAGGGAGCCCGTGAACTCGCGCATGCCGACGAGGCCCACCAGATCGGCGGGCACTCGGATGCGGTAGTGGAACGTGTCGCAGCGACGCAGGAGATAGCTTGCCGACATCGTGTAGCACCATGTGGTGCGTGTCGTGTAGCAAGCGCGGGAACACCGCTATAACCCCATGATCCCTAAGGCTTTCCCCACGATGGTGCCGGCACCCGGATTCGAACTGGGGACCTACCGCTTACAAGGCGGTTGCTCTACCAACTGAGCTATGCCGGCATGGGGCGCGCATTCTAGGCCGCGTCCGAGGTGCGTGCAAAGGAACGGGTCAGAAACAGTCGATCGGTTGCTCGCGCACATCGCCCGCGCTGCCGGAACGCGTGCGCCAGGCGAACCGGCTGTCCGGATCGCGCGCGATGTCGATCCAGTACACGGGCAGCTCCTCGGTGCGCTGGATGAGCTCGGGACGGAAGCCCATGCCCGCGATCTCCGCGCGACGGCGCTCGGCGTTGGCCTGCTCGCGGAACAGGCCCAGCGAGACCGTGTTCTGCTGGTCGCCTGCGGTGACCACGTAGTAATCGCGCACGCCCTTCGCCGACAGCGCGCGCGCGACGCCGAGGGCTTCCTCGCGTGACTGGAGTGCGGCGAGGAACACCCAGTAGCCGCGCGACTGTGTGGCCTTGGCGTTGCGGTACTGGATGCGCCGCACCTGGGGCGTGAGCTCGACGAGCGCGGCGCGCATGTCCGATTGCGTCGGGAAGGGTCCGATCGTCGCGCAGACATCGGTACTGCTGGCAGCCACGCCCTGTCCGGGCAGCGGAGCACCGGCCGCGTCCCTCTCCGACAGCAGCACGAGAGCGGGCACGTCGGGATCACTGGCCGGCAGCGAGCCGGCCGCCTCGGAGGGCGAGAAGATCATCCAGCCGATGCCGCCGAGGTTGAGCGCGAGCAACAGCAGGAACAGGACGCGCAGGAACATGCGGAGCGTGCTCGCGACGTAACCGGGTGGGATGGCGCGATTCTAGCGGCAATGCCGCGCGAGGTCGGTGACCGGTGTCGCGCGTCGCGTTCGAATCAGTCGCCCGACCACAGCGCGAGGCCGCGCAGCACGAGGTCGCGACCGCGCTCCATGTCGGGCAGCAGCGTGCGCCAGGCATCGAGTCCGCCGCCGTCGCCGACCAGTGCAGGCGTCTCTCCGAGCACGCCCGCAGCCTGTACGCGAAAGCGCTCGATCAGCGCCACCGCCGAAAGCACGCAGCCCGACTGCACCGCATCCACCGTCGTGTCGGCGATCTCCACGAGACGCCCGTCGCCCTCTCCGATACGCGCGGTCGCGCCGAGCAGCGCGCGGCGCGAGAGATCGGGCGACGGCGCGATGAGCCCGCCGAGATGGCGGCCGTCGGCACCGAGGGCGTCGAGCGTGAGCGCGGTGCCGCAGCTGACGAGGATCTGTGCCCGCGGCTGCGCGGCATGCAGCGCGGCCAGGGCGAGGAAACGATCCACACCGAGCCGCGCGGGCTCCGCGTAGGCGTTGGTGATGCCGAGCGCTGCGGCGGGACTGCGCACGAACTGCGGCGTGGTATCGAACAGCGTCGCCATGAAGGTGGCGAGCTCGCGCTCGACATCGGGCGACACGACGCTCGAGACGAGGATCGCCGAGGGTCGCGGGAGCGCGGTCCAGTTGCCCGAGAGGGCCACGTCGAACGGGGTATCGCGGTGTGCGTACACACCGCCCATCGCACGCCTGCCGTCGCGCCACACGGCCCACTTGAGCCGCGTGTTGCCGATGTCCACGAGCAGCTTCACGACGCGCGCCCCGGCGCGAGGCGCACGCTGACTTCCCCACTGTCCACGAGAAACTCTCCCTCCCCGTCACGTACGCGAAGAATGCCACGTTCGTCGATGCCGACGGCATCGCCTTCGCGGACGAGGGTCCCGCGCGTGACGAGGACGCGGCGCCCGCGCAAGGCGTCGAGGCGCGCGAACCTTTCCGCGAAGGCCGCGAAGCCAGATGCCTGGAACGTGTCGAGCGCGTCGACGAGACGGGCGAGTACGGCGGCGGCGAGTGCGTTGCGTGCCGGCGCCACGCCGAGTGACGCGAGGTCGACGACGGGTTGGCCGATCGCGTCCGCGACATGGCGCGCGATCCGCACGTTCAGGCCGATGCCGACGACCGCATGGCAGGGCCCGAGCGCGTCGCCGCCGAGCTCGATGAGGATGCCACCGAGCTTGCGCCCGTCCGCGACGAGATCGTTGGGCCATTTGAGCCCGACGCCGGCGATGCCGAGATCAATCAGCGCTTCGACCACGGCGACGCCGGTCGCGAGACTGAGCCCTCCGAGTGCAGCCATGCCGGCATCGAAGCGACGCCGCAGGGACAACGCGAGGCCGCCGCCGAGCGGCGTATGCCAGATGCGGCCGTGACGGCCGCGACCGCCCGACTGCAGCTCGGCGAGACAGGCGGCGAGTGGTGCCCGCGTCCCCGCTGCGGCAGCGAGCAGCGCACTGTTGGTCGAATCGATCTGCCAATGCACGTCGAGGTCGTCCAGCCTCGCGGCGACCCGTTGCGGCAGCGCTGCGCGGATCGCGCTCGCGTCGAGCAGGTCGAGCGGTGCGAGCAGGCGATAGCCGCGGCCCGCGCGCGCATCGATCGGCGCACCGAACGCACGCAGCTGCTCGACATGCTTCCAGATCGCCGCCCGCGAAACGCCGAAGTGCGACGCGAGCATGCTGCCGGCGATGCCTTCCGGGTGCGCGGCGAGCTGCCCGAGCAGGGCACGTGGATGCACGCTCATCGTGCACGCCTTCCATGCAGCAGGCGCGCACGCTCGAACCTGGGCTCCTCGCCGCGCCTCAACCGCACGAGGTTCGCGCGGTGCGTCCACACCACCAGCAACGCGGTCGCGATCGAGAACGCCACCCGCTCGGGAGTGGCGTCACCGCCGAGCGCAACCTGGCCCGCCACGAGGATCGGAAACGCCACCGCGGCGATCACGGTGGCGAGGCCGACGAACCCGGTCGACACGATGACGAGCCCCCACGCGACGAACATCAGCAGTGCGTGCGCAGGAGCGATGACGAGCACCCCGCCGACGAGCGTGGCGGCGCCCTTGCCGCCACGGAAGCCGAACCATAGGGGCCAACAGTGGCCGATCGCCGCGGCCACGACACAGGCTGCCGCGGCGCCCTCGGGATCGACCGGCGCGGTCCCGCCCACCTGCCACGCGCCGAGCCACGCCGCGAGCGCGCCCTTGCCGACGTCGATGCAGACGACAGCGAGTGCGAAGCGCCATCCCGCGACACGCAGCGCGTTGGTTCCGCCCGCATTGCCGCTGCCGTGGCGGCGGATGTCGAGGCCACGCAGGCGGCCCAGCAACAGCCCGCCGGACACCGAACCCAGCAGATAGGCGACGACGAGCTTGGCGAGCAGCACCGCCATCGCGGGATCTCCGGGCGCAGCGTTCAGGGGTGTTCGTCGACGGGCATGAGCGAAAGCGCGACCGCGCCGCGGCCGGCATGCGCGGCGATCGCGCTGCCGGCATCGAGCACCTCGGCGCCACCGATACGTGGCCATCGGGCGATCAGCGCGGCACGCACGCGATCACCTTCGACGGGATTGTCGCAGTGCATGATCTGCGCGCGCCAGCGCCGTCGCGCGTCGAGGCTCCGCAAGGCCTTCGCGACGAAGCGCTCGGGAAGCTCGCCCCGATCGATCAGGGCGCCCTTGATGTGGAGGCGCCCGTCGCCACCGCCGATGCGCACGAACGGCACCAGCCGAAGCCAGCGCGTGATCGGCAACGCCCAGCCGGGGATGCGTCCGCCGCGCACCGCGGGACCGAGATCGCGCACGTAGCAGAAGGTCGCCGTGCGCTCGCGAAGCTCCTCGAGCGAGGTCGCGATCGCCTCCGCACGATCACCTGCGACCGCGCGCTCGGCGGCATGACGCGCGAGCAGGCCGTGGCCTCCCGAGACGCTGCGCGTGTCGACCACGCGGACACGTGGACCGTGCGCGGACGCGGCGCTCTCGCCGGACTGCAGCGTGCCCGACAAGGCGCGCGAGAGTCCAACGTAGACGACCTCCTCGTGGTGGCTCAACAGGAAATCGAACAGGCGCCGGAAGTCGCCGACGGGAGGCTGCGACGTGCGCACCGGATGCGGGCTCGAGGCCACGAGTGCGTGGAAGGCCGCGGGCGACAGCGACACCTTGTCGAGGTAGTCGTCGGGGCCTGCATTCACGCGCACCGGCACCATGTGCAGCGGGAGGTCGTCGAACACCGCAGCCGGCATGTCGGCCGCCGAATCGACGACGATCGCGACGCCACGCGCCGCGGTCGCGCTACGCTGCTGGGCGTGCATGTCGTCGGCCTTGCGCGAACCCACGTCGCCGAACGCCGACAAGGCGTCGAAGAGCATCGACGGATCGTCGACGTGCATGTGCACGCGCAGTTTTTCGCGCGTGCCGGCGACGACGAGACTCGATCCCGCGATGCCGGAGAGCGCGGCGCGAACGGCGTCACGGTCGACATGTGCGGCCGAGACGACGCATTCGGTGCACCACCGCTCGGGCGACGACGCCTCGACGTCCGCCGCGAGGATGCCGGCGTTCGCGCTCATGCCGCGTCCCGCGCCTCGCAACGCGACGCGACCGCGCCGCACCAGGTCCAGTACGCCTTCGACGAGCAGCACGAAACCGCGCGCGCCGGCATCGACGACACCGGCCTTGCGCAACACGGGAAGCTGCTCCGGAGTGCGTTCGAGCGCCTCGCGGGCGGCGACGTGCGCACGCTCGAGGCTCGTGCCGAGATCGGCGGCCCCCGCCTCGACGGTGCGCCGCAACGCCGCTGCGAACGCATCGATGACCGACAGCAGGGTGCCTTCACGCGGCTGCGCGACCGCGAGGCGCGCCTGCACCGCGGCGTGGCCGGCAGCGGCGGCGAGTGTCGCCGGCGTCAGTCTCGCTTCGCCCTCGAGCGGCTCACGCAGGCCCTGCAGGAATTGCGCGAGGATCGCACCCGAGTTGCCACGCGCTCCGTCGATCGCCTCGCCGGCCGCGCGTGCGAGGACGCGCCCCGCGTGCGCGTTTCGCCAGGACCCGAGCGCGTCGCGTACCGCGGCGAGCGTGAAACCGAGGTTCGTGCCGGTATCACCGTCCGGCACGGGGAACACGTTGATGCGGTCGAGCGCGTCGCGCTCGGCCAGCACACGTGCGATGCCGGCGAGGAAACCTCGGCGCACGGCGTGGCCGTCGACGCTCGACAGGCGGGGTGCTGAGGCAGCTTCGACACGTCGATCGTCCATCGCGCGAGTCTAGCCATTGAGCGCGGGACGGTCGCGCTGCGGCGCATCGCAGCGGACGGCGGCGTGTCCGACAGCGTCCACATCGTGTCCGGCCGGACACGAAAGGTGATACCCGCAACATGTCAACCCACTGATTTCAAAGGGCCCATGACCTCTGGCACGTTCACTGCTACACGTCGATGGTCATCCACCGCCGGCGCGCGCTGGAGTCGGGACGCCGATCGTGAGACGATCGGGAGCCCACCGGCGCCGATCGGTCTCGTACAGCGTGGCAAGGAGACGAGAAATGAACACGCGCAGATTGACCCTGGCTTGCCTCTCCGTCCTGCTCATCGCGGGTGCGGCAGGCGCCGCTGCGGCCGAATTCTCGATGGGTGGCAGCGGCGTGATGTCGGCGCAGGACGAGCCTGCCGCACTCGACGATACCAGCCTCGCGCATTCGCCCGGCATGGGATCGGGTGAGCGAAGCGTTGGCGTCGGCACCATCGGCTCGGGACGTTATGTCCGCGGCGCCGAATCTCCGGGACAGGCCGACCTCGCCCCCGCACGCGATGACGACCACGCGGAATCCGCCGCCACGTCGACACCGTCGGCAGGGCCTCGCGCGGTGATTCCCGCCGCGACCCCCGGCGTCCCCGCCAAGCCCCGCAGCGCGAACCGCTGGCAATCGCTCGTTCCCGGCGCGATCAAGTAACGCGCGTGACGCCATCTCTCCGCGCGCATCGTCGCGCATGAGTTGGCTTTCCCGATTGCGCAACGCATGGGGCGGCGTCCCGCGTCCGGTGCCTGCGATCGACGATGCGAACTGGCGGGATCTGGTCGCATCCAGCGACCTGTTCAGCACGCTCGACGAACGCGAACGCGGGATGCTTCGCCAGCTTGCGGCGCGCTTCCTCGCGCGCAAGTCGTTCAGTGCAGCCGGTGGCCACGACCTCACCGACCGGCAATGCCTCGCGATCGCCGCCCTGGCCTGCCTGCCCGTGCTCGAACGGGGCTTCGAATGGCTCGAAGGGTGGTCGGAGGTGATCGTCTATCCAGGCGGATTCCGCGTAAGGCGCGAACACCACGACGAGCACACGGGCGTGGTCACCGAAGGCGACGAGGAACTCATCGGCGAAGCCTGGGAGCGGGGACCGGTGATCCTGTCGTGGGCCGACGTGCAGGAAGACCTTGCCCATCCCTTCGAAGGGCTCAACGTCGTCGTGCACGAGATCGCGCACAAGCTCGACATGCTCGATGGTGCGATGAACGGCGTGCCGCGACTTCCGGACGGCATGTCCCGGCGCGAGTGGATCGCGACGATGCAGGCCGCCTACGACGCGTTCACCGCGAGGGTCGACGACGGCGAAGAGACGGGCATCGATCCCTACGCAGCGGAGAGTCCGGAGGAGTTCTTCGCGGTCGCCGCCGAGGCGTGGTTCTCCACACCGCAGGCCCTGGAGCACGATCTGCCGACCGTGGCGGCCTTGCTGCGGCGATTGTTCCGCTGAAAAGAAAAGCGGGCCGAAGCCCGCTTTTCGGTACGCAACGACTGGAGTACTCGGTCAGTCGACCGAGAAGCTCTGCAGCGACACCGGCGTGGTGCCGGCCGTGATCGCGCTGCCGTCGTTCTCGTAGCAGTACTGCGTGATCGTCGCGGGCAGGCCGCTCGGCTGCTGCGTCTGCAGCATCGCCCAGCCATAGTTGACCGCACCGGTCGCTTCATTGTTGAAGCGGAAACCGAGATAGCCGGAACCGGCGGCAAAGTTGGCCGCAGAAGCCGTGGACGTCGTGTTGATGAAGGTCGACGCGGACGAGATCGACGTGCCGCTCGCGAGAACGGTGTACGTGCCACCGGTCACGCCGACGCCACCGCTGGTGTTGGCCGGAGTGTTGTTCCAGAAAAAGCCGATCGCGGTCGAGTTCAGGTACGGATTGAAGTCCCAGCCCGGCGTGGACCCGCCGCTGGTTCCAGTCCCGCCCGTTGCGAAATTGATGTAGGCGCCATCAAACGTCGACGGCACCGAAATCGGAGCAGTGCTGCAGACGACCACTGCAAAGGCGGAGCCCGACGTCATGGCGAACAGCGACACGGCGGCGGCGGCGGCGAGACGACGGCTGATGGTGCGACGAAGCAGGTTCTGCGAAAGCATTTCGAAATCCCCAAGTTGGATTGAAAAGCGCTGTACACCCGAATGAAGAGCACGTGTCCCGGACATCTCCCTCTGGGACGAACGCCACCGGGCGCGGCTCGCACGACGTGCGGGGTGCGGTACGGTGGCGCAGCCTTACTTCCGGCTGTCGCGCAAGCTCATGGCCATGACATAACACGGTCACGCATGCGATCTTGCGGATCGCGGCGCGCCGTGTCAACGCTGCCCTCGGGGTTGCCATGCCGGCTCGCCGAGCTTGGCGCGCAGGATGTCGAGGACGGGACCGTAGCGATTCCCGCGCGCCGTGCCGCGATCCAGGCCCTCGCGGACCTGGGCCGAGCTGCTGGTGCGGATCGCCCGCATCGCGCGGCGCGGGTCCAGGCACGCCTCGTCGAAATCCAGGCCGCAGAACGCCAGCAGCGCGCGCGTCGTCGCCTCGGTGTCCGCGAGCAGGTCGTCGTACCTGAACACGCGGTAGCGCGAGGGTTGCGAGCGGCTCCAGTGCGCGCTGGCCCGAAGGTAGTCGGACCAGTATGCCGCGAGGTCGTCGAGCGAGTAGGTGAACTCGACGCGCCCGGGCGCGAACAGCTGCTTGTAGCAGGACCAGCACGTCTCGACCGCGTCGCGGCGGCTGTCGACGATGCGCGCCCCGGGCAGCATCGCGGCGATCACGCCGGCGTACTGCCAGTTTTCCGGGGCCTTGTCGGTGGACACGGGTCGCGTCGTCCGCCAGCGCGCGGTTCGCGCGAGGTACTCGTCGCCCAACCGCTGCCAGTCGGCCGGCGAGGCTCCCCGGACCCATTCCGGGAACGTCCGTCCACGCCGACGCGATTCCGTGGCGATGACCGCCTGCAGGTCGGGAAGCTCACTCGCGCCCTCGACCGACGGATGCGCGGCGAGGATCTGCTCGAGGAGCGTCGACCCCGAGCGCGGCAAGCCGACGATGAAGATGACTTCGCTCCCGCGCGAGGCATCCCCTTGGGCCACGGGCTCCGCGAGGAGCCTGTCCACGTAGGCGTGATGCGCGCGCGCATCCCATCGCGACCTCGACCGCACCGAGGCGTTGGCGCGGTCGAGCGCCGCCGCGGCGGCGGCGTAATCGCCGACGCCCTCGTGCACGCGCGCGAGGGCGAAATCGAGCAGGGTACGCTCCTCCGGCGTACGCTTCGGGGAGCCCGCGAAACGTGCGAGCGACTCGACTTCCGCCTCGTCCAGGGCGACGGTCTTGATGTCGAGCAGCGCGAACCATGCCGCGGCGACGTGATGCCCGTCGGCGATGAGCCGGCGGTATTCGGAAGCCGTACCTGCCGTGTCGCCGAGTGCCTGCAGCACGCGGGCACGCAGGAGCCGTGCACGTGCGTGACCGGGCTCGATCGCGAGAACCTTGTCGACGACCTCGAGGGCCTGCTGCGTGCTCGCGGACTGATCGAGCGCGACGCCGTACTCGAGCCATGCCGCCGCCGAGGGGCGACGCGCGCAGACCTCGGCCCACGACGCGGCGGCATCGTCGAAGAACCCTCCTTCCAGCTGCATCGCCGCCAGCGCCGCGAGCGCATCGATGTCGTCCGGCGCAGCCCGGACGAGGTCCCGGAGGATCGAGACGGCCTCCGGAAAACGCCGCGCCGACTGCGCGACACGTGCCGCGAGACGCTGTACGGATGCGTGGCCACCGGCGTAGACGAGCGCTGCCGGAAGCGCGTGCTCCGCGCTCCGCACGTCGCCGCGGGCGAGATGGCGTTCGACGTCACGGATCGAACTGACCGCCCTGGGCGAGAGACCGGCCATCGTCGTCATCGATGGAATGCCCGGCGCACCGGCGCGAACTTTTGCATGCACTCAAGGATCATGAACAGGGTCCCGCGGACGTGCGCCCGCACTCGAAGTGGTGACAACCGGTTGATTCTTGCGCGTTTCCCCTGCCACGGCTACTCTCGTTGGCCTTGCCTGCGGTAGCCCCTTGGGCGTATTCCGCCATCAGGTTCCGCATCGACATGACCCGATCCCGCATCATCCTCGCCGCCCTCGCCGTGTGCCCCTCGCTCGTCCTCGCATGCGAGGGCGCGCTGCACGTGGAGATCGAAACGACCGGCGTCTACGCGCTCGATCACGCCACCGTCTCCAGCCACGCGCCGGGCCTCGCCGACTGCGCGAGCGACCGCCTCGTTCTGACGAACAAGGGCCAGCCGGTACCGATCCGGATCGTCGACGGTGGCGACGGCCGCTTCGGGCCGGGCGACCGCATCGAGTGGGTCGGCCAGCAGCTGCACGGACCGGAAAGCTGGTTCGACCCCTTCAGCGTCAACAACGTCTACCAGTTGCGCGCCGCCGATGGCGAGCATGCGCGCATGCAGGAGGTCGCCGCGGACCAGACCGGCGTCGCCGGCCTCGACCGCCAGCTGCACTACGAGCAGGAAAACCTCATGATCCGGCTCGACCAGAGCCAGCAGAAGCCGGGCGAGGAACCGGACGTCTGGCAGTGGGCGAAGCTGACCCACGCCGACCCTGCGCCATTCGAATTCGGCTTCGACCTGCCGGATCTCGCGCCGGGCCCGGGCAAGGCGGAGGTCACGCTCAACCTTCGCGGCCTGTCGCGCGCCGTCATCCGACCGGGCGTGGACAAGATTGCCGACCACGCGCTTCAGGTCTCGATCAACGGCGGCACGCCGACGCCGCTTTCCTGGGACGGCCGGGACGAGGTCACCAAGACGATCACGGTTCCCGTGTCGGCCCTGAAGCCGCGCGAGAACCGTCTGGCCCTGTCCGTTCCCAAGCGCATGAATGCGTGGGACAAGACCAATCCGGTCGTCGACGTCATCATGTTCAACTGGGCGGAGTTCCGCTTCGGCGTGAACGGCAACCTCGATGCGGGTGCACTGCCGTTCCGCGTCACCGGCGACGGCTCCCGCTCGATCGAGCTGACGTGGAGCGGCTCGGAGTCGTTGACGCTCTACGGCATGGACGGCGTGCGCCGCAGCGGGACCCGGATGCCCGGACAGCGCCATCGCTTCGCGGCGGCTCCGGCCGGCGTCGAACAGCTGCCTGTCGTGGACGGCACCCTCGCGGCCCCGAAGCTCGTGCGGGCCATGGCCGCGGACGACTGGCGCGCACCTTCGCAAGGCTACGACTACCTCATCGTCACGCATGAAACCCTGCGCGACGCGATCAGCCCGCTCGCCGAGTTCCATCGCGAGCGCGGGCTCAAGGTGGCGACGATCGACGTTTCCGACGTGTACGACCAGTTCAACCACGGCATCGTGCATCCGATGGGGATCCGCAACCTCGTCAACCACGCCCACGAACACTGGCCCGAGCCCAAGCCGCGCTTCCTGCTGCTCGTCGGCGACGCGAGTTTCGACATCCGCAACAACACCGAGAACGACCTGCGCTACGCGAAGTTCTCCAACAACATGCACGAGCTCGCCTACTCCGGTCATTTCGCCGGCATCCAGGGCACGTCCTACGGTGCGGATGCGCCGAAGTTCGCGGGCCGCAACCTGATCCCGACCTGGCAATACCCGTCTCCGGAAGGCCAGTCGGCCAGCGACAACCCGTACGGCATCGTCGGTGACGGCTACCACCCGACGGTCGCGGTCGGCCGCTTCCCGGTCGTCACCCCGGACGAGGTCGCGGGCATCGTCGAGAAGACGATCAACTACGTGCGCACGCCGCAGCTCGGCAACTGGCGTCGCGACGTCATGTTCATCACCGACGAGTCGGACCATTTCAAGAAGGTGTCCAACGACATCGCCGACACGATCGGCGCCGAAGGCTTCACGGCCGACCGCATCTACGCGAGCGCGTCGGAAGCCGACAACCTCAACCACCAGTCCGCGATCAAGGACGGCATCAACGAGGGACAGCTGCTCGTTCACTTCCTCGGGCACGGAGGCCGCTACATCTGGCGCACCGGCCCGCCGGACATCCGCAAGAACCACGACCTCTTCACCCTGGACGACGTCAGCAACCTGACCAACCACGGCAAGCTGCCGATGATCCTGTCGATGACGTGCTATTCGGCGCCATTCGACAACCCGAGCGAGGATTCGATCGGCGAGCGCTTCCTGCGCGAGCGCGACAAGGGCGCCGTCGCGGTGTTCGCGGCCTCGTGGCGCAATGCGCCGTCGACGACCTACAGCAAGGCGCTCGTGGGCGAGCTGCTGACGCCCGGAGCGACGATCGGCGAAGGCATCGTGCGCGCGAAGAAGTCGATCACCGACCGCACGCTCGTGGAGATGTACAACCTGCTCGGCGACCCCGCGCTGGTGCTCGAGCGCCCGCGCGACCGCGCCCAGATCGTCTTCGACGAATCGCGCTGGAACCCGGGCCTGCTCGTCTCGCTGCCGGGCAACGGTTTCGATGGCCGCGTCGACATCGACTGGCTGGATGCCGAAGGCGCCAAGATCGCGTCGACCAGCCATACGAGCAACGAAGCCCGATTCCGCGTGCCGATGCCGACGCTCGCCGGGGGCAAGACCGCCCACGGCGTGCGTGTGTACGCGGCCGACCTGCGCACGGGCCGCGACGCGAGCGTCGGCGTGAACCTCGACGACATCCGCCGCGCTCCCGCGGAGTCGCGCTGGGCATGGCTGGACTGGTTCAAGTCCGAGCCAGCCGCGGCGGAGACTCCCGAAGCCGCGGCACCGACGGCCGCCATCGGCGTGGAACTGCCGTTCGTGGCCGACCGGCTCACGGCCGGCGGCTTCGAGCACGTCAACCCCGATGTGAAGCTCGTCGCCGGAAACTGATCGATGCACACGGCGCGCGCGCTGGCCGAGCTCGCACGCCCCGCGCAGTGGATCAAGAACGGCTTCGTGCTCCTGCCGCTGTTCTTCGGCCACGAGCTCCTCGACCCGTCCGCCTTGTCGAGGACCCTCGTCGCCGTCCTCGCGTTCTGCCTGGCCTCGTCCGCGGTCTATGCACTCAACGACGTGCTGGACGCTGCGCGCGACCGCCACCATCCGGTCAAGTCGCGCCGGCCGGTCGCCCGCGGTGCCGTGGCGCGCCCGACCGCACTCGCATTCTCCGGAGCACTCGCCGTGGCCTCGCTCGCGATCACGGCCACGGTGTCGACGCGGCTCACCTGGGTCGTGCTCGCGTACCTGCTCGTGCAGCTCGCCTACTCGGGGGGGCTCAAGCGGGTCGCGTGGGTCGACGTCGCGATCATCGCCGCGGGATTCGCGTTGCGCATCGTCGCGGGCGGTGTCGCCGCACAGGTACCACTGACCCTGTGGATCCTCGTCATGGCGACGCTGCTCGCGCTGATGCTCGGCCTCGGCAAGCGGCATGGCGACCTCGTCCACGTCGGCGGACGCGAAGCCCACGCGGCCAGCGGGTACGACGTGCGCGGCATCGAACGTGCGCTCTGCGGCCTCGGTGGCGCGGTCATCGCCGCCTACGTGCTCTATACGCTGTCATCCGACGTGATCGCGCGCCACGCGCACAATCCCCTCGTGTATTCGACACCCTGGGTCGCCCTCGGCGTGCTGCGCTACCTGCGCCTCGTGTTCCGCGACGCGGCAGGCGCGGATCCGAGCCGCCTCGCCCTGCGCGATCCGTGGCTGCTCGCCGCCGTGGCCGGATGGCTCGCCACGCTCCTGGTGATCCTTTACGTCTGAGTTGCGCATGGACCGCACGTTCGCGCGACAATGCGCGGATCGTGTCCATCGTGGTGGTCTCTTGCCCGCGTTCGCCTACCAGGCCCTCGACAGCAGCGGCAAGACCCAGCGTGGCGTCCTGCAGGGCGACACCGCACGCGGCGTGCGCGCCACGTTGCGCGAGCGCGGCCTCAACCCGCTCGCGGTCGACGAGGTCGACGAGCGCCGCGGCACACGCGGAGCCTTCACGCGGCGGGGACTCTCGGGCGCGCAGCTCGCGCTGCTGACGCGCCAGCTGTCGACGCTGGTCCGCGCCGGCCTGCCGATCGACGAGGCGCTCGGGGCCCTCGCCGAGCAGGACGACAACGAACGCCAGCGCGCGCTCACGGTCGCGCTGCGGGCACGTGTCATGGAGGGCGCAAGCCTCGCCCAGGCCATGGGCGGCTTTCCCGACAGCTTCCCCGAGATCTTCCGTGCATCGGTCGCTGCAGGCGAACAGTCGGGTCATCTCGACACGGTGCTCGCCAAGCTCGCCGACTACGCCGAGGCGCGCGACGAACTGCGCCAGAAGGTCATCGGCGCGCTCGCCTACCCGATCCTCCTGACCCTCGTCGCGATCGCCGTCGTGGCCGGCCTGCTGACCTGGGTCGTGCCGCAGATCGTCGGCGTCTTCCAGGGCATGCAGCAGGCCCTGCCGATCGCGACGCGCGCGCTCATCGCGGTTTCGGACGTGCTGCGCGACTGGGGCGTGCTGATCCTCGTCGTCATTGTCGCACTGGTCCTGGCCGCGCGCCTCGCCCTGCGCAGCGATGCGCGACGCCTGCGCTGGCATGCGCTGCAGTTGCGCCTTCCGCTCGTCGGGCGACTCGTGCGCGCGGCGAACACGACGCGCGCCGCGCGCACGCTCGCGCTGCTCGCCGGTGCGGCCGTGCCGTTGCTCGATGCGCTCGCTATCGCCGCTCAGGTGGTGCCGAACCTGCCCATGCGCGAAGCCTTGCGCCGAGCCGCGGTGCGCGTGCGCGAAGGCAGCGGCTTCGCGCGTGCGCTCGGCGAGACGGGGCAGTTCCCGCCGGTGGCGCTGCGCCTGGTCGCGAGCGGCGAGAAGTCCGGCGAACTGCCGCGCATGCTCGAGGAAGCCGCCGCGCAGCAACAGCGCGACCTCGATCGCTGGCTCACGCTGCTCACGACGGCCCTCGGTCCCGCGGTCATCCTCCTGGTCGGCGGGATGGTGCTGTTCATCGTGCTCGCGATCCTGCTGCCTGTCTTCAACATCAACCAGATGGTGCGCTAGGCATGGCTGCTGACGGCGTCGCACCGATGATCCGATTCGATCAGGTCACCAAGCGCTACCCTTCCGGGCACGAAGCGCTCGGTGGACTCAGCTTCGAGGTCGAGGCCGGCGAGATGGTGTTCGTGACCGGGCACTCCGGCGCCGGCAAGAGCACCCTGCTCAAGCTGCTCGGGCTGATCGAGCGCCCGACCCGCGGCGAGATCGAGCTCGGCGGAACGCCGCTGCGTCGCGTCCGCGCGCGCGCGGTGCCGCAGGTGCGGCGCGGCATCGGCATGGTGTTCCAGAACCATCGCCTGCTCATGGACCGCAGCGTGTTCGACAACGTCGCGCTGCCGCTGGTGATCGCGGGTACCGCGCGCGACGAGATCGCGAAGCGCGTACGCGCCGCGCTCGACAAGGTCGGCCTGCTCGAGCGCGAGAAGGGCCTGCCCGAAACGCTGTCGACCGGCGAACAGCAGCGCGTCGGCATCGCACGCGCACTCGTCGCCAAGCCGCCACTGATCATCGCCGACGAGCCGACCGGCAACCTCGATCCGCAGCTCTCCGTCGAGATCATGCAGCTGTTCGCGGAGTTCCAGCAGGTCGGCACGACGGTGCTGGTCGCCAGCCACGACCTCCACCTGATCCGTCACATGGGCAAGCGCGTGCTCGTGCTCGACCACGGCAAGCTGATCGACGATTTCCGACCGCAGGTGCGTGCATGAACGCGGTGCGTCGCAACCGGCCCGCTCCCAACCGCCTGCGCGAGCCGGCACCGGCGAAGCCGTCGCCGCGCGCGCGGCGATCGCTGGGATCACGACTGTCCGCGTGGCGCGAGCAACGCCGCTTCGGCCTCGCGACCAGCCTCGCGCGGCTCGCCGCGCGTCCCCTGGCCACCGCACTGACCGTGCTCGTGATCGGCATCGCGCTCGCGTTGCCGCTGCTGTTCCACGTCGTGCTCGACAATGCACGCGAGCTGTCGAGCGGCATGCGCGAGGCGCGCGAGATCACCGTATTCCTCAAGCCCGCCGAATCGGCCGACGCGGCACGCCGGTTCGCCGAGTCGCTGCGCGGCCGTGCGGACGTCGCCGGCGTCGTCGTGCGGACGCCCGACGAGGGTCTGCAGGAGTTCCGCACGCTGTCGGGCTTCGCCGACGCACTCGACGTGCTGCAGCACAATCCCTTGCCGAGCGTGCTCGTGGTCACCCCGGCCGCAGGCGGCATGGACGAAGCCGCGCTGGCCGACGCCGTCGCCGGCGACGCGCGCACGGACATGGTGCAGTACGATGCGGCGTGGCGTAAGCGCCTCGGTGCAATCCTCGCCCTCGGCGAGCGCGCCGTCGCCGCGCTCATGATCCTGCTCTCGCTCGGAACCCTGCTCGTGATCGGCAACACCGTGCGCACCGACATCCAGTCCCGCGCAGAGGAAATCGCGGTCATGCAACTCATCGGCGCCAGCGACGGCTTCGTGCGCCGTCCGTTCGTGTACACGGGGCTCTGGTACGGCGCACTCGGCGGCCTGCTCGCGGTCGTCGTGGTCTACGCGATGCAGCTCGCGGTCAGCGGCCCCGCCGACGGCCTGCTCGCGAGCTACGGCGGGCGCTTCACGTGGCACGGACTGGGCGTAGGCACCGCGGCCTCGCTGGTCGGCATCAGCATCCTGCTTGGCGCACTCGGTGCATGGATCGCCGCGACCCGGCACCTGCTGGCCGGCCGTCCCGGAGACTGACGATGAGCGCGCCGCCGATCCTGACCCAGCACATCGCCTCCGAGAATCCGCGCGTACTCGTCGTCGACGGCTCGCGCGTCGTGCGACGCCTCATCGAGCAGACGCTGCGGGCGAGCCTCCCCGAGGCCACCGTGATCGCCTGCGAGACCGGCGAGGAGGCGATGCACCAGCTCGCCGAAGGCGTGGTCGACCTCGTCACCACCGCCCTGCGCCTGCCCGACATGGACGGCCTCGAGCTCGCCGCGCGCATCCGCGAGGCCGGCAACCAGGCCTATATCCCGATCGTGGTCGTGTCGGGCGACGTGCAGGAGCGCCTCGTCGAGCGCACGCTGAGCGACCACGTGACCGACTATTTCGACAAGTCGCTGGGCTTCCAGGCGCTGGCCGAGTTCATCCGCGGCTACGTGCGGCCGGCCGAGAACACGCCGGGCGAGGTCCTCTACGTCGAGGACAGCCGCGTGGTCGCGCTGGCCACGCGTCGCATGCTCGAGAAGCACGGCCTGACCGTGCTGCACGTCATCACGGTGGAAGAGGCGCTCGACCTGCTCGAGTCGGCGCAGGCGATGGATCGCGTCGGCGCCGACATCGTCCTCACCGACGTCAACCTCAAGGGCGAACTGACCGGCGGCGACCTGCTCGAGCGCATCCGTCACACGCTCGGCTACGGCAAGGGCCAGCTGCCCGTCATCGTCATGACCGGCGACGACAACCCGAAGAAGCAGGCCGTGCTGCTCGCCGCCGGGGCGAACGACCTCGTCGAGAAACCGATCGACGAGCGCCTGCTCGTGACCAAGCTGCTGTTCCAGCTGCGCGTCGGACGCAACCAGCGCGCGCGCCACACCAGGCCCGCGTGAGCGCCGAGAGCGTACGCCTGGAGGCCTCGTGGAAGGCCCGCGTCGGCGACTGGTTCGATCGTCCCGAGATGCTCGCGCTCGGCGACTTCCTGCGCGCCCGCAAGCGTGACGGTGCGGTCGTCTTCCCGCCCGGCCCGCAGATCTTCAGCGCGTTCGACGCCACGCCGTTCGATGCGGTCAAGGTCGTCATCCTCGGCCAGGATCCGTACCACGGCCCCGGCCAGGCGCATGGCCTGTGCTTCTCGGTACAACCCGGCATCGCGCCCCCGCCGTCGCTCGAGAACGTCTTCAAGGAGATCTCGCGCGACCTCGGCCTGCCGCGCCCGGACCATGGCTGCCTGATGCCGTGGGCGCGGCGTGGCGTGCTGCTGCTCAATGCCGTACTGACGGTCGAACGCGGCCAGCCGCAGTCGCACCAGGGCAAGGGCTGGGAGGGCTTCACCGACGCGTGCATCGACACGCTGGCCCGTGGGCGCGACGACCTCGTGTTCCTGCTGTGGGGCAGCTCGGCGCAGAAGAAGGCGGGCCTCATCGACGCACGCCGCCACCGCATCCTGCGCGCGCCGCATCCATCGCCGCTCTCGGCCCACCGCGGCTTCCTCGGGTGCGGCCATTTCTCCTTGGCGAACAAGCACCTGGACGATTCCGGCCGCTCCCCGATCGACTGGTCGCTGCCTCCGCGAGCCGAGCTCGACGCGATCTGAGCGGCGATTGTTCACCTGAACTCAGCAGTCTGATCACCGCGCATTAACGGATTCGGGTCTACTATACCCGCCAGTTCAGTTATGAGCTGGTTCCCGAACACCATTGGGAACTCGACGGGGTTTTTAGCACTCTCATAACCCGAGTGCTAACATGCCCGAACGCAAGAGGACAGACGCAATGAGCAATGCCATGGTCGCCACCCCGTTCCCGGTTCCGAGTGCGCTCGGCAGCCTGGACGCCTACATCTCGGCCGTCCACCGCATCCCGATGCTCACCGTCGAGGACGAGCAGGCGCTCGCGCGCGACTACCTCGAGTCGGGCAACCTCGAATCGGCACGCAAGATGGTCATGTCGCACCTGCGCTTCGTGGTGCACGTGGCACGCGGCTACTCCGGCTACGGTCTCCAGATGGGGGACCTCGTGCAGGAAGGCAACATCGGCCTCATGAAGGCGGTCAAGCGCTTCGATCCCGACCAGGGCGTCCGTCTCGTGTCGTTCGCGGTGCACTGGATCCGTGCCGAGATGCACGAGTTCATCCTGCGCAACTGGCGCATCGTCAAGGTCGCCACGACCAAGGCGCAGCGCAAGCTGTTCTTCAACCTGCGCAAGTCGAAGAAGCGTCTGGGCTGGATGAACGCCGAAGAGGTCAACACGGTGGCCCGCGAGCTCGGCGTGCCGGCCGCCACGGTGCTCGAGATGGAAGCGCGCCTGAGCGGTCGCGACATCGCGTTCGATGCACCCGTGGACGACGACGAGGACGCCAAGCCGTCGCCGGTCATGTTCCTCGAGGATCACCAGAACGCCGATCCCTATCTCACGGTCGAGAGCGACTCGGAGGAGGAATCCTCGCTCGATACGCTGCACCGCGGCCTCGCCAGGCTCGACGAGCGCTCGCGCGACATCATCCAGCGCCGCTGGCTGCGTGACGGCGAGAAGGCGACGCTGCAGGAACTCGCCGACGAGTACGGCGTTTCGGCCGAGCGCATCCGCCAGGTCGAGGCCAATGCGATGAAGAAGATGCGCGCGCTGTTCGTCGCCTGACGCGACGGGTACCGCTCGAGACACGGAAAGCCCCGCGCAAGCGGGGCTTTTTCGTTGCGGCCGGGGTGCGGACCGCTACTGCGGGAAACCACCATCTCCAACCCGTCACGCGAGCCCCGTAAACTACGCGGTTCCTGGCGGTCGTCCGCCTCCGATGGAACTCCGATGAACTCCTCGCGCCATCGCATCCGGGGCCTGCTGGTCCTGCTTGCCCCATTCGCCGTCCAGGCGGCCTACGCCCAATCCTCGGTCGGCCTGACCGGCGGCACGCCGCCCGTGCAGACCTTCGACTCGCTCGCATCGACCGGTACCGGCAGCACGCTGCCCGAGGGCTGGTACTTCGTGAAGTCGAACGGCAACACGACCTACACGGCCGACAACGGTGCCGCCAATTCGGGCAACACCTACAGCTACGGCTCGGCGGGCAGCAGCGAACGCGCGCTCGGCGTGATCCGCTCGAACTCGAATACCTCCACGATCGGCGCGCGCCTGCGCAACGACACGACGGCGGCACTCTCCGAGATCGCGGTGGCCTACACCGGCGAACAGTGGCGCCTCGGCGCGACCGGCCGCGCGGACCAGCTGCAGTTCGAATACAGCCTCGATGCGACCTCGGTCACCACCGGCACCTGGACGCCGGTCGCCGCGCTCCACTTCAGCTCGCCGACCACCACGGGTGCCGTCGGCGCCCTCGACGGCAACGCCGCCGCCAACCGCACCGCGATCAGCGGCTCGATCACGGGCCTCAACCTCGGCCCCGGCGCGGGCCTGTGGGTGCGCTGGAACGACATCGACGTCACGGGTTCCGACGACGGCCTTGCGATCGACGACGTGAGCTTCGCGGTCGCCGGCGACCCGCCGGTCGACCTGCCGCCGACCGTCGCCTCGACGACGCCGGCCAACGGCGCCACCGGCGTCGCGCTCGCCTCGACGCTGTCGGTCACCTTCAGCGAGCCCGTCGACGTGACGGCGCCGTGGTACACGATCGACTGCGCCACCTCCGGCGCCCACACCGCGGCGGTCAGCGGAGGCCCGACCACCTACACGCTCACGCCTTCGCCAGCCTTCAGCGCGGCCGAGAGCTGCGAGTGGAAGCTGCTCGCGACCGGCATCGTCGACCGCGACGGCACGCCGGAACCGATGGCCAACGACGTCACCATCGCGTTCACGACGTTCGATCCGGCCAACGTGCCGCCGCCGACCGTGTCGTCGGTGCAGCCGGCCAACGGCGCGACGCAGGTTCCGGTCGCGACCGACGTGCGCGTGACCTTCAGCGAATCCGTGACCACGGCCTCCAATGCGTTCGCGCTGGCCTGCAACAGCACGCCGGTGACGCTCGGCGTGGGCGGCACGGGGGCGACGCGCACGCTGACGCCGGCGACGGTGCTGCCCGCGAATGCATCGTGCACGTTCTCGATCACCGCGAGTGGCGTGCAGAACGGCGCCGGCATCGCGATGGCGAACGACTTCACGTCGTCGTTCACGGTCGCCGCGAACACGACGGCGGCGTACTACTCGCGCGTCAACACGAGCAGCCCGGGCCAGCTGCGCTGCTCGCTGCATGCGACGATCCGTGGCCACACGGCGTATCCGTACAGCGGCTCGGGCACCAACACGTGGACGATCCTCGAGCTCGCCCAGGTCGACCCGGCCAATCCGAACCGCGTCATCGACGTGTACCGCAACCGCTCGTATGCCGCGGTCAGCGACCGCGCCGGCACCGGCGGCGGCATCACCTACAACCGCGAGCACACGTGGCCGAACTCGCTCGGCTTCCCGAGCACGAACGGCAACCTCGGCCTGCCGAACGCGCCGTACACCGACACGCACATGCTGTGGCTGTCGGACACGAACCAGAACTCGTCGCGCGGCAACAAGCCGTTCGCGAACTGCGCGAGCGGCTGCAGCGAGCTCGCCACCGAAGCCAACGGCGGCGTCGGCGGCCCGTCGACCGGCCATCCGGGCAACTCGAACTGGGTGCGCACGCCGGACGGCAACCAGGGCTCGTTCGAGGTCTGGAACCACCGCAAGGGCGAGATGGCGCGTGCGATCTTCTACATGGCGATCCGCTATGAAGGCGGCGTCGACCCGACCTCGGGCCAGAACGAGCCGCAGCTCGAGCTGACCGACAACCGCAGCCAGATCGTGCAGTCGAACAATTACAGCCAGACCGCCTACATGGGCCTGCTGGCCGACCTGCTCGCGTGGCACCTGGCCGATCCGCCGGATGCCGCGGAAGTCGCACGCAACAACGTGATCCAGAGCTTCCAGGGCAACCGCAACCCGTTCGTCGACCACCCGGAGTGGGCGACGCGCGCGCTGTTCGAGTCGGTGTCGCCGACCACCTGCGAACTCGCCAGCGGCACCGTCGACGTGATCTTCGCGAACGGTTTCGAAGCCACGCCGTAACGCCACACCGGACCGGCGGCGCAACGCCGCCGGTCCTTCACGCACGGGTGCGCGACGACGCGCCATGCCACACTGGCGCGATGAGCGTCCTCCTCGTCTACAGCACCGTCCCCGACGCCGACACCGCGGCGCGCATCGCGCGAACGCTGGTCCACGAACGCCTTGCCGCCTGCGTGAGCGTGCTTCCGGGCATCACCTCGACCTACCGCTGGCAGGACGCGGTCCATGTCGACGCCGAGCTGCTGCTCATGGCCAAGACCACGCATGAGCGCCACGACGCTCTCGCCGCGCGCCTGCTCGAGCTGCACCCGTATGAACTGCCTGAGATAATCGCGGTCGAAGCGGCCGCCGGCCACGCCCCGTACCTTGCCTGGGTGGCCGCGCAGACCCAACTCGCGTGAGCGCCGCCAGCGTGGACGCGGCATGGCCCCAGAGCCGCCGTGCCACATGCGCCACCGTACCGTTCGTCAGGAGTGTGCCCGTGTTCCAGCGCTTTCTCGCCGCCGTCCTCGCCCTCGTCGCTCCCGCGACGGGCGCACTCGCCCAAGGCCAGGACGATCTCCTGCCGGTCGAGCAGGCGTTCCGCTTCGAGCACACGGCCGGTCCCGACGCGGTCGAGCTGCGCTGGACCGTCGCGCCCGACTACTACCTCTACCGCGAGCGCATCAAGGCGAAGACGGCGACGCCCGGCGTCACCCTCGGCACGCTCGACCTGCCGCCCGGCAAGCCCAAGCACGACGAATTCTTCGGCGACGTCGAGATCTACCATGGCGCCGTCGCCGGCCGCCTGCCGTTCACGGTGACCGATCCTTCGCTGCGTTCGTTCGACGTCACGATCACCGTGCAGGGCTGCCACGAGGTCGAACCGCTCATCTGCTACCCGCCCCACCCGACCAAGCTCACGATCCCGGTCGCCGAAGGCTCGGCCGCCGCCGCACCGGCACCGCTGTTCGGCAACACGGGCGGATCGAAGCTGTTCGGCAATGCGCCCGCCGCGGTCGTCGACGACGTCGAGGCGCTGCCGGCCGAGCAGGCCTTCGTGTTCGAGGCGATCGCGGTCGGTCCGACCGAACTGCTCGCACGCTGGACGATGCCGAAGGGCTATTACCTGTACCGCGACAGGAGCAATGTCGCGATCGCCGACGACAGCGGCGTCGAGGGTGGCAAGCCCGCATGGCCGGCCGGCGTCGACCACGCCGACGAACACTTCGGCAGCGTCGTCGTGTACTTCAACCAGGTCGAGCTGCCGGTCGCGCTGAAGCGCCCCGACGGCACCGCGCGCACCGTGCGCCTGCGCGCCGAGTTCCAAGGCTGCAAGGAAAACGGCATCTGCTACCCGGTCATGGAGCGCTTCGTCGAGGTCGACCTGCCGACCGCGACCGATGGCGAGCTCGCCGCGGCCGCCGCCTCGTTCGTGCCCGCGCCGCCCGCGTCCACGACGACGGCCATGCCGGGTGCGGATGCCTCGGCCGAGAACGCGCTGCGCTCGACGCCGCCCGGCGACGGGGAGATCGGCATGCTCGGCGCGCTGCTGTTCGCGCTCCTCGGCGGCATCGTGCTCAACCTCATGCCGTGCGTGCTGCCGGTGCTGTCGCTCAAGGTCATCGGCCTCGCGCAGAGCGGCGAAAGCGTCGCCAAGGCACGCACGCACGCGCTCTGGTACACGCTCGGCGTGCTCGTCTCGTTCGCCGCGATCGGCCTCGGCGTGATCGCGCTGCGCTCGGCCGGCGCCGCGCTCGGCTGGGGTTTCCAGCTGCAGCAGCCGCTCGTCGTCGCAGGCCTCGCCTACGTGCTGCTCGCGGTCGGCCTGAGCCTGTCGGGCGTGTTCACGATCGGCGCAGGTCTCGCCGGCGTCGGCCAGGGCCTCGCCAACCGCTCGGGTCCGGCCGGCGACTTCTTCACCGGCGTGCTCGCGGTGATCGTCGCGAGCCCGTGCACGGCACCGTTCATGGGCCCTGCGCTCGCGTTCGCGTTCGCGTCGTCGCCCGTGCTCGCGCTGCTCGTGTTCCTCGCCCTCGGCCTCGGTCTCGCACTGCCGTTCCTCGTGATCGGTTTCGTGCCTGCACTGGCCTCGCGCCTGCCCAGACCCGGCGCGTGGATGGAGACGTTCAAGCAGGTGCTCGCGTTCCCGATGTACCTGACGGCCGTGTGGCTGGTCTGGGTGCTCGGCCAGCAGCGCGGTGTCGATGCGATCGCGTGGGTGCTGGCCGGATCGGTCGTGCTCGCGCTCGCGCTGTGGGCCTACGAGCGCGGCCGCTGGAACGGCAGCGTCGTCGCGCGCGTGTTCGCCGCGATCGTGTTCGTCGCGGCGCTGTGGCCGCTGTGGAAGGTCACCCAACTCGAAGCGCCGTCGAAGGCCGCGGTGACCTCGGACGGCACGGTAGCCTACTCGGCCGATGCGCTCGCGAAGCTGCGCGCCGACGGTCGCACGGTGTTCGTCAACATGACCGCCGACTGGTGCGTGACCTGCAAGGCCAACGAGAAGAGCGTGCTCGGCACCGACGCGTTCCGCGCCACTCTCGCCCGCACCGACGCGGTCTACATGAAAGGCGACTGGACCAATGTCGATCCCGAGATCACGGCGTTCCTGCAGGCGCACCGTTCGGTCGGCGTGCCGCTCTACGTCGTGTTCACGCCGGGCACGCCGGACGGTCGCGTGCTGCCGACGCTGCTGACGTCGGCCATCGTCGACGACGCGCTGACCGCGGCGCGCTGACGTGCTCGACCGCACGCAGGTGCTCATCGTGGTCCTCGCCGTGGCGAGTGCAGGTGCCGGCCTCGCCTTGAGCGTCGCGATGCGGCCGACGCCCGTCGCGGTGTCGCCGCATGCCGCTGCGCCACCGACGCCGACGCTCGGCGTGGGAGACCTGCGCGACGACATCACCCTGCCCGATCGCGACGGCGCGCCGCGCCGGCTGTCCGAATGGGACGGGCGTCTCGTGCTGTTGAACTTCTGGGCGAGCTGGTGCGGACCGTGTCGCGAGGAGATGCCCCTGCTCGACCGCGTGCGCGCGACGCACGCCGGCAAGGGCCTCGAGGTGATCGGCATCGCCGCCGAGGACGCCGAACCTGCGCTCGCCTTCCTCGCGCAGCATCCTGTCGACTATCCGATCCTCGTCGACGCACCGAACCGCGGCACCACCGACGTGTCGCTGCGCTTCGGCAACGTGCGCAGCGTGCTGCCGTACAACGTGCTCATCGGTCGCGACGGGCGCATCGTCGCGACCAAGATCGGCAACTTCGACGAGGCAGGGCTCGAGCGCTGGCTCGCCCCGCACCTGTGACCGCCGACGCCGACGCGAGCGCGCCGGCTCCCGTGATCAGATGGACAGCTGGGTCTCGACGTCGAGCACCTTGCGGCGCGCGAGCGCGAGGTTCGCGCGCTCCTTGACGAGCACGAGGTAGATGAACAGGCCTTCCGCGGAGTCGACCGGGCGGATGATGTGGTACTGCTTGTCGAGCGTGATCAGGATGTCCTCGATCTTGTCGTCGAGGTTGAGCGAACGCATCGTCTTGAGCTTGGCGCGCACCACTTCGGTATTGCCGGCGCCGGCGAGATCGAGGTCGAGGCCCGAACCTTCCTTGCCGAGCAGCAGGCCACTCGTCGAATCCACGACCGCCGCGGCGATCGCGCCGTCGATCTCGAGCAGCTTGGCGAGGCTTTCTTTGATGTTGGACATGACGGATCTCCGGCGAATCAGGGAAGTTCGGACGACACCGAACGAAGGATGTACGCGATCCGCCGAACGGAACGGCGACGCGGGGAACTCAGCCGCGCGGCGCGGAAGACGCTGCACGACGGCGAGACCGGTCTCGGTCTCGAGCAGCACGTTGCGGCAGGTGCGCTGGTTGATCTCCTTGCCGAGCGTCTCGCCGAGCGCACACAGCGAACCGACGATCGCGGCGACGCGCGCGGGACGCCACTCGCCCGTGGCCGAATGCGTGACCGGCTGTCCGTCGATCGTCGCGAGCACGCTTGCATACGCACCCGTGACGCTGCCCATCATGCGCGCCATCGCGGCGAGACAGGCTTCGCGTTGCGCCGCATCGGGGAAAAACACCTCGAACGGCGACAGTCGCGCCGGCGGGGCCTGCACGTTGTCGGTGCTCATGCCGCGATCCGTCGTTCGATGCGCGCGACGACCATGCTGACGAGGAACAGGACATCCTGGCGCTCGCGCGGATCCATCGCGACGACAGGCAGGTCGAGCCCGCGGCGACCGAGGTGCGCGACGACATCCGACACGCCCGGCGTGCTGCCGGGCTGCAGGCGCGTCACCGCGACGATCGCGGGCATGCGCGCGACGAACTCCGAGAAGCGATCGAGGTAGCCGTCGAGCGTGCCGAGCACGTCGGGCTTGGTCGAATCGATCAGCACGATGAGTCCCATCGCACCGTCGGCGATGAGCGGCCAGATGAAATCGAAGCGGTCCTGCCCCGGCACGCCGTACAGGCGCAGCATCTCGCCATCGTCGAGCGTGAGCTCGCCGAAATCGAGCGCGACCGTGGTCTGGCGGTGCTCGTCGGTCGACGGCACTTCGGTGCTGACGGGCGGATAGTCGCTGACCGTGCAGATCGCCGTGGTCTTGCCGACGCCGGGCGAACCGATGAACAACAGCTTGTGATCCTGCATGGGACAGTCCTTGGACGGAGCGACGGCGCGTACCGCCAGGATAGATTAAGCGGTTTCGATGATCTGGCGCAGCTTGTTGCGGATGCGCTGCAGGAACGAGGACGTCTCGCGCTTGTCGGCGATCGGCTGCACGGCGGCGGCCGGTGCGACCGGCTGCATGCGCAGGTTCGCGTAACCGAACTGCAGCAGCATGCACAGGCCGCGGCGCGCGTCGGCCTCGGAGAGGCCCGCATCGGTGGCGCGACGCAGCGCCTCGGTGGCCGGAATGCCGTCGTGCATGGCCGCGAACACGTCGAGCCAGCGCATGTGGTTCGGCAGGCGCGCGAGATTCGGCCACACCTGCAGCTTGAGCCAGGCTTCGGGCTGCATGAGCTTGATGTGGGTCGCACGCTGCAGTTCGGCACTCGGGCCGATGAGCCAGCGCACTTCGTCGCGACGCAGGCGCGGGCGCCCGTCGCGCGCGGCGAGCGCCACGGTCTCGTAGGTCACGGTCTCGACCTCGGCGACGACCGCGCCGTTGGCGAGCGCGCGTGCGACGAGCGTGAGCGGCCGATCGAAGACGACGTCGTCCGTGCCGGCATACATCCAGCACGTGCCCCATTCGCCGGTCAGGCGCATCGAATGCGTGGCCGGGCGGTCGAGCACGCGCGAAAGCGTGTGCTCGGGATCGCGCGCGGGCTGCTGCGCGAGCGGGCGCACGATGTCGATCATCGCGTTGAGTCCGTCCGCCAGCGGCATGAGGCGCAGCGGGCGCGGCAGCTTCACGTCGCCGGTGCCCGGCGTCACGTTCGCACGCAGCAGGAACAGTTCGGCGTCGGTCGGGTGCTCGAGCAGCACGAGGTCGCCCTCGCTACCGTCGACGATGCGGAAGTACGCGCTGAGCCGCGTGACGAGCGTCTGCAGCATCGTGCGTACGGTCTGCTGGTCGAACGCGCCCAGATGCCCGACGGCGAGCGTGATGCCTGCCTTGGGTGAGCCATGCGGCGAGGCCGCATCGAAGTCGGAATTGCGCAGAGCCACCACACGGATTTCCTCTGGAGGACCACGTCGTGCGACCGCCCATGCGGTCCGATCCTTGGGGGATCTCGGCATTGAGCCGGCGATCGACAGCGGGGGTAATGCAATCTACACGCCAGCCCTCAGGGGAGGGCTCGACGGGCGCGAATCATGACCGATATTCACATTCAGCCAGAGCGGGCCTCACCGCGGCGCCCCCCGATTGTGAAGAATCGATGCATCCATCGCGTGACGTGCCACGCGCCGCCGTCCCGTCTTCGAGACATACGGCACCGAATGTCAGACTGCGACGGCATGCGCCGGTTCCGCGGAACATCCGACGCGTCTCGACCACGCAGGCGTGACGCCCGGAAACGCCCCGACCTCGCGGCACGCCGAGTCGAACGCGAACCGGGCGAAGCGCGCATCCCGCCCGGCGACGACACGATGCCCGGGCGACGACGGCATGATGCACCGGCCCATCGGCTCGCGCAATTTCGCCGAACATCGCCGATATGGACACAACCCTCGCCGTGCCCGACACTAGCGCCCCTGTTTGAATCGCAGACTCCCCGCCTCTCGTGTCCACGATCCTCGTCCTGCACGGCCCCAACCTCAACCTGCTCGGCACGCGCGAGCCGGAGGTCTACGGCCGCACGACGCTCGGCGAGATCGATGCCGGGCTCGCCGTGATCGCGCAGGCCGCCGGGCACGCGCTCGTCACCCTCCAGTCCAACGCCGAGCACGTACTCGTCGAACGCATCCACGCCGCGCGCGATGAAGGCGTCGCCTGGATCGTGTTCAACCCGGGCGCGTTCACGCATACGAGCATCGCCTTGCGCGACGCGCTCGCGGGCGTCGCGATCCCGTTCGTCGAGGTGCACCTGTCCAACGTGCACGCCCGCGAGGCCTTCCGCCAGCATTCGTACCTGTCCCCCATCGCGCGCGGCGTCGTCACCGGTTTCGGTTCCGACAGCTACCGCATGGCCCTCGAGTTCGTCGTGCGCCAGCTGGCGCCGACCTGACTCCCGATCGCTTCGCCCGCGAAGCATCCGCCGAGAAACCCCATGGACCTGCGCAAGATCAAGAAGCTCATCGACCTCCTCGAGGAATCCAACCTCGCCGAACTCGAGATCAAGGAGGGCGAGGAGATCGTCCGCCTGTCGCGCTACCCGAAGGGCGCCGCGCCCGTCTACGCGGCGCCTGCCGCGGTGATGCCGCAGCAGGTCCAGGCCGAGGCGCCGCGCGCCGTCGCCGCGCCCGCCGTCGCGGAAGCCGCGCCTGCCGCGGGCAAGGACGTGCCGGAAGGCCATACGGTGCGTTCGCCGATGGTCGGCACGTTCTACGCGTCGCCGAACCCCGAGGCGCCCGCGTTCGTGAAGGTCGGCCAGGCCGTCAAGGCCGGTGACACGCTCGGCATCATCGAGGCGATGAAGATGTTCAACCAGATCGAGGCCGAGGTCTCCGGCACGGTCCTCGCGATCCTCGTGCAGAGCGGCCAGCCGCTCGAGTACGACGAGCCGATGTTCGTGATCGGCTGACCGGAGCACATCGCATGCTGGACAAAGTCGTCATCGCCAACCGCGGCGAGATCGCGCTGCGCATCCTGCGCGCCTGCCACGTGCTCGGCATCAAGACCGTCGCCGTGCACTCGACCGTGGACCGCAACCTCAAGCATGTCGGCATGGCCGACGAGTCCGTCTGCATCGGTCCCGGCCCCGCCGCCGAAAGCTACCTCAACGTGCCCGCGATCATCTCGGCCGCCGAGGTCACCGATGCGCAGGCGATCCATCCGGGTTACGGCTTCCTCTCCGAGAATGCCGACTTCGCCGAGCGCGTCGAGCAGTCGGGCTTCGTGTTCATCGGCCCGCGCGCCGACACGATCCGCCTCATGGGCGACAAGGTCGAGGCGATCCGCGCGATGAAGGCCGCCGGCGTGCCGTGCGTGCCCGGCTCGGGCGGTCCGCTCGGCGACGACATCGTCGAGAACACGCGCATCGCGCGCGACATCGGCTACCCGGTCATCATCAAGGCGGCCGGCGGCGGCGGTGGCCGAGGCATGCGCGTCGTGCACACCGAGGCCCATCTCGGCAACGCGATCGCGATGACCAAGACCGAGGCCAAGGCCGCGTTCGGCAACGATCAGGTCTACATGGAGAAATTCCTCGAGAACCCGCGCCACGTCGAGATCCAGGTGCTCGCCGACGGCCAGGGCAGCGCGATCCACCTCGGCGAGCGCGACTGCTCGATGCAGCGCCGCCACCAGAAGGTCGTCGAGGAAGCACCCGCACCGGGCATCACCGAGGAGCTGCGTGCCGAGATCGGCCGCGTCTGCGTCGAAGCCTGCCTGCGCATCAACTACCGCGGCGCCGGCACGTTCGAGTTCCTGTTCGAGGACGGCCGCTTCTACTTCATCGAGATGAACACGCGCATCCAGGTCGAGCATCCGGTCACCGAGATGATCACGGGCATCGACCTCGTGCGCGAGCAGCTGCTCATCGCGGCCGGCGAGAAGCTGTCGATCCGCCAGGAAGACGTGCGCCTGACCGGCCACGCGATCGAATGCCGCATCAACGCCGAGGATCCGGACACGTTCATGCCGAGCCCGGGCACGGTCAAGCGCTTCCTCGCCGCGGGCGGGCCCGGCGTGCGCATGGACACGCACATCTACGACGGCTACCGCATTCCGCCGAACTACGATTCGATGATCGGCAAGCTCATCGTGCACGGGCGCGACCGCGCCACGGCCGTCGCGCGCATGCGCAATGCGCTCGCCGAAGTCGTGATCGAAGGCGTCAAGACCAACCTGCCGCTGCAGCAGCGCATCATGGCCGACGGCGGCTTCCAGGCCGGCGGCATGAACATCCACTACCTCGAGAAGCGCATGGCCGAGGCGAAGGAAAAAGCCCTCGGCCTGGGTTGACGTGACCGGCTTCTCGGGCACGACGCCATGATCGACGCGCCACGGACGGCCGCGACGCCCGCGCGCGACGGCATCGTGTTCGGCGGCATCGCGACGCTTCTCTTCATCGCGATCCTGCTGCCGATCCTGCTCGCCGATCGCCACACGAACGACGACCTGCTGCGCGCCCTGTCCGGCAACTACGGCTGGACCGAGAACGGCCGCCATCTCACCAACGCGCTCATGCGCGTGCTCCAGTTCGGCGCGAGCCGCGTGATCGATCTCGCTCCGCTGCCGCAGCTGCTCGCCGTGCTCGCGCTCGCCTGGGCCGGCACGCTCGTCGCGCGCCGCTTCGCCGTCACACCGGCGTGGCTCGGCGTGCTCGTCGCGTTGCCACTCGGCGCCCAGCCGTTCTTCCTCGAGAACCTCGCGTTCCGTTTCGATGCGCCATTCATGGCGCTGGCCGTCGCGCTCGCGCTGTTGCCGGTCGTGTCGCCCGAACGCCTGCGCTCATGGCGCGGTGCGCTCGTGCTGCTCGCGAGCCTCGCGCTGTACCAGCCCGCGATCACGGTGTTCGTGATCTTCGCGCTGCTCGAGGCCGCGGTCGCACCGATGTCGACGTCAGGCCTCGGCACCCGCCTGCGCCTGCTCGCCACGCGCGCGCTGCAGGGCAGGTGGCCGCACTGGTCTACCAGCTCGCGTTCGCACGCTCGATCAAGGGCTGGATCGCCGAGCGTGGCACGATGATCCGCTCGCCGTCCGAAGCGCATGTCGTGATCGACAACATCGGCGCCTTCGGGGCGTACGTCGTGCAGGCGTTCCCGCCGAAGATGTGGGCGATGCTCGCGCCGGCGCTCGCGCTCGCGTTCGCGCTGCCGCTCGTGCTCGCCGCGCGCCGCGTCGTCGCCACGCGGGCGATGCGAGGCACGCGTGACACCGCGCTCAAGCTCGCCGCACTGCCGCTGCTCGTGCTGGCTGCGCTCGCGAGCGTCGCCGGCCCGATGCTGCTGCTCGCCGATCCGCTGCTCGTGCCGCGTGTGCTGCCGGGTATCGGCGCACTGGTCACTGCAGGCCTCCTCGCGCTGCATGCCGCGTTGCGTGGAATGCACCTGCGCTGGCAGGCCTTCGCCGCGGGCAGCTTCGCGTTCGCGTTCGCGGTCGCCGCGGGCGCGTACTCGAGCGCAGCACGACAGCAGGGCCACTACGAACGCCGCATCGCGCAGGATCTCGCCGACGACCTCGCCGAGCTCGCGTCGCGCGCGCAGGTTCGGGGCGTCGTCGTGACGGGTTCCGCCGGCGCGGCGATCGTCGTCGCACGCATGCAGGCCGAGCTGCCGCTGCTGCGTGCACTCGTGCCGTCGTACCTGCGCGAGGACGACTTCAACACGCGCGCGTTCCTGGGCCATCACGTCGACGTCGTGCCGCTGCTGAGCCGCGCCGGCGAGGCGCTCGACGCCGGCCGCGTCTGCGCAGCGCCGGCGTCGCGCACGCGGCAGGCCTATGTGCTGCGCCTCGTCGGCGACGTCGCGGTCGCCGACTTCAGGCGCGAACCTGCCTTCGCCTGCCCTGCTCCGGCCGAAGCGCCGGCCGGCTGATCCGCCTCAGCGCCGGAAGCGCACGTAGGCCCGTTTGGCCAGATACAGAAGGTGGCCGGTCAAGCCCTTGTCCTGCGCGGCGCGCAGGCTCGTGTTCTCGGCGTAGAGCATGCGGATGTGCGCATCGCGTTCGGCGACGAGGCGCTGCAGCTCGGCGACGTCGTCGCGCGTCAAGGCATGCCCTTCGGCGAAGCGCTCCGACAGCTGGCGGTTCACGTAGTAGGTCGTGTGGCGCTCCGCGGTTTCCTCGACGGGCCGGTCCTTCGTGTAGAAGTACAACGCGATCGAGCGGCGCGTCAGCGACGCCTCGGCCTCGGGCAGGCGGATCGTGTCGAACGCATGCCACGAACGCTCGGAGGTCTCGAACACGACGCAACGGTTGAACACGGGCGCGATGCGCTGCGCGGGCATGGCCTCGGTCGACGGATCGCGGAACAGCTCGAGGCAGCCACCCCAGTCCGCCTCCCAGCGCGGATTGAGGTAGACGATCAGGTTGAGGCGGCGATGCCAGCGCTCGCTCGGGTGGTAGTTGAAATCGACATGTGGGTCGAGGCTCACGCCGTTGCGGTTCTCGTGTGTGCCGCCGCCGAGGTACCACGGGTCGTAGAGCAGCGCGTCGATGCCGGTGGCCTCGCCGAGCCAGGCGAGGAACGCGGGACTGCGGATCGCGTCGTCGAGGCGCGCGTAGGCGTCGCCGAGGCCGCGCAGGCGGTCGACGGTCGACTTGCCGCCCTGCCTGCCGTCGTCGCCGACCGAATTGCCGCGTTCGAACGCAGGGAAGCTCGCGAGCAGCTCGCGGACGAAGGCCTCGTCGAGGAACTCGTCGATGACCAGGTGCGGGAACGGTGACGCCGTCGCGAACGCCTCGCGTCGCGAAGCGTCGGGCGCTCGCAGCCGGGAAGCGAGGATGTCGAGGGGTGCTTCGGGGGGCATCGGCTCGGCGTCGTGCAGGCGAAACCGCGAGTTTAGGGGCGGCGCGCGCCGCGTGGTATCGGTGCGCCCCCGCGCGGCGCGTTGGCGACGGCGCGCGTGAACCCCTATCCTCGCGCGTCCCGCCGTACCGAACGCTCCCACGATGCCCTGGCTCGAACTCTCCCTGACGCTGCGCGCCGACCAGCAGGACGCCGTCGAAACCGCGCTCGAGGACGTGGGTGCGCTGTCGATCACGCTGCTCGACGCGGATGCCGACACCTCCAACGAGCACGCGATCCTCGAACCCGGCGTCGGCGAGACCCCGCTGTGGGACCAGGTAGTGCTCAACGCGCTGTTCGAATCCGGCACCGATCGTGCCGGCCTCGTCCACGTGCTCGGCGAACTTCTTCCCGACCTCACGCCCGAACGGGTCGCGTTCCGCGAGGTCGGCGACCAGGACTGGACGCGCGCCTGGATGGACCAGTTCAAGCCGATGCGCTTCGGCCGTCGTACGTGGATCTACCCGTGGACGATCGAGCCGCCCTCGTCCGGAGACGATGTGGTCGTGCGCCTCGATCCGGGCCTCGCCTTCGGTACCGGCACGCACCCGACCACGGCGCTGTGCCTGGAGTGGCTGGACGGGCTCGACCTCGCCGGTGCGAACGTCATCGACTACGGCTGCGGCTCGGGCATCCTCGCGATCGCCGCCGCACGGCTCGGCGCCGCACACGTGCTCGCGATCGACAACGATCCGCAGGCCATCGACGCGAGCCGCGACAACGCCGGGCGCAACGACGTCGCCGACCGCATCGCGCTCGCGCTGCCCGACGACAGCGTGCCCGTGCCGGCCGACATCCTCGTCGCCAACATCCTCGCCGGGCCGCTGCACGACCTCGCGCCGCGCTTCGCCGAATCGGTGAAGCCCGGTGGCCTGCTTGCGCTCTCGGGCATCCTCGCCGGCCAGCACGAGGAACTCTTGGTGCGTTACGCGGAATGGTTCGACGACCTGCGCGCCACGCAGCGCGAGGACTGGATGCGCATCGACGGCCGCCGTCGCGCCTGAGCGCACGCGGCGGCGCTGCCGTTACACTCCGCAAATGTTCGCGCAATGCCCCGAATGCCTGACCGTCTTCAAGCTCGGCGCGAGCGAGCTCGCCGCCGCGCGCGGACAGGTGCGCTGCACGCATTGCAATGCCACGTTCGACGCGCTCGTCACGCTGTGCGAGCAGTTGCCGCCCGAACCGATCGGCGAGCTCGACCGCCATGTCGACCTGCTCGCGCCGCCCGCACTCGGCGCGCCGGTATTCCGTCCTCCGGTGTCCACGCAGGGCGCGCTGTTCTTCGATCCCGACGACCGCCGCCGCGGCGGTGCACGCGGGCCGGTGGCGCCGCCGCAATTCACGCGCAGGCAAGGTCCCGTCGAGCATCGGCGTACATGGCCGTGGATCCTCGGCAACGCATTGCTGCTGATCGCGTTGTGCGGCCAACTCGCATGGGCCGAGCGCGCCCGCTGGATGGACGACGCACGCGTGCGGCCCTGGCTCGCGAGCGCCTGCGCGGCGATCGGATGCACACTGCCGATGCATCGCGACCGCGAGCTGCTGCAGCTCGTCTCGCGCGACATCCGCCCGCATCCCTCGGTGCCGAACGCGCTGATCATCTCGGCGACGCTGCAGAACGCGGCCGACTTCACGCAACCCTACCCGACCGTCGAGATCACCTTGTCCGATCTCGACGAGACGCGCATCGCGATGCGCCGCTTCGCGCCGTCAGAGTACATCCCCGACGCCGAGGCGCTCGCCGCCGGCCTCGCGCCGGCCGCCAACGCCGCACTCGTGTTCGAGGTCGCCGATCCGGGCAAGAACGCGGTGGCCTTCGAGTTCCGTTTCGAGTGAAACGGGCTGACGGAAACGTCACATCGCGTGACGCGGCACTTACCAACCCGCCCGCACCGGCGTAGTATTCACTCCCCGTACGCCTTGCCGAATCCGCGCAAGCGACGGATCGTCTCGAGAACACCTGATCCGGGGGCGTCCTCCCAGTGAATGCCGTTACGCCGCTGCGCGCCGATGTCGCGCAGGATCCTTCTTTGCAACCCGCCCTGCGCGAGTGTGTCGCGCGCGCCGTGCGGCGTTACCTGACCGACGTCGAGTCGCAGCCCTCCGAGGGCCTGCATGCGCTCGTGCTCGGCGAAGTCGAGCAGCCACTGCTGCGTGAAGTGATGGCGTGGTACGGCAACAACCAGAGCAAGGCCGCGGCCGCACTCGGCATCAACCGCGCGACGCTGCGCAAGAAACTCGCCCAGTACGGCCTGAGCTGACGCGGCGACGCACCGCGCTGAACGCGGCCCGCCTGCGCCGGTATACTGCGCGCCCCGCCACGGCCGCAGACCCCGCACGATGTTCGATGCCACGCTCGCTCCTGTCCGCCGCGCGCTGCTGAGCGTCTCGGACAAGACAGGACTCCACGACTTCGCTCGCGGCCTCGACGCGCTCGGCATCGAACTGGTGTCGACCGGCGGCACCGCACGGTCGCTGCGCGAAGCCCGCCTGCCCGTCACCGAGGTCAGCGCGCTGACCGGCTTCCCGGAGATCATGGACGGGCGCGTCAAGACGTTGCATCCGCTCGTGCACGGCGGCCTGCTCGGACGCCGTGGCATCGACGACGCGGTCATGGCCGAGCACCGCATCACGCCGATCGACCTGCTCGTCGTGAACCTGTATCCGTTCGAGGCGACCGTCGCGCAACCCGACTGCACGCTCGAGGACGCGATCGAGAACATCGACGTCGGCGGCCCCGCGATGCTGCGCGCCGCGGCGAAGAACCACGAGCACGTCGTCGTCTCGGTCGACCCGACCGACTACGCCGAAATCCTCGAGGCCCTCGCGCACGGCGGTACCTCGCTCGCGCTGCGCCGTCGCCTCGCCGCGAAGGGCTTCGCGCACACCGCCAACTACGACGGTCGCATCGCGAGCTGGCTCGGCTCGCGCGTGTCTGGCGACACGGTCGAGCCGTTCGCACCGACGCTGCACCTGTCGGGCACGCGCCGGCAGACGCTGCGCTACGGCGAGAATCCGCACCAGGGTGCCGCGCTCTACGTCGACCACGACGCCCCCGCGGGCACCATCGCGACCGCGCGCGTGCTCGCCGGCAAGGAACTCTCGTACAACAACATCGCCGACGCCGACGCGGCGCTCGAATGCGTCAAGGCGTTCCAGCGCACGCCGGCCTGCGTCATCGTCAAGCACGCCAACCCGTGTGGCGTCGCGCTCGGCACGAGCGCGGCCGAAGCCTACGCACACGCCTACGCCTGCGATCCGGTCTCGGCGTTCGGCGGCATCATCGCATTCAACCAGCGCCTCGACGCCACCACGGCGGCGCGCATCCTCGAGCAGCAGTTCGTCGAGGTCGTGATCGCGCCCGAGGTCGACGACGCCGCGCTCGCCGCGTTCGCCAGGAAGCCGAACGTGCGCGTGCTCGCGACGGGCGAGTGGCCCGAACACGCTCCGGCGACGGTCGAATACAAGCGCATCGCGGGTGGCCTGCTCGCCCAGGACGTCGACCGCGACACGTTGCTGCTGAGCGACCTCAAGGTCGTCACGAAGCGCGTGCCCGACACCGAGGAGCTGCGCGACCTGCTGTTCGCCTGGCATGTCGCGATGTACGTGAAGTCCAACGCGATCGTCTACGCACGCGGCGGCCGCACGATCGGCATCGGCGCCGGCCAGATGAGCCGCGTGGTCAGCGCACGCATCGCCGCGATGAAGGCCGAGGAAGCCGGCCTCGAGGTACGTGGCAGCGTCATGGCCAGCGACGCGTTCTTCCCGTTCCGCGACGGCATCGACGCCGCCGCGGCCGCGGGCATCCGCGCGGTGATCCAGCCGGGCGGCTCGATGCGCGACAGCGAGGTGATCGCCGCAGCCGACGCCAACGACATCGCGATGGTGTTCACGGGCGTGCGCCACTTCAGGCACTGAGCCGGGGCGGCGCGCAGTCGCGTCGCACCGTGTCGTCCCACTCTCCACAGGTGCACCCATGAAAGTCCTCGTCATCGGATCCGGCGGCCGCGAGCACGCGCTGGCCTGGAAGCTCGCGCAGTCCGCACGCGTCGACGAGGTGCTCGTCGCACCCGGCAACGCCGGTACCGCGACCGAGCCCGGCGTGCGCAACGTCGACGTCGCCGCGACCGATCTCGACGGACTGCTCGCACTCGCTCGCGCCGAAGGCGTCGCACTGACCGTGGTCGGCCCCGAGGGCCCGCTCGTGCTCGGCATCGTCGACCGCTTCCGTGCCGCGGGCCTCGCCTGCTTCGGGCCGGGCCGCATCGCCGCCCAGCTCGAGGGCTCGAAGGCCTTCACGAAGGACTTCCTCGCACGCCACAACATCCCGACCGCGCGCTACGCGGTGTTCACCGAACTCGACCGCGCGCTCGCCTACGTACGCCAGCACGGCGCACCGATCGTGATCAAGGCCGACGGCCTCGCCGCGGGCAAGGGTGTGGTCGTCGCCCTCACGCTCGGCGACGCCGAACAGGCGCTGCGCGACATGCTCGGCGCGCACTCGCTCGGCGATGCCTCGGCACGTGTGGTCATCGAGGAGTTCCTCGAGGGCGAGGAGGCGAGCTACATCGTGATCGCCGACGGCACGCACGCGTTGCCGATGGCGACGAGCCAGGACCACAAGCGCGTCGGCGACGCGGACACGGGC
The DNA here is from genome assembly GCA_029959555.1 of Lysobacteraceae bacterium PS02065. Taxonomy (GTDB): domain Bacteria; phylum Pseudomonadota; class Gammaproteobacteria; order Xanthomonadales; family Rhodanobacteraceae; genus Dokdonella. The sequence continues at coordinate 22,923 of JASCPI010000011.1, read as the reverse complement.
CCCAACACGGGCGGCATGGGTGCCTACTCGCCCGCACCCGTGGTCACGCCCGAGGTCGAGCGTCGCATCCTCGCGGAGGTCATCGAACCGACCCTCGCCGGCATGGCCGCCGAAGGTGCTCCGTTCACGGGCTTCCTCTATGCCGGCCTCATGATCGACCGCGACGGCGCACCGAAGGTGATCGAGTTCAACGTGCGCTTCGGCGATCCCGAGACGCAGCCGATCATGATGCGCCTGCGCTCGGATCTCGTGGATCTCGTCGAGGCCGCGCTCGACGGACGCATCGCCGCGGCGAAGGCCGACTGGGATGCGCGACCGGCGATCGGTGTCGTGATGGCCGCACACGGCTATCCGGCCAAGGTGCGCACGGGCGACGTGATCGAAGGCCTTGGCCACGATCCGGGCCACGACGCCAAGGTGTTCCACGCCGGCACGCGCGAACAGGACGGCCACGTCGTGACCGCGGGCGGCCGCGTGCTGACCGTGTGTGCTCTCGGCGACGACATCCTCGCCGCACGCGAACACGCCTACGCGGCCGTGCGCATGCTGCGCTTCGACGGCGGCTTCCACCGCCGCGACATCGGCCATCGCGCGCTCGCTCGCGGCACGAACTGACGCGCGTCTCAACCGGCGACGCGCACGCGCACGCGTTCTTCGCCGCGTCGGCGCGCGTAATCGAAACCGCAGGTCAGGGCGTGCACGAGCGGCAGGCCCGCACCACCGATGCGTGCCTCGGCAATCGATGCGGCAGCCGCCGCAGGGACATGGGCGGTGGGATCGAACGCACGCGCCCGGTAGCGCAGGCGTGCCTCCACCCAACCTCGACGTCGCCTGATGTGCACGTGTACGACACCACGCGCGTCACGTGCATGCATGACCACGTTGGCGAGCAGTTCGTCGAGCACCGTCGCAAGCGCCTGCCGTGGCTCCGCCGCCGTTCCGCAACGATCGAGGTCACGCAGAAGGGCGTCGGCGAAGCGGCCTATCGCCTTGCGGGAACGCGCGACACGGTAGTGCCGGCGCGTCGTCGTGCGTGGCGCGGGCGCCTCCGCGCCCCTGGTGGTCGCATGCATGCCAAGGCTCCCCGCCTCCGCGCCGTGACGACGCGGCCGACACGGGCATGCTCGCGCAAGCCCATGCCGGTGGCAACAAGGCCGATCAGCGGCCTGCCGGCGTGGCGGCGGCCGGAGCGGGCGCCGGCGGGGCAGCGGCAGGACGCTGCGGCTTGAGCAGGGCATGCGTGCTCGCCCAGGGCATGTCGGGCAGCTGCTTGGCCTCGAAGCGCTGGTAGAGCTCGCGGTACTGCGCGATGGCATCGGGATCACCGACGCGCACGGCCTCGAACAGGGCGCCACCCTGCGTCTGCGCGGCATCTTCCCACTTGCCGTTCGCGGCGAGCGCGAGCGCGTAGGCTTCACCGACCTGCGCGACATCGCTCTGCACGCCCTTGTAGAGCTTCTCGGCATCGACCAGCGCCTGCTGGCGCTGGGCCGGCGTCGCGGCGCGGCAGGTGCTCGCGGCACGGATCGCGAGCTCGGCGAACTGGGGATTGCGGGGCGCACGCTTCGCGTTGTCGGCCGACTCCTTGACACCGGCCTGGCACTGGCCTGCGACGAACTCGGCGGCGAGCAGGCGTGCCCAGCCGTCCACGTCGTCCTGCGATGCGCCGACGACGGCGCGATACGCCGTCACCGCATCAGCTGCGCGCCCCGTGCGCATCGCGAGGTTGCCGGCGAGCACGTGCGGGCGTGTCGATCGCGTGTCGACGGCGATCGCACGCTGGTAGGACTCGCGAGCGCCGGCATCGTCGCCGGCCATCTCGAGGATGATGCCTTGCGTGATCCACGCCGGCTGCGATTTCGGATCGGCCGCGACCGCCTCCCGCGCCCGCGACTTCGCGGCATCCATGCGATCCGCGGACGCTTCCACGCGCGCATACGACGCGAGCAGCAGCGGATCCTTGGGCGTGCGCTTGAGCGCGGCATCGAGCGCCTTGCGCGCGAGGTCGGGCTTGCCGGTTGCGAGCTGCAAGGCGACCTCGCCGAGTACGGCCTCATTCGGGTTCGCGGCCGCGGCCGCGGCGGCGGGCGCCGGCGCGGCACCGCTCGGCATGATGCGCTCGAGCAGCGGATCGTCGAGGCGCGGCGGGACGTCGCCGGATTTCACTTGCGCGATCTTCGCCGCGTCCGGATTGCCGGCCGCCTGCTCCGCGCGTGCCAGCGCGCCGTACAGCGACGTGGCGCGAGGATCGAGAAGGAGTGCGGCGTGCACATGTCGCGACGCGTCGGCGTAACGCTTCTCGCGGAACGCGATCTCGCCGAGCATCGCCTGGGGTGCAGGCTGGTTCGGGTTCGTCGTGATCGAATCCTCGAGCAGCTTCTTCGCCCCGGCGAAATCGCCCTTGCGCATGCGCTCGGCGACGATCGAAAGCCGCGTCGGCAGGTAGGACGGATTGAGCTTGAACGCCTCGTCGAACCGCTTCTGAGCCTCTTCGGCCTTGCCGGTCGAGCGCAGCATGACACCCTGCAGGTAGATCCAGCGGTCGTCCTTGGGGACGATCTGGCCCGCGTTCTCGAACGCGACGAGCGCGACCTCGGGCATGCGCGCACGTGCGTAGAAGCCACCCATGTCGCCGTAGAGCTCGGCGAGCTCGACACCGCTGACGGTCTTCGAGACGCGATCGAAGTTCGCGCGCGCCTCTCGCAGACCGGCGTTCTGGTCGGCCGAAAGGCCGGACAGGTCCGGGGTCGGCAGCGGCTTGAGGTTCTGCGCCATCGCGGGCGCGGCCAGGCACAGGGACAGCAGGAGGGCGAGTCGGGAGGTCATGCACGCACAGCCGGGGACGGGGAAGCGGCACAGTTTACCGGCTTGTGCGCGACCACGTGCCGGACCACGCGTGACGCCGACGGTTCATTCAGGCTCGACGTGCGACCGGCATGCGGGGCGCTCTGCTAGATTGCGCGGGCCCTCCACCAGCAACGGCCCCCATGTCCGACACCGGCAACCAGTTCTCGCTGCTGCGCACGCGCCGTTTCGCGCCGTTCTTCGCCACGCAGGCGCTCGGTGCGTTCAACGACAACGCCTTCCGGCAGAGCATGATCGTACTGATCGGCTTCCACCTGGGCCTGTCGGTGGAGCAGTCCGGCTTCTACGCGATGATCGCACCGGCGATCTTCATCCTGCCGTTCTTCCTGTTCTCGGCCAGCGCGGGCCAGATCGCCGAGATGTTCGAGAAGACACGCCTGATCCGCTACGTGAAGCTGTTCGAGATCGCCGCGATGGGCGTGGCCGTGTACGCATTCCACGCCCATCAGGTCTGGCTGCTGTTCGTGGTGCTGTTCCTGATGGGCCTGCACTCGACGATGTTCGGGCCGATCAAGTACGCGATCCTGCCGCAGGCACTCGCCCCCAAGGAGCTCGTCGGCGGCAACGGCCTCGTCGAGATGGGTACATCGCTGGCTGTACTGGCCGGCATGATGGCCGGCGGTTCGCTCATGGCGATGGGCGACTTCGGCGTCACCGCAGCGTCGACGCTCGTCGTCGCGATCGCCGTGATCGGCTACCTCACGGCGCGTGCGATCCCACCGGCACCGGCAACCGCCCCGGATCTGAAATTCAACTGGAACCCGCTCAGCGAGACCGTTCGCGTCATGCGCTACGTGACCAGGGACCGCACGATCTTCAACGCGATCCTCGGCATCTCGTGGTTCTGGTTCTTCGGCACCGTGTTCACGGCGCAGCTGCCGGCCTACACGCAGGTGTTCCTCGGTGGCGGCGAAGGCGTGCTCAACCTCACGCTCGCGCTGTTCTCGGTCGGCGTCGGCATCGGCTCGCTGCTGTGCGAGCGCCTGTCGGGCCACAAGGTCGAGATCGGCCTCGTGCCGTTCGGCTCGATCGGCATGACCGTGTTCGCGGTCGACCTCTACTTCGCGCGTCCGGTCGCGGCGACGCTCGCGGGCCTCGGCGCCTGGGAGTTCGTGCTCGCACCGGGCAGCGTGCGCGTGATCATCGACCTCGTGCTGATCGGCCTGTTCGCGGGCCTGTTCATCGTGCCGCTGTTCGCGCTCGTGCAGAGCCGCACCGACCGCAGCGAGCTGTCGCGCGTGATCGCCGGCAACAACATCCTCAATGCCCTCTTCATGGTCGTCTCGGCCGGCCTCGGCCTCGGCCTGACCGCGCTCGGCCTGACGATCCCGCAGATCTTCCTCGTCGTGGCGATCCTCAACGCCGCCGTCGCGGTCTACATCTACACGCTCGTGCCCGAGTTCCTGATGCGGTTCATGAGCTGGATCCTCGTCAACACGCTGTACCGCATCCGCACCGAAGGGCTCGCCAACGTGCCCGAGGAAGGCCCTGCACTGCTCGTCTGCAACCACGTCAGCTACATGGACGCGCTGATCGTCGCGGGCAGCGTGCGCCGGCCGGCGCGCTTCGTCATGTACTACAAGATCTTCAACATCCCGGTCATGAGCTTCATCTTCCGCACGGCGCGTGCGATCCCGATCGCCGGCGTGAAGGAGGATCGCGCCCTGCTCGACAAGGCCTTCGACGAGATCGACGCCGCACTCGCCGCGGGCGACCTGGTCTGCCTCTTCCCCGAGGGAGGTCTCACCTCGGACGGCGAGATCGCGACGTTCCGCTCGGGAGTGGAACGCATCCTCGAGCGTCGTCCGGTGCCGGTCGTGCCGCTGGCGATCCGCGGCCTGTGGGGCAGCATCTTCAGTCGCAGGGACAGCCGCCTCGGGCGTGCTCGCCTGCCGCGGCGGTTCTGGTCGCGCATCGTGCTCGTCGCGGGCGAGCCGGTAGATCCGGCGCAGGCCAGCGCCGAGGAACTCGAGAAGCGCGTGCGCGCGCTGCGCGGCGCCTGGGCCTGAGGCGCCGCGTCAGGCCGACAGGCTACCGATCGCGAGCACCGCCAGCCACACCATGAGCACGCGTCGCAGCACGACGCGTGCGTCGGCGAGTTCGGCGACCGGATCGGCGACGTCGGCCTCGCCGCCGTCCCCGGCCACGACATCGGCATCCACGCCGGCCTTCGCGATCACGCCGAGGAAGCCGAGGTCGAGCGTGAAGTAACCGTTGCCGTGCGAGGCGTGGTACTCGCGCCACGCGCGCACCACCGCGTCGAAGTCCGACACCAGCGCGATCGACAGCGCGAACAGGTGTGCAGGCGCCCAGTCGAGCACGAGTGCCGCACGCTCGAGCGCCTCGCGCTGGGCACCGACGATGTCGCGGAAGCGATCGTTGCGCGCGAGCAGCTGCACGAGCCGGTAGCCGACCGCACCGAACGGGCCGAGCACGACGAACCAGAACAGCACGCCGGCATGGCGCTGCAGCGCCGACCACACGCCGGCCTCGACGACCGCCGCAGCCGTGAAGGGCAGTGGCGACACGCCGCCATCCGGCGCGAGGGCCTGCACCGCGGCGCGGCGGCGCTCGCCATCCGGAGCCTTGAGCACGGCCTCGATGTCACGATCCAGATCACGCGGTCCCCAGCACAGGTACAACACGACGAGCGCGAACGCGAAGCCCGGGAAACCGTAACCGCGCCCGCCCAGCGCGCCCTGCACGAGGGCGACGACGACGAGCACCGCGAGCGGCACGAGCAGCGCACGCGCACCGTCGCCGGCCTGCGCCATGAGGCTGCGCAACCAGCCCGTGTCGCGGGCACGCGCGAGATCGGGCAGCGCGTGCGACGCGAGCAGGACGAGGACGATCGCGAGAAGGGTGGTGGCCATCGGATTCACGCCGGCGGAGGATGCGCCGGAGTGTAGCCGCACCCGCGGCGGCGCGCAGTCAGCGCCAGGCGGCGTGGTTGGCGACGGCGATCGTGTCGAGTTCGAGTCCGCCGGCGCGCAGCAACCAGTCCTCGATGAGGCGGTACGACACCGACAGCGGCGGCGGCAGTCCGATCGAGCCGTCGCGCACGCCGGCGACGAACGCGTCGACTTCGAACCAGCGCGCGTCGGCGAGCTCGTCGCCGACGCGGATCGTCGGGTCGTCCGCACGCGCCGTGAAGCCGAGCATCAGCGACGAGGGGAACGGCCACGGCTGCGAGGAGTGGTAGTCGCAATCCACGACACGCACGCCGGCCTCCTCGTACACCTCGCGGCGCACCGCGTCCTCGAGCGTCTCGCCGGGCTCCACGAAGCCCGCGAGCGTCGACCAGCGCCCCTCGGGCCAGCTCGGCTGGCGGCCGAGCAGGCAGGCGTCGCGCCAGGTCACGATGACGATGATCGCGGGATCGGTGCGCGGGTAGTGCTCGATGCCGCAGTCGGTGTTCGGGCAGCGCGCACGGTGACCGCCCCACTCGAGCGACAGTGCGCTGCCGCAGGCGCCGCACCAGCGCGTGCGCGACTGCCAGTGGGTGAGGCCGCGCGCATAGGCGAAGAGCCCGGCGTCGAAGGCGGCCATGCGCTGGCCGGCGCGGCGCAGGTCGACGAACGCGCCCAGATCGCGCTCGGCGCGTTCGGCCTGGTCGGTGTCGGCGACGAGGGCGAAGTACGGCACCTGCGTGTCGTCGCAACCGAGGAACGTGGCGCCGCGCGCGTCGCCGAACGTTTCACGCGTGCGCACGTCGAGCAGCGTCAGCGATGCGCCGTCGGCGCCGGCGAGGGCCTTGCCGTCGGCGCGCATCAGCAGGCAGCGCGCGCCTTCGCGCGCGAACGCACCGGCGAGCCAGTCGGCGTCGTGGCGGTGCTCGCCGCAGCGGTCGAGCGCGAGGCGCGAGAAGACGTTGCGGAGGCTGCGCTGTTCGGCGCTCACGCGGCGTCGGGCGGGATCAGACCGCGAACGACGATCCGCAGCCGCAGGTCGTCTTCGCGTTTGGATTGCGGATGACGAACTGGGCGCCGGTCAGCGACTCGGTATAGTCGATCTCGGCACCGCCGAGGTATTGCAGGCTCAACGGATCCACGAGCAGCAGCACGCCGTCCTTCTCGACCGCGAGGTCGTCCTCGGCGCGCTCCTCGTCGAACGTGAAGCCGTACTGGAAACCCGAGCAGCCGCCACCGCTGATGTACACACGCAGCTTGAGGTCCGGATTGCCCTCCTCGGCGATGAGCTCGTTGACCTTGCTCGCGGCCGCAGCCGTGAAGACCAGCGGGGACTGGTCGGCATCGAGGTAGGAGGGGGTGCTGGCGGTGCTCATCGTCGCGGTCCGGCGGAGGGCGGGCCCCTCCGGTCGATCAGAAGGAGATCGTAGCGGATGGCGCCGTTTCAAGCATCCGCGGACGGGCCGCTCAGCTGACGCGGCGGTTCGGCCTGGTAGACCATCTTGCCGTTGATCTGGGCGCCCGCGGCCATCTCGAGCAGCTTGTAGTAGACATTGCCGTCGACGCGCGCGTTGAGCGCGAGCTCGAGCCGCTCGCCGACGAACACGTCGCCTTCGACGCGGCCGTTGATGACCGCGTTCGGTGCGCGGATCTCGCCCTTGACGCAGCCCTTGTCGCTGAGCGTCAGCACGGCCTTGTCGCCCTGCCCGTTGACCGCGCCCTCGACGGTGCCGTCCAGGTGCAGGCCACCCGCGAACTCGATGTCGCCGCGGATCGTGGTGCCTTCGGCGATCAGGGTCGTGATCGCGGCCACGGCATGGCCGTTGCGCTTGTCATTGCCGAACATCGGTCGTCTCCTCGGCCTTGGCCGCGTCGTTCCAGTTGAATTCCTGCTCCGCCTTGCCGCCGTCCCCTTCGGCAGTGGCGCGCACGCGGTTCGGCTCGAAGCCTTCCGGGAGCATGATGGTGCCGTCGATCTGCTGGAAATACTTGAACGCGTAAGCAATTCCACCATCCGACGACTGCTGCGTCAGTTCGCCCCACGACAGCGTCGCGAGCTGGCCTTCGCGCACGCCCGTGACCGAGACGACGAAGCGGCCCTTGGTCTCGGCGCCGCGCTTGAAGTTCTGGGTCAGCGTCGCGCGCAGGTTCCAGGCGCGCGATCCCGCGACGGGGCTCAGCGTGAGGGCATGGATCGCAAGCCCCTCGCGGCGCTGGCCGCCGACGAGACGCCCGTAGAAGGCGAGATCGGTGCGCACGCCGGCGATCTCCTCCTCGCGGTCGCGCAACGTGCGCTGCAGGTCCGCGAGCGCGGCCTTGGCGACCTGCTCGGAACGCTCGAGGATGGCGATGCGCGCCTTGAGTGCCTCGGTATCGGCCGTGTCGGCGACCGCACGGCCTTCGTGCGGGACCGCCCTGCGCTCGACGAACAGCGCCGTCGCCGCGGCGACGACGAGCAGCGAACCCAGCCACGCGAGCGCGAGCAGCAGGCGACGGCGGCGCGCGCGTGCGGGATCGAACGGACGGACCTCGAAGCGGGGCGTGGGCATCGCAGGGGGGAGGCGGGCGAAGCTGAACGGAACGCGCTTATAGCCACGCCGGCGGCGGGGCGTCAAGCAACGCTATACTCGCGCGCCCTCCGGCACGCACGCTCACACCGAATGCTCTGGCTCAAGGCCTTCCACGTGGTGTTCGTCGTGACCTGGTTCGCCGGTCTGTTCTACCTGCCGCGCCTGTTCGTCTACCACGCCGAAGCGACCGAGCACGTCGTGCGAGAGCGCCTCAAGGTCATGGAACGCCGCCTGCTCGTCATGACCCACATCGGCGGCACGCTGGCCGGCGTGTTCGGCATCGCCCTCGCCGCCTGGTGGATGGTGCACGGATCCGGCTTCCTCGCCGGCGGCTGGTTCCACGCCAAGCTCGCGCTGGTCGTGCTGCTGGTCGCCTACCACGTGAGCCTGGCGCGCATGGTGCGCACGTTCGCGCGGGACGCCAACACACGCTCGAGCCGCTGGCTGCGCTTGTTCAACGAGGCTCCGGTGCTGCTGCTGATCGGCATCGTCGTCCTGGTTGTGGTCAAGCCGTTCTGACGCCGGACATGCACGCACTGGTATAGTCGCCGCGTCTTTGCACAGGGGACACCATGCCGGTCCCGGAGACCACGCCACGACGCCCGCGCGGACGCGATGCGCACCTCGCGCAGCTGGCGGCGCGCACGCGCGACCTGCGCCTGCGCGGCGAGCGCCTCCTGCAGGTTCCCGCCGACGTCAACGCCCTGCACGTACTGGCCCAGGACGTCGCGACACTCGCGACGCGCGCGGAAGCCATCGGAGACGCCTCGGCGATCGCACTCGCCGCGTTCGCCGACGCCGTACGCGACCTGCTCGCCGCCGATCCCGAAGCCCGCGAGGATGCCGCCGGACAGGCCGGCGACCGACTCGCCGAACTCGGCGGCACGGCCGCGGCGGCCGTGGTCGAGGATGCGCCTTCCACGGGCGATCGTCAGCTGTTCGGCTACGGCGCCAGCGAGGACAACGGCTTCCCGCTGCTGGTACGACCGCCCGCCCAGTACTGGCGGCGTTCGACCGCACCGGCGCCGGTCGTGGCTGCGCCGACACCCGTCGTGACGCCGGCCGCGCCCGTGGCGGCGCCCGCCGCACCACCCATCGCTCCGAAACCGGCACCTCCCGCTCCGGTCGCGCCGATCGCACCGATCGTCGTTCCCGAGCCATCCGTTCCGACACCGCTCGCGGAACCCGAGCCCGCTGCCGATGCGCTGGACGCGCTGCCGGCGATCGCTCCCGAGACGGAGGGAACGCGTACGGCCTGTCATCTGGGTGACGGCGGTGCGACCGCGACCGAGATCGACCTCGGCCTGCGCGCGGCCGGCTACGAGGTTCACGCAGCGCGCAGCCTGCAGGCGCTCAAGGACGTGCTCACGCGGCAACCGCCGCATCTCGTCGTGCTCGGCAGCGAGCACCTCGCCGCGATCGAGGAGATCGGAGCCCTCGTGCAGGCTGCACGGGCGCGTGCCGGCCGGCGTATCGTGCTCGTCGCGCTGTCCGCGCAGGCCGACCTGCCCGCGCGACTGCGCGCGATGCGCGCAGGCTGCGACGCGTTCCTGGTCGAGCCGGTCTCGGCCGAGACCGTCCTCGGCCGGGTGCGCGAGCTCGACGACGCCGCGACGCGCGATCCGTACCGCATCATGATCGTCGAGGACGATCGCTCGCAGGCGCTGTTCGCGGAGTCGATCCTGCGCAAGTCGGGCATGCAGACGCTGACGATCGGCGAGGCTTCGCAGGTACTCGAGAAGATCGACGATTTCCGCCCCGACCTGATCCTCATGGACCTGCACATGCCGGTCTGCGACGGCATGGAGCTGACCGCGATGATCCGCGAGCGCGAGGCGTTCCTGTCGACGCCGATCGTGTTCCTGTCGGGCGAGAGCGATACCGAGAAGCATTTCGAGGCGCTCGACGCGGGTGGCGACGACTTCCTCTCCAAACCGATCGCGCCCAAGCACCTCATCGCCGCGGTGACCAGCCGCGTTCGCCGCGCGCGCCAGCTCGAGAAGCGCCGCGTCGTGCCGGTGGAGCGCGAGGCCCCCGGCGGTGTGCACGACATCGTGGCGCTGACACGGCGCCTGACCGGCATGCTGTCGCTCGAGGATGCCAAGACACGCGGCGGCGGCCTGCTGTTCCTCGAGGTCGAGGACGCGCAACGCCTGCACGGCCGCCTCGACCACAAGGCCTTCGAGGCCCTGCTCGGCAAGCTCACCGTGGTGCTCGCGGCGTCGCTCGGCAGCGGCGACATGCTCGCGCGCTGTGGCGACGCGGGTTACCTGCTGCTCAACCCCGATCGCAACGCCGACGCGCTCGCGGCACTCGCGACCGCCATCCGCACGCATGTCGGGCAGGAAGCGTTCGACGACGGCGGCAGCATCGTGCGCCTCGGCCTGGTCGTGGGCGTTTGCCCGTTCACGGTCGGCGCCGGCGACGCCAAGGCGATGATCGACGCGGCCGAGCGCGCGATGCTCGACGCGCGCGCACACGAGAAGCACGGCATCGCCGTCGCGCGACCCGCGGATGCGCGACCCGCCGGACAGGATCTCCTCGATGCGATGCGCGCGGCGATCGAGACCTCCGCATTCCGCGTCGTGTTCCAGCCGATCGTCTCGCTGCAGGGTGAGGTCGACGAGCAGTTCCAGGCCTTGCTGCGCCTGCCGCGCGCCGACGGCCGCGTCAGCGCCGCGAGTGAACTGATCCCCGCCGCCGAACAGTCCGGCCTCATCGTCGAGGTCGACCGCTGGATGCTCGATCGTTGCCTCGCGATCATCGGCGAGCGCTACCGCGACGGCCGCGTGCTGCGCCTCTTCGTCAGCCAGTCGGTGAAGAGCGCGCGCGACCCCGATCGCGTCGAATGGCTGCGCAAGGCGCTCGAGACGCATCGCGTGCCACCTGCCCACGTGTCGATCGAGTTGCGCGCCTCCGACATCCCGGACGCCTTGTCGGAGGTGGTGGAGTTCGCGCTCGGCGTCAAGCGCCTCGGTGTCGGACTCACCCTCGCCGGTGTCGAGGCCGGCGCGCAGGCTTCGGACATGCTGCGCATGCTGCCGGTCGATTTCCTCAAGCTGTCCGTACGCTACGCGCAGCCCCTCGACGATACCTTGCGCGAGGAACTGCGCGAGCTCGTGCGGGTCGCCCACGCCGACGGCCGCCGCGTCATCGCACCGCGCGTCGAGGAGGCGCGCGTGGCCGCCTCGCTGTGGTCGACGGGCGTCGACCTGATCCAGGGCAATTTCGTGCAGGAAGCCGGACGCGACATGTCGTACGACTTCAATGCCTCGGCGCTCTGACCGCGTCCTTCCTGGCCTGATCGGCGTGCTCGCGCTCGCCGCGGCGGGGACGGCGCCCTGGCACGCCTCTTCCCGATTCCTCGTGCCGACACTGGCCGCATGGCTGGTCGTCGCCGCGCTCGCGTTCGTCGCCGCGTGGCGCGCGGGGCGCCAGATGCCGCGAGTCGGCGAGCCGCGACGTGACGCGCCCACACGCATCGAACCGCTCGCCGAGCCCGTGCGTGCCACGGCGACGTCGGCCGAGCGCGACGAGCTCGAATCGCTGCGACGCATGCAGGGCGAGCTCGTCGCCGCCAAGCAGCAGGCCGAGGCCGCGGCGATGGCCAAGAGCGAGTTCCTCGCCACGATGAGCCACGAGATCCGCACGCCGCTCAATGGCATCGTGCCGTTGCTCGACCTCGCGCTCTCCACGCCGTTGCGACCCGACCAGCACGAGTACCTCGCGACCGCACATCAGTCCGCGATCGAGCTGCTGCGCATCGTCGACGACATCCTCGACTACTCCAAGCTCGAAGCCGAGAAGCTCGAGCTCGAGACCGTCGGCCTCAACCTCAAGGACCTCGTCGACTCGGTCGCGATGCTCATGCAGGGCACCGCGAACGCGAAGGGCCTGCGCCTCGCGGTCGCGATCGATCCTGCCGTGCGCCTCGCCGTGCGTGGCGATCCGGTGCGCCTGCGCCAGGTCCTCACGAACCTCGTCAGCAACGCGATCAAGTTCACCGAGCGTGGCAGCGTGACGATCCAGGTCGGCCGCCGCGGCGAATCCCGTTCCCATCACGAGATCGTGTTCGCGGTGCGCGACACCGGTGTCGGCATGAGCGAAGCCACGGCCGCCAAGCTGTTCCGGCCCTTCACGCAGGCCGATGCCTCGACGACGCGCCTGTACGGCGGCACCGGCCTCGGCCTGGTCATCTGCAAGCGCCTCGTCGACCTCATGGGCGGCAAGATCGGCGTGCGCTCCGAACTCGGGCGCGGCTCGCTGTTCTGGTTCAATGTGCCGCTGCTCAAGGCGATCGGCGATGTTCAGGTCCGTCGTGACCTCAACGGCGTGCGTGCGCTCGTCATGAGCGCCGACGACGTGTTCGTGCGCCGCGTCAACGCCCAGCTGTCGAACCTCGGCATGACCTACCTGCACGCAGGCGCCGCGGTCGATGCGCTCGCACGCCTGCGCTCGAGCGCGAGCACCAACGAGCGCTGGGGCTACGAGTTGCTCGTGGTGGACCTCGACTCGACCCGCGGCACGGTCGTCGCGCTGGTGCGCAACATCCTGCGCGAACCGTCGCTCGACCATCTGCGCGTGCTGCTGATCGGCAGCGACGAGGGCGTCCAGGACCTGCGTGATCCCTCCCGCATCGTCACGCTCGCCGGAAGCCCCGACGAGCGCAGCCTTCGCACCGCGTGCAACGCCTTGCTGGGCATCACGGAAGGCGTCGTCGACCCGCGCGACACCTCGCTGCTGACGGCACTCGCCGAGACACCCGCCTCGCCCGAGGTGGCCGCGGAGAAGCCCCAGCGTCGCCTCTCGGGTCGCGTGCTGCTGGTCGAAGACAATCCCGTGAATCGACAGGTCGCGGAACGCCTGCTCGGCCTTTCCGGTCTCGAGGTCGACGCGGTCGAGAACGGCCTGCTCGCGATCGAGCGCCTCGCCAGGGCGCACTACGACGCCGTGCTCATGGATTGCCAGATGCCGGTCATGGACGGCTACACGGCCACCGCGAAGCGACGCGAAGACGAGAAGGCGCGCGGTCTGCCCCGCCTGCCGATCCTCGCGATGACCGCCAACGCGATGGCCGGCGACCGCGAGAAGTGCCTCGCCGCGGGCATGGACGATTACCTCACCAAGCCGCTCGACCGTCGCGCGCTCGAAGCCATGCTCGCGCGCTGGCTGCCCGCCCCCGGCTCCGCGACCGTCGTGCCCCGCACCGAGGCGGCGCCACCACCGCCGGCGTCTTCAGCGCCGCGCGGGACGGCCATCGACGCCGGCGTCGTCAACGAGTTGCTCGATGTCATGGGCGACACGTTCGGCGACCTCGTGCGCGTCTACCTCGAGGACGCGCCGCGCCTGGTCGCCTCGCTCGAGGCGGCGTCGATCAGCGGGGATGCCGCAGCCTTCGGCATGGCGGCGCATTCGCTCAAATCCTCCAGCGCCAACCTCGGCGCGATGGGACTCTCGGAACTCGCGCGCGAAGCCGAGGCGCAGGCGCGCACGGGGCGCGTGACCGACCCGGCCGGCCAGGCCGCACGCATGCGTGGCGAACTCGAGCGCGTGCGTGCGGATTTCGCCGCGCTCGGCATCGACGCGGTCTGAGCGGGATCAGTCGGTCGCGAACGTCGACGTCGCGACGTCGAACCACGGCGTGCACAGCTCGCGCTGGCGCGACGCGGCATCGAACGCCGCATGCCAGACGACCGGCTTCGCGGCCTCGATCGGACGCGAAAACGTGGCCTCGTCGAACGCGAGCACGCCGAGACACCAGCGCACACGCTTCGCGGTGGACGGCACATCGGCGCGGAACGCCCCCTCGAGCGACGCACCGGGCTCGACGCGTGCGGCGAGCGGGATGCGCGGGACGGTCGGCGCGGGCTTCGGCAATGCCAGGGCGACGTGCGAGAACGTCGTCGCGTCGCCATGATGCTCGAAGACGGGCGCGGGCACGGCGCCCGCCGGCAGGCGACCGCCCTTGACCTCGAGGCTCGTGCCACGATCGAACGACGCCAGCGGCGCGGCGCCGGTGTTGCGCAGCGTATAGCGCGCGTCGAGCGCGTGCTTCGCGGCGTCGTAGACGAATGTGACGTCGAGTTCGGCATCGCCGGCGGCGACGCGCGTGGTGGCCTGTCCCATCGATGCGGCTCCGTGCGCGACGCCCGCGACGACGCTGCCCGCGAGGAGCATCAGTGTCACGAGTCGACTGCGCGTTGCAGGGGTCATGCGGCGAGCTTAGCCGGACATGCGAGCGCCCGGCCAGCGATGGCCGGGCGCCTCGTGCTCGTCATGCCGAGGTCAGAGCGCGTAGTGCAGGCGCAGCGGCAGGCCGAGCTCCGTACGCAAGCCGTTCTCGGTGAGCGGATACGGGTTGTGCGTGGTCGCCGGCGTGGACGGATCGCCGTCGAAATCGTAGGCCGGCGCGGTCGTCTCGAGGCCGACGGCCTGGCGCTCGGCGTTCGGCACGCCGGCGTTGCGGTCCTGCGCGTCGCTACCCGTGTAGTCACCCGGCTGGAACGTGCCGTTGACGCCGTTCCAGGCGTGCGACATCTCGTGGTAGAGCACCACCGACGGTGCCGGGAAGTCCGACATGAAGAACTCGGGGTTGTAGGCGATCTCGACATCCGAGCCCGGACCCGGGCGGCCGCGGCTGATCTCGTCACCGCTGCTCATCGCGTAGCCGTTCTGCTCGTTGGACAGCTCGCGGATCGTCACGGTGTTGCCGCGCGCGGCGGCGGTGTCGAACTCGGCGAGCATCTGGCGGCCGTTCGGCGAGGAGCGGAAGAACTCGAGGTCGGACTCGACGCGCTGGCGGAAGCCGTCCGAGCCTTCGACGCGGATGCCGGTGGAGCCGGGCGTGCCGGTGAGGTCGACGTTGACGACGGTGTTCTTCGCGCCCTGCGAGACCGAGATCTGGTCGATGCCGGTCTGCGCGTAGACGACGTTGTTGCCGCCCGTGTTGCTGATCACGTCGGTGCCGCCGCCGGCGTAGATGCGGTCGTCGCCCGAGTGGCCTTCGATGTGGTCGTCGCCGAGCCCGCCCGAAAGGATGTCGTTGCCGGCGCCGCCGTAGACGGTGTCGTTGCCCTTGCCGCCGTCGACGAAGTCGTTGCCGTTCTGTCCGTAGAGCTTGTCGTCGCCGTCGCCGCCGTAGACG
This sequence comes from Lysobacteraceae bacterium PS02065, assembly GCA_029959555.1. Lineage (GTDB taxonomy): Bacteria > Pseudomonadota > Gammaproteobacteria > Xanthomonadales > Rhodanobacteraceae > Dokdonella. The sequence continues at coordinate 7,435 of JASCPI010000011.1, read as the reverse complement.
ACGTCGTTGCCGGCGCCGGCGTTCACGGTGTCGTTGCCCGAGCCGGCGAACACGTAGTCGTCGCCCGCACCGGTATCGATGACGTCGTTGCCGGCGCCACCGTCGACGCGGTCGTTGCCGGCGCCCGTGGTGATCGTGTCGTCGCCGTTGCCGCCCTCGACGACCACGTTGACCTTGACGTCGGCGGCCACGTGAATGACGTCGTTGCCGTCGCCGGCGCGGATCGTCAGCTCCTGGCCCTGCGCGAGCTCGAGGCGGTACTTCTCGCCGTTGGCGACCAGCGACAAGCTGCCGTCGCTGTTCGAGGTCACGCGCACGTCGTCGTTGCCTGCACCGGTCTCGAAGACGAGCTGGTCGGAGGTGACGTACTGCTGGCCGTTGCCGGCATCGGCGACGGTGCGTTCGCGCGAGATCGACACTTCGCGCGTCTGCTGGAAAGGATCGACCGCGATCGACTTGCCGTCCGGCGTCTGCCGGAACGTACGCGAACCGTCGTTGGTGGCGTTGCCGTCGACCAGCGTGGAGCCGTCGTTGGTCGCCTGCGCGGTCGGCTGCACCGCACCCGCGGCCTGGAGGTCGATCGCCTTCGCGAACTGGTCGCTGGTCGGGTCGTGATGCCAATACCCGGCGGTGGTTTCCGACGGCAAGGTGTTGCGGGCTGCTTCGATTCCGGACATGACGAACCTCTGCGCAGGACACGGCGGAGGGTCATCGTCCGCCCGTGTCACGGGTTCGTCACTCGGGGATGCCCCGAGCTGGGGTTTACCCCAGGTCGGGCACGAACGCGTCAGTCGCCTATCTTGGCCTGCAGGTAGTTCGCGTCGCCGATCTGCGCGACGAGGCTCAGCTGGGTCTCGAGCCAGTCGATGTGCTCCTCCTCGTCCTCGAGGATGTCCTCGAGCAGCTCGCGGCTGACGAAATCACCGGCGCCCTCGGCGTGAGCGATGCCGGCCCTGAGGTCGGCGACGCATGCCTGCACGAGGCGGATGTCGCACTCGAGGGCCTCGACCGGCTTCTCGCCGATCAGCAGCTTGCCGAGCTGCTGCAGGTTGGGCAGGCCGTCGAGGAACAGGATGCGCTCGATGAGCTTGTCGGCATCCTTCATCGCGTGGATCGAGTCCTTGTACTCGTGCTCGGCGAGTTCCTTGAAGCCCCAGTGCTTGAACATCCTGTAATGCAGGAAGGTCTGGTTGATCAGGGTCAGCGCGTTGCAGAGCGCCCGGTTGAGATGCTCGATGACCTTGGGATCGCCCTTCATGACGCGTGCTCCGCTGCGGTTGACGTGACGGCCGCGCGAGCGGCAACGCCGCGGACTATAGCGATCGCGGAAAACACATGAAGTAACGCGAATCGCACGCATTAGGGCGTGCACGACAGACAGGTACCAGCAGGGAGATCAACGATTCGACGAGACATCGCGAATCGCACGCGCCACGGCGCGCGATGGACGCCGGTCAGGCGGCGACGGCGAGCTCGAGCGGGAATGCACGCACCTTGCGGGGCGCGGATTCGGAGAGGATCTCGAGGGCGAGGTCGGCACAGCTGCCGCAGCTGCCCGCGCAGCCCGTGCGCATCGTCAGCTCGTCCAGCGTCGACACGCCGAGCGCCGCGGCTTCGCGGATCGCATGGTCGGTGACGGCGTTGCAGATGCAGACGTACATCGGAGCTACCGGGTGGGGGCCTCCGGCATTCCAATGCAAATACGAATGATTGTCAACCGCGCGGTCAGCGCGTGGCGGTGGCCAGCGACGCGTCGTCGTCGAGCACGGGCACCACGAAACGCACGTTGCACGCGGCTTCGGCGGCGGGGGACAGGTGACGCAGCGCCTGCTGGTAGACGCGCCGCTTGAAGGCGACCACGTGCACGCTCGGGTACCAGAAATCGACCCAGCGCCAGCTGTCGAACTCGGGCTTCTCGTTGGCGCCGAGGTTCACGTGGTGCTCCTCGCCGACCAGGCGCAACAGGAACCACACCTGTTTCTGGCCGACGCAGGTCGGACGGTCGCCGCGCCTCACGAAGCGGTTCGGCAGCCGGTAGCGCAGCCAGCCCGGTGTCGCGCCGAGCAGCTCGACGTGCTCGGGCAGGAGGCCGGTTTCTTCCTGCAGCTCGCGGTACATCGCCTCGACCGGCGTCTCGTCGCTGCGCATGCCGCCCTGCGGGAACTGCCAGCCGTCGCGCGACACCCGGCGCGCCCAGAACACGCGGCCGTCGTCCTTCAACAGGACGATGCCGACATTCGGACGGTAGCCATCGGGGTCGATCACGCGCGAGCTCCTGGTGGGATGCCGCCGCGGCCCGCCGACTGCCGTGAACATGGCACCCGGCGTGCGATCAGGCACGCATCCCGTTGTTTGCAGGCGATTCTTCCACAGCGCCGCGGATCGCGGCAAGGCGATGCGAGGGCGTCCACAGTGGAAGAGACGGCGGCGATCCGCCGCGGCGAAGCGCGCGACGCGCAGGCATTTACCGGCGCCGATCGGGCCGCTACAATGCGCGCCCCCATGGCTATGTAGCTCAGCCGGTTAGAGCACAGCACTCATAATGCTGGGGTCGGTGGTTCGAGTCCACCCATAGCCACCATCGCGTACTTCGCGCCCTGCGGCCGCGCCCATGCAGATCTTCAAGGCCTTCCGCATCGAGGCCGCGCACCGCCTTCCGAATGTTCCCGCCGGGCACAAGTGCTCGCGACTGCACGGGCATTCGTTCCGCATCGAGATCCACCTTTCGGGCGACGTCGATCCGGTCATGGGCTGGGTCGCCGACTTCGGCGACGTGAGCAAGGCGTTCGCGCCGGTGTACGAGCAGCTCGACCACCACTACCTCAACGACATCGCCGGACTCGAGAACCCGACCAGCGAGAACCTCGCGATCTGGATCTGGGCCGCACTCGCGCCTTCGCTGCCGCAGCTTTCCGAGGTGGTCGTGCACGAGACCTGCACGTCGGGCTGCCGCTATACCGGGCCGCATCGCGCCTAGGTTTCGTGGCGCCGCACAAGGCCCCGAACCTCAAGAAAACGTTTTCATTATGAATGCGTTACGAAGCGATTCGTGAACATCCGCACACTTTTTCGCATCGATCTTGTTGCAACGCACAAAAGTGCTGCTAGACTCCCCCTACACCACTCTGTGAGGGAGTCCACCATCATGTACGAACAGTTCAATTCGCAGCTTCTCGCCCTCGGCAAGAGCTTCGCCGAGACCGCCGCCAAGGCGCAGAGCCTGACGCTCGAGAGCTTCGAGCGCATCGCCGACCTGCAGATCAAGACGTTCGAGAACCGCGTCAACGCGACGGCCGAGTTCTGGTCGGCGGCGAGCGAGGCTCGTGACTTCGAGACCGCCAAGGCGATCTGGCCGAAGGGCGTGCAGCTCGCCAAGGAATCGGCCGAGAAGTACTACGTCACGGGCCAGGAAGTCTTCGGCGTCACGCTCAAGACCAACGAAGCCATCGGCGCGCTCATCAAGGGCTCGCTCGAGGCGACGAACGACACCGTGGCCAAGCAGGTCGGCGCCGTCAAGAAGGCTGCCACCGGCAAGTAATTCCACCTTGCGTGGATAGTTCTGCAGCTGCCCTCCCCTTCGATACGGCTGCAGCGCTCTTCGAACCGGACGGTCCGCCGTCCGGCTTCGAACCGGACGGTCCGCCGTCCGGTTTTTTTATGCGTGTCGTTTACGTGCGCGCACGCATTGCATGCGGCATGCGGCATGCACGTGCACGCGCGCCGCGGACGCATGCGACACTGCGTGCCGCCATGCCCAGCCTGACCCTCCTCCGCGGCGCCCTGACGGGGCAGCGCTTCAGCTTCAGCGGCGCCGTCGTCGTCGGTCGCGGCACGCTGGCCGACATCCGCCTCGACGACACGTCCGTATCGCGACGCCACGCGGAGCTGCGCCCCGCCGGCGACGGCTGGCAAGTCAACGACCTCGGCAGCGCGAACGGCACGCTCTGCGACGACGCCGCCGTCACCTCGCCGCACACGCTCACCGAAGGTTGCGAGCTCGCCTTCGGCGACGTGCGCGTGCGCTTCGACATCGCACCTGCGGAGCAGGCCGCCGGCCTGCCGTTCCCGCGCCTCATCGCGCGCATGGACCTGCTCGCGCGCGTGGCGGGCCTCGCGGCGCGGCGGGACGATCCCGCGTCACTCGCCGCCGAGGCGCTCGCACTGGCGGCGGCGACGTTCGACGGCGTCACGGCCGCGATCGTCTACACGCATGCCGGTCCACGCGGACTTGCCGCATTCGCGAGCCATGGTGACGCCGACACGGCCGACATGACCTGCGCCACGGCAAGCCTGCGCCACGTGCACGGCTTCGCGGGGCCGGTCGCGGCCCTGACCGACACCCCGGGCGCACGCGGCCACGTTCTCGCCGCACCGATCGTGCTCGCCGGCGAAACGCTCGGCACGCTGGTCGTGCAAGCCACACCATCCGATGCCTTCACGACCGGCGACGACGCGATCGCCAAGGCGCTCGCGACCTCGCTGGCGAGCCTGCTCGGCGCGCATCGCGATGCGCATCCCGAACGTCGCGTCGCCGAACGCGACCTGCAGCTTGCGCGACGCGTACAACAGCATTTCCTCCCGGCCAACCTTCCCGCACTCGACGGCTACGCTTTCGCCGAGCGCTACGTGCCGGCGCGCGTGGTCGGTGGCGACCATCTCGACGTGTTCCGCTTCGCCGATGACCGCCTCGGAGTGCTCATCGCCGACGTGGCCGGCAAGGCCGTCTCGGCGGCGCTCGTGATGGCACGCCTCGGCATGGCCGTGCGCCTGCTCGGCGCGCAATCGCCCGGCCCGGCCGACCTGCTCGTCTCGCTCAACACGCTGCTCGGCGAGGAACTCGAACCGGGCATGTTCGTGACCGCGCAGGTGCTCGCGCTGTCGGCAGCCGACGGACACCTCGAGATCGCGAATGCGGGGCATCCCGCACCGCTGCATCGCCGACGCGACGGCCTCGTTTCGAGCGTGCCGGTCGAGGCCGGTGCGCCGCTCGGCGCGAGCGCGCGCACGACGTTCCCGGTGCTCACGGCGACGCTCGAACCCGGCAGCGCGTGGCTGCTCTATACCGACGGGCTCGACGAGGCCGCAAACCCGCAAGGTGACCGATTCGGCCTCGAGCGCGCGATCGCGACGATCTCACCGACCGTCGGCGCGGCGGCGATGCTCGACGCACTCGATACGGCACTCGCCGGCTTCGTCGGCGGCGCGACGGCGGCCGACGACCTCACGCTGTTCGTGGTCGAGCGCGTTTCGACCTAGTCGATCGCCACGCGCACGCACGACGCGTGACGAACGTTCGAGATCACCGCGCGGCGCCATGCCCCACGATCATGGAGACGTCAGGACTTGCGGCCCGCGCCGAGCAGCTGGCCGGCCTTGTCGACGAGCGCGGGGTCGGCCTTCTTTCCGTCCGCGGGCTTCGCATCGAGCAGGCGTGAGGCCGTGTCGGCGAGCGTGGGCGCCGGCTGCGGTGCGGATGCAACGGGTGACGGCGCAGGAACGGGACGCGGGGCAGGCGCCACCGGGGCCGGCGGAGGCTTCACGGGCGCGGGAGCCGGACGCGACGACGCGCCCGCGACGCGCGTCAACGCCGCACCGCGATCGATCGCGATCGTGAACAGCGGCGTGAAGCCGGCGACGTCGAACACCTGGCGCACGCTCGCATTGAGGCCGGACAGCGCGAGCGCGCCGCCGCCCTCGAGCGACTTCGCGAGCTTGAGCAGCACGCGCAGGCCCGCGCTGCTCACGTAGCCGACACCGGCGAGGTCGATCACGAAGCGGCGATCGCCCGCATCCACGAAGTCCTGCGCGGCGAGCTCGAGATCCGCGGCGGTCTCGGTGTCGAGGCGACCGGCGAGCGCGATCACGCGCACGCCGTCGACGGCCTCGTCGCGGATGTCGAGCGACACGTCAGCCTTCCCGGAACACGAAGCGCGCCATGCCGATCTGGATCACGTCCTCGTGCTTGAGCAGGCGCTCCTGCACGATCTCGGCGTTGACGCGCGTGCCCGACTTGCTGCCGAGGTCGGCGATCGTGTAGCCCTTCGAATCGACCGTGATCTGCGCGTGGCGCGGCTCGACGCCGGGACCGCCGATGCGGATGTCGCTGGCGCCATCGGCACCGAGCGAGACGGGTTTCGGCGGCAGCGGCACGGCGGTGCGGCCGGCTTCGGGGTTCTGCGGCACGAGGCGCGCGGTACGCAGCGACATCGTCGCGTTCGGACCGAACGTCGGCGTCGGTGACGCCGCGGTCGGCACCCCACCGGGTGCCGGTGCAGCCGGCGGCGGAGGCGGCACGCGCGGCGGCTCGGGCAGCTTGAGCACCTGCAGGATCTGCGTCTGCGCCGCGGGCGGCAGGTTGGCGATCGCGGGCGTCGGCACGGGATCCGCGGCGGCGGGCATTTCCTGCGTGCTGGCCGGGCCCGGCGGTGGCGGCGGCAAGGGCACGCCGGGCGCGGTCACGATCGGATCGGGCGCGACGGCAGGCGGCGCGGGAGGCGCCGCAGGTGCGGAGGCGCGCGGCGCAACCGGCTTGAGCAGTTCGTCCTCGCTCGCGAACACCTCGAGGAAACGCGCACGCAGCGCTTCGCCACGCTCGTGCGCGGCGGTGCGCTCGCGGAGCGCTTCCTCGATCGCGCGCACGCGCTCGCCGTACTGGCTGTCGTCGTACTCGCCGAGGCGATGGCGCAGCTCGATCTCCTGGCGGTCGAGCTTGACCGCCTCGTGTGCAGAGGCGATCTGCGCGAGCAGGCCGCGCAACTGCGCATAGGTCTCGCGCGCCTGGCGGCGCAGCGGCTCGGCCTTCGCATCGAGATCGGCGAGACGCGCGCGGTAGTCGTTGCTGACGCGTTCGTACACGGCAGGCTCGAAATCGGCCTTGACCGCATCGAGACCCGACAGGCGCTCGCGCAGCACGTCGGCATCCTGCTTGAGCGTCTTCAGCGCGTCGATGACGCCCAGGTCGACCGCCGCCAACGCGTCGATGTCCTCTCCACTCTTGACCATGACCGCTCTCCAGGCCGTCAGGCGACGGCAAAGTCCACTTCCACCATGCCGAACCGCAGCCGGTCACCGGGCTTGATCGGCACGTCGACGCCCGTGCGCACGCGCACGTCGTTCACGTAGGTCCCGTTCACCGTGCCGACTTCCTCGCGCACGAAATACAGGCGTCCTTCCCGCACCAGTTTCGCATGGCGGCGACTGAGGCTGCGCGTCGTGTCGATGCCGCTCAGGTCGATCTCGGGGTTGATCCCGGCCGTGGGATCGGGGCGGCCGACCATGAACTGCGCGATCGCCGGATCCAGCGTGAACACCGCGCCGCTCGCGTGGCGCAGCTGGCAGGCCTGGCCGCCCGTCGCGACGGCGGCGGCCGGCGCGGGCGACGCTGCAGGTGCGGCAGCTGCCGCGACCGGGGCCTGTACCTGTACCGGCGCAGGAC
>JASCPI010000119.1 GCA_029959555.1 Lysobacteraceae bacterium PS02065 | reverse complement strand
GTCATTTGAGCATCGACGTGGCTGGGTCGAGCAACGCCTGCTCGAACTGGCGGACATCTTCGCAGTCGGGCTCTACGCCTATGCCGTGATGAGTAACCACACGCACGTCGTGCTTCGGGTCGATCCATGCGCCGCGCGCATGTGGTCCGATGAGGATGTGGCGGTGCGATGGGTCAGGCTGTTCCCGGCGACGACCGGTGGCGTGATCGACCCGGTGCGTTGTCGCGAGAAGGAAGCGGCCCTGCTCGGCAACGACGAACGCTTGGC
>JASCPI010000118.1 GCA_029959555.1 Lysobacteraceae bacterium PS02065 | reverse complement strand
GCAGTACGTCGAGCGCATCGGAGACCGCGTTGACGATCGCCTGCTAGTCCTTCGCGCCGGGCCGCCCGAGCACCCACGACAGCACGCGGTCGCGGTGCCCCGGATGGCCGATGCCGACGCGCAGGCGGTGGAACTTGCCGTGGCCGACGTGCGCGAACAGGTCGCGCAAGCCGTTCTGGCCGCCGTGGCCGCCGTCGAACTTGAGGCGCGCGGTGCCGGCAGGCAGGGCGAGATCGTCGTGCGCGACGAGCATCTGCGAAGGGTCGATCTTGTAATAG
>JASCPI010000117.1 GCA_029959555.1 Lysobacteraceae bacterium PS02065 | reverse complement strand
GCATGAGCTTGCTGTAGTTGGCACCGGGATCGCCCTCTGCGCGGTAACCGAGGTCGATGTCGCTGCCGATCGTGTACGTCCCGGCGCGCAGCTTCAGCGTGATCGCGCCCGTGCTCGCCCCGTCGCTGCCTGCGATCGCCTCGTACAGGGCCGCCGTGCTCTCGATGCAGATCTCGGTCTGCGCGTGCAGCGTCGGCGCGAGCAAGGCGAGCATCACGGCCAAGGCGCGTGTGCACGCGCGTCGACACGACACGTTCCGATTCACCATGGAGACTGCTC
>JASCPI010000116.1 GCA_029959555.1 Lysobacteraceae bacterium PS02065 | reverse complement strand
GTGCTCGCATGTGCGCGCATTCCGTGGCGACGGGTACGCGCATGCTGCCGCAATCCGCGCTCCCGCGTCACCACGCGCCAGCCCGCGAGCGCGACCAGCGCCGCGAGCGCGCACCACGTCAGCGCATAGGTCAGGTGCGGGTCGCGGAAGCGCACCACGGTCATGCCGCCGCGTGGCCAGGCGGCGGCAGCGGCCGTGTCGCGATCCGCATCGACGAAGAACGGCGCCACACCCGGCAGTCCGCGCGCCTGCGCGATGGCCTGCACGTCCCGCGAGTAC
>JASCPI010000115.1 GCA_029959555.1 Lysobacteraceae bacterium PS02065 | reverse complement strand
TCACACCGCCCTGCAGGCTCACGCATGCGATGTCCGTCCCGTCCATCGCGATCGCCTTGCAGCCGCCCGGCACGACGAAGCCGTTGCGGCGGACCTCGCCGTAAGCCCGCCATGCATCCGCTTCGTAGCGCATGACGTGGCCTATCGAGCTCCCCGTGTCGTCGTTGCCGGGAATCATGACCCAGGCCCCCGACGAGGCGCCTGCGACACCACTGGGCGAAAAATTCAGCGGATACGGCAGGCTCCCCGTATCCAGGTACTGGTCGCCAGCCCCGATCCGACG
>JASCPI010000114.1 GCA_029959555.1 Lysobacteraceae bacterium PS02065 | reverse complement strand
CCTCGAGGCGGTAGCGGAAGCGGTTGCGCTCCGGTGCGGTGAAGTCGAGCGCGGCGAATTCGAAGCGCACGACGCGGTCGACCAGCTGCATCGCCAGCTCGGGGCCGGGTCGATCCTGCGATTCGCCCGCGTTGCCGATGCGCACCCCGGTGATCACGATCGGCGGCACGTAACGGCGCGCGACGACGGCGCCCGGCATGACGATGTTGAGGCCGGCGAGGCCCCCGAACGCGAACTCGCCGGTGGCCAGCGCGAGCGAGGAACCGCCGTTGAACTCCAGACC
>JASCPI010000113.1 GCA_029959555.1 Lysobacteraceae bacterium PS02065 | reverse complement strand
GCCTACGAGATCCCGTCGCTGGCTACGCTCAAGCGCGAAGTGTTCGGCCCCGTGCTGCACCTCGTGCGCTGGAAGGCCAGCGAACTCGACAGGGTCATCGACGCGATCAACGCGACCGGCTACGGCCTCACGCTCGGCATCCACAGCCGCATCGACGACACGATCGACCACATCGTGCGCCGCGCCAAGGGCGGCAACTGCTACGTCAACCGCAACCAGATCGGTGCGGTCGTCGGCGTGCAGCCGTTCGGCGGCGAGAACCTCTCGGGCACCGGCCCGAAGG
>JASCPI010000112.1 GCA_029959555.1 Lysobacteraceae bacterium PS02065 | reverse complement strand
CGCGCACACCGAGCAGGTCGCGTGCGTCGTGGTCGGCGCGAACCTGATCGAGGCGTGCCTGCAGCGCCTGTGCGGTCGGGGCGTCCTTGAGCGCATCGGCGAAGGCGAGCAGGCTGCGCAGGCGGCGCGCACGGTCGTCCTCGGCGAGGTTGGCCGGCAGCGCATCGTGCTCGGCGCGCGCAACGGCGGCGTTGCGGGCCTGCATGAACGCGACGGCGAGGTCGAGCTTGAGCTCGGGCTTGTCGGCATCGGCGGCGATCGCCTGCTGCAGGCGTGCGATGGCC
>JASCPI010000111.1 GCA_029959555.1 Lysobacteraceae bacterium PS02065 | reverse complement strand
TGGCAGCACGTCGTGTTCGATCAGCCATACAATAAGAGTGCCAAAGGACCGCGGATGACCTGGAGCAATTGGCGAGCAACCCTAGACATCTGCAAGCAACCACTCGACAAGCCCCAATCCGATTAGTAGAGCTCCACGTCGGTTATCGCAGAACGATCCGTTGGCGTATCTCTTCGACCACGGCTCGCGCGTCGCGCAGGAGCTTGTCCACGTCCACGGCGGGCGCCCCTTCACCCTTCCGCTCGGCCAGCCAGAGCTTCAAGAGTCCGCCGAATCGCCCCAGGT
>JASCPI010000110.1 GCA_029959555.1 Lysobacteraceae bacterium PS02065 | reverse complement strand
CGCTACGGCGGTGGCGCCGCCGTCGTGTCGCCGGAAGACGAACATCGTGACGCGACGATCTCGGGGGAGGGGACGGACCCGAACCACTGGGTCGGCATACGCGGCAACAAGGCCACCGTTGCAGGCGGCGCGTTCTATGCGCGATCGGCGTACTCCCTCAACGGCGGCATCTCCATCGCGGACATCGAGCTTCGTAATTTCTCCATCTCGGATAACGAGGCGCGTGACGGGGCTGCGGCCTATCTGTTCGGCGAGGGCGTTTCGAAAAGCAGGATGTTCTTCTCGC
>JASCPI010000010.1 GCA_029959555.1 Lysobacteraceae bacterium PS02065 | reverse complement strand
GAGCAGGTGCCGGCATCCACGCCGGCACCTGCTCCGCAGCCCGTCGCCGCGGCACCGGCGCCTGCACCCGTGACCACGCCGCCACCGGCTCCGGCGCCGACACCCGCGCCGCGCGGTGCGACCACCGATCTCGCCGCGGTCAACGTGGCGACGCCGACGTATCCGCAGCAGGCGGCCCGCAATCGCGCCGAGGGCTGGGTCGAGGTCGAGTTCACGGTGACCGCGGAGGGCACCGTCGAGAACGTCCGCGTCGTGCGTGCGGATCCGCCGCGCATCTTCGACCGCGAAGCCGTCCGTTCGATCGAGCGCTCGACGTTCAAGCCGCGCGTGGAGAACGGCGTGCCGGTCAGCTCGAGTGGCCGTCGTCGCATCGAGTTCAAGCTCGATACCTGACATGGACGGGGGCCGCCGGTCGACGGCGGCCCTCGCCATGCCTAATCCAGAAGATCGCGCCTGAGTGCCGCGAGCAGCCCGGCCGGTTCGCCGGTGTCGGCCGGCGGTGGCTGGGCGAGGGCATCGAGTCGTGCCACGGCTTCGGCATGGTGCGCGGCATCGAGCACCTTCGCGCAACGGCCCGCGGCTTCGGTGAGGATGAGCAGGCCGGTGCCGCGCAGCGTCGCGCGCGTGGCGATCGCACCGCGGCGCAACTCCATGGTGGCCTCGTTGAGGGCCTGCAGTGAACGCACCGGGTACCGCTTCACGCCCGGTCGCCACCATGCCGCGCGCTCGCGATGCAGTACGTCGCGGCGGAACAGGCTGTCGAGCAGGGTGCGCCGGATCGGCGAGAGCCGCGACACGAGGAGGTCGATCGCCGCATGCAGCGGCATGCCGCTCGCGAAGCCGGTGAGCACGCGCTCCGCTGCGGTCAGTTGCGGATGGCTGATCGGCAGGTCGGCATCGACGGCGACGTAACCCGCGGCGTGACGCAGATGTCCCTTGTCGGCGAGGTCGAGCACGAGTGCGGCGGCCGCGAGCGTGTCGATGCCCGCACGCCCGGCGGTCACGTCGAGCGTGCCGCGCATCGGATCGACGCACAGCAGCATGAGGTGTTCGGCGATCAGCACGCGGGAATCCTTCTGCGTGATGAGGCGGCACCGGGCGTTGCGAGCCGACCGGGCCGGGTAATACCGCGGATCCTACGCGATCACGGCGTGTCGCGCTGCGTCAATCGCCGCCGGTGGAGGCCGATTCGTCGACGTCGCCGATGTCGGCCCAATCCACGCGCGGCAGGCCGAGGTAGCGGTCGAACAGCATCGGCATGAGCCCGTAGGGCGCGGCCGATTCGCAATTCCACAGCATCACCATGCCGAAGCGTCGCTCGGGCAGGAAGGCGATGAGCGCACGGTAGCCTTGCACCGCACCGGCGTGGAACACCATCGGTTCGCCGGCATAGTCGTAGATGCGCCAGCCGAGTGCGTACTGCGCATCGAGCAGGCGACCCTTGCGCCACGGCGTGGAGGTCTTCTCGCGTGGCGTCGCGACGATCGGGGCGTGCGTTTCGTCGAGCAGTGCCGGCGCGAGCACGGCGGGCTCGCCACCCATCTGTGCGACGAGCCACTTGCGCATGTCGACGATGCTCGCGTTGACACCGGCCGCGGGCGGCATGTGGTAGTAGCGCTCGTTCGGCTGGAACGACTGCCAGCCCTTGCCGGCACGGCGGTGCGGGCGCGCCCAGCGTGGCGAGTTCTCGAGTGCGTCGCGCCCGTAGGTCGCCGTGGCCATGCCGAGCGGATGGAACACGCGCTTCTCGACCTGGTGGTAGAAGAAGTCGCCGGTCGCCGCGTAGGTGACGTCGCCGATGAGGCTGAAGGCGATGTTCTGGTAGCCGTAGCAGTCGCCGACCGCACAGGTCATCGGCACTTCACGCAGGCGCTCGACGAGCACGGGATAGGGCTCGTCCTGCTCGATGAGGCGGTCGTAGGTGTTGTGCGGCAGGCCGACGCGATGACTGAGGATGTCGCGCACGGTGAGCTTCTGGCCGCCGTCGACGTCGGCGAGCGCGAAGGTCGGCAGCATCTCCGCGATGCGCGTGTTCCAGCTCAGCACGCCGTCCTCGACGAGCATGCCGGCGAGCGTCGTCGCGAAGGCCTTCGACAGCGACGCGAGGCGGAACACGGTACCGGTGTCGACGGGTTCGCGCTTCTGCCAGTCGGCGTAGCCGATGCCGCGTTCGAGCAGCACGTCGTCGTCCTTCACGATCGCCACGGCGAGACCCGACACCTTGTCGGACTGTTCCAGCTGGTCGAGCCACTTGGCGAACTCGCTCGCGATAGGCGCGGGGTCCTTCGCGATCGCCGCGGGATTGACGAGCTGCGGGACGACGAGCGGCGCGGCAACGGCCGCGGCCTTCGCCTTGCGTGTCGGTTTCTTGGTGGCCGCCGCGACGTCGCCGCTGCCTGCGAAGACTGTCGCAAGGGCCGCCACGAGGGGAAACAGGATCGCTTTCACTGGGTCCGGGACGGTCACGAGCGCATGCTATGCTCGAAATCATACGTCCATTTGCGGCCTGCGTGGAGGGGAAACATGTCCGTCTTTCTGATTCTCGTGGTCATTGCCGTGGCGGTCGCACTGTTCGTGATCGGCATCTACAACGGCCTCGTCACGGCACGCAACGCGTACAAGAACGCGTTCGCGCAGATCGACGTCCAGCTCACGCGCCGTCACGACCTGATCCCGAACCTCGTCGAAGTCGCCAAGGGCTACATGAAGCACGAGCGCGAGACGCTCGAAGCGGTCATCCAGGCACGCAACTCGGCCGCTGCGGGACTCTCGGCAGCGAAGGCCGATCCGGGCAACGCGGCCGCGATGCAGCAGCTCGCCGGCGCAGAGAACGTGCTGACCCAGACGCTCGGTCGGCTGTTCGCTCTGTCGGAGGCCTATCCGGATCTCAAGGCCAACCAGAACATGGCCCAGCTCAGCGAGGAGCTCACCTCGACCGAGAACAAGGTCGCGTTCGCGCGCCAGGCCTACAACGACTCGGTGATGGGCTACAACAACAGGCGCGAGGTGTTCCCGAGCTCGCTCGTGGCCGGCGCGTTCAACTTCCAGGAAGCGCCGCTGCTCGAGATCGAGTCGCCGCAGAAGCGCGAGGCGGTGAAGGTCTCGTTCACCTGATCCCCGGCGTGCGCGTGCCACGGCCGCGCACGACGCCTTGCCGAGCCGGGCGATGAACTTCTTCTCCCACCAGGATCTCGCGCGCCGCGCGTCGCGACGCATGATCGTGATGTTCACGATCGCCGTGGTCTTCATCGTCGCGGCGGTCGACGTCGTCGTCATCTTCGCGCTCGGCCTGGCCAGCGACGATCCGAAGGCGGCCGGGCCATCGCTCGGCGTGCTCGTCGTGACGAGTGCCTGCGTGCTCGCGGTGATCGGCGCCTCGACGCTTTATCGCATCTCCACGCTGCGCGGTGGCGGCGCGGCGGTCGCGACCCAGCTCGGCGCGACGCCCGTGCCGGCCGACGCCACCGATCTCGCCTACCGCCGCCTGCGCAACATCGTGGAGGAGGTCGCGATCGCCTCGGGTGTGCCGGTGCCGCAGATCTTCGTGCTCGAGCAGGAGGCCGCGATCAACGCGTTCGCCTCGGGCTACACGCCTGCCGACGCGGCCGTCACGGTCACGCGCGGTTGCCTGGACAAGCTCACGCGCGACGAACTGCAGGGCGTGATCGCGCACGAGTTCAGCCATGTGCTCAATGGCGACATGCGCCTGAACATCCGGCTCGTCGGTGTCGCCTTCGGTATCCTCGTCATCGCGATCGCGGGCCGCAAGATCACCGAGGTCGCCGGCTACGGCCGCAGCCGCGACGGTGCCGGCTTCGCGATCCTCGGCATCGGCCTGATCATCGTCGGCTCGATCGGCGTGTTCTTCGCGCGCCTCATCAAGGCCTCGATCTCGCGCCAGCGCGAGTACCTCGCCGATGCATCGGCCGTGCAGTTCACGCGCCAGACCGACGGCATCGCCGGTGCGCTCAAGAAGATCGGCGGACTCGCCGAGGGCTCGAAGCTGGCGTCGTCCGACGGTGAGGAGGTCGCGCACATGCTGTTCGGCGACGGTGTCGGCTACTCGGCGCTGTTCGCCACGCATCCTGCACTCGTCGACCGCATCAAGCGCCTGCAGCCGGCTTTCGACCCGGCCGAGTTCGCCGAGGTCGCCGCGGACTGGACCCAGCCACGGCGTGTCGGAAACGCCGACGCTGATGACGTCTCGCTCGCGGGTTTCGCGCCGGCGCGTTCGTCGCGGCGCCGGCACAAGGGCGCGGAAGCGCCGGAGATTCCCGATCCGCGTGCCGAGATCGTCGTGTCGCCGCGCGTCGTCAGCGATCAGGTCGGCCAGCCCGACACCGCCGACTACGCCGCAGCGGCGGTGCTCAGCGAGACCATCCCGCCGCTGCTCGCGGCGGCGGCGCACGCGCAGGAGCGCGCCGTGGCCCTCGTACTCGCCCTCGTGCTCGATCGTGCCGAGGCGGTGCGCTCGCGCCAGCTCGCGCTCGTGGCCCATTACCTCGATGAAGGCAGTGCCGAACTCGTGCAGGCTTTCGCGGAGGCCGCGCGGGAACTCCATCCGATGCAGCGGTTGCCTCTCGCCGCGATGGCCTTCCCGTCGTTGCGGCGCCGTCCGCGGCCGCAGCTCGAGGTGTTCGTGATCCTGCTGCGACAGCTCATCGAGGCGGATGGTCGCGTCAGCCTCGACGAGTACTGTCTCGCGCGCCTGGTCGGCGTGCAGGTCGTGGATGCACTCAATCCTGCCGCGGCACGGCCGATGGGCCGCCTCAAGCCGGGCGATCTCGCCGCCGAGATCAACGACCTGTTCGCGATCGTCGCGCGCCACGGCCACGCCGACGAGGTCTCCGCGCGACGCGCGTACGTCGCCGGACTGCACGAGGTGCTGCCCGATCTCAAGCCGGTCTATGCACCGGCGGACGCATGGGCGATGGCGCTCGACCGTGCCTTGCCGAGGCTCGACCTGCTCGCGCCGATCGGCAAGGAGCTCCTCGTGCGCGGCCTCGTGCTCGCGATCAGCGCCGACGGCAAGGTCTGCGTGGCCGAGGCCGAACTGCTGCGCACGATCTGTGCGGCGCTGCATTGTCCGCTGCCGCCGCTGTTGCAGGCCGCGCGCGGGGGGTGAGTCGCCACGGCGTCCGGGACATTGCGCGCATGCGCCCGGTCGGTGAGCATAGCGGCCCCCTCAGCCTGGCGCCCCCGCGGCCGCATGACCGGACCCTCCGACAGCGTCGATGCCCGCCTCGAGCAGATCCTGCGCGACTTCGGCTCGCGCCTGGGCGCCCTGCTGCAGGGCTACCGGCTCGATCGCCATGGCGTGGATCCGGCCGACGTCGAGCAGGAAGTGCGCATCCGCCTGTGGAAGGCGATCGAGCGTGACCGGTCCGGGGCCTTTCATGCGTCTTACGTGCAGAAGGTGGTCGCCACGACCGTGATCGACGCGCTGCGCAGGGCCGAAGTCCGTGCTGCGGAGCCGTTGCCCGAGGACGACGACGAAGCGGGCCAATGGCCCGGCGAGACGGTCGGACCGGAGCAGTCGGCCAGCGACGGAGAACGCATGAGCGGCCTGCAGCGCTGCCTCGGCGAGATCCCGGAGCGGCGCCGCCTGCCGATCACGCTGCACCTGCAGGGTTTTTCGCTGCAGGAGATCGCGGACGTGGTCGGCACCTCGGCCGAAGCCGCGCGCAAGCTCGTCTCGCGCGGCCTGGATGAACTGAAGACGCTGTTGCGTGAACGTGGATACGGTGATTTCGATGACTGACCGCAGCCTTTCCAGCCTGTACCGCCGCCTCGGATCGCGCGTCGATCCCGCGCCGCTCGACCTGCTCGACGCCGACACGCTCGTCGCCGCCGCGGAAGGCAGTCTGCGTGGCGAACGTCGTGATGAAGCGGCCGCACGCCTGGCGCGATCGCCGATGCATACCGATCTCGTCCGCCTGCTGCGCGATCTCGCGCCGGCGGCCGAAGCACTCGCGGACGCGGTCAACGATCGCGCCTCCACGGGCCACACGCACGGGCGCCGCGCCGGCGTCCGGCACGCGGCCACCGCACGCCGTGGTGGCGCCTTGCGTTGGGCCGGTCTCGCCGCCTGCCTCGCGATCACGCTCGGTGCGGTGTCGTGGCACCAGCAGCGCCTGCGCCACGACGAAGCCGCGATGCTCGCGGCGATGGAGATGGCGGCACGCCCGGATCGCATCTTCACGAGCGTCGACCGCATCTTCACGTCGCGTGACGACGGTGGTCGCGGCGACGCCGTGTTCCAGGCCGGTTTCAACGGCGGCTGATCGCGACAGCTCCTGCTGCGAAAACGCCCGGCTCAGGCCGGGCGTTTTCGTTGGGAGCGTCGACTCCGAACCTCAGACCTGCGTGGCGCTCGCGTGCTCGCGCGTCGCCGCGAAACGCACATCCGGCCAGCGTTCTTCGGTCAGCTGCAGGTTGACGCGCGAAGGCGCGAGGTAGACCAGTTCTCCTGCTGCATCGAGCGCGAGGTTCTGCGCGGCCTTCTCGCGGAACTCCTCGAGCTTCTTCGCGTTGTCGCAGTGGATCCAGCGCGTCGTCGCGACACCGACCTGCTCGAACACGCATTCCACGCCGTACTCGTCCTTGAGACGGTAGGCGACGACGTCGAACTGCAGCACGCCGACCGCGCCGAGCACGAGGTCGTTGGACATGAGCGGCCGGAAGAACTGCGTCGCGCCTTCCTCCGACAGCTGCGCCAGGCCCTTCTGCAGCTGCTTCATCTTGAGCGGATCCTTGAGGCGCGCTCGGCGGAACAGCTCGGGCGCGAAGTTCGGGATGCCCGTGAACGCGAGGTTCTCGCCTTCGGTGAACGTGTCGCCGATCGAGATCGTGCCGTGGTTGTGGATGCCGATCACGTCACCCGCATAGGCCTTCTCGACGATCTCGCGGTCCGACGCCATGAATGTCAGCGCATTGGCGAGCTTGATCTCCTTGCCCGAGCGCGTCTGGAACGCGCGCATGCCACCCGAGAACGTGCCCGAGCAGATGCGCATGAACGCGACGCGGTCACGGTGCATCGGATCCATGTTCGCCTGGATCTTGAACACGAAGCCGGTCATCGCGGCTTCCTCGGAATCCACGTCGCGCGTGGTCGTCGCGCGCGGCTGCGGAGGCGGTGCGTGCTCGACGAAGAAGTCGAGCAGCGGTTGCACGCCGAAGTTGTTGACGCCCGAGCCGAAGAACACGGGCGTCTGGCGACCGGCGAGGTAGGCCTCGAGGTCGAACGGATGGCTCGCGCCCTGCACGAGTTCGAGCTCGTCGCGCAGGCTGGCCAGCACATCGGCGCCGATGCGCTCGGCGAGGCCCGGCGCATCGAGCGAAGGGAAGATCGTGGAATCCTGGCGCGTGAAGTTGCGGCCCTGCTCGTAGAGATGCACCTCGCCGGTCACCAGGTGCACGACGCCCTTGAGGCGCTGGCCCATGCCGATAGGCCAGGTCACCGGCGCGCACTGGATGCCGAGCACGCTCTCGACCTCGTCGAGCAGCTCGATCGGATCCTTGCCTTCGCGGTCGAGCTTGTTGATGAAGGTCATGATCGGGGTGTCGCGCAGGCGACACACCTCCATGAGCTTGATCGTGCGCTCCTCGACGCCCTTGGCCACGTCGATGACCATGAGCGCGGAGTCGACGGCGGTCAGCACGCGGTAGGTGTCCTCGCCGAAGTCGGCGTGGCCCGGCGTGTCGAGGAGATTGACGATGCGTCCCTCGTAGGGGAATTGCATCACCGAGCTCGTCACCGAGATGCCGCGCTCCTTCTCGAGCGCCATCCAGTCCGACGTCGCGTGGCGCGCGGCCTTGCGGCCCTTCACCGAGCCGGCCATCTGGATGGCGCCGCCGAACAGCAGCAGCTTCTCGGTCAGCGTGGTCTTGCCCGCGTCGGGATGGGAAATGATCGCGAACGTGCGCCGACGGCGCATCTCGCTGGCAGGATCGGTCATGGCGTTTCGCGGCGTGCTGGCGGCCCGTCGGGGCCACGCGGAGGGCGCGCATTGTACGCGAGGCGCCCGATGCGGTCAGTCGATCGAGAACGACTGCAGTCCGACGCTCACGAACATCCATGCGTACAGGCGGAAGCTGCTGCTTCCGGGAATCGTCGAGTCGACGTACACGTAGTAGTCGCGGTTCGTCACGAGCGTCTCCTGCACATGCAGGGTCAGCACGCCGCTGGGCAGGAGGGTCGTGTGCGACGCCACGCAGCTGCTGCCGTCCCCGGGTGTCGCGAGCACGTAGATCACGGGCGTCGGGCCGGCCAGCGGAGTCAGGTCGAAATCGACGTGCCCGCCGATGCCCGGCGGCGTGTGGCCGGTCCGGAAGGTGTAGACCACTTCGCCACCCGGCACACTCGTGAGGTTCGAGCAGGCCGCGGACGTGATCGACGACACCGTGTTCGGCTGGCCGCCGGTGCTGCCGTTGAAGTCCATGGGCAGCTGCGTGATCGGGATTGCGCCGCCGGTCGGCGCGGCGTCGGCGGTTGCATGGGCCAATAAGGCGAGAAGAAGCACGGACCTGCGCATGGCATCGATTGCCTTGCCTGAAGGCGGTGCGGGGCACTCTCCATGATCGGGGGCGCGCCTTGCAACCGTGCGGATCACGGCATGCGGATGTCGATGTCGCCGCTGAAGGTCTCGATCGTGATGCGTGCGGCACCGCCACCGAGCGTCGCGTCGAGCGAGCGGCCCGGGCCGTACTCGGGCTGCTTGACCGTGCCGACGTCGCTGCGGATGCGCCCGCTGAAGGTTTCGGCATGGATGCGCGCCGAGGCATCCGCGGTCAGCTGCACGCGTACGTCGCCGCTCATCGTCTCCGAATCGAGGCGGCCGTCGTCGGCGAGCTTGCCGCCGATCGCGATGTCGCCCGACACCGAGCTCGCGTTGAACTCGCGGTAGCCGGTCGACTGCGCGCTGATGCTGCCCGACACCGACTCGAACTTGAGCCGTTGGATCGCGCCGCGCGCGCGGATCTCGCCCGACACGGTCTCGGCCTGCAGGCGATCGCTGGTGACATCGGCCTCGATCGCGCCGCTGACGCTGCCGAGCTCGAGTTCGCGTGGCTTGCCGTCGACGCGCACGCGCCCGCTCACGCTGTCCACATCGACGAGGCGGCCCTCGGTGCCCGACACGGCGACTTCGGCGCTGACCACTTCGATCTTGAGCTCGGCGCGGCGCGGCACCTTCACGTCGAGGATCGAGTCCTCCATGCGCCCACTCGAGCCGAACCAGCCCCAGCCGGAGCGCTCGGCCGATTGCACGCGGATCGACAGGCGCGAACCGCTGCCGTCGACCTCGAGGCCCTTGCTGCCGTCACCGAGCGTGCCGGTGACGGCGACCTCGTCGCGGTCCCAGGTCGTCACCGACACGGCACCTCGCACGTTCACGACCTCGATGCGTGCGTCGGCGTCGACCTTGCGCGTCTCGTTGATCGGCGTGCCCGCGAACGCGGGGGCCGCGAAGGCTAGGAGGGCCAAACCGGGAAGGGAAAGGGGAGGGCGTTTCATCGGTGGATCCTCATCCGGCCGTCAGGCCGAGGCGCGCGAGCTTGCGGCGTTGCGCGTGGGTGCGGTTGATCAGGCCGACGAGGAAGGTCGCGTCGGGCTGCTGTTCGAGCGCCTGCTCGAGTTCGGCGGTGGCGGCATCGAGGACGACCTCGGCACTGGCCAGGCGCGGGTCGCTGCTCGTGGCGAGTTCGCGGGCGCGGTCGATCTGTTCGCGCACCGACGGCATGGCAGGGCGCATCGCGGTGGCTTCGGCATCGCCCATGCGCTGGTCGTGCACGGCCAGCGAGACCACGCCGACCGTCGTGGCGAGGGCCATCGCGGCCGCCGCGGCGAACGGCACGAGGCCGCGGCGACGGCGTACCGGTGCCTCCGCGCGCTGAGCCTCGGCGATGCGCCGCGCGATCTGCGGGAACAGGTCGTGCGAGGGCTCGTGCGGCGTGCGCAGGTCGCGCAGGCGGCGCTGGATCTCGAAATCAGTCATCGGTCTCTCCGAGCGCACGCTTGAGCAGTCCGCGAGCGCGATGCAGCTGGGCCTTCGAGGAGCCTACCGCCATGCCGAGCTCGCGGCCGATCTCCTCGTGCTTCCATCCCTCGATATCGTGCAGGACGAGCACCGCGCGTGCACGCGGCGGCAGCGCCGCGACGGCGCGTTCGAGGTCGCCGCGCTCGCCCGCGCAGAACGGCCGCACGGGTTCGCTCGCGGCCTCGAGGACGCCGTCCTCGACGGTGTCCTCGGGATCGCGGCTGCGCAGTTCCATCAGCGCGACGTTGACCGCGAGGCGATGCAGCCACGTCGTGAACGCGCTCTCGAAGCGGAAGCTGTCGAGCTTCTGCCAGGCGCGCACGAACGCTTCCTGGGTGAGCTCCTCGGCGCGCGCCTCGTTCATCCCCGACAGGCGCCAGACGGCGCCGTGCACGCGTCCCGCGTGGCGTCGGTAGAGGGCCTCGAACGCGCGCATCTCGCCGGCCGCAGCGCGGCGGACGAGCTCGACGTCGTCGGATTCGGGGCGCGCGACCTGGTTCATCGTCGGCAGCGGCATGGCGAGACAGGCGGTACTCATGGTGCCACTTCCGATGCACGGAAGCGGCCCGGGGTTTAAGGCCTGTCTCGTCGACCGGCTTCAGCCGGTCGCGACGCGCGCGCGCGGGCGGGTTTCCTCGTCGAGTGCGGCGGCGACGCGCTGCTGTTCACGGCGCAGCGCGGCCGGCAGGCGCGGGCCGAACGTGTCGAGGTACTCGCCGATGCCGGCGAGTTCGTCCTGCCAGCCGGCGAGATCGACGTCGAGCAGCATGGCGAGGTCGGACGCGGCGAGGTCGAGGCCTTCCACGTCGAGGTCCGTCGCACGCGGCAGCAGGCCGATCGGTGTCTCCTGCGCGCTGCGCGTGCCCGCGCAGCGGCCCACGATCCACTCGAGCACGCGCAGGTTCTCGCCGAAGCCCGGCCACGTGAAGCGGCCGTCGGCACTCTTGCGGAACCAGTTGACGTGGAAGATCTTCGGCAGCTTCGCGCCGGCCTTGTCGAACGACAGCCAGTGCGCGAAGTAGTCCGCGAAGTTGTAGCCGCAGAACGGCTTCATCGCCATCGAGTCGCGGCGCAGCACGCCGACCGCGCCGGTCGCGGCGGCGGTCGTCTCCGAGCCCATCGCGGCGCCGACGAGCACGCCGTGGGTCCAGTCGCGCGCCTCGATCACGAGCGGCACGAGTGACGGACGACGGCCGCCGAACACGATCGCGCTGATCGGCACGCCCTGCGGATCCTCGGCGCGCGGCGACCAGCTCGGGCACTGCTTCGCGGACACGGTGAAGCGCGCATTCGCATGCGCGGCCGGGCCGTTGGCGGGATCGAAATCGCGCCCCTGCCAGTCCTTCGCGGGCGTGCCGTCGTCGAGGCCTTCCCACCACGGCTGGCCGTCGGCGGTGACGCCGACGTTGGTGAAGATCGTGTCGCGATCGAGCATCGCGAGCGCATTCGGGTTGGTGCCCTTGCCGGTGCCCGGTGCGACACCGAAGTAGCCGGCCTCGGGATTGATCGCCCACAGGCGCCCGTCGGGGCCCGGCGTCATCCAGCAGATGTCGTCGCCGACCGTCCACACCTTCCAGCCGGCGCGGCGGTAGCGCTCGGGCGGGATCAGCATCGCGAGGTTGGTCTTGCCGCAGGCCGACGGGAACGCCGCGGCGACGTAGTGCGTCTCGCCCTGCGGGTTCTCGATGCCGACGATGAGCATGTGCTCGGCGAGCCAGCCTTCCTGGCGCGCCTGCCACGAGCCGATGCGCAGCGCGTGGCACTTCTTGCCGAGCAGCGCATTGCCGCCGTAGCCCGAGCCGTACGACTGGATCGCGAGTTCCTCGGGAAAATGCATGATGAAGCGGCGATCGGGATCGAGCTCGCCGGTCGAATGCAGGCCCTTCACGAAGTGTCCTTCGCGCTCGATGCGCGCGAGTGCCGCCGCGCCCATGCGCGTCATGAGGCGCATGTTGGCGACGACGTACGGCGAGTCGGTGATCTCCACGCCGCAGCGCGCGTTCGGCGCGTCGATCGGGCCCATGCAGTACGGGATCACGTAGAGCGTGCGCCCGTGCATGCAGCCTGCGAACAGCGCGTCCATCTTCGCGTGCGCCTCGTCCGGCGCCATCCAGTGGTTGTTGGGGCCGGCGTCCTCGGGATCGCGCGTGCAGATGAAGGTCAGGTGCTCGACGCGCGCGACGTCGGACGGGCTCGAGCGGTGCAGGTGGCAGCCGGGGTGGGTCTCGGGGTTCAGCGCGATGAAGTCGCCGCTGTCGCGCATGCGCGCGGCGAGCATCGCGTTCTCTTCTTCGGAACCGTCGCACCAGTGGATCGCGTCGGGCGTGGTGAGGCGGGCAACAGCGTCGACCCAGTGGTTCAGGGCGTCCAGCGAACTAGGCATCGAATCCTCGTGGCGCGAACCGGGCCGCGCGGCGGAAAAGGGGCAATGGCGCGCGACGCTAGCGGCCGACCGGGGTCAAGGCAAGGTCGGGCGCAGCATGCCAAGGCGCTGATTTCGCCGCGTTTTCGCGGGAAAACGTTTACATGCGACGGATCGCGTCGTCGGCCACTTCGTACGCCGTGCTCACGACCGGGGTCGTGGTGGTACGGATGGCCTCAGCCCGGAATCAACGTCGCGATGACGTGATCGACATAGGCCTCGTACTCGGCCTGGTCCATGCGCGGCATGCCGTGGCGCTGGTTGAGCTGCAGGAAGCCCGTGTACGCCGTGTAGGCGAGGCGTGCGCGATGGGCGGCATCGCGGCGTTCGAAACCGGCCTGGCGATAAGCCAGCGTGAGCAGGCCGAGGCGGCGGGCCGAGATGCGCTCGATCATCGGCTGCACGACCGGATGGTCGGAGGCCTGCAGCAGCGCGCCGTAGATGACATGGGACTGCGCCTCGCCGCTGACGCGGCGGAACAGGTCGCGCAGGCGCTCGCGTGGATCGTCGATCGGCTCGACGCGACCGAGCACCTCGTCCTCGTCGCGGCGCTCCCAGCGTTCGAGCGCGGCCTTGATGAGCGCCTCGCGAGTCGGGAAATGCCAGTAGAAGCTGCCCTTGGTGACGCCGAGGGTGCGTGCGAGCGCCTCGACGGCGACCGCGGCGAGACCGGATTCGGCGATCGCGTCGAGCGCCGCCTGTTCCCAGTCGGCCGCGGACAGGCGACCGCGCGCTTCGTTCTTGTGTGGCGGCTGTTCCGTCATCGGCGCCAGTGTGCCGCAGGGCTCCGCGGCTGACCAGATCGGGCCGTGTTGCGGCGCGTCAGGAAAACCCGTTGCGTGGCGACGACTTGATCACCATACTTATGCGTATGGTTGCCGTCGACACCCCTTTCGCTTCGCCATCGACCGTCACGCGTGTCGCGACCGCCGACGACGTGATGCTCGCGGTCGAGCGTCATGGCGATCCGGATCGTCCCGCCGTCGTGTTCGCGCACGGCTTCGGCCAGACGCGGCTTGCATGGCGCGGCGTCGCGCAGGCCCTGCCGGCCGCGGGCTGGCAGGCGCTGAGCTACGACGCGCGCGGTCACGGCGACAGTGATCGCCTCGCGTCCGGCGACTACGCCGTCGACCAGCTCGTCGCCGATCTGCATGCCGTGTGCGCGCTCGTGCCGTCGCCGCCCGTGGTCGTCGGCGCATCGATGGGCGGTCTAGTCGGCATCGCCGCGGCGGGTGGCGAGGCGCCGCCGTGCCGTGCGCTCGTGCTCGTCGACGTGACCCCGCGTTGGGAGCCTGCCGGCGTCGCGCGCATCCTCGGCTTCATGCGCGCGCATCCCGACGGTTTCGCCGATCTCGAAGAGGCCGCCGAGACCGTCGCGCGCTACCTGCCGCACCGCACGGAGCGCAAGTCGCCCGAGCGCCTGCGCGGCCTGCTCACGCCATCGTCCGACGGGCGCCTGCGCTGGCACTGGGACCCGCGCATGCTCGGCCCGATCGCCGAGGATGCCGAACGTCACCAGGGCGACCTGTTCGCCGCGGCGCGCCGGCTCGCGATCCCGGTGCTGCTCGTCACGGGCGCGGCGAGCGATGTCGTCTCGCCCGCGACGATCGCCGAGTTTCTAGAGCTCGTACCCCATGCGAAGCATGTAGAAGTGCCTCGCGCCACGCACATGGTCGCCGGTGACGAGAACACCGCGTTCGCGCGCCACGTGATGGATTTCCTGCAGGCCTTGCCGGCGTGACCGGCAGGCCCGCCCGCTTCGAGAGAGGAGTCACCCCATGATCCAGCTGGTCCCGTTGCTCGCCGCGCTCGCGGTCACGCTCGTGGTGGCCTATCACCGCCTCGGCCTGCGCGTGTGGTCGATCGCCACCGCCGTCGCGATCCTCGGCGCAGGCCTCGCGGTCGGCAGCCACTGGCTCGCGATCGCGCTGCCGCTGCTCGTGCTCGCGGTCGTCGCGGTGCCGCTCAACCTCGTCGACTTCCGCCGCGCGAAGATCAGCGCACCGCTGCTGGCGATCTACCGCAAGATCACGCCGCAGCTGTCGCCGACCGAGCAGATCGCGCTCGAGGCCGGCACGGTCGGTTTCGAAGGCCAGCTCTTCAGCGGCAAGCCCGCATGGAAGGAACTGCACGCGCAGCCGCGCCCGCAGCTCAGCATCGAGGAGCAGGCGTTCCTCGACAACGAGGTCGAAGGCCTGTGCTCGCGCATCGACGAGTGGCAGATCACGCACGAACTCGCCGACCTCCCGCCCGAGATGTGGGAGTACCTCAAGGCCAACCGCTTCTTCGGCATGATCATCCCGAAGCAGTACGGCGGCCTCGGCTTCTCGGCGCTCGCGCATTCGGCCGTGCTGCAGAAGATCGCGAGCATGTCGGCGACCGTGTCCTCGACGGTCGCGGTGCCGAACTCGCTCGGCCCGGCCGAGCTGCTGCTGCACTACGGCACCGACGACCAGAAGAACCACTACCTGCCGCGCCTCGCCGACGGCCGCGAGATCCCGTGCTTCGCGCTGACCGGTCCGTACGCGGGCTCGGATGCGACCTCGATTCCCGACTTCGGCATCGTCTGCAAGGGCGAGTGGCAGGGCGCCAACGTGCTCGGCGTGCGCCTCACGTTCGACAAGCGCTACATCACGCTCGCGCCGGTCGCGACGATCGTCGGCCTCGCGTTCCGCATGTATGACCCCGATGGCCTGCTCGGCGACGACAAGGACCTCGGCATCACGCTCGCGCTGATTCCGCGCGACACCGACGGCCTCGAGATCGGTCGTCGCCACTTCCCGCTCAACGTGCCGTTCCAGAACGGTCCCGTGCGCGGCAAGGACGTGTTCGTGCCGCTGTCGCAGCTCATCGGCGGTCCCGAGATGGCCGGGCAGGGCTGGCGCATGCTGGTCGAGTGCCTGTCCGTCGGCCGCGCGATCTCGCTGCCGTCGAGTGCGACCGGTGGCGGTCGCGCCGCGGTCGCCGCGACCGGTGCCTATGCGCGCATGCGCAAGCAGTTCGGCCTCGCGATCGGTCGTTTCGAAGGTGTCGAGGAAGCGCTCGCGCGCATCGGCGGCTACACCTACGCGACCGCGGCGCTGTCGCGTGCGACGGCGGCGGCGGTCGATCGCGGCGAGCGTCCGGCGGTGCCGTCGGCGATCGCCAAGTACCACGCGACCGAATGGGCGCGCGAGGTCTGCAAGGATGCGATGGACGTGCACGGCGGCAAGGGCGTGATCCTCGGCCCGGGCAACTACCTCGGCCGCGCCTGGCAGGGTGTGCCGATCATGATCACGGTGGAAGGCGCCAACATCATGACGCGCAGCCTCATGATCTTCGGCCAGGGTGCGATCCGCTGCCATCCTTACGTGCTCGAGGAGATGCAGGCCGCGGCGATCCCCGACTATTCCACGCGCCTGCGCGCGTTCGACCGCGTGCTGTTCAAGCACGTCGGTTTCGGCATCTCGAATGCCGCGCGCAGCCTCGTGCTCGGCGTCACCCACGCGAAGATCGGCGGTGCACCGGGCGATGCCTACACGCGCCGCTTCTACCGCAAGCTCAACCGCTACTCGGCCGCGCTCGCGCTGGTCGCCGACACCTCGATGCTCGTCCTCGGCGGCAAGCTCAAGTTCAAGGAGAAGATCTCGGCGCGCCTCGGCGACGTGCTCTCGCACCTCTACATCGCGTCGAGCATGCTCAAGCACTACGAGGACGAAGGCCGCCCGGTCTCCGACCAGCCGCTGCTCGCGTGGGCGTTCCACGAGTGCGTGTGGCGCATGCAGATGGCGCTCGACGGCGTGATCCGCAACTTCCCGGTGCGTCCGGTCGCGTGGCTGCTGCGCGCGCTGGTGTTCCCGCTCGGTCGCCGCGAGGTGCCGCCGTCGGATCGCCTCGGCCGTCGTGTCGCCGCGATCCTCACGGCGCCGAACGAGGCGCGTTCGCGCCTGACCGACTGGGCCTACCTGTCGCCGACCGCGAACAATCCGATCGGCCGCATGAACGCGCTGCTGCCCGACGTGATCGCGGCCGAGCCGGTGGAGCGCAAGTTCCTCAAGGCGCTCAAGTCCGGCGAGCTCGAAGGCCTCGACTACGACGCGCAGCTCGCCTCGGCCGAAGACAAGGGCGTGCTCTCGAAGGGCGAGCGTGAACTGCTCGCACGCGTGCGAGCGGCGACCTTCGAGTTCATCTCGGTCGACGACTTCGATCCGGCCGAGCTGCGATCAGCCGGCAAGCGCGGCCAGGGCGGCGGTACGCCGGCCACGCTGCGCAACGTGGCCTGAGCATGGCCTCGCGCGCCCTGCGGCAGTTCGAACGCTTCGGCGGTTCGGCCGCGGGGCGCTGGCTGTTCTCGCGCCTGGTCTGCGTGCAGGCGCCGTACTTCGCCTCGATCCGTCCGACCATCGAGCGGCTCGCGCCGTGCACCTGCGTGGTGTCGCTGCGCGAGCGCCGCGCGATCCGCAACCACATCGGCACCGTACACGCGATCGCGCTGTGCAACGCCGCCGAACTCGCCGGCGGCCTCGCCACCGACGCGACGATCCCCGACGCGATGCGCTGGATCCCCAAGGGCATGGCCGTGCGCTACCTCGCCAAGGCGCGCGGTCGCCTCGTCGCGACGGCCGGCGTGCCGATGCTCGAAGCCGGGCCCGGCCGCGACGTGATCGCGCACGTCGACGTGCACGATGCACAGGGCACGCTCGTGTTCGATGCCGACATCACGATGTGGGTGTCGCCGCGCGGTTGAGTGCCGTGGACGCGTGCCGGGTACGCACGCCTGGGATCTGCTAGGGTCGGGCGACAGGGAACCGACAAGGAGGCAGATCATGCGCACGTCGATGCAGTTCACCCTCGTCGCCGTACCCGCGCTGCTCGCGGGTGTCGTCGCCGGCGCCATCGGCACGGTCTGGGTCATGCTGGAGCGGTTCGAGACGCCGCTCGATGCCGCCGCCGCACGTGTCGTCGAGGCCGCAGGGATCCTCGGCGAGCCTTCGTTGGACGGTGCGCAGCCACGCACCGATGCGGAGGCCGCGCAGCACCTCGCCGACGACACCAACCGCATGCTCGTGCTCGCGGCCGCAGGCTACAGTTCGTTGCAGCCTCGTCATCGCGAGGCGCTGGTTTCGGCGGTGCGCCGCCTCGACGGCGATCCGCGCATCCTCGCCGGTGCAGCGCGAAACGGCGCATGGCCTTCGGCGGACGTGCGCCGTTGCATCCTCGCCGGCGGTGGCGACACGACCGTCGAAAGCTGCGCCACGGCGGCGATCGCGCGCGTGCAGGCTGCGGACTGTGGCGATGCCGCGTCGTGCGGCAACGACGAGCGGAAGCTGCCGGCGATCGCCGGCGTCACGCCGTAGCGGTCCCGCAGACGCCGGGTACCGCTGTCGTCGCATCGGACGGCGGATCCGTGATCCTGGCGGAACGTCCGGCCATGGCGGTCGTGACGGGCCGGGGCTGGCGTCGGCGTCGGCTGATGTCGACGCGAAGAGGCAGCCGGTGCGCGGAATGCTTCCGCGCACCGACCCGCGACGTCTCAGCCGCGCAGCGACGCCGCGTGGTGGACGAGATGGTCCTCGATGAACGTCTGGATGAAGTAGTAGCTGTGATCGTAGCCGGCGTGGACGCGCAGCGTCAGCGCCTGGCCTGCCGCACGCGCAGCCGCGTCGAGACGCCAGTGCTGCAGCTGCGGCTCGAGGAATTTGTCGGCATAGCCCTGGTCGACGAGGATCGTGTCGGGGAAGGTGTGGCCGTCCTCCAGCAGCGCGACGGCGTCGTACGGGCGCCAGGTCTTCACATCGTCGCCGAGGTAGCGTGGCAGCGCCTTCTGGCCCCACGGCACCTGGCTCGGCGCGACGATCGGCGCGAACGCCGACACCGAGCGGTAACGATCGGCGTTCTTGAGCGCGATGGTGAGCGCGCCGTGGCCGCCCATCGAATGACCGAAGATGCCTTCGCGGTCGAGATCGGCCTCGGCGAAGTTCGCCGCGAGCACGTCCGGCAGTTCCTTCGTCACGTAGCTGTACATGCGGAAGCGGTCGGCAAAGCCCGGCGTCGTAGCATCGAGGTAGAAGCCGGCGGCCTCGCCGAACTCCCAGTCGCCTGTCGCACCTTCGATGCCGGTGTCACGCGGGCTCGTGTCGGGCGTGACGAGGATGAGGCCGAGTTCGGCGGCGAGACGCTGTGCACCGGCCTTGATGACGAACGTCTCCTCGGTGCAGGTCAGCCCGGCGAGGTAGTACAGCACCGGTGCGTTCTCGCCCGCGACGAGCGGCGGGCGGTACACGCCGAACTTCATCGTGCCGCCGGTCACCTTCGAGGTGTGCTTGTAGAAGCCCTGCACGCCGCCGTGGCAGCGCTGCTCGGAAATGGTCTCGATCGTCATGGCGTTCCTCCGGATCAGAATTGGCGTGGGGCGAACACGATGATGCCGGCACCGATCAGGATCACGGCGACGCCGGCGAGGTCCCACGGACTGGGCCGAACGCTATCGATCAGCCACAGCCATGCAAGTGCGACCGCAACATAGATGCCGCCGTAGGCCGCGTAAACCCGGCCCGGCGCGACCTGCGGATGCAGCGACAGCAGCCACACGAACGCGGCCAGCGCGAGCGCCGCAGGCAGCAGCACCCAGGCGCCCGCGCCCTTGCGCAGCCACAGGTAGGGCAGGTAGCAGCCGACGATCTCGGCGACCGCCGTGGCCACGAACAGCAGTGTCGTGCGCAGCATCGGTCAGGCTCCACGCATGTGTCGATGTGCGTCGTTTTGCCACGTTCGACGAGGTGCTGACACGGCGACGCACGGCGCGCTGGACGCATGCTCGAGGACGGCGTCGTGCGCCGCGTGTGCCGGGTGGTATCGAAGCGTCATCGGAGTCCATGGTGGCGGGAGCATCGCGTGCGCGCATGACGCATCGGTGTCGGCGCGCGACTGCCGGGCGATGATGACCGGCGCGGGTGCCAGCATGCCACGCCGCGATTGCGGACCGCGCGCCGGGTCGGTACCGTGCGCGCGACGCCGCCCGTCCCCGCCGGAAGCCGGATGAACCACGTTGCCAAGTCGGCCGCCAGCCTGGGGCGCTTCCGCGCCGCACTGCGCAGCTCGCCACCGCTGATCTGGGCGTTCCTGTATTTCTTCTGCCTGCTGAGCGGCTACTACGTGCTCCGCCCCGTGCGCGAGGCGATGGGCGCCTCGGCCGACGTGCACGCGGTGTTCCCGCCGTGGATCATCGACTTCTTCGCGCGGCACGGCCTGTCGGCCAGCCAGTTCACGCTGCAGATGCTGTTCACGTGCACGTTCGTGGTCATGCTGCTGCTGCAGCCGGCCTACGGCATGCTCGTGAGCCGATTCCCGCGTCGCGTGTTCCTGCCCGCGGTCTACCTGTTCTTCATCGTCACGCTGCTGCTGTTCTACCTCGCCTTCGACAGCGGCATGCCGGGGCGCGGCATGGCCTTCTTCATCTGGATCGCGGTGTTCAACCTGTTCGCGGTCGCGGTGTTCTGGAGCTTCATGGCCGACGTGTTCGAGAACACCGAGGCGCGCGCGTACTTCGGCTACATCGGTGCGGCGGGCACGATCGGTGCGTTCCTCGGTCCGCTGATCACGCGCTCGCTGGTCGAGCGCGTCGGCATCGCCAACCTCATGCTGGTCGCGGCGACGTTCCTGATCCTCTGCCTCGTCTGCCAGATGCGCCTGCGCCGCTGGGCGGTCGAGCGCGAGCAGGCGCGCGGCGATCGCGCGACCGAAGCACCGATGGGCGGCGGCGTGTTCGCGGGCCTCACGCTGATCGCACGCGAGCCGCTGCTGCGCTGGATGGCCTGCGTGGTCCTGTTCGGCGTCGGCGTCGGCACGCTGCTCTACAACGAGCAGGCCGCGATCGTGCGCATCGCCTATCCCGATGCGGCCGGCGCGACCGCGTTCTACGCCAACATCGATCTCGCGATCAACGCGCTGACCCTGTTCGTGCAGGTGTTCATCACGCGCTGGCTGCTGTCGCGCTATGGCGTCAAGCCGGCGCTGCTGCTGCCGCCGCTCGCGATCTTCCTCGGCTACGCCGCGCTCGCCGCGTCGCCGCTGCCGTTCCTCGTCGCGGTCGTGCAGATCGTCACGCGCAGTGGTGAGTTCTGCCTGCACAAGCCCGCACGCGAGACCATCTACACGCAGGTCGCGCGCGAGTGGCGCTACAAGGCCGGTGCCGCGATCGATACGGTGGTCTACCGCGGTGGCGACCTCACCTTCGTGTGGGTGCACAAGTTCGTGTCGGCGTTCGGCAGCCAGGCGGTGTTCGGCGTCGGCATGTTCATCGCGTGTTTGTTCGGACTCAGCGCCTTCGGGCTGTGGCGGGAGCAGCTCAAGCTTCCCGCGGCCCGCACGCGGGCGGAGGCGCAGGCGTGATCCGGATGCGCAGTCCACTCGTGCAGCCGAGGCGGTCGCGATGACACCGACGCTGTCCGCGCTGCACGTGTTCCCGATCAAGTCCTGCGCCGCGCTCGCGCCCACCGAAGCGGTCGTCGAGCCGCGCGGCCTCGTCGGCGACCGCCGCTGGATGGTCGTCGACGAACACGGCGGCCTGCTGTCGGCGCGCAAGCATCCGCGCATGACGCTGGTCCGCACGCACGAGGTCGACGGCGGCGTCAGCGTCGAGGCGCCGGGCATGCCCGCTCTCGTCGTGCGTGCGCATGCCGACGCCACGGCGCGTCGCACGGCGACGGTGTGGGGCAGCACCGTCGATGCACGCGCGGCCGACCCGTCGGCCGACGCCTGGATCAGCGAGGTGCTCGGCCGCCCCGCGCATTTCGCCTACATGGACGAGGCGGCGCACCGTCCCGTCGATCCTGCGTTCGGCCGAGACGGCGATGTCGTCAGCTTCGCCGATGGCTTTCCGCTGCTGCTGATCTCGCAGGCTGCGCTCGACGCACTCAATGCGAAGCTCGCCACACCGGTGCCGATGCTGCGCTTCCGCCCGAACCTCGTCGTCGCGGGTACGGACCCGCATGCCGAGGATGGCTGGCGGCGCGTGCGCATCGGCGGCATCGCCTTCGACGTGGTCAAGCCGTGCGCGCGCTGCGTGCTGACCACGGTCGATTTCACGCGTGGCGAGCTCGATCCGGGCGGCGAGCCGTTGCGCACGCTGATCGGCTACCGGCGTTCGCCGGACGGCGTCACGTTCGGGCAGAACCTCATCCCGCGCGGCACCGGCACGCTGCGTGTCGGCGACGCGGTCGAGGTGCTCGAGCATTCGTGATGGAGCATCTGCTCTAGGTTCCACGACTAGCCTCCTGCGGATCATCGATCCGTTGTGGAACCATGACGTACGACTACGTGATCGTCGGCGCGGGCTCCGCGGGCTGCGTGCTCGCCGAGCGTCTCAGCGCCGATCCGTCGAAACGCGTGCTGCTTCTCGAAGCCGGCGGCAGCGACTGGCACCCGTTCATCCACATGCCTGCCGGCCTGGCCAAGCTGGCCACCAACCGTCGCATCAACTGGAACTACACGACCGAGCCCGAGCCGCATCTCGGCGGGCGTCGCCTGTGGTGGCCGCGCGGCAAGGTGCTCGGCGGCTCGAGCTCGATCAACGCGATGTGCTACGTGCGCGGCGTGCCGGGTGACTACGACGCCTGGGCCGAGGCGACCGGCGACGCGCGCTGGGGCTGGGCCAACGTGCTCGAGGTGTTCCGCCGCGCCGAGGACAACGAACGTGGCGTCGACGCCTGGCACGGCAGCGGCGGTCCGCTCGGCGTCGCCGACCTGCGCCACCGCAACGAACTCTCGCAGGCCTTCATCGATGCTGCAGCCGCCGCGGGCCATGCGCGCAATGATGATTTCAACGCGGCCACGCAGGACGGCTTCGGCTGGTACCAGGTCACCCAGCGCAACGGCGCGAGATGCTCGGCATCGGCGGCGTACCTTTCGCGCGCGCGCGGCCGCGCCAACCTGACCGTGCACACGCATGCGATCGCACAGCGCGTGCTGCTGTCGGGCGCGCGCGCGGTCGGTCTCGACTACCGCCAGCGCGGCCGCCTGCGCCGCGCCGAGGCCGGCGAAGTCATCCTGTGCGGCGGTGCGCTCAACTCGCCGCAGCTGCTCATGCTGTCGGGCATCGGCCCGGCCGACGAGCTGCGCACGCACGGCATCGACGTGCGCCTCGACCGGCCCGGCGTCGGCGGCAACCTGCAGGATCACCTCGACATCTGCACACTGTCGCGCAGCTCGCGCGCGGTCGGCTACGACCACACCAACGACGTCAAGGTCGCGCTCGAGTTCCTGCTGCACCGGCGCGGCATCGGCACCTCGAACATCGCCGAATGCGGTGGTTTCGTGCGCAGCCGCTTCGCGCCGGACGAACGCTGCGACCTGCAGTTCCACTTCGTGCCCGCGCTGCTCGACGACCACGGCCGCAACCGCCTGCCGGGCGACGGCTTCACCGTGCACGCCTGCGCGCTGCGCCCGAAGAGCCGCGGCCGCCTGCGCCTGGCCTCTGCCGATCCTTCGCAGCCGGTCGCGATCCACGCCAACTATCTCGGTGACGCCGAGGGGCACGACCTGCGCATGATGATCGAGGGCGTGCGCCTGTCGCGCGAGATCTTCGCGCAGGCACCGTTCGACGCGTACCGCGCCGACGAGATCTTCCCGGGCGCCGACGTGCGCGACGAGCGCGCCATCGAGGCCTTCGTGCGCCGAAAGGCCGAGACGATCTACCACCCGATCGGCACCTGCCGCATGGGCCGCGACGACGATGCGGTCGTCGATGCCGAGCTGCGCGTGCACGGTGTCGCCGGCCTGCGGGTCGTCGATGCCTCGATCATGCCGGAGCTTCCGGGCGGCAACACCAATGCGCCGACGATGATGATCGCCGAGCGTGCGGCATCGCTGATGCTCGGTCGTCTCGAGACCGTCACGAGTGCACGTGCGAAGCCGTCCGAAGCGGTGCGCGAGGTCGCGTGCGTCGCGTAGACTAGCGGCACGGCGTCGTCGGCCGGAACGGAAACCGCATGTCACAGGATGTCCTGGCGCCCCCGCCGCCGTTGCCCCCGCCGCCGCCACCTCCGCCGCCGCTCGTCGACGTGCCCGCCTGGCAGGTCCGTCCGCCGGCACCCGTGCTGGTCGAGCATCCCTTCACGTTCGACGGGCGTGCGGGCGAGTACTTCCGCATCTGGATCGTCAACCTCGCGCTGAGCATCGTCACGCTCGGCCTGTACTCGGCATGGGCGCGCGTGCGCACGCAGCGCTACTTCTACGGCAACACGCGCCTCGCCGGCGTGCCGTTCGAGTACCTCGCCAAGCCGTGGCCGATCCTCAAGGGCCGCATCGTCGCGTTCGTGCTGTTCGGTTCGTACGTGCTCGCGAGCCATTTCAGCCTGTTCTGGCAGGTCGTGCTGATCGTCGTGATCCTGTTCGCGACGCCGTGGCTGATCGTGCGTGGTGCGGCGTTCCGCGCGCGCTACTCGTCGTGGCGCGGCCTGAGCTTCCGCTTCGTGCCCGATTACGGCGAGGCCTACATCCGCTTCCTCGTCATGCTGATCCCGCTCGTGCTGACGCTCGGCATGCTGTACCCGTGGATCCAGGGCAAGCAGAAGCAGTTCCTCGTCGAGCAGCACCGCTACGGCGGCAGCTGGTTCCGCTTCCTGCTCTCGCCGGGGCGTTTCTACATTCCGTACCTGATCGCCTGGGGCGCGGTGACGGGCTGGATCCTGCTCATGATGCTCGTGTTCGCGGGCATGGCCGTCGTCAACGGCGCGCTTGGTGGCGCCACCGGCGAGCCGCCGCCGTTCTGGCTCATCGGCGTCGCGCTCGTGCTCATGTACGGCTCCTACTTCGTGATCTGGATCTTCCTCGCCGCGGCGATCACGAACCTCGTCTACAACCATGTCGAGATCGACGGGCGACGCCTGCAGTCGCGCCTCAAGGGCGGTCGCCTGCTGTGGCTCTACACCGGCAACACGGTCGGCATCCTCGCCAGCGCCGGCCTGCTGATCCCGTGGGCGAAGGTGCGCATGGCGCGTTACCGCGCCGAGTGCACGAGCCTCTACGCCGCCGACGACCTGCAGGACATGCGCGCCGAGCGTGCGGGTGACGTCGGTGCGACCGCCGCCGAGGTCGACGGCTTCTTCGACATCGACGTGTCGCTGTGAGTACGATCGCCGCCCGCCTGTTCGACGGCGCGACGAGTCGCGAGCACGCGGTCGTGCTGTCGCTCGATGCCGGCGGCCGCCTGCGCGTCGACGGCGACGGCATCGCGCGCGACGAGTCCTTGCGCGACCTGCGCATCACCTCGCGTCTTGCGCGCACGCCGCGCACGATCGTGTTCCCCGACGGCGCGCGCGCGCTCGTCGACGATGCACCTGCGCTCGACGCCTGGTTCCCGACCGAGGATCGCCTGCAGCGTCTCGTCGATCGCCTCGAAGGCCACGCCTACGCCGTCGCCGTGTCGCTCGTGATCTGCGTCGTGAGCCTCTTCGCGGCGTTCACATGGGGCGTGCCATGGCTCGCCGACCGCATCACCGATCAGATGCCGCCGACCGTCGAGGCCGCGCTCGGCAACCAGGTGCTCGACCAGCTCGATCGGTTCTTCGGCTTCCGGCCGACGCAGCTCGAACAGGCGCGACGTGATGAGCTCAGCGCGCGCTTCGCCAAACTCGCCGCGACGATGCCGGGCGGGCAGGGCTACCGACTCGAATTCCGCCACGCCGAAGCGATCGGCGCGAACGCGCTCGCGATCCCGGGCGGCACCGTCGTCGTCACCGACGATCTCGTGAACGCGTTGCAGGACGATCGCGAGTTCGACGCGATCATGGCCCATGAACTCGGCCACCAGGAGCATCGCCATGCGCTGCGCCAGGCCTTGCGCAGTTCGTTCGTCGCGGTCGCCGCAGGCCTGTTCGCGGGCGACGTGAGCTCGGCCGGCACGATCGTCGTCGCGGTGCCGACCATGCTCGTGCAGAGCCACTACTCGCGTGGCTTCGAGGACGAGGCCGACCGCTTCGCGTTCGAGCGGCTCGCCGCGGCCGGCGAATCACCTGCGTGGTTCGCCGAGGCGATGCGCCGGCTCATCGACGAGCACGACCTCGACGACGGCGACGTGAGCTGGGCATCGACTCACCCGGCCACGACCGAGCGCATCGCCGCCGCCGTGGATGCCGGCGCGGCGTTCCTCGAGGCCCATCCCGAGCGCGCGAAGGATTCCCCCGGCTACGACGCCTGCGCGGCCGAGGGCATCTGTCCCGAGGAGTCGCTCGACGAGGACGACTGCGACGAGGACTGCCAGATCGAGATCTGCACCGAGTACGACGGCTACGACGAGGACTACACCGTCGAGGACTGCCTCGCGGAGATGTAGTCCCGCTGCAGACCGGCAGCTTCCGGCCATGATGTACCGGCTCGTACGCAGCGCGCCGTAGGGCCTGCCATCCCCATCGTCCACCCCGAGGCACCCCGCACGGTGCCGCGTGCGTCCCGTCTTGCGGGATTCGTCGCCGTTCCGTCTATTGCTTCCGTACGAGGTCGATCCGCACGGAGTTCGGGGACGCACGGGGACATCGACGAACGCACGCGGCAGCGCGGACTGTCGTGGCACGCACACATCGGGGAACAGCATGAGCAGGTTGACCTATCGGCGCACCGCCCTCCTGGCGGTCTTGTCCTGCGCCACCACGGCCGTGGCCGGCGCCACGTCATCGCCCTTCGCGGGCCGCGCGCCGACGATCGTCGAGATGCCGACCGGCACCACGTCGAGCGAATGCGTCGAGGGGTTCGAGCACGCCGAGTCGCTGTTCACGGACGGCGGCTGGCTGCGTCCCAACACGAGCACCGAGCCGCAGGACTGGGACCATCTCATGACGCCCGGCAAGGGCTTCCGCTGGGAGCAGAAAATCGAATACCTCGATTCGAACGTCGAGGGCCTGCTGTTCAACGCGCACGCGGGCACGCCGCATTCGGTCGTGTTCGCGAGCCTCTACTCGCATTCGATCCTGACGCCGCCACCGACCGGTCCGGCCACCGGCGTGCTCAGCAACTGGCTCATCACGCCGCCGATCACGTTCGCGCCCGGCGCGACCCTGGGCTTCTGGACGCGCAAGGGCTTCTACGATTTCGCGCCGATCTGGGGCGCGCGGGCGGACCGCATGATCGTGCGGCTGTGCATGGACGACAGCGGTGACTGCACCGACGTCGGCGAAGGTCCCGACGACGTCGGCGGTTTCACGACCACCTTGCTGAGCATCAATCCCGATCTGGGCACCGAGGACGACGCGACGGGTCTGCTCGGTTATCCGTACGGCGGCTGGCGCCGCTTCACCATCGGCGACCTGCCCGCGTCGGGCACCGGGCGCATCGCGTTCCACTACCACGTGCCCGAAGCGATGGACATCGACTCGGCGTTCGCCGGCGGCGGCAAGGGCAACATGATCGCGCTCGATACCGTGGAACTCGACGGTACGGCGAACTGCCCGCTCAAGTCGGTGCCGCTGTTCTCGGCCGGCTTCGAGCGCGACCTGTCTAACGCACTGACGCAGAACCTCGACACCGAGACGATCACCTCCGGCCTCAGCGTCGCCTGCATCACGCAGACGCGCTGGCTGCGCCGATTCGATCTCGACGGCGACTTCGGCCGCAACGGCCGGCTCGACGTCGCCTCGGTCGACATCGGCGTCATGCGCGCGTACAGCAGCGTGCCGATCCACGTGCGCCTCTACCGCATCGCCGAAGGTGCCGAGCTCACCTACGCCAACCTCGTGCAGGTCGGCTCGCACACGATCACGGTCAACCAGGAGGCTTCGGGCCGCGTGCTCAACATCCCGGTCACCGGCACGATCCCGGACGCGTCTACGCAGGATCTGGTTGTCGAGATCGTCAAGCCCGACTTCAACCGCGAATTCTGGCCCGGATTCAACCAGGCCATCCAGACCGCGCCGACCTATGTCTCGTTCGATGCCGAGAACTGCGGCCTGTTCCCCGAGCCGACCAACCTCGAGAACGTGCCCGGTGCGCCGGATGCGTCGCTGCTCATGATCGTGAACCTCGCCGACCCGTCGTCGGGCCCGTGATCACGCCGCGCGCCGCGCTGGCGGCGCGCGCTTCCCCTAGCGCATGGCCGGCACGCCCGGTCGGGAGTCGATGCCCGTGAAATCCCGTTTCCTCGTCCTGCGTCCGCTCGCCACGGCCGTGCTCCTGGCCACGGCCGGCGTGCATGCGGCGCCGTTGCCTTCCGATGTCGCCTTCCATGCCGTCGCGCCCGATGCGGTCGCCGCGCTGCGTGAGCAGCCGGGCCTGTTGCTGCTGCAATCCGGTGCGTTCGATCCGTTGCACGAACGCCTGCGCTTCACCGGTGCCCCGGTCGCCGTACGCGCCGATGCACGCTACGGCATCGTGCAGTTCGCTCCGGGACGCGAAGCCGAGGCCCGCGCCGCGATCGCGAAGGC
Organism: Lysobacteraceae bacterium PS02065; assembly: GCA_029959555.1. Taxonomy (GTDB): domain Bacteria; phylum Pseudomonadota; class Gammaproteobacteria; order Xanthomonadales; family Rhodanobacteraceae; genus Dokdonella. The sequence goes on along the minus strand of JASCPI010000010.1, from coordinate 87,380 downwards.
TGGAGCGGCGATCGTCGGCCACCTGCCCAACCATGCTTTCCAGGTGCGTGCCGATGCCGGCGCGCTCGCGCGCGTCGGTGCCGACGCCGCGGTGCGCTGGAGCGGTGCCTACGATGCGGGCTTCAAGCTCGCGCGCGGCCTGCTCGACGGCAGCGTCGCCGCGCGCCACGCGCCGTCGGCCGACGTCGAACTGGAGATCCACGGTTTCCGCGGCGAACCGCTCGAGAGGCTCGTCGACGCGCTGCGCGCGACGGGCGTACGCGCCGGCGTGCTCGCGCGTGCCACCGCACTCGACCTGCCATCGTTCCGCGTCGCGGTGCACGCAGCAGACCTGCGCGCGCTGCTCGTCGCGGCCTCGGGCGTCGACGGCATCGCCTGGATCGAGCCCTATCTCGCCCCGACCCTCGGCAACCTCGACTCTGCAGGGCCGATCCAGTCCAACCAGGCCTCGTGCGCGTCGCCCGACACGGACGGCAACTGCGGCGCACTCGATCCCGCGCGCGCGACGTGGTGGCGCCGCGGCCTGACCGGGCACGGCCAGATCGTCGCGATCGCCGACTCGGGCCTCGACCGCAACGAGGCCTGGTTCACCGGGCTCGATGTCGGCAGCGGTGCGAATGTCGCGGTCACCGACGCCGACGCCCCCGCGCCGGTCCCGCCCGCCATCGGCGCCACGTATCCGGACCGCAAGGTCTATGCCTACTGGGTCCAGCCTGGCGCGACCGCGTACGACAACAACGCGTTCTGCGGCGGGTTCATTCGCTATCACGGCACGCATGTCAGTGGCACCGTCGCCGGTGACGCGCCGCCGTTCGCGTCGCCCGGCGTCGTGCGCCACGACGACGGCGACGGCATGGCGCCCGGTGCGCAGATCCTGTTCCAGGATTTCGGCGACGACACCACGGGCTGCCTCAGCATCACCGACTACGGCGCGACGCTCGCGCAGGCGTACGCGGGCGGTGCCGGCATCCACAGCAACAGTTGGGGCTCCAACAGCACGGGCTACTACATCGGCCACGACCAGCGTGCCGACGCCTCCGCGTGGCTCGGCGAAGACATGCTCACGGTCGTCGCCGCCGGCAACTCCGGTTCGGGACCGACCACGACGGGTTCGCCCGGCAACGCGAAAAACGTGCTCACCGTCGGCTCGACACGCCACGGCAACCTCTCCACGACGTCGTCGTTCTCGAGCCGCGGACCGACCGAGGACGGCCGCCGCAAGCCCGACATCATGGCGCCCGGCGAGATGATCCGCTCGGCACTCGGCAACGACGACAACGGCGCCACGGTGCAGCCGCCGCTGCTGCAGGCGCTCAGCGGCACCTCGATGGCGACACCGACCGTCTCGGGCGGCGCGGCGCTGCTGCGCCAGTACTTCAGCGACGGCTGGTATCCGCGCGGCCGCGCCGTGCCCGGCGAGCGCTTCGAGCCGCCCGGCGTGCTGCTCAAGGCCGCGCTGCTCAACGGCACCGCACCGATCTCGACCAACTGGCCCAGCCACAACGTCGGTTGGGGCCGTCTGTGGCTCGACAACAGCGCCTACTTCGAGGGCGGCACGCGCGGCATGCGGCACTGGGTGCGCGAGAACGGCGCCGGCCTCGAGACGAGCGACAGCGACACGTTCGAACTCGACATCGCTGCGGGCGAGGAACTGCGTGCGACGCTCGCGTGGTTCGATGCCGAGGCCGCGCTCGGGGCGAGCCCGACACTCGTCAACGACCTCGACCTGGTCGTCGTGTCGCCGTCGGGCCAGACCTTCCGCGGCAACGATTTCTTCGGCGGCCAGTCGCGTCCGGGCACCACCGCCGACCGCATCAACACGGTCGAGCACGTGCGCGTGGTCACGCCCGCGGCGGGACGCTGGCGCGTGCGCGTCGATGCCCATGCGGTGCCCGGCAACGGTCGACCGACCAGCCATCGCCAGGGCTACGCCCTCGTCGTCGGCGCGCGCATGGGCGTGCTCGGCGACCGCCTGTTCACCGACGGCTTCGCGGCCGACGAAGCGATCGGCGCCGCCGCACCCGCCGCACTCGCACTCGCCGGCAACGGCGACGCCGGCGTGCGCGTCGCCGCCGCGGACGTGGCCGGTGCGAGCAGCTACCAGCTCTACCGTGCAGACGGGACCTGCGCGACAGCCGACCGTGCGCGCTTCCGTTTCGTTGGCCACGCTGCGAGTGCAGAGGTCGTCGACGCGCGCAGCCAGGGCGGCAGCACCTACGCCTACCGCATGCGCGCGGTGCGCGATGGCGTCGAAGGTCCGCTGTCCGAACCCTGTGTCGACGTGGTCTCGGCCGATGCGTGCTCGATGTCGCTCGACTTCGTGCGCGGCTCGCTCGTCGTCGCCGATGCGCGCCATGCAGTGTGTGCGGTCGACCTCGCCTGGCAGCCCGCGCTCGCGACCTGCCCGGGCGAGACGGTCGGCTACCGCGTGCTGCGCGACACCTCGCCGTTGTTCACGTCGGCGACGGTCGTCGGCACGAGCGACGACGCGACGTTCACCGACACCGAGGTCGACCACGGCGTGCCGGTGTACTACCAGGTGGAAGCGTTCGACGGTGCCGGCAACACCTCGCGTTCCTACGTAGTCGGCGCGACGCCGGCGGGTGATGACGACACCGGCTTCGGCACCTGGGTCGACGACGTCGACACGCGCGCCACGCTCGCGTCGCAGTGGCCCTGGTCGATCACCAACGCGGCCGCCTCGAACGGCAGCTTCGCCTACCGCAGCGCGGCGGGTTCGGCGTATCCGTCGGATACCTGCGCCGCGATCACGACGCCGACGCTGCGCCTCGCGCCCGGTGCGCCGCTGCTGCGCTACGCGGCGCGCTACCAGCTCGAGACGGAGTGGGACGGCGTGGTCGTGGAGATCTCGACCGACGACGGCGCGACGTGGACGTCGATCGCGCCCGAAGGCGGCTACCCCTCGAGCTTCGCGCAGACCCAGGATCCGCCCGTCAACGCCTGCGGCTACGCGGCATCGCAGGGCGCCTTCAACGGCACGTCGACGGGTTTCGCGGCCGGCCAGTTCGTCGAGGTTGCTCACGATCTCGCCGCCTACGCGGGCCAGGACGTGCGCCTGCGCTGGCGCCTGAGTACCGATCCCGCCTACCAGGAAGCGGGTTTCTTCCTCGACAACCTGCGTATCGGCGCGGCATTGCCGGGTACCTGCTCGGCGTCGCGGTGAGGATGGCGCACGCCACGCGCGCGCGTGCCAGGGACGGCACCGCGCGCGTCGCGCCGCGCGTGGTCGAGGCGTGTGTCGCGCATGTCGACGGCGACGTGGTGGACGCGCGGGGGAAGCTCATATCACTATGCCCGCCGGTGCCGCCAGGCGGACAGGTGTTGGAAACCCCCGAAGAGATCACCCGCTTGCTCGACCAGGCGCGCGACGGCGAGCGCGACGCGTGGAGCCGGCTGCTGCGGCGAACCTACGGGGACATCAAGCGCCTCGCGCGGCGCCAGCTCGCGCAGGGCGCGACGATGCCGACGCTCAACACGACCGGCCTCGTCAACGAGTGGTACCTGCGCATGGCCGATGCCGGCGACGCAGTGCCGCAGGATCGCCGGCATTTCTTCGCTCTGACCGCGAAGATCATGCGCCAGGTCATCTGTGCCTATGCGCGCGAACGCGCGACCTCCAAGCGCGGAGGCGCACACACGCGCATGGACCTCGAGGTGGTCGACCGCGAACTCGGCGAGGAGGCCAACCGCTTCCTCGCGCTCGACCAGGCACTCGAACGCCTCGCCGGCGAGAACGAGGCGATGGTGCGCGTCGTCGAGTGCCGGTTCTTCGCCGGCATGACCGAGCCCGAGACCGCCGAGGCCGTCGACATCCCGCTGCGCACCGTGCAATGGCTATGGGCGCAGGCGCGCGATCGCCTCGCGCACACGCTGGAAGCGCCGTGACCACGCTGACATTCGAACCGGGCGGCGCGCTGCGCAGCCGGCTCGTCTCGACGATGCTCGCCGAGCACATGCCCGCGCTCGCGGCCGGCACGCTGGTCGGGCCGTTCCGCGTGGTGCGGCTGATCGGGCAGGGCGGCCTCGGCGTGGTCTACCTCGCCGAGCGCGCCGACGGCGCGTTCGAGCAACAGGTCGCGCTCAAGCTCATCGCACCCGAGGCCGATCCGGGCGTGGCCGGGGTGCTGCTCGAGCGCGAGCGGCGCCTGCTCGCGCGCCTGCGCCATCCGAACATCGCGCGCCTGCTCGACGGCGGCCGCAACGACGACGGCACGCTGTGGTTCGCGATGGACCACGTCGAAGGCCAGCGCATCGACCGCTGGTGCGAGTCGCGCGGGCTCGATGCGCATGCACGCATTGCGCTCGTGCTCGAGGTCTGCTCGGCGGTCGGCTACGCGCACGCGCGACTCGTCGTGCATCGCGACATCAAACCGTCCAATATTCTCGTCGACGCCGACGGCGTGCCGCGCCTGCTCGACTTCGGCATCGCCGCGGCGCTCGACGACGCCAGCGACGATCCCGCGCGCCGCGCGGCTACGCCCGGCTACGCGAGCCCCGAGCAGCATCGCGGCGATCCCGCCGGCGTCGCCCAGGATGTCTACCAGCTCGGCCGCCTGCTTGTCGCGCTACTCGGCGACGGCGTGGCGCGCCGCGATCGCGGCGACGTCGCGGCGATCCTCGCGCGCGCCACCGACGACGATCCGGCGCGGCGCTACACCGGTGTCGATGCGCTCGCGGCCGACCTGCGTGCGCTGCTCGCGAACCGGCCGGTCGCCGCGTCGAACGGCGCGTGGGCGTATCGCGTCGCGCGCGTCGTGCGGCGCCACCGCGTCGCGACGCTGGCTTCCGTCGCGACGTCGCTGCTGCTCGTCGCGATGGCCGTCGCGTTCGTGTGGAACCTCGACCAGGAGCGCCAGCGCGCCGAGCGCGAGGCCGAGACCGCGCGGCGCGTGAGCAGCTTCATGGTCGGCCTGTTCAAGTCGGCCGATCCGGCCCTGCACCACGGTCGCGTGCCGGCCGCCAACGAGGTGCTCGCGCTCGCCCCGCCGCAGATCGAGCGCGAGCTCGCGACCGAGCCGCGCATCATGATGGAGCTGCTCGGCACGATCGGCACCGCGTTCGTGTCGATGCGCGACTACGAGGGCGCGCGCGCGCCGCTGCGGCGTGCGATCGAACTCTCGCGCGGGCTCGACGTCGCCCCCGAGGTGCGCGCGAACCTGCTGCGCATCCTCGCGATCACGCTGGACGGCGAGCAGGAGCAGGCGCGCGAGCTGCTCGGCGAGGCTGTCGCGATGCTCGATCCGTCGCGACCCGCACACGCGTCGCTATGGAACATCACGCAGCAGAATCTCGCGATGTCCGAGTACGCGTCGGGCCATGTCGACGCCGCGATCCGTCGCTTGCGTGACGCGCTCGCGCAGGGCGAGCGCACGCTGCCCGAAGGCGGCGGCTGGCGCATCGCGGATCTTCTCGGGCTCGGTTCGATCCTCGCCGCCGAAGGCCAGGACGGTGAGGCGCTCGCGATGTTCACCGAAGCCCATGCGATCGCGCGCGAGCACATCGGCGACCTGCATCCGTACACGATCCTTGCGACCGGCAATCTCGCCACCGCGCTCGCGCGCGCCGGCGACCACGACAAGGCCGCGCGGCTCGCCGACGAGGCGCAGCGCGCGTCGCTGCAGCTCTACGGCGAGACCTCGCCCAACCACGCGCTCGCGCTGCTGCAGAAGGCGCGCGTGCTGCACGCGGACGGCCGTGCACAGGACGCCGTGCCGTTGCTGCGCCAGGCCCAGGCGATCTGCGAGCGGCTGCGCGCGCTCGGCAACGACACGCTCGGCGTCGACGTGTTCGAGCAGCTTGGCGACGTGCTTGCCGACGAAGGCGATGTGGAAGGCGCACTGGCTGCTTACCGCGCGATGGTCGAGCTCAACGCCGGCGACGCGCACGCGCAGGGCCCGGATCGCGGCCAGCGCACGCTCAAGCTCGCGCAGGTGCTCGCGCGGTCGGGGCGATGCGCGGAAGCATCTGCAAGCCAGGCCGACGCACTCGCGCGTTCGACACGCTTCCCGCCCGATGCACGGCTTCGCGCGACACTCGAATCCGCGTTGCCGGCATGCCCGGGCTAGTGTCGTCGCACGACTGTCGCGCCGCGCGACGTCACAGCATCAGCGGGCGCAGCATCGGCAGGTAGGTGTCGACGACGCTGCGCGCGGCGCGCTGCACGTTCTCGGCCACCGTCGCGCCGGCCTCGACGAAGGCGCCGCCGACGACCTGGGCGACGTCGATCGCGGCGTTGTCGATCGCGACGATCGCGCGCACGACCGGGCCCTGCGTCTGCGCACCCTGCGTGGCCGCGTGCTGCACGGCGTCGATCGCACCGCCGACGCGGTCGACGCCGGCACCGACCACGTCGACGAGCGTCGGTCGCGGCGCCCACGGCGTGTTCTGGTCCATCGCGTCGAGCATGGTCTGCTGGTGGTGCTTGTAGGCCGAGTCGGCGACGTTCATGACGTCGTTGCCGAGCGGGCCGAACAGCGTGCGCACGCCGATCGTGATCGCGTCCGCGGCCCAGTCCGGCATGCCGGTCGCATACGCGATTGCGTCGTCGGCGAGGTCGCCGCCGCGGTATTGCAGCGCGACCTCGTGGCCGAGCGCGTCGGGCAGCGCCGCGCCGATCAGGCGGTTGCGCGCGAGTTCGCCGAGCTGCGCGAGCGGGCCGAACAGCGCACCGGTCAACGACGGCAGCGGGCCCGTCGTCTGCAGCGTGTCGAGCGCCTCGCCGTCGATCGTGTAGGCGCGCACGAGCCCGTCGGCGGCGCTGTCGCGCACGGCGTCGGCATCGAGGCCATGGCGCGCGAGCGTCGCGTCGTGCACGCCCGAGGCATCGAACGTGATCGCGGGCACGCCGCTCAGCGCCGCGCCGAACGAGGCGAGGCCACCACCTTGCGAATGCCCGGTCAGGCCGAGGTTGGCCCAGCCGCCGTCGTCGTCGCGGCGACCGAGCGTGCCGGTGAAGTCCTCGATCACGGCGGGCACGATGCGGTCGTACTCGGTGGTCGGCAGGCCGGCGCCCTGGGCGAGGTTGGTCAGCCAGTCCTGCGCCTCGTTCTCGGTTTCGGCGCCTGCGCCGGTGCCGCGGAACGCGAGCATGTAGTGGCCGTCGCCGTCGGCGAAGACCGCGGCACGGAACTGCTCGCCGGGCTGGTAGAGGCGGTCGATCGCCTGCGACGAGTAGCCGAGCGCGGACAATTCGTTCGCATCGAGCATGCGCCAGCCCGTGCGCGCCTCGAGGTCGTCGACGGCGGCGTCGAACCCGACGTCGCCCGGGCCGACGTCCTCGTGGTAGACGAGGTAGGCCATCTCCATCGCGGTGCGGTCGAACGGCTGCGCCTGCGTACCGGCGATGCCGTCGGAGAACGAGGCCGTCGCCGAGGCGCGCTGCGGGGAAGCGGAGGTGGCCGCGCCGGTGTCGGCCGTGGCGAGGGCGCGTACGCCCGGGGCATCGGAAACCGTGAGGGCCATCGGCGTGCCTCGTCGGCAAGGCGGAGCGGTCGAGTGTCCGCTCCGCCGCGAGGCGGTACAGCTGGGGTTTCCCCGCGGTGATCGCGGGAAGCGCCCGGTCCGCGTGGCGGACCGGGCGGGACGCTCAGAGTGCCTTCTCGAGCTCGGGCAGGACCGTGAACAGGTCGCCGACCAGGCCGATGTCGGCGATCTCGAAGATCGGCGCATCGCCGTCCTTGTTGATCGCGACGATCGTGCCGGCGTCCTTGATGCCGGTCAGGTGCTGGATCGCGCCCGAGATGCCGATCGCGATGTAGAGCTCCGGCGCGATGATCTTGCCGGTCTGGCCGACCTGCAGGTCGTTCGGCGCGTAGCCCGCGTCGACCGCTGCGCGCGAGGCACCGACCGCCGCACCGAGCTTGTCGGCGAGGCTGTAGATGATCGAGAACTTCTCGGCCGAGCCGAGCGCGCGGCCACCCGAGACGACCTTCGAGGCGCCTTGCAGGTCCGGGCGATCGCTCTTGCCCTGGGCGAGCTCGACGAAGCGCGTGTGCGACGGCAGCGTGGCTTCGGGCGAGACCGCCTCGACCGGTGCCTGCGCCGAGCCGTTCGCGGCTGCGGCGTACGAGGCCGTGCGCACGGTGCCGACGAGGATCTGGTCCGACGGTGCCTCGACCGTGACGATCGCGTTGCCCGCATAGATCGGGCGCTTGAACGTGTAGGCCGAGTCGACGGCCATGATGTCCGACACCTGGGCCACGCCGAGCAGCGCGGCGACGCGCGGCAGCAGGTCCTTGCCGAACGTGGTCGACGGTGCGAGCACGTGGGTGTAGCCGCCGCGTGCAACCGCGGCGACCTGCGGTGCGAGTACCGCAGCGAGCGCGTGCGCGTTCTCGGCGCGCGTCGCGGTCAGCACGCGCGTGACGCCGTCGATCGAGGCCGCGGCCGTGGCGACCGCGCCGGCGTCGGCGGCGAGCACGAGCACGTCGATCTCGCCCTGGATGTCCTTCGCGGCGCTGACGCAGCGTGCGGTGCTGCTGTTGAGCGTGCCGCCGAGGTGTTCGGCAACGATGAGGATCTTCGCCATGTTCAAAACCCTTCGAGTCGTGGCGGGAGGGCCGTGGCCGTTCCCGCGGGGGCCGTCACCGGGCGTGCCGGCGCGGCGTCGGGACGGTCACGCGAGGCCCTTGGCCTTGAGCGCGGCGACGAGTTCGGCGACGTCCTTGACCATGACGCCACGGCTGCGCTTGGCCGGCGCGGCGTGGTGCGTGGTGCGCAGGTGGTCGCCCGATTCGACGCCGAGGTCGGCGAACGCGATCGTCTCCAGCGGCTTGGCCTTGGCCTTCATGATGTCGGGCAGCTTGATGAAACGCGGCTCGTTGAGGCGCAGGTCGGTCGTGATCACGGCCGGCAGGTCGACCTCGATCGTCTCGAGGCCGGCGTCGACCTCGCGCGTCACGCGCGCCTTGCCGGCGTCGACCTCGACCTTCGACGCGAACGTCGCCTGCGGGCGGTCCCACAGGGCGGCGAGCATCTGGCCGGTCTGGTTGCAGTCGTCGTCGATGGCCTGCTTGCCGAGGATGACGATGTCGGGCTGCTCCTTCTCGATGAGCTTGAGCAGCGCGCGCGCCGCGGTCAGCGGCTGGATCGCGTCGGTCGTGACCACGTGGATCGCGCGGTTGGCGCCCATCGCGAGGCCGTTGCGCACGTGCGCCTGGGCATCGGCCGGGCCGATGGTGGCGACGACGACGTCGGTGGCGACGCCCTTCTCGCGCAGGCGCAAGGCCTCTTCGAGCGCGATGTCGTCGAACGGATTGGCCGAAAGCTTGACGCCTTCGGTGACCACGCCGGAGCCGTCCGGCTTGACCTGGATGCGCACGTTGTAGTCGACGACGCGCTTGTAACCGACCAGGATCTTCATCGTGTGGGATTCCTCGGACACTGGGATTTAGCCCCGGGATTGTAGCCCAGAGCCCCGATGCGCGGGCGTATGGGCGGGTCGCCTGCACGTGTGTAAAACGGCTTGAATCGACCGGGCGACCGGGCACAATGGGCTCGTGGTGGCCACGCGCGATGCGGGAGGGCGGACGCGAGTCCGTGCGTCGCGCGCAGCGGCCGCCACACGTGCGACGACGGGATCCGGTCGATGCAGCGGGCATCGGGCCGGCGGTCCCGCGTGTGGCGGCAGGGGGTGGCGGCGGGGCATGCAGATCGAGACGCTGAGGCGGGCGGCGACGGCCGGCGACGGCGCGGCCGCGTTCGAGCTTGCGCGGTGGCACGCGCGGCGTCGCGAAATGCCGGACGCCTTGCGCTGGCTCGCGCATGCCGCCGATGCCGGCCACGCCGAAGCGGCCAACGAGCTCGGCATGCTCGCCGCGTTCGCGCCGGCCGGAGGTCCTCGCGATGCCGTATCGGCACGCGCGCGCTTCGACGCGGCCGCCGCACTCGGCCATGCCGAAGCCTCGTACCGCATCGCCGTGCTCGATCTCGGCCTCGAGGACGCCGCACCTGATCCGGTCCTCGTGCGCCTGCACGATGCGGCGCGCGGCGGCTTCGCCCCGGCCCGGCGCGCGCTGGGCATGGCCTGGGCCGCCGCAGGCGACCTCGACGCGGCACGCGCGTGTTTCGCCGTGGCACTCGCGGCCGGCGACGCGCTGTCGGCATTCCTGCTCGCGCGCCTTTCCGCCGATCCCGCGCAGGCGCGTGGGCTCGATGCCTTCGCGCTCGCTCGCGGCGTGCGCCGTGCCGGTGCGTTCGTCGAAGGGCCCGCGCCGTTCATGCGGCCGGAGGTTCCCGTGCTGCCCGGCGTGCCGCCTGCCACCGCACTCGATGCGGTGTCGACGCCTGCCGTGGTACGCCACGAGGCGCCGCCGATCGCGACGTTCGACGGTGTGTTCTCCGCGCTCGAATGCGAGTACGCGATCGCGCTTGCCTCGCCGCACGTGCAGCGCTCGATGGTCCACGACCCGGTCACGGGCGGGCCGATGCTGCATCCGATCCGCACCTCGAGTTCGATGGCGTTCGGTGTCGATGACGAGGATCTCTGGCTGCGCGTCCTGCAGCGTCGTCTCGCGAGGCTCGCGCGCCAGCCGCTGCGTCACGCCGAGCCGCTCGCCGTGCTGCGCTACGCGCCCGGCGAGGAGTACCGCCCCCACCGCGACTACCTGCGCGATCCGGCCGAGCTCGCTCCTGGCGCACCGGGGCAGCGCGTGCGCACCGCGTTCGCCTACCTCACCGACGTCACCGCAGGTGGAGAGACCGATTTCCCGTTGCTCGCGGTGCGCATCGCGCCCGTGCGTGGCCGCGTGGTGCTGTTCGACAACGTCGATGCCTCCGGCCGCGTCGACCCGTCGACGCTGCACGCGGGCCTGCCCGTGCGCGAAGGCCGCAAGTGGCTCGCGACGCTGTGGTTCCGCGAGCGTGCGTACCGCGCCTGGTGAGGTTGTCCACACCCGGCGTGGAAAGGCTGTGGACAACCCCGGGATCGATGCCGCGCGGCCGCGACGTGGCGCGGTGTCAGCCCTGTTCGGTCACCGCGTGACCAGCACGCCGCAGCAGCGCATCGGCAAAGCGCAGTGCGCTGCCTTCGGCGTAGGCGAAGAACAGTGACGGCTCGACGAGCTCGAGTTCGAGCACGACCGGTGCGCCGCTCGCGTCGCGGATGAGGTCCACGCGCGCATAGGCCGGTGCGCCTTCGACCGGCAGCACCTCGAGCACGCGCCGCGCGAGGGTGCGCTCGTCCTCGCCCGGGTCGCGCACGGTGATGTGCTCGGCCGCGAACAGCGCGCGCGTCGCATCCTCGTTCGCGCGCAGCAGCGGTCCCTTGCGGATCGCGTGGCTGAAGGCGCCGTCGACGTGGATCAGCGCGGTCTCGCCGGCCTCGTCGACACGATCGAGGTAAGGCTGCAGCAGCACGCTGCGGCCACGATCGAGCAGGCCTTGCGCATGGGCGACGGCGTCGTCGCGACGGTCGCGTGCATGGCGTCGCGCGTCGCGCGAACCTGCACCGACCGCGGGCTTCACGACGAGGTCGTTCGCCGCGTGCACGGCGAGGAACGCGTCGATCGCCGTCGCGGCGTCGCCGCCCGGCTCCACGAAGCGGCTCGGCACGGTCGCGACGCCGGCAGCCTCGAGGTCGGCCAGGTAATGCTTGTCGGTGCTCCAGCGCACGAGACCGGGCGGATTGACGAGGCGCGTCGCCGCGTCGGCGCGCGCGACCCAGGCGAGGAACGTCTCGAGGCGGTCGGTGTAGTCCCAGGTCGAGCGCAGCACGGCGAGGTCGAAGGCCGCCCAGTCGATCGCTTCGTCGTCCCAGTCGACGACGTGCACGTCGGCACCGCGTGCGAGCAGGGCCTCGTGCAGCGGGGTGAGGTCGTCGTCGAGATCACGCGCGGCACGCGCGGTGACGAGGGCGATCGTGGGCATGGGGCGATCCGTCCGGATGGGGGCGCGCAGCTTGGCATGCGCGCGCGGCGATGTCGCGCGCCTGCGGAACGATGTCCGGCTCCCGCCTCCCCGATGGCGGCGAACGATATCGCGAACGCGCTCTGGAGCGTGTCTTCCATGAAAGCCAGGGTCCCGATCCGCGACGATCGGATGTGCCGGCCACGCTCCCGGCGCGTGCCGCCGCGACGTCAGGCGATCACGGGCTTACCGCGCGATCGGTCACGTTCCCCCGCGCGTCGATGTCGAGCACGACGCGACCCGTGTCGCCCGAGCCGCCATCTGCATCGTCGAACGCCACCATGCACAGGTTGCCGATGCGCTGCAGCGCGTGCGTGCCGAGGCTCGGCAGCGGGGTCAGCGCGGGCCATGCCGAGGCGTCGCACAGGCTTCCATCGAGCACGCTGACGTAACTGCGCGTGCCTGCCGTGATGCGGCAGCCGAGGATCGAGCTGCCGCGTGGCGCGGCCGCCTTCATCGCGACGTCGATATGCGGGCGGATGTCCGCTGCAAGCTGCGGCGCGTCGAGCTCGATGCGGCAGCCCGGCGGGTAGCTGCGCTCCGCGAGCCGCGCGCCGAGCGCGAGATGGGACGCGCTCGCGACCTGCCGTGAACCGGTCCAGCGCGTGGCGTTGCCGTGCGTCGCCGCGAAGCCCGCGCCGCACAGCACGGCCACCACGACACCGAACGATGCGACCGCACGCGGCACCTCGCGCAGCGCGACAGCGGCCGCGGCGACGAGCAGGGCGAGGCCCGCCATCGCGAGGTGGTAGAAGCGCAGGTTCTCGGGAACCGCGAGTGCGGCGTCATGGACCAGCACGAGCGAAGTCACGGGCCATTGCAGCAGCGAAGGCGCAACCAGCAGCGCGCTGCCGACGAGTGCGAGGCGCGCGACGTCGCCGCGTCGGGCGAGCAGGCCGCCCGCGATCGTCGCGAGCGCGGCCACACCGAATACGACGAGGATCGCGGCGACCCATGCCGGCATCGCCTGGAAGCCCGCGAGCGCGGCCGGCAGGCGCTGCCACCACGCGAGCATGCCGCGTACGAGGTTCGCGGCGAGATCGGTCTGTGACAGACTCGATTCGAGCGACTGCACGGTCAGCATGCGCAGCGCGAGCGCGGCGAACACGGGCGCGACGACGGCGATGGCGAGCGTGCGATCGAGTCCGCGTCGCTCCCACACGCGCCAGGCGAGGCGCACGAGCATGACGCCGGCGATCGTGTAGGCGACCTCTTTCGCCGCGATCGCGAGCAGCAGGCCCACCGCGACCACCATCGTCGCGCGCCGCGCGCCGTCGATCGCACGTTCGAACGCGAGCAGCGCGACGAGTCCGAACAGCAGCGCGAGCGGGTCGTAGCGGTCCGACATCCACATCGCCGTCGTCGCGGCGGCGGGCAGGCAGGCGAAGGCGAGGCCGCCGAACAACGCGGCGGCGCGATGCCCGGTCGCGCGCAGCACGAACGCGGCGAGCAGGGCCGCGTTGGCGGCATGGATCGCGAGGTCGAGCGCGTTGTGCGCGAAGGCGTTCGTGCCGAACGCCTGCACCGACAACCACCACACGAGCAGGCCGGTCGCGCGGTAGTAGTAGACGAAGAACACGTTGTCGACGAGCAGCGGCCATGGCGCGTCGAGGTGGCGCATCAGCGCGACGTAGGCGAAATCCTCGGGATGGAAGCCCGCCTGCAGCGCCGGCGCGAACGCGAGCGCGGCGACGAGCGCGCAGGCGAGCACGATCGCGGCGCGCGTCAGCATGCGCACGCGTCCGAAGCCTTCCCGAAGCGGGCGAGCCGCATCACAGGTTCTGGTAGTTCGGGCCCGCGCCGCCTTCCGGCGTCACCCAGGTGATGATCTGGTACGGATCCTTGATGTCGCAGGTCTTGCAGTGCACGCAGTTGGCCGCGTTGATCTGCAGGCGGCGGCCGTCGCCGTCCTCGACCATCTCGTAGACGCCGGCCGGGCAGAACTTCTCGCAGGGATTGCCGTACTCGACCGTGCAGCGCGTGACGCAGATGTCGGTATCGGCGACCTTGAGGTGCACGGGCTGGTCCTCGTCGTGCTCGGTCGCGGCGAAATAGACGCTGGCGAGGCGGTCGCGTGGCGGCAGCGTGCGTTCGACGAAATCGCGCTTCGGCGACTCGGCCTCGTCGAGGCGCTTGAGCTGCTGCCAGTCGGCGTGGTTCTTGAGCGTCCACGGCGACAGGCCCGCGGTGACGGTTTCCCACGCGGCGTTCGCGAGGCCGGCCCAGAAGCCCTTGTGGAAACCCGGCTTGATGTTGCGCACCTTGCGCAGCTCGGCGCCGACCGCAGAGGCGCGCAGCTTCGCGTCCCAGCCGGCGACGCCGCCGGTCTCGGCGAGATGTTCGGCGGCGAGCATGCCCGAGCGGATCGCCTGGTGCGTGCCCTTGATCTTGGGCACGTTGAGCAGGCCTGCGGCGTCGCCGATCAGCATCGCACCGGGCATTTCGCAGCACGGCAGCGACTGCCAGCCGCCCGCGGCGAGCGCGCGCGCGCCGTAAGAGAGGATCGTGCCGCCTTCGAGCAGCGGCTTGATGGTCGGGTGATGCTTGAGTTGCTGGAACAGTTCGAACGGCGAGAGCTTCGGATCCTGGTAGTCGAGTCCGGTCACGTAGCCGATCGCGACGCGATCCTTGTCGAGGTGGTAGAGGAAGCTGCCACCGTAGGTCTTCGTGTCGGCGGGCCAGCCCACCGTGTGCACGACCTTGCCTGGTTCGACGCGGCCGGGCGGCAGCTGCCAGAGCTCCTTGATGCCGATCGACCACGTCTGCGGGTCGCAGTCCTTGTCGAGTGCGTATTTCGCAATGAGCTGCTTGCTGAGATGGCCGCGCGCGCCTTCTCCGAGCACGGTGACCGGCGCGACGATGTCGATGCCCTGCGTGTACGACGGCTTGTGCGTGCCGTCGCGCGCGATGCCCATGTCGCCGATACGCACGCCTCGGACCGCGCCAGCCTCGTCGAAGACGGGTTCGGCGGCCGCGAAGCCCGGGAACACGTCGACGCCGAGTGCCTCGGCCTGCGGCGCGAGCCATGCGCACAGCGCGCCGAGCGAGACGATGAAGTTGCCGTGGTTGTGCATCTGCGGCGGCACGACGGGCGCCTTGATGGCGCGCTCCTTGTCGCGCAGCCACAGGAACTCGTCGTGCGTGACCGGCACGCAGATCGGCGGCGGATTGGCGCCCCATTCGGGCAGCAGCGCGTTGAGCGGCTCGGGTTCGATGACCGCGCCGGACAGGATGTGCGCGCCGATCGTCGAGGATTTCTCGATGACGCAGACGCGGAGGTCGGGCTTGAGCTGCTTGAGCCGGATCGCGAACGCCAGCCCGGCAGGCCCCGCGCCGACCGTGATGACGTCGTACTCCATGATGTCGCGTTCGCTCATCGCTGGCTCCGGCTTGCTCTGGCAAATGCGCTATTGTCGGCGTTCACCGCACGGGCGGCAAACCAGCGCGCGCCCCATAGGCAGAAAGGGAATCACGATGGCCGATCCACACGACGAGCTCTCCGACCAGCGACTGCGCGGCGCCAGCGCGTTCCAACTGCTGCACTGGCTGGCCGGCGGGCGTACCAGCGCGAAGCGCCTCGCCACGCTGCACCAGGAGGCCATCGCACACGAGAACGCCATGCTGAACGCGTTCGTCGCGCTCGATCCACAGGCCCAGGCCGCCGCCGAGGCCAGCGATGCGCGGCGCGCCGCCGGGGGCGTGATCGGTCGCCTCGACGGCCTCACGGTCGCCATCAAGGACAACATCGACGTTGGCGGCCTGCCGACCGGACTCGGCCTGCGTGGACGCCATGCCCACGCTGCGCGCGAGGACGCCTGGGTCACCGCGCGCCTGCGTGCGGCCGGCGCCGTGATCCTAGGCAAGACCTCGCTCGACGAGGGCATGCTCGGTTCGGCCGGTGCGAGCGCCACGGGCGCGACGCGCAACCCGCATCGCCACGACGTCATCGCGGGTGGTTCGTCGGCGGGTTCCGCCGCGGCGGTCGCGGCGGGCCAGTGCGCGTTCGCGATCGGCACCGACACGCTCGGCTCGGTGCGCATCCCGGCCAGCCATTGCGGCATCTTCGGCCTGCGCCCGACGCTCGGCGAAATCTCGATGCACGGCGTGGTGCCGACCGCACGCCGCCTCGACAGCCTTGGCATCCTGTCGCGCTCGGTGCAGGACCTCGCGATCGTGCTGCAGGTACTCGGCGCCTACGATCCGGCCGACCCGCGCTCACGCCGTCGTCGCGTCGCGCTCGCGCCGCCGGACTGGGAGCCGGGTCGTCTACGCAGCGGCTTCATCCCCGACCTCGCCGCGCTCGGCGTCAGCGACGACGTGCGCGCCGTGTTCACGCGTGCCACCGATGCGCTCGCGCTCGAACTCGGCGAGCGCGTCGATGCCGATTTCTCGTCGTTCGACGTCACCCGCATGCGGCGTGCCGCGCTGCTCGTCATGGAGAGCGAGCTCGCGATCGAGCTCGCCGACGAACTCGCCGCACCCGACGACGGCGTGTCGCCGCGCCTGCGTGCATTCGTCGACTACGCGCGCGGCAAGTCCGCCGTCGATTACGCGCGCGCCGACCGCCAGCTCGACCGCGCCGTCGTGTTCGGGCGCGAGCTGTTCTCGTCGATCGACGTGCTCGTGCTGCCGACCGTGCCGCACGGCCCGTACGCGATCGGCGAGGACGAACGCGCCAACGACGCCGACCTCACCTGCATCGCGAGCCTCGCCGGCTGCCCGGCCGTGAGCCTGCCGATGGGACGCCTCGCCGACGGTCTTCCGGTCGGCCTGCAGCTCGTCGGTGCGCCGGGTTCGGACCTGCGTCTGCTCGAACTCGCCGAGATCTGCGCGGCACGCCTCGACAGCGCACCGAACTACCCGGTCGGCCTCGCGGCCTGAGGTTGCGTCAGACCGGGCGGCAGGTTGCAGAGGTCCCGTCGGGCCGCTTGGGCGTCTCGTTCCATGGCGGAATCCGCTGTGCGGGTTCCGTCGTACCGAAGCATGCATAGGGCGGAACCGCCGCAGGCGATTCCGCCGTGTCCGAAGCGACGCCCGATGGTGGTTCCGGCGATCGCATCGGGTCGCGTTGGCGTCTCGTTCCATGGCGGAATCCGCTGCGCGGGTTCCGCCGTACCGAAGCATGCATAGGGCGGAACCGCCGCAGGCGATTCCGCCGTGTGTGGAGCGATGCCGTCCCGGACGAGCGGGTCGCGAGAGATGCGCTCAGGGTGGTGACGACTTCGCGCCGCGATGCCGCGATCCCTCGGTCAAGGTCCACTCCACGAGCGAGGGCAGCACGTCGCCGAGCGCGGTCTCGAACGCGGGCACGACGCTCGCGACATCGCTCGTTGCAGCCGGCGACGTCGCCTCGAACGCGCGCGTCGCGACGATGCGGTTGGCGCGGTGGTCGAACAGCTTGGCGTTGAAGCGGATCGCCGCGCGCGCGGCACCGCCGTCGAGTTCGGCCTGGAAATCGCGCACTTCGATCGCGAGCGCGTACTCGGCACTGAGGCCGTCGCCGCCGCTGACGCCGCCGAGCCGGCCCGAATCATCGAAGGCCTGCACGACGAGGCTGCGCAGCAGTTGCGGCACCGGATCGCGCCAGCGCGCCTCGGGATAGACTTCGAGCACGCCCGGTGTCGGCGCGACCGTGATGCGCGGCGTGTCGAGCGCGGCGCTCGTGCGCGGCGTTTCGACGACGAGCTGCCAGTCGACCGGCGTGGCGCTCGTCGTGGCGGCCGGCGCAGCGAGGCGTGGCGCGTAGACCGTGAACGAGCCGTGCTTGCCGCTCAGCGCGGCACAGCCGCCGAGCAGCGCGACGGCCGCGAGCGCGAGGAACGGACGGGATGCGCGCATCATTTCGGCTTGAACTCCCTGGGTTGATCGCGACCGAGCAGCAAGGTGTTGGAACTGCCGAGCTGGTCGCCGAGCTGCTTGAACGAGCGCAGCGTTTCGCGCAGCTCTACGAGCGTCGGGCCGACCTGGCGCAGGCCCTGGTCGGTGAAGCTGGTCAGTGCCTCGCGGTTGTCGGTGAGCAGGGCATCGGTGGAGTTGGCGACGCGCTCGATCGACGCGATGGCCTTGTCGACGGCCTGCAGCACCGCGCGCGCATCCTCGCTGACGAGCTTGTTGGTCGTGCGCGCCATCTCGTTGAGGGTGACCAGCGTGGCCTTGAGCTCGCCGCTGGCACCGGCCAGCTGTTGCAGCGCCTGCGCCATCTCGCCGCGCTGTTCGGCGACCGTGCTCGCGATCTCGTCGACATGGCGAAGCGTCGCGGAGACGTGGTCGACGTTCTCCTTGGAGAGCAGCTGGCCGACGCGCAGCAGGGCTTCGTTGACGCTCGTGACGATGTCCTCGCCCGAGGCCATGAGCTTGGCCAGCGCGGACTCCTCCGCGCGGATCACCGGCACGGGGTTCGCGTCGGTCGGCAGCAGTGGCGGGCTCTCGGGCGTGCCGCCCGAGAGCTGGATGAAGGCGAGGCCGGTCACGCCGAGCATGCCGAGCTTGGCCACCGTGTCGGTGCGCACGGGCGTGTTCGCGTCGAGGCGCACGCGCGCGATGACGTTGCGCGGGTCCTTCGGGTCGAGGCTCAGCTGGGTGACCTCGCCGACCTTGATGCCGTTGTACTGCACGAGGCCGCCCTTCGAGAGGCCGGTGACGGCTTCGGTGAAGACCACGTCGTACCAGCCGAACTCGCGGTCCGCGCTGGTCTTGGACAGCCACAGCACGAAGCCGAGGCCGACGACGAACGCGGCGATCGCGAACGCGCCGATGAGGAGGTGATGGGCTCGGGTTTCCATGCTCAGGTTCCCGCTGGATCGTGAAGGGCAGGGCGGCTGCGCGCGACCGCGGCGTGCGCGGCACGGCCACGCGGCCCTTGGAAGTAGTCGCGCACCCATGGATCGTCGGCCTGCTCGACCACGTCGAGCGCGTCGGCGACGAGGATGCGCTTGTGCGCGAGCACCGCGACGCGGTCGCAGATCGTGTACAGCGTGTCGAGGTCGTGGGTGATCAGGAACACGGTCAGGCCGAGGCTGTCGCGCAGCGTCAGGATGAGCTGGTCGAACGCGGCGGCGCCGATCGGATCGAGGCCGGCGGTCGGTTCGTCGAGGAACAGGATGTCCGGATCGAGCGCGAGCGAGCGCGCGAGTGCGGCGCGCTTGACCATGCCGCCGGACAGCTGCGACGGATACTTCGCGCCGGCTTCGGGAGGCAGGCCGACGAGGCCGACCTTGAGCGCGGCGAGCCGCGCGACGAGCGCCTTGTCGAGGCCGTGGTGCTCGACCAGCGGCACGCCGATGTTCTCGGCGACGGTCAGCGACGAGAACAGCGCGCCATTCTGGAACAATACGCCGCAGCGACGCTCCAGGCGTGCACGCTCGGCGTCGCGCAGGCGCGTGACCTCCTCGCCGAACAGCTGCACGCTGCCCGCGGCAGGACGGCCGAGGCCGATGATCGAGCGCAGCAGCACCGACTTGCCCGATCCGGAACCACCGACCACGCCGATGATCTCGCCGCGATGCACGTCGAGGTCGAGGTTGTCGTGCACGACCTGCGCGCCGAACTGGTTGCGCAGGCCGCGGATGCGGATCACCGGCTCGCCCACCTGCGGTGCGCGTGCGTTCACAGGTTGATCTCCATGAAGAAGATCGCCGCGAGCGCGTCGACGAGGATCACCACGAAGATCGCCTGCACGACGCTCGAGGTCGTGTGCGTGCCGACCGACTCGGCGCTGCCCGAGACCTTGAAGCCTTCGAGGCAGCCGATCGCGGCGATCAGGAACGCGAAGATCGGCGCCTTGCTCATGCCGACCCAGAAGTGCGTGACCGTGGTCGTCTCGTGCAGGCGCGTGATGAACATCGTCGGCGAGATGTCGAGCGCGAGTGCGCACACCGCGCCGCCGCCGACGATGCCGGCGAGCATGCCGACGAGGGTGAGGATCGGCATCGCGACGAGCAGCGCGATCACGCGCGGGATCACGAGGACGTCGACGGGCTGCAGGCCGAGCGTGCGGATCGCGTCGACTTCCTCGCGCGCCTTCATCGAGCCGATCTGCGCGGTGAACGCGCTGCCCGAGCGGCCCGCGACCATGATCGCGGTCAGCAGCACGCCGAACTCGCGCAGGAACGAATAGCCGACGAGTTCGACCGTGAACACGCTCGCGCCGAACTCCTTGAGCACGGTCGCGCCGAGGAACGCGACCACCGCGCCGACCAGGAAGCACAGCAGCGCGACGATAGGCAGCGCGTTGAAGCCGGTCTGCTCGATGTGGAAGAACGTCGAGGTGACGCGCCAGCGCGCCGGCCGCAGCGCGATGCGCGCGATCGAGGCGAGGATCAGGCCGATGAAGCCGACCAGCGCGGTCGTGTTGTGCCAGAACGTCTCGAGCGACGCGCCGATCTGTGCCACGGCCGCGACGAAGCCGCGGTCGGGTCGGGCCGGCGCGGCCGCAGGACCGGCCTGTGCACGTGCGACCGCCGCGAGCAGGCCGCGCGCACCGGCCGGCAGGGCTTCGACGCGCGCTTCTTCGCCGTCGACGAGGTCGAGCAGCATGCTCGCGCCGGCTGTGTCGAGGCGCGCCACGCCGGCCGCTTCGACGCGCGCGCCCGCACCGGCGCGACGCTTGAGCGTGCGCGCGAGGTCGGCGAGGGTGTCGATGTGGTCGAGCGTCCAGTCGCCACGCGCGACGATGCGGGCGCCGTCCTGGGCGATCGATGCGGTACCGGCTTCGGCCATCACGCAAGGCTAGCAGTTTTGCGCGGGACACGGCTCGACACGGCCGCGACGTGGCAGGAGGGCGGTGCGCGTCATCGTGCCGCGCGGGATCGGCGCGATGCGGCGCTCCGGAAGGCGTCGCGAGGGTGGCCGTGCGCGCTCCACGCGTCGATAATCGCGCCCCGCAATGCCCTCGCGCCGCACGCGGCGTCGCGCGCGCCTCCGCTCCATGCACACGGATTCCGAATGGCCACCTGGGCACCGCTGACCACGCGCATCGAGTTCGTCGTCGAACTCGCGCGTCGCCTGCACGAGTACGGCACCGCGGCGCCGCGCCTCGAGGCCGCGATCAACCTCGTGGCCGAGCGCCTGGACCTGTCCTGCGACGTGCTGTCGACGCCGACCTCGATCGTCATGTCGTTCTCGGATCGCACCAACGGCGAGGCCAACCTCGCCGAGATCACGCAGGTCGTGCGGCTGTCGCCGGGCGAGGTCAACCTCAAGCGCCTGTGCATCGTCGACGAGATCGCCGACCGCGTCATCGACGGCCGCCTCGATCTCACCGAGGGCCACCGCCAGCTGCGCCAGATCGGCCGCCAGCCCGCGTCGCGGCTTTCGCGCACGACGATGGTCGGCGCCTACGGCGTGGCCTCGGCCACGGTCGCGACGATCCTGCTGACCGACTGGGCCGGTGTCGCGACGGCCGGCGCGATCGGCGTGCTGACCGGCCTCATCGCGTTGTCGGCCGAGAAGCGTCCGAACATCGCGGCCGCGTTCGAGGCGATCTGCGCACTCGTCGCGACGCTCGTCGCGACACTCGTCGCGGTCTACCTCGTGCCGATCCAGGTGCGTTCGGTGGTCATGGCCAGCCTCATCGTGCTGCTGCCCGGCATGGCGCTCACGACGGCCGTGCGCGAGTTGTCGAGCCAGCACCTGATCTCGGGCACGGCGCGCATGGCCGGTGCGATCGCCGCGCTGCTCAAGCTCGCGTTCGGCACGGTCGCGGCGACGCAGTTGTGCACGCTGGTCGGGCTGGTGCCGCCGAACACCGTCACCGTGCCGGTGCCGCCGTGGAGCGAGTGGCTCGCGGTGCCGATCGCGGCGGTGTCGTTCGCGGTGATCTTCCGCAGCCCGTTGCGCCACTACGGCACGGTGATCTGCGCGGTCGTGCTGGGCTACCTGTGCACGCGCATCGGTGGCGCGTACGTGACCGCGGGATTCGGCGTGTTCCTCGGCGGGCTCGTGCTCGGTGCGACGAGCAACGTGTTCGCGCGCGCCTTCAGCAGGCCCGGCGCGCTGATCCGCGAGCCCGGCATCATCCTGCTGGTGCCCGGAAGCGTCGGCTTCCGCAGCCTGAGTTTCGTGTTCGAGCGCGACGTGATGCTCGGCCTCGACACCGGCATCACGCTGGTCACGCTGCTGACCGCGCTGGTCGGCGGCCTGTTGTTCGGCGACCTGCTGGTGCCGCCGCGTCGCAAGCTCTGAGGCGGGCGCGCGAGGCGCCCGCCCGGCGCCGCATCAGTCCAGCGCGTAGCCGAACTGCTGGCGGAACTGGTCCGCGAACTCTTCGTAGTCGAAGCGCTGGTTCTGCGTGCCCGGATGCTCGACCTTGAGCGCGCCCATGAGGTTGCCGATTCGGCCGATCGTGAGCCAGTCGTAGCCCTTGGTGATGCCGAAGATCAGGCCGGCGCGGAACGCGTCGCCGCAGCCGGTCGGATCGGTCACGCGGCGCTCGTGCGCGGGCGGGATGTCGAGGGTCTTGCCCTCGGCGTGGATCTTCGCGCCCTTCGGGCCGCAGGTCGTGATGTAGGCCTTCACGCGCCCGGCGATCTCGGCCTCGCTCCAGCCTGTGCGTTCCTGCAGCAGGTTCGACTCGTAGTCGTTGACGGTGACGTAGTCGGCCTTGTCGATGAACGCGCGCAGCTCTTCGCCGTTGAACAGCGGCATCGCCTGGCCCGGATCGAAGATGAAGGGGATGCCGCCTTCGACGAACTCTGCGGCGTTCTGCAGCATGCCTTCGCGGCCGTCCGGACTGACGATGCCGAACGTCACGCCCTTCACGTCGCGCACGTGGTTCTCGTACGAACGCATCATCGCGCCCGGGTGGAACGCGGTGATCTGGTTGTTGTCGTGATCGGTCGTGATGAAGGCCTGCGGCGTGAACAGGTCCGCGAGTTCCTTGATGTGGTCCAGGCGGATGCCGCATTCCTCGAAGTGCTCGCGGTACGGCGCGAAGTCCTGGCCGACCGTCGCCATCGGGATCGGGTCGCCGCCGAGCAGCTTGAGGTTGTAGGCGATGTTGCCGGCGCAGCCGCCGAACTCGCGGCGCATGCGCGGCACGAGGAACGACACGTTCAGGATGTGAACCTTGTCGGGCAGGATGTGGTTCTTGAACTGGTCCGGAAAGACCATGATGGTGTCGTAGGCGAGCGAACCGCAGATCAGAGCCGACATCGTTGCTGGAGCCCCTGGCAAGGAAGGAAGACGGGCGCGGACACGCGATCGCCGCGGAGGCGGATCGGGGCTGTCGGCGCGCAAACCGCGCGATCTTGCCCGAGTTCGCCCGGTGGCGCACCCCGCGATCGCCATGCGAACCGTCCGCCGGCTCGCCCGAGAGCTGTCAACCTACTTTGCAACATGCTCCGAAAGCCGCGCCACGAAAGGGTTTCTTAACACCTGTTCGGCTTGCGGGGGCGGTTCGGCGTCTCTACACTCTTGCGTCTTCGCGGACGTCCTCCAGTGGTCGGACAAGTGCGCAGGTGCGGGATCGGGATCCCGCAACGCACTTCCACGGGAGCAGGCGTCGCGGCCTGCCTTTTCCGCCAGGCCGGTAACGGTTCGCGACGCGCCTTCAACGGCGCCGGCGCGCACCGTGCCTGCCTCGTCCCCCTTCCAGCTCGGCATCCCCATGTTCAAAGGCTTGCGCGGTCTCTTCTCCAACGACCTGTCGATCGACCTCGGCACGGCGAATACCCTCATCTACGTGCGTGGCCAGGGCATCGTGCTCAACGAGCCCTCGGTCGTCGCGATCCGCCAGGAGCGCGGCGCGGGCGGACCGCGCAGCGTCGCCGCGGTCGGCACCGACGCGAAGAAGATGCTCGGCCGCACGCCGGGCAACATCGTCACGGTGCGCCCGCTCAAGGACGGCGTGATCGCGGACTTCTCGATGACCGAGGAGATGCTCAAGCAGTTCATCCGCAAGGTGCACCGCTCGCGTATGTTTCGTCCGAGCCCGCGCGTGCTGGTGTGCGTGCCCTGCGGTTCGACCCAGGTCGAGCGGCGCGCGATCAAGGAATCGGCCGAGAGCGCCGGCGCGCGCGACGTGTTCATCGTCGAGGAACCGATGGCCGCCGCGATCGGCGCCGGCATCCCGGTCGGCGAGGCGCGCGGTTCGATGGTGCTCGACATCGGCGGCGGTACCTCCGAGGTCGCCGTGATCTCGCTCAACGGCATCGTCTACTCGCAGTCGGTGCGCATCGGCGGCGACCGCTTCGACGAGGCCATCATCAACTACGTGCGCCGCAACCACGGCACGCTGATCGGCGAGGCCACGGCCGAGCGCATCAAGATCGAGGTCGGCTGCGCGTTCCCGCAGTCGGAAGTGCGCGAGATCGAGGTCTCGGGCCGCAACCTCGCCGAGGGCGTGCCGCGCATGTTCACGGTCAACTCCAACGAGATCCTCGAAGCGCTGCACGAGCCGCTCGCCGGCATCGTCAGCGCGGTGCGCAGCGCGCTCGAGCAGACCCCGCCCGAGCTCTGCTCGGACGTCGCCGAGCGCGGCATCGTGCTGACCGGCGGTGGTGCGCTGCTGTGCGACCTGGATCGCCTCATCTCGGAGGAGACCGGCCTGCACGTGCACGTCGCCGATGATCCGCTGACCTGCGTCGCCCGCGGCGGTGGTCGCGCGCTCGACCACATCGACCAGCACGGCGGCGACTTCTTCGCACCCGAGTAAGGCCCACGTGCCTTTCGCCCGGCGTGACCGCACGCGTGCCTTCGGCACCCGTGCGGTTCGCGCGTCCGCTTTTCCTGCATCCCCGTAGCCCGGCGTCATGGCGCTCGCCCAACCCGACAAGGTCCAGCTGTTCGCCGAAGGCGGCGTCAGCACGCTGCGCCTGATCGTCTACCTGACGATCGCGATGGTGCTCATGGTCGTGGACCACCGCGGCGAGTACCTCGAGCGCCTGCGCGCGATGGCGAGTCGTGTCATCGAGCCGGTCTACCGCGTCGCCGCGTTGCCGGCCGATGCCGCGCGTGCCGGCCGCCTCGCGATCGTCACCCAGACCCAGCTCGCCGACGAGAACCGCGCGCTGCGCGAGGCCTTGCTGCTGGCCCAGGTACGCCTCAACCGCATGGCCACGCTGACGGCGCAGAACGAGCGCCTCAAGGAGCTGCTCGACGTGCAGGGCGATCTCGGCCTCGGCGTGCGCCTCGCCCACCTCGTCGACATCGACCTCGATCCGTTCCGCCATCGCGTCGTGCTCGCGATCGGCGGCAACCAGGGCGTCGGTGTCGGCCAGCCCGTGCTCGATGCGCACGGCGTGATGGGCCAGATCGTCGAAGTCCTGCCGGGGACGTCGGTCGCGATGCTGCTCACCGATCCGACCCATGCGATCCCGGTCACGATCGAGCGCACGGGCCTGCGCACGATCGCCTTCGGCACCGGCGCGATCGACCGCCTGCTGCTGCCCAACATTCCGCGCAGCGCCGACGTGAAGGCCGGCGACAAGCTGCTCACGTCGGGGCTCGGTGGGCGATTCCCGGCCGGGTTCCCGGTCGGCGAGGTGATTTCGGTCGAGAACGACGAGAGCGGTCTGTTCGCGGCGGCGGCGGCGCGCCCTGCCGCAGCGCTCGACCGCAGCGGCGACGTGCTGCTGCTGCAGGACCTGCCGCAGCCGATGGGGCCGCCGGCGCCCGAGCCGGCTACTCCCGAGGGCGACGCGCCGCCGCCGCCGGCGGGAGCCGTTCCCGCAGGGTCTCCCGTGGCGCCCGCCGCGAAGCCGCCCGCACCGGAGCCCACGCCATGAACCGCCATCGCGTCCAGGCCTGGCTGTTCTTCGGCAGCCTCGCGCTCGCGATCCTGCTGCAGCTCACGCCGCTGCCGCAGCCGCTGCTGCCGTTCAAGCCGTTCTGGCTCGCCCTCGTGCTCGTCTACTGGGCGATCGAGGTGCCCGACCGCATCGGCCTCGGCTTCGCGTTCCTGCTCGGCCTGTTCGGCGACCTGCTGACCGGCCAGCTGCTCGGCGAGCAGGCACTGCGCCTGGTCGTTCTGGCCTTCATCGTGCTGCGCTTCCGTTCGCGCCTGCGCTTCTTCCCGATGTGGCAGCAGGCGCTCGCGGTGTTCGCACTGCTGCTCAACGATCGCGTCGTCGTGCTCATGATCCGTGGCTTCTCGGGTGACCCGATTCCGCCGCCGGTGTTCTGGGCCGGGCCCTTCGTCGGCATGTTCGCGTGGCCGTTCGTGTTCCTGCTGCTCGACGATCTCCGCGCCCGCCTGCGCGCGAAGGACACATGAGGCTGCGCCCGCTCAAGGACTCGCGACAGGAAGCGTCGCTGTTCCTGTACCGCGCCGTCGCGGGCTTCCTGATCATCCTCGTCGCGCTCGGTGTGCTCGGTGCGCGCTTCTGGTGGCTGCAGGTCGTGCAGCACGACGAGTTCCAGGCACGCTCGGACGCCAACCGCATCCTCACGCGTCCGCTGGCGCCGTCGCGCGGCCTCATCTACGACCGCAACGGGGTGCTGCTCGCCGAGAACGTCGCCGCGTTCCGTCTCGAGGTCGTGCCCGAGCAGGTCGCCGACATGGACGCGCTGCTGGCCGGTCTGCGCGACACCATCGGCCTCACCGAGGACGACGTCGAGCGCTTCGCCGCGTTGCGCAAGGGCAAGCGCTCGTACCAGAGCGTGCCGCTGCGCGTGAAGCTCAGCGAGGAGGAGATCGCACGCTTCGAGATCAACCGCTGGCGCTTCCGTGGCGTGGATGTCGTGCCCTACCTCACGCGTTACTACCCGCGCGGCGTCGAATTCGGCCATCTCGTCGGCTACGTCGGCCGCATCGACGCGAACGACCTCTCGCGCCTGGACGCCGCGCGCTACGCGGGCACCAGCCACGCCGGCAAGACCGGCATCGAACGCGCCTACGAGGACGTGCTGCACGGCGAGCCCGGCTACGAACTCGTCGAGGTCAATGCCGATCGCCGCCCGCTGCGCGTGCTCGAGCGTGTCGCGCCGGTGCCGGGCAAGAACATCTACCTCACCATCGACACGCGCGTGCAGGACGCCGCGATGGAGGCGTTCGCGGGACGCCCCGGCGCCTCGGTCGCGATCGACCCGCGCAACGGCGAAGTGCTCGCGATGGTCAGCGTGCCGAGCTTCGATCCCAACCTGTTCGTCAACGGCATCAGCCGCGGCGACTACAAGGCACTGCTCGATTCGCCGGGCAAACCGCTGCTCGACCGCGCGCTGCGCGGCACGTACATGCCAGGCTCGACGATCAAGCCGTTCATGGCCGCGGCCGGACTCGAGCTCGGCCTGCGTCGTCCGGGTGACGTGGTCTACTCGAGCGGCGAATTCTTCATCCCGGGCCAGAAGCGCGGCTACCGCGACATCCGCGCCGGCGGCCATGGCCGCGTCGACCTCGTCGAATCGATCGCGCAGTCGGTCAACACGTACTACTACGCGCTCGCGCTGGAAATGGGCATCGATCGGCTCACCGAGTCGCTCGGCCGCTTCGGCTTCGGCAAGCCGACCGGCATCGACCTGATCGGCGAGAGCAGCGGCGTGCTGCCTTCGCGCGACTGGAAGCGCGGACGTTTCAACCAGGCCTGGTACCCGGGCGAGACCGTCATCGCCGGCATCGGCCAGGGCTACTGGGTGGTCACGCCGCTGCAGCTCGCCAGCGGCGTCGCCACGCTCGCCGCGCGCGGCATCCCGCAGCGCCCGCACCTGCTCTACGCGACGCAGGCCGGTGTTTCCGATCCGCTGCAGAAGCGGCCGCCCGATCCACCGCGCGCCTCGCTGTTCCGCGATCCGTCGACATGGAGCGCCGTGCACGACGGCATGGTCGCGGTCGTCAACGGCCCGACCGGCACCGCGCGCACGCTCGGCGAAGGCTTCCCGTATCCGATCGCGGGCAAGACCGGCACCGCCGAGCGTTACTCGCGCACCACCGAGGCCTGGCAGCACATCTCTCAGGTCGCCGCCGAACGCCACCAGGTGCTGTTCGAGTGCTACACGCCGGCCGACGACGCGCGCATCGCGATCATCGTCGCGCTCGAGGCCGGCCGCGCCGGCGGCCGCGACGCCGCGCCGATCGCGCGCCGCATGCTCGATGCCTGGCTGCTCGGCGAGACGCCGCCTCCGGTGTCGCCGATTCCCGCACCCGCGGCCGAGGCGACGCCGTGACGCCGGTGTGGATCCTGCGCCTGCAGCACCGCGCGATGCTCGCGCTGCGCCGGCCACGCTTCGACCTGCCGCTGCTCGGCGGCCTCGTGCTGCTCGCGCTGGTCGGGCTCGTCACCCAGTACAGCGCGAGCGACCTCAACGCGACCCAGGCCTGGAACCAGACCTTCCGCCTGCTGCTCGGCGCGACCCTGCTCGTGATGGTCTCTCGCATCCCGCCCGGAACGCTGCGCAACTGGACGCCGTGGCTGTTCGCGGGCAGCGTCGGCCTGCTCGTGCTCGTCGCGCTGCTCGGCGAGGGGCGCGGCGCACACCGCTGGCTCGATCTGCGCTTCGTGCGTTTCCAGCCGTCGGAACTCGTCAAGCTGACCATGCCGATGATGGTCGCGTGGTACCTGCACCAGCGTCCGCTGCCGCCGAGCTGGACGACGCTCGGCGTCGTCGCCGTGATGATCGCGGTGCCTGCCGGCCTCGTCGCCGAACAGCCCGACCTCGGCACCGCCTTGCTGATCATGGCCGCCGGCCTGTTCGTGGTGTTCCTCGCCGGCCTGTCGTGGTGGCGCATCGGCTTCATCGTGGGCAGCGTCGCGGGTGCGGCGCCGATCGCCTGGCACTTCCTGCACGAGTACCAGCGCAACCGCGTGCGCATGCTGCTCGATCCCGATTCGGACCCCCTCGGCCTCGGCTGGCACATCATCCAGTCGAAGATCGCCGTCGGTTCGGGCGGCCTGTGGGGCAAGGGTTGGCACGCCGGCACGCAGTCGCGGCTCGAGTTCCTGCCCGAGCACACCACCGACTTCATCCTGTCCGTGTACGCGGAGGAGTGGGGGCTCGTCGGCGTGCTGCTGCTGCTCGCGCTGTACGCGTTCATCATCGGGCGCAGCCTGTGGATCGCGGCGAATGCGCGCGATACCTACTCACGCCTGCTCGCCGGCGCGCTCGCGATGTCGTTCTTCGTCTACGTGCTCGTCAACGGCGGCATGATCGCGGGCATCCTGCCCGTGGTCGGCGTGCCGTTGCCGCTGATGAGCTACGGCGGCACCTCGGCGGTGTCGATCCTCGCGAGTTTCGGGGTGCTCATGTCGATCCACGCGCATCGCCGGCGGGTGGCGGGGTGACGGGGCCGCAGGTACATTACGAGGGTTTTTACGCGTGGAAAGCATCAACGTGAAGCCAGCAACCGCGTCGCTCTTCGGCATCGTCCTCGCCTGCGCCGGCCTCGTCGGCGGCTGTGCCGGGGCCGCGGTCGAACCGCCCGCCACGGCGCCGGCTCAGGCCACGACGCCGGCCACGCCTGTCGCACCGGAAACGCCCGCGACGCCCGTGCCTGCCGCGGCTCCGGCCGCGAAACCCGCGCCGAAAGTGCCCGTGACCGCGCTGCCGCCGCGCGACACGCCCGACAACGTCGAGGATTTCGCGCGCGCGGTCGCCGCCGAGGGCGGGCTCGACGAGGCCGAGGTGCTCGCCACGCTGCGCAGCGCCAAGGTGCAGCAGGGCATCCTCGACGCGATCTCGCGCCCGGCCGAGGCCAAGCCGTGGAAGGACTACCGTCCGATCTTCCTGACCGACAAGCGCATCGCCGACGGTGCCGCGTTCTACCGCGCGAACCGCGAGATCATCGAGAAGGCCGCCGCCGATTACCGCGTCGCGCCCGAGATCATCGTCGCGATCATCGGCGTGGAGACCAGCTACGGCCGCAACACCGGCAAGTACCGCGTGCTCGACGCCCTCGTCACGCTCGGCTTCCACTACCCGCCACGCGCGAAGTTCTTCCGCGGCGAGCTGCGCCAGCTCTTCCTGCTGCGCGACAAGCACCTCGCGTTCCCGATCGACGAGCTCACCGGCTCGTACGCCGGTGCGATGGGCTGGGGCCAGTTCATCCCGACCAGCGTCGCCCACTACGCGGTCGACTACGACGGCGACGGCCGCATCGACCTGTGGAACTCGCTGCCCGACATCGTCGGCAGCGTGGCCAACTACTTCGCCCAGCACGGCTGGATCGAAGGCGCCCCCGTGGCGACGCGCACGTTCCCGACCGAAGGCGCCGAGCCGCCCGCGCTCAGCGGCATGGAACCCGTGCACACGGTCGGCGCGCTGCGTGCGCGCGGCTACGTGCCGGTCGACACGCTCGACGACACGGCCGACGCGACCCTGCTCACGCTCGAGGGCATCGCCGGTCCCGAGCAGTGGATCACGCTGCGCAACTTCTACGTGATCTCGCGCTACAACCGCAGCCCGCTGTACTCGATGGCGGTCTACCAGCTGTCGCAGCAGATCGCCGCCGAAGCGGCCAAGCCCGCACCGTGACGCGCGTGCGCCTCGCCGCGATCGTCCTCGTCGCACTCGCGGTGTCGGCCTGCGCCTCGCGCAAGCCGAAGCCCGCGCCGCCGGCGCCACGGGCACCGGCCTCGCAGCCGGCGGCCAAGCCGCCGCACGAGACCAGCCTGCCGCAGTCGCAACGCTACCGCCACGCGAAGGACCACGAGCCGACCGGGCCCGCGGTCGACGTCTCCACGCTCGTCGAGCCGACACCGAAGGCCGAGCCGCGCGCGCGCTACGGCAACAAGTCGCCTTACTCCGTGCTCGGCCGCACCTACACGGTGATGCCCGAGGCCGCCGGTTACGTCGAGACCGGCATCTCGTCGTGGTACGGCAACAAGTTCCACGGCTACATGACCTCGAGCCTCGAGCCCTACGACATGTACCAGTTCAGCGCCGCGCACAAGTCGCTGCCGCTGCCGAGCTGGGTGCGCGTGACCAACCTCGACAACGGCAAGAGCGTGGTCGTGCGCGTCAACGACCGCGGCCCGTTCCACGACAACCGCATCATCGACCTGTCGTACGCGGCGGCCGCGCGCATCGGCATCTGGCCGAAGGGCACCGGCCTCGTCGAAGTGCGCGCGATCGATCCCGAACACCCGGCCGCGCCGCCGCCGGTCGTCGCCGCACCGGTGCGGCCCGGCCACGCGCGCATCTACCTGCAGCTCGGCGCGTTCGGCGAACGCGCCAACGCCGAGCGTGCCGTCGCACAAGTGCGCCGCGCCGGTCTCGGCGAGGCGGCGATCCAGACCACGAGCCTCGACGGCCGCACGCTGCACCGCGTGCGCCTCGGTCCGCTCGCCAACGCGGAAGCCGCCGACGCGCTCACCGCACGCATCGAAACCCTGGGCCTCGGCGCACCGCGCGTGGCAGTCGAGGAATGATCGGGCCACAATCGGCCCGCTGAGGCGCCCCGCAGCGCCATAACCCGCAAGGAAACTGTTCCACGATGAAGCTGTTGCCCACCACCGTCGCGCTCGCCGCCCTGCTCGCCACCACGACCGGGTTCGTGCAGGCCCAGACCCCGCAACCCACGCCGCGTCCGGTAACGCCGGCCGCCGCGCCCGCGCCGACGCCACCGCCGCCGAGCCTCGCGGCGACCGCATGGGTGCTCATGGACTACGCGACCGGGCAGATCCTCGTCGAGGGCAATCTGGACCAGCGCGTCGATCCGGCCTCGATCACCAAGATCATGACCTCGTACGTGGTCTCGGCCGAACTCGAGCACGGCAAGATCAAGCGCGAGGACATGGTCACGATCACCGAGAACGCGTGGCGCTCCGGCGGCGCGGGCACGGACGGCTCGACGAGCTTCCTCGCCCTCAACAGCCAGGTACCGCTCAAGGACCTGCTGTACGGCATGATCATCCAGTCCGGCAACGACGCCGCGATCGCGCTGGCCGAGCACACCGCGGGCTCCGAGCCGCTGTTCGCCGACCTCATGAACCAGCACGCGCAACGCCTCGGCATGACCGGCACGCACTATGTCGACGCGAGTGGCCTGCCGAACCCGGACCACTACACGACCGCACGCGACGTCGCGATCCTCTCGCGCGCGCTGATCCGCGATTTCCCCGAGGACTACGCGATCTACAAGGTCAAGGAGTTCGAGTGGAACGGCATCAAACAGCACAACCGCAACACGCTGCTGTGGCGTGATTCGACCGTCGACGGCATCAAGACCGGCCACACCAAGGCTGCAGGTTTCTGCCTCGCGACCTCGGCCGTGCGCGGCGACCAGCGCCTCATCGCGGTCGTCATGGGCGCGGCCAGCGAGAAGGCGCGCGCCGACGCCAACCAGGAACTGCTCAACTACGGTTTCCGCTTCTTCGAGACGCACAAGCTCTACGAGACGGCCAAGCCGCTGGCCACGCCGGAACTGTGGAAGGGCGAGGGCGACAGCGTGCGCCTCGGTGTCGCCGAAGATGTCGTCGCGACCGTGCCGCGTGGCCGCTATGCCGACCTCAAGGCCAGCATGAACCTGCCGTCGCGCCTCATCGCGCCGCTGCAGAAGGGCCAGCAGGTCGGCAGCCTCAAGGTCGAACTCGAAGGCCGCACGATCATCGAGCGCCCGATCGTGGTGCTCGACGACGCCCCCGAAGGCGGCTTCTTCACGCGCCTCTCGCACGGCGTGATGCTGTGGTTCAAGGGCAACGACGGCGACAGCACGACCGTCCCGGACGCGAGCGGCTCGTGATGCGCGACCTCGACGACATCACCCCGCAGAGCCCGGAGCAGGGCTTCCAGTTCCCGGGCGTGTTCGAGATCACCGCGATGGGCCGTGCCGACGGCCCGATCGCCGAGCGCGTGCCCGCGATCATCGCCCAGCACGGCATGAGCGTGATCGAAGGCAGCCTGCGCAAGCGTCCCTCGCGCGAAGGCAACTACGTCTCGGTCACCGTGTCGTTCACGTGTCCCGATCGGGAGCACTACGACGCCGCGCACGAATCGCTGCGCGCGGATCCTTCGGTGAAGTGGACGCTGTGATGCGGCCGCGCGCGCGTTGAAACGCGCGCGGCAGGCGCCATACTCGTAGCGCCGCCATGACCCAGACGACCGTTCCCGCCCATCCCCTGCTCGTGCGCCGCCTCGGTCGGCAGCCTTATGCGCGGACGCGCGAGGCGATGAGTGCGTTCACCGACGCGCGTGGCCCCGACACGCCCGACGAGCTGTGGATCCTCGATCACGATCCCGTGTTCACGCTCGGCCAGGCCGGCAAGCCCGAGCACGTGCTCGCGCCGGGCGACATCCCGGTCGTGCGCACCGAGCGCGGCGGGCAGGTGACCTACCACGGGCCGGGGCAGATCGTCGGGTATCCGCTGCTCGACCTGCGCCGCCTCGGCATCGGCGTGCGCGAGCTCGTCGACCGCATCGAGCAGGCCCTCATCGACACGCTCGAGCACTGGAACATCGTCGCGGTGCGCCGCGAGGGCGCGCCCGGGGTCTACGTGGCGGGCGCCAAGGTCGCGGCACTCGGCCTGCGCGTGCGCCGTGGCTGCACGTTCCACGGCCTCGCGTTCAACGTCGACATGGACCTCGAGCCGTTCCACCGCATCAATCCCTGCGGCTACGCGGGCCTGCAGGTGACCCAGGTGCTAGACTTGGGCGGTCCGGGTTCGGTCGCGGCGGTCGAGGATGTCCTGATCGCCGAGCTGGCCCGCCAGTTCGGCCTCGAGGTGCGCGCCGCGCCGCCCGAGCTGCCCGTTTCCGATACCGCCGCGGATCCCGCACACGCCGCATGAACGCTCCGACCAAGACGATCCCGCTCACCGTCGTCGCCGGCGACAAGCAGCTCGGCGAGGACAAGATCGCGCGCAACCGCGCCGGCTTCACCGAGGCGCCCGCGCTGCGCAAGCCGTCGTGGATCCGCGTGCGCATCCCGCCCGGCAACGCGGTCGCGAACCTCAAGTCGAAGCTGCGCGAGAACCGCCTCGTCACCGTGTGCGAGGAGGCGTCCTGCCCGAACATCCACGAGTGCTTCAGCAAGGGCACCGCGACGTTCATGGTGCTCGGCGAGGTCTGCACGCGGCGCTGCTCGTTCTGCGACGTCGCCCATGGCCGTCCGAACGCGCCGGATCCGCTCGAGCCGGCCAAGCTGGCCGGCACGATCCGCGACATGCGTCTTCGCTATGTCGTCATCACCTCGGTCGACCGTGACGACCTGCGCGACGGTGGGGCGAGCCATTTCGCGGCCTGCATCCGCGCGGTGCGCTTCGAGAACCCGGACATCCGCATCGAGATCCTGACACCGGATTTCCGCGGCAAGGGCCGCATGGACCGTGCGCTCGAAGCACTCGCGGAATACCCGCCCGACGTGTTCAACCACAACATCGAGACGGTGCCGGATCTGTACCCGACCGTGCGTCCCGGTGCGGACTACGCGTGGTCGCTCGAGCTGCTGCGCCGTTTCAAGCAGCAGCATCCCGGCATCCCGACCAAGTCCGGCATCATGCTCGGCCTCGGCGAGACGCTCGAGCAGGTCCACCAGACCTTGCGCGACCTGCGCGCGCACGATGTCGACATGGTCACGATCGGCCAGTACCTACAGCCGACCGCGCACCACCATCCCGTGCTGCGCTACTGGACGCCCGACGAGTTCACCGCGCTCGCGGCCTTCGGCGAGGCGCTCGGCTTCGACCACGTGGCCTCGGGCCCGATGGTGCGTTCGTCCTACCACGCCGACGAAATGGCCCACGCCGCGGGTTACGTCGCCGCCTGATCGTGCCGCGTCTTGCACGGCGCGAACTCCGCCCGCAGATCGGGGTCCGAGACGAGCCTTTCCGCATGTTCCGCGGGGAGGTTCGGTTCCCGTTGGGCAACCCTCCCGCAGGATCCGTGGCCACGGTGGCGAAAGCGCCGACCGGGTCGTGGTTTCCCGCGCCGGAGCCCGTCCGGGGCCGTGTAGTATGGTCGGCGAGCGCGCCGTGACAGCAAAGCGCGCCGCTTGACGTCTGTCGCAATGGCTGGCTGCGGAACGTTCCGCGCCGCCCCGTCTGGAGAGCTCCATGCGTCGCATCGCCCTCACCACCGCCCTCGTCAGCCTGCTCGCCGGCTCGGTCGCCGCCGCGCCGACCACGTCGGACGATGCCACCTCGGTCGTCCTCAAGCCGACCGCCGACCAGACCGAGGCCGCGCTGTGGGCGACGCGCTTCCTGTCGCGCTTCCACTACAAGCCGGTGCCGCTCGACGACGCGATGTCGGTCAAGATCTTCGACGGCTACCTCGACGGCCTCGACGGCGAGCACCTGTTCTTCACCCAGTCCGACATCGATTCGTTCTCGAGCGCACGCACCAAGCTCGACGACGCGATCTTCGAGCGCGATCTCTCCGCGCCGTTCGCGATCTTCAACCTCTACCAGCAGCGCGTCGGCGAGCGCCTCGCCTACTCGCGCGAACTGCTCGCCAAGCCGTTCGATTTCTCGGTCGACGAGAAGTACGACTACGACCGCGCCAAGGCCGCGTGGCCGAAGGACAAGGCCGAGCTCGACGATCTGTGGCGCAAGCGCGTCAAGAACGACTGGCTGCGCCTCAAGCTCGCCAACAAGGCCGACAAGGACATCCGCGACACGCTCGACAAGCGCTATTCGAACTACCTCGGCCGCATCCGCCAGCTCAACGGCGAGGACGTGTTCCAGACCTTCATGAACGCGTATGCGACCGCGATCGAGCCGCACACCAATTATCTCGGCCCGCGCGCCTCGGCCAACTTCGACATCGCGATGAAGCTCTCGCTCGAGGGCATCGGCGCGGTGCTGCAGCGCCAGGAGGAGTACACGGCGATCCGCGAGATCATCCCGGGTGGCCCCGCGGCGATCTCGGGCAAGCTCAAGGCCGGCGACCGCGTCGTCGGTGTCGGTCAGGGCGATTCGGGCCCGATGACCGACGTGATCGGCTGGCGCCTCGACGACGTCGTCGAGAAGATCCGCGGCCAGAAGGGCACCGTCGTGCGCATCGAGATCCTGCCGGAAGAGGCGGGCCCGGATGGCAAGCACGAGATCCTCACGCTGACCCGCAACAAGGTCAACGTCGAGGAATCGGCCGCGAAGAAGTCGATCATCGAGGTCAAGAACGGCGATGCGACGCGCAAGGTCGGCGTCATCACGCTGCCGACGTTCTACCAGGACTTCGAGGCACGCCGTCGCGGCGACGCCAACTACCGCAGCGCCACGCGCGACGTCGAGCGCCTGATCGGCGAGCTGCGTTCCGAAGGCGCCGAGGCGCTGCTGGTCGACCTGCGCAACAACGGCGGCGGCTCGCTCGACGAGGCCACCGATCTCACGGGTCTCTTCATCGACAAGGGCCCGGTCGTGCAGATCCGCGACGCGAGCGGTCGCGTCGAGGAAAAGGCCGACCGCCGCGCCGGCACCTCGTGGGACGGCCCGCTCGCGGTGCTCGTCAACCGTGCCTCGGCATCGGCGTCGGAGATCTTCGCCGCGGCGATCCAGGACTACGGCCGTGGCGTCGTCATGGGCGAACCCACGTTCGGCAAGGGCACGGTGCAGAACCTGCTCAGCATGGACGACATGGCACGCAACGAGACGCCGACCTTCGGCGATCTCAAGATGACCGTGCAGCAGTTCTTCCGCATCGACGGCGGCTCCACACAGCTGCGTGGCGTCGTCCCCGACATCGCGTTCCCGACCAGCGTCGGCAGCGCCGACTACGGCGAGTCGAGCTACGACAACGCGCTGCCGTGGACATCGATCCCGCGCGCCGACTACAAGCGCGTCGCCGACCTGTCGCCGATGATCCCGATGCTCGCCACGCGCCACGAGACGCGCACGGCCAAGAGCACCGAGTGGAAGAACCTCGTCGCCGACATCGAGGACGCCAAGAAGCTGCGCGAGGAGAAGTCGATCTCGCTCAACGAGCAGGTCCGCGCCAAGGAGCGCGACGACCAGGAAGCCAAGCGCAAGGCACGCGAGACGCTCGCGGGCACGGCGTTCCCGGAAACGGATCCCTCGATGAAGGCCAAGGCGACGATCACTCAGGAGGGCAAGACGCCGCCGCGTGAGCGCACCGATCCGGCCGACGCGCAGAA
Organism: Lysobacteraceae bacterium PS02065; assembly: GCA_029959555.1. Lineage (GTDB taxonomy): Bacteria > Pseudomonadota > Gammaproteobacteria > Xanthomonadales > Rhodanobacteraceae > Dokdonella. Next base: position 50,500 of record JASCPI010000010.1, on the reverse strand, counting down.
GACCTTCACCGCCGCTCCCGCTGCCGAGGCGGACGCCGACAAGGCGTCTTCCGAGACCGACGACGGCCTCATGGCCGACGAGCGCAGCGTCAGCAGCGACCTCAAGCGCGAGAAGGAGCGCAAGGCACGCCCGGACGTCTACCTGACCGAGGCCGCGAACATCCTCGCCGACGAAGTCGAACTCCTGCGCACCGACACCAAGCTCGCCGCCCGCACGCAGCCCCACGACGACAAGAACGCCGCGCTCGATTGAGCGCGGTGTGTAGGGCGTCTCGCCAAGACACCCGGTGACCAGCGCTTCGTGCTGTTCTGAAGCACCTCCGGCTTGCCCAGAGCTGCGGTGAAATCCGCGCGCGTGAACAGGCGGATGTCGCGATCTTCAGCTTGTCCTCCGCGGTGAGCGACGCGCCGCCAGATCCCACGCACCGTCATTCCGGCGAAAGCCGGAATCCCCTTGAGCGTTGGAGCGGGGTGTCGACCTTATCGATTCCGGGGAGCCCGATGAGGACGCAGAACCCCGTCGCCTAGTGCCGAGCCCGGGCTGACGCATTTCCATGCGAAGCTTGAGGGGATCCCGGCTTCCGCCGGGATGACGTTGCTTTATAGAAAGGTCGGCGTGCAGCTGGAGCTTTTGCTCCGAAAGCACAATCCTCCGCAACACGATTGTCGAAGCAACCTCCGGCCATTATCACCGTCATTCCAGCGGCTCTCAACAGCCGAATGGCCGGTCAAGCCGGAGGCGCTTCAGAACAGCGCGAAGCGCTGGTCATCCCCTTGAGCGTCGGAGCGAAGTGTGGACTCGTCGGTGCCGCCTCCCTCGTCGGGCAGAAACCAGCGCGCAGTCAGCACCTGATGCATGGCGGGCTCTCCGTGCGTGCGTCGACGTAAGCGCCCCCATGTCGGCGAAGCCGACAACGCACCACTCGTCCCCTTTTATGTCATTCCGGCGCAGGCCGGAATCCAGCGACTTTCGAGTGGCAACGACGCCTCGGTGTCGTGCCGGCACAGCATGTCCAGGGCCTTGCGCCGCTAACGCCTTGGCCCTGCGCTGGAACGCCTCCGCCTGTGCCACGCAGGCCTGAATGGGCCGGCGTAAGCGAGCCTCACCCCCCGAACCGCGCCCTCAGGAACTCGAGATACGCGCGCAGACCCTGCGCCTCGCCGCCGCGCGGGCGGCCGGGCTTGTCGGCGTCGTTCCAGGAATAGACGTCCAGATGCGCCCAGGCGGTGCCGTCGGGCACGAAGCGCTCGAGGAACAGAGCGGCCGTGACCGCACCGGCGTGGCGTGACGGGCCCGCGTTGGCGAGATCGGCCACGTGCGAGTCGAGCATGGTCAGGTACGGACGCCACAGCGGCATGCGCCACAGCGGGTCCTGCGTCGCGTTGCCGGCGTGGATGAGCGCGTCGGCGACCTCGTCGCGGTTGGCGAACAGCGCGGGCAGGTCGGGGCCGAGCGCGACGCGCGCGGCGCCGGTCAGCGTCGCGAAATCGAGGATCAGGTCCGGCGACAGCTCGCCCGCATACGCGAGCGCGTCGCAGAGAACGAGGCGGCCTTCGGCGTCGGTGTTGTCGATCTCGACGCTGTAGCCGCCGCGCGTGGCGATGACCTCTCCGGGACGGAACGCGTCGCCCGAGATCGCGTTCTCGACCGCCGGAACCAGCAGCGTGAGCCGCACCGGCAGCTTCGCCGCGAGCACGAGGCCGGCGAGCGCGATCGCGTGTGCGGCGCCGCCCATGTCCTTCTTCATCCAGCGCATGCCGTCGGCCGGCTTGATGTCGAGGCCGCCGGTGTCGAAGCACACACCCTTGCCGACGATCACGAGGTGCGGCAGGCCCGGTGCGCCGTGCGACAGCATCGCCAGGCGCGGTGCGCGTGCCGCGGTCGCCGCACGGCCGACCGCGTGGATGGTCGGGAAGCGGTGCTCGAGCAGCGCGTCGCCGACCCATTCGCGGTACTCGGCATCGTGCGCGACGGCGAGCTTGCGCACTTCGGCGGCGAGCTCGGCCGGACCCATGTCCTGGGTCGGCGTGTTGATGAGGTCGCGCACCTGGTAGGCGGCCGCGGCGAGATCCTGCACGCGTGCGGCATCGGCGGCGTCGACGACGAGCCGCGCCGGCGCGCGCGTGGCGCGGCGGTAGCGCGTGAAGCGGTAGGCGCCGAGTGCCCAGCCGAGCGCGATCTGCGCGCGGTCGAGCGCGAGTTCGCGCAGGTCGAGCACGTAGTCGCCGGCGGGGAGTCGCTGCGGCAGCGAGGCGAACGCGAACAGGCCTGCCGAGATCGCGCAGCCGGCAAGGATGCAGCGCACGCCGCCCTCGGCGTCAGGGATCGCGACGAAGCGGCCGTTCTCGCCGGCGAAGTCGTTGCGCGCGCACCACTCGCGCACGTGCCCGCCGAGCGCGGACACCGCGGCGTCGAACGTGGCCGTGGTCACCGCGACGAGCGTCGTCGGCGTCGTGGCGGCATCCGCCGTGATCCATGCATCCATCGGGACGTCTACCTCGGAAAAGGGGTTGTCAGGCGGCGCGCGCGTGCGCGCCGATCCAGTCGGCGAGTTCGGCGAGATCGCGTACCTCGAGATCGGGAGCGTCGTCGCCCTGCCAGGTCGCGCCGATGCGGTTGATCCACGCCGTGCGCATGCCGGCCGCGCGTGCACCGGCCACATCGGTGACCGGATCATCGCCGACGTGCAGCACGTGTGCGGGATCGATCGCGAGCCGCTCGCAGGCGTGCGCGAAGATCGCGCGTCCCGGCTTGGCCACACCGACGTCGGCCGCGCACACGCTGAAGCGGAAATGCCCGTCGAGGCCGATGCGCGCGATGTCGGCCGTGCCGTTGGTGATCGCGATCAGCGGCACGTGGCCGGCCATCGCGGCGAGCGCGGGCAGCGTGTCGGCGTAGCACTCGACCTCGTTGCGCAGGCGCACGTAGACGGCGTAGGTCGTCTCGACCCAGTCCTCGCCCATGCCGAACGGTGCGAACGCGCGGCGCAGCGTCAGGCGGCGCTGTGCGCCGAAGTCGTGGGCGATCTCGGGGTGTGCCGCGGCGACCTCGTCACGCAGGGCGCGCAAGGCCTCGATCGGCCAGGCGCGCGCGACCTCGGGGCAGTGTTCGTGCAGCCACGCGTCGACGCTGCGTTCGACGTGCGCGAGCACCGGTTCGATCGGCCACAGCGTGTCGTCGAGGTCGAGCGAGATCGCGCGGATGTCCATGCCCCGCGACGCCCTCAGGGGTTGTGGGTGGTCGGCTCGTCGCCCTTGGCCTTGGCGGCCTCGGCCTGGCGCAAGGCCTCGCGCGCCTGCTGGGTCGATTCGGCACCCGGCGCCTCGGCGATGCGCGATTGCAGCGTCGCGCGCGGTGCGGCGATCGAGGGACGCGCCATCGCCGCGATGTCGGCCGGCGTCACGCTCTCGATGTGTGCGTCGACGAAGGCGAGGCGCTGGGTATCGCGCGTGGCCACGTCGCCGGCTTCCACATAGGGCACGAGTTGGTGCTTGCGCATCGTCGCCAGCGCGGTCGGCGAGTTGAGGTAGCGCACGAACGCCTCGATGCCGGCCATGTTCGGGCTCTGCTCGCGGTGCACGACATACAGCGTGTTGAACAGCGGATACGTGCCGTCGGCGACGCGTGCGGTCGACGGCGCGATGCCCTCGACGGCGAGCATCTTCACGCCCTGGTTCGCGTACACGTTCGACAGGCTCGACAGGCCGAGGCCGTTCGGATCGATCGCGATCGCTTCCTCGAGCTTGCTCGTGTTGAGGTACAGGCGCGGCACGCCGACGCGCTGGTCGCCGCGCTTGTAGAGCATGTGACGGAAGCTGAATTCGAGGCCGTCGAGCGGCGCGGCGATCGAGTACAGGTTGACCGGCGCATCGGCACCGCCGAGCTCCTTCCAGTTCTTGATGCGGCCGAGGTAGAGCTGGCGCAGCTGGGCGAGCGTGATCGAGGTGACCGGGTTGCGCGGATGCGTGATCGGCACGATCGCGTCGAGCGCGACCGGCTGGAACACGAGCGCGCGCTCCTCGTCGCGCTTCTCGTGCATCGGGCGCGCGCTGCCGGCGATGTCGGCCTGGCCCGCGATCACCGCATCGATGCCCGAAACCGTGCTGAACGGAACCACGGTGAGCTCGCCCTTGTGCTCGGTCTCGTACGGCTTGACCAGATCGAACACGAAGCCGCGCGCCGAGATGATGTCGCCACGCCACGCCACGCGCGTCTCGGGTACGAAGTTCTTCTTCGCCGTGGCCTTGCCGGCCGGCTTGGCGGCGGGCTTCGCAGCCGGCTTCGCCGCTGCAGGCTTCGCGGCAGGCTTGGCGGCAGGTGCAGCCGCCGGCTTCGGCGCGGCAGGCGCCTGCGCGGCAGCCGGGGAAAGCAGGGACAGCGACGAGACGGCGAGAGCAGCCGCGAACAGCGGGGACAGCGCGAAACGGGACAACGACATGGGCGATTCGACAGGCGTGCGCTGGTCAGCGGGGGCGCAACTTTACCATGTGCCGCGCGGGGTTACTGAACGCGCCGGGCGTCTTTGCAGGCGTTTGCGTGGCGACTCCGGGTGTCCTCCCGTCTCGCTCCGACACACGGATCCTCAAGCATCGTCATCCCGCCGCAGGCCGGAGGCGCTACACAACAGCGCGAAGCGCTGGTCATCCAGAGTCTCGGAGATTTTTCCGCACCGTGATGCGCGCGGTCCGAAGACACTGGATGACCAGCGCTTCGCGCTGTTGTGTAGCGCCTCCGGCCTGCGCCGGGATGACGTCTCTATGGAGCGGTGTTCCGAGTGGTGTCGTTTGAAACCCGCTCGACGGATTGCGTCTTCTCAATGGATTGAGTCTTGATGGGAGAGTGCGACGCGTCGATGGTCTTCAAGCAACGACTCAGGGATCGGCCGCCACGGCGGAGCCATCTGTGCCCGTTCTGCTCTACCGTCATTTCTCGCGCAACCGTCGCTTCAAGCAGAGGCGTCGTCACGTGGACGCGAAGTACGCCGAAACCAGACACCGTCATCCCGGCGTAGGCCGGGATCCAGCGTCTTGGAGCTTCGGTCCACTCTCGAGGAATGCAGAGCGAAGACACGGGATGACCAGCGCTTTGCGCTATGGCGAAGCGCGTCCGGTCAACGCGATGCGCGCCTGAACAACGCAACGTCATCCCGGCGGAAGCCAGGATCCCCTCAAGCGTTCATTCGTGCGCCAAGGCATCGGATCTGGCGCGACATCATCGAGACCTTTTCCGGCGTCCGGAGAGTCGCACGCGATGCGGCGCCCAAGGGGATCCCGGCTTGACCAGCCATTTGGCTGTTGAAAGCCGCCGGGATGACGGTGCATCGAAGTGATGTCGCGGGTGGGGGCAGGGTGGCACTCGATCAACGAAGTCCGCCGTGACGAAAGCGTGCGACATGCGATGGTGCTTCGGTACCCGTTGTCTTCAAGGCGCCTCGGACCTGCGCCGGGATGAGGTTGCGTAGGGAGCGACTTCCCACCTGACCCACGGCGAAACCCGCCCAACGGATTCCGCCGCGCGCCTCATTCATTGCACAAGCAGATAGAACGCGTTCTGTCCGCGCACCACGGTCAGCAGCAGCTGGCGCGGCTGGCGGCTCAGCAGCGTGGCGATGTCGTCGGTGCCGCCGACGTCGCGCTGGTTCACGCCGACGATGATGTCGCCCGCACGCAGGCCCGCGGCATACGCGCGGCTGTCGCGTGCGACGTCCTTCACCTGTGCGCCGGTGATGTTGCCGCGGCGCGCGTTGTCGGGCAGGTCGCTGAGCTGCACGCCGGCGAGGCGCGGATCGAGGTCGTTGCCGCGCGCGGTCTGCACCTGCGTCACACGCAGCGTCGCGGTCACCTCGACCGGCTTGCCATCACGCAGCAGGCCGAGCTTCACGGCCGAGCCCACCGCGGTGAGGCCTTCGAGGTTGTGCAGTTCCTGGCGCGAATTGATCGTGCGGCCGTTGAAGCTGCGCACGACATCGCCCGGGCGCATGCCGGCGTCGGCGCCCGGCGTGCCGGCGCGCACGCGCGTCACCACCACGCCGCGGCTCGCGTCGATCGACAGCATGCGCGCGAGCTCGGGCGTGAGGTCCTGCGTGTCGACGCCGAGCGCGCCGCGGCGCACTTCGCCGGTCTCGACGAGCTGGCGCATCACGTCGCGCGCGAGGTCGCTCGGGATCGCGAAGCCGATGCCGACGTTGCCGCCCGACGGCGAGAAGATCATCGAGTTGATGCCGACCAGTTCGCCGCGCAGGTTCACGAGCGCGCCGCCCGAGTTGCCCGGATTGATCGAGGCATCGGTCTGGATGAAGTTCTGCACGCCACGGCCGACGCCGATGCGCTCGAGCGCCGAGACGATGCCCGAGGTGACCGTCTGGCCGAGGCCAAACGGGTTGCCGACCGCGACGACGAAATCGCCGACGCGCAGGTTCTTCGATTCCGCGAGCTGCAGCGCCTGCAGGTTGGTCGCCTCGATCTGCAGCACGGTGAGGTCGGTCTCGGGATCCGAGCCGATCACCTTGGCCTTGAGCGTGCGCTCGTCGTGCAGGGTCACGTCGATGTCGTCGGCGCCCTGGGTGACGTGGTTGTTGGTCAGCACGTAGCCCTTCGCCGCATCGACGATCACGCCCGAGCCGAGCGAGGTCTGCACGCGCTCGCGCGGCTGGTTCGGCGTGCCGAAGAAGCGCCGGAACACGGGATCGTCGAAGAACGGATCGCGCACCTGCACGGTGGTCTTGGTGTTGATGTTGACCACCGCCGGCGTCACGCGATCGATCATCGGCGCGAGCGACGGCATCGGCTGGCCGTCCACGCTCGCGGGCAACGCCGCCGAAGCCGGCGCGACCACGTGGTCGAGCAGCGGCCGCGCATCGTCGCGCCACGCCGAGAACGCCACACCCGCCGCGACCGCGACGGCTCCCCACAGCAACGACCTGCCGACGATGCCCATCGAAACTCCTGCAATGACGTGAAGACTTGAGCGGATCATGGCGCCTCGCGGATCGACTCCCAACCCGCGCACCATGGCGGAGCGCTCTGACCGCCACGCGGTCGGCGGGTTCCATGCGTTACGAGAGGAGCGGAAAGCTGGGCTTCAGGTGGAGCCGCTGCCATTGATCGAACAGGCGGGTGCAGTAAGTGACGACATCCAGACACGAGAAATCGTCATCCCGGCGGAAGCCGGAGGCGCTTCACAACAGCGCGAAGCGCCGGTCATCCCCTCAAGCGATGATCGGCAAGTGAGAGCACGGATCTGACGTGACGTCTTCGAAGCCTCATCGCACATCTCAGCGTCGCCTTGCGATGCGGCGCCCAAGGGGATCCCGGCTTCCGCCGGGATGACGACCAGTTGGACGACCTACAGATGCATGAGATCGTCATTCCGGCGGCTCTCAACAGCCGAATGGCTGGTCAGGCGGGGATCCAGCTCCTTCGCCTGCTCCAGCGAGGGTAAGTGCAGAGGCACTGGATCCCGGCCTGCGCCGGGATGACCAAGACGAGAGCGATGACCCATCGCCACCGCCGTCCCCTTACGTGCACGTCATGCTGTCTTACGCGCACCTCACGCAGCGCAGCCCTCGCCCACGCACCGCCTCGCACCCGCCCTCACGCCCACCCATGAGCCACCCCCGCATCCCTTCACGCCACACCTACATCGGCGTCCAACACCACACCCCATCACCACCCACACACCTCTTCATCCAGCGCGCGCGCGAAACGCCGAAACGCGTCGCGACAGGCCATCCTGAACACCGCACTGAACGAGTCGGACCGCATTCACGAAACCGTCTTCACGGCGCTTTACATCTCACCGCGAGCGGCGTAGTTTCGCCCGGCGGACCACCACAAGATGTTGTGCCTCGGGGGCGAGGGGAAGACTACAGCTTGGGATCGATTCGAACGTGCTGCGCCTCCGGCGCGGCGTTTTCCCTCGGTCTTTCCCTCCCGGAACACGCAACACGGCGGTCACGTGCAACACGAACATCCCACCGGGGACACGGCCCCGGCACAAGAACAGAAGGAGGGAACACCCGAGATGAGCACGGTGCGTCTGGAAGGACTCGCGCGCGGCGCGGTCGAGATACCGCTGCAACCGGCCTCGGCCGATATCTGGGACAAGAAGTACCGTCTGAAGTCGAAGCAGGGCACTGCGATCGACACCACGATCGACCACACCTGGCAGCGCGTCGCGCGCGCCCTGGCCGACGTGGAGACCACCGACGAGAAGCGCACCTACTGGTACGAGCGATTCCTGTGGGCGCTGCGCCGCGGTGCGATCCCCGCCGGGCGCATCACCTCCAATGCCGGCGCGGCCGAGCACAAGCCGAAGACCTCGACGATCAACTGCACCGTCTCGGGCACGATCGAGGATTCGATGCACAACATCCTCGAGAAGGTCCACGAGGCCGGCCTCACGCTCAAGTCGGGCTGCGGCATCGGCTACGAGTTCTCGACGCTGCGCCCGCGCGGCGCGTACGTGTCGGGCGCCGGCGCGTACACGTCGGGCCCGCTGTCCTTCATGGATATCTACGACAAGATGTGTTTCACCGTCTCGTCCGCCGGCGGTCGCCGCGGCGCGCAGATGGGCACGTTCGATGTCTCGCATCCGGACGTGAAGGAGTTCATCCGCGCCAAGCGCGAGGATGGCCGCCTGCGCCAGTTCAACCTCTCGCTGCTTATCACCGACGGGTTCATGCAGGCCGTCGCCGACGACGCCGACTGGCCGCTCGTGTTCCCGGTGCACGTGAAGGAGCAGCACGAGATCGACCTCGCCGACGCCGACAAGGTGGTCTGGCGCGATTGGCCGACCCACAAGAACTACGTGGTGCGCGACGACGGCCTCGTCGCGTGCAAGGTGTACGGCGAGATCCGCGCCCGCCACCTGTGGGACATGATCATGGTCTCGACGTACGACTTCGCCGAGCCCGGCTTCATCCTGATCGACCGCGTCAACGAGATGAACAACAACTGGTGGTGCGAGAACATCCGCGCGACCAACCCGTGTGGCGAGCAGCCGCTGCCGCCGTACGGCTCGTGCCTGCTCGGCTCGATCAACCTCACCACGTTCGTGCGCGATCCGTTCGGCCCGAAGGCGCGCTTCGACTGGGAGGAGTACAAGGAGGTCGTGCGCGTCTTCACGCGCATGCTCGACAACGTCGTCGAGATCAACGGCCTGCCGCTCGAGCAGCAGCGCAACGAGATCCTCTCCAAGCGCCGCCACGGCATGGGCTTCCTCGGCCTCGGCAGCACGGTCACGATGCTCAAGATGCGCTACGGCTCGGAAGCGGCCTGCCGCTTCACCGAGGACGTCTCGCGCGAGATGGCGGTGGCCGGCTGGGAAGTCGCGCTGAGCCTGGCCAAGGAGAAGGGCCCCGCGCCCGTGCTCGCCGAGGAGATCGCGGTCACCGCCGAGATGCTGCGCAAGCGCCCCGAGATGGCCACCGACGGCTGGAAGGTCGGCGATGCGATCCCGGCGCGCGTGCTGCACGCCAAGTACTCGCGCTACATGCAGCGCATCGCCAGCGTCGCGCCCGAGCTCGTCGCCGAGCTCGCCGAGGTCGGCGCGCGCTTCACGCACCACACCTCGATCGCACCGACCGGCACGATCTCGCTGTCGCTCGCCAACAACGCCTCCAACGGCATCGAGCCGAGCTTCGCGCACCACTACAGCCGCAACGTGATCCGCGAGGGCAAGAAGTCCAAGGAAAAGGTCGAGGTCTACAGCTACGAGCTGCTCGCCTACCGCGAACTCATCAACGGCCGCGCGATGCCGTTCTCCGACAAGGCCGAGGAGAAGCTCCCCGAGTACTTCGTCGCCGCCGACGACATCAGCCCGAAGGAGCACGTCGACATCCAGGCCGCCTCGCAGAAGTGGATCGACTCGTCCATTTCCAAGACCGCCAACGTGCCGACGGACTACCCGTACGAGGACTTCAAGGACATCTACCGCTACGCCCACGAGCAGGGCCTCAAGGGCTGCACGACGTTCCGTTTCAATCCGGCGGCCTTCCAAGGCGTGCTCGTGAAGGAGCATGATCTCGAGAACACCACCTACCGCTTCGAACTCGAGGACGGCAGCGTGGTGGAGGTCAAGGGCAACGAACAGATCGAGTACGATGGCGAGGTCCACACCGCAGCGAATCTTTTCGATGCGTTGAAGGAAGGCTATTACGGCAAGTTCTGAGGGTGCGGACGCGGCGTCGACGACGCTGCCACGCGCGATGTTCGACCACCACCGGCAACCACTGATCAAGCGGAGAGGCACATGAGCAACGAAAGTACGTTGGGTGACATCAAGGAAGGCCTGTCGACGGCCGGTGGCGCGATCAGCGACGCCGGCAGCGCCGTGGCCACGTTCGTGACCAGCGTCGCGACCGACGCGAAGGACGCCGCGGTCTCCGCGGGCCAGAAGGTCGCCGACACGGTCAAGAAGGCGCGCAAGCAGGCCGCGCGCACGGTCCGCACGGTGGCCGCCAAGGTGAAGCCGAAGGTCGCCGCCGTCGAGGCCAAGGCTGCCGCCGTGGTCGAGAGCGCGAAGAAGACCGTCAAGAAGGTCACCGCCAAGAAGCCTGCCGCGAAGAAGCCGGCGGCTGCGAAGAAGCCCGCGCCGGCCAAGACCACCGCGAAGAAGGCGGTGAAGAAGGCATCGAAGAAGGTCGCCAAGAAGGTGGCCGTCGCGAAGAAGGCTGCGAAGAAAGTCGCCAAGAAGGCCGTCGTCGCGAAGAAGGCCGTGAAGAAGGCGGCCAAGAAGGTCGCGAAGAAAGCCGCTCCCGCGAAGAAGGCCACCAAGAAGGCCGTGAAGAAGGTCGCCAAGAAGGCGGCTGTCGCGAAGAAGGCCGTCAAGAAGGCTGCCGTGAAGAAGGCGCCGGCGAAGAAGTCGCCCGCCAAGAAGGTCGCGAAGAAGGCCGCCGCCAAGAAGGCGCGCCGCTGATCGACCGCCTTCCCGGCCCGCGAGGGCAGGGAGGGCACGGTGACACGCGATACCCGCGCGGACCGGTGCACGCCACCGGTCCGCACGGTTCCCGGCCCGGCCGGGACGATTCCACCGCCCCGCCGCATTCCGGCCCGGCATCCATCACCTGGTCATCCCGCCCTGCGATCCGCGCCCGACGGGAGGCCGCATCGAACGCAGGAGCACGCCGGCATGGCGATCAAGATCACGAAGAAGATCAAGGGCTACTCCGTCGGCAAGCCCGACGACGCCACGGCCGCAGCGGCCGCCGCCAAGCCCGCCGCGCAGGACGCCCCCGCGCCCGCCAGCGCCGAAGTCATCCACATGCACGAGCAGATCGAGCGCCCCGAAGTGCTCGTCGGTGCGACCTACAAGATCAAGTCGCCGCTGTTCGAGCACGCGCTCTACGTCACCATCAACGACATCGTGCTCAACCAGGGCACCGAGCACGAGCTGCGCCGTCCGTTCGAGGTGTTCATCAACTCCAAGAACATGGACCACTTCCAGTGGATCGTGGCCCTCACGCGCATCATGTCCGCCGTGTTCCGCAAGGGCGGCGACGTGACCTTCCTCGTCGAGGAACTCAAGGCCGTGTTCGATCCGCGCGGCGGCTACTTCAAGGCCGGCGGCGTCTACATGCCGAGCATCGTCGCCGAGCTCGGCGCCGTGATCGAGCAGCACATGAAGCTCATCGGCCTCCTGCACGATCCCGAACTCGACGCCAGCGCGAAGAAGCTCATCGCCGAGAAGCGCGCCGAGTACGAAGCCCGCTCAAAAAAAAATTCTAGCGTGAGCGATGCCGCCCCGGCGGCCGCGTCACCCTCCGAAGACCCGCCATCCCGGCGCACGCCGGGATCCAGCGCCTCTGCCTCCTCCGCCGCAACGGCCGAGAGCACCGACACCTCCGCCGGCTCCTTCCCCCCCGGCGCCACCCTCTGCCACAAATGCAACACGACCGCGACGATCGTCATGGACGGATGCGCGACGTGTTTGAATTGTGGGTATTCGAAGTGTGGTTAATTTACAACAGGCCTTCGTGGCGTTCACAACAAATTGCTTACCCGAGGCATCGACTTGAGGTAGTGTAGACCGCAGAGCGGAGCCCTCACTATGTCAAAAAAGAAAAAAAAATCGGCAACTGATAGGTCGTCGTTGCAGCTTCCTTTGGATCTGAAATTCAGCGGTTTTGTATCGGAGGTCCGCCCAGGATCTTCGGTGACTACTGGTGACAGTAACTTGATAATGTTTCCGAGGGTTGGATTGTTCCGGGCTAATCGTACTGCCTTAGAGAAGGTCCTCAGCTTTGCTAGTTCTATGAATAGGCGAATTGACTGACTGTCATTGTTCTCGATTTTCTCTGGATGGCTTGCACGGAGATTGATTTGACATGGCTGTTGCTATAAAGGACGTATCTCCCCAGCCACGGCCTGCCATTCGGGATACCCACGATGCAGGAGACGTTCTCAAAAAAACTCCACACGCAAGAGCTAATTATCGCTTTCAGTGGTCCTCTCGGCTCTGGAGTTTCGGATGTGAGAGGTGTGGTTGCGAAACGATTGATTGAGCTCGGCTATGATGTTGTAAGTATAAAAATTAGTGATTTAATGAAAGCTTGTAGTAAATATCTTCAACAGCCTCAAGACGACGATTTAAATTCTCTTCAAGGCGTAGAAAGATACATCAAGCTTCAAGAGCTGGGGAACCTACTTCGTAGGGGCAGGGGAAATAATTTCCTTTCACTTCTTGTAACTAGCAGCATACAGCTCGACAGGCAGCGCCGCCATCCAGATGAAACTCCGGACTCCGTAAAGCCGCTTCGAGTTGCGTATTTGATTGACCAGCTTAAACATCCTGAAGAATGCGAACTTTTAAGAGCCGTATACGGAGACAGCTTTTATCTGATTGGTGTCTTGTGTAGTAATGACGCCAGAAAGCAAAATCTTCAAAGGGAAGGTATTGATTCCGCCAGCGCAGAGGGGATCATGGAGGCTGATCGACGTCAAGACGAGCGTCATGGTCAAAAGCTCGAGAAGACTCTCCAGTTGGCAGATTTCTTTCTAAGAAACTCTCGTGCTAATACAGATGAGTTATCTAAACTGATTAATAGATTTCTTGATCTAATCCATGGCTCCAACGGAGTATCGCCCAGCCGGGTCGAACAGGGTATGTACGCCGCTTACTCAGCGGCCGTCAGTTCCGCGTGCCTCTCGAGGCAAGTCGGAGCCGCTATCCAAGATCGAGATGGAAATATAATAGCTAAAGGCTGTAACGATGTTCCGCGCCCTGGTGGTGGGCTCTATACTCACGGGAACGATGGTGGCGACCATAGATGCATAAATTTGAGAGGCGGGGTTTGCTTCAATCATCTTGAGAAGGAAGAGATTAGGAATGAAATTGAGGTCAGAATAAAAGCCGCTTTGGATGAGCGAATTGCTGGTAGTTTGAAGGAAGGTTTAGATGCTAGGGAGTTCTCTTCCACTCTCGCAACTTTCTTGGCTAGATCGATCAGGGATGGGTCTAGGCTTAAAGATCTTATTGAGTTTTCCAGGTCTGTTCATGCGGAAATGGATGCGCTAATTTGCTTGGCTAGATCGGGCAGAGGCGCCGCCATGGACGGAGTTCTTTATACAACCACATACCCGTGTCATAACTGCGCCAGGCATATAGTTGCAGCTGGCATAAGAGCGGTTTACTTCATAGAGCCATACGAGAAAAGCTTAGCGAAAAAGCTGCACTCCGATGCAATAGTTCACGATCCAGATGAAGAGCCGACGTTGTTGTCCTGGTGTGAAGATTCCTCGGCTACCAAGAAGGTCGCATTTCTACATTTCGAGGGCGTAGCGCCAAGAAGGTATCTAGAGCTATTTGAGGCAGTAGGTGAGCGAAAGGACTCTCGTACGGGTAAGGCAAAAGATTGGGTGGGAAGGAATGCTGCTAAGAAAATACCTCAAGGTTTGGAGGGATATACGATGATGGAAACCCGCGTTACTAAGCTACTTACCGATAGTGGGATAGATGTTGCGTCACTTCCTGCGCTCTGAGTGACTCGCAGCTTCAATCTTGAGCATCTAGTTTCTAGGTGGTTAAGGGATGGCCTATATGCGCTTTGTGTTGTTTCTTCTTTTACTGGTTGCCAGTACTCCTGCCTCTTACGCAGTTGATTCGTTGCTCGACGGCAGTTGGTCCGTCGACCTCTCCACCGACCCCGCCAAGCCCTACACCCAACCCATGCAGCTGACGCTGCAAACTGACGGCACCGTCGTCGGCAGCTTCTACCAGAGCACGATCGAAGCCGGTCGCTGGAAGCAGGATCGCGGTCGTCTCTGCGCAAGTTTCCGCACGACCGACGGGCAGGGGCCTTACCACACGGCGGTCTGCCTGCAAGGTGATCAGGCGGTCGGCCAGACCTGGGCCGAGCACCGCGACTTCCTGTTCAACTGGGTTGCCAAGCGCGCCGAGCCAGCGCCGGCACCTTCGGGTTCGTCGAGCCCGTGAGCGCCATGGACACCTCGAGCGCGCGTGCGTCGGGTGTTCGTGAATGTGTAGTCGACGCGATGCCACCGGTTCGCACCGGCGCCGCGTCATGCAGCGCGTGGACGCGAGTTGTGCTCGCTTCGTGTGTCGTGTTGATGTCGGGCTGCGCATCGCAGCGTCTCGCGCATCATCCCTGGTGCCGCGAACTCGCTACGTTCGCCAACAGCGTGGGTGTCGACGAGGCGCGTAGCGTCACGTTCGAGACCGTCTGGGGTTCCACGAAGGTGACGCCCTACATGGCGTTCGGGAACCTGTGCCTGCATCACGACTACGCGCCGGGCAAGCGCTTCTGCGACTACCTGATCAGGAACACGTCCACCGAGTTCGCCGATATCAATTTCCGCCAGACCCCCGCCTGCCTCAGTGGCTCACCCCTGCGCACGAAGAACATCGTCAGATACCGACGGCTCGAGGCGGAGGCATACGCCAGTGGAGGCCTCGGGATTCCGGACGACATCAGAGTCGAGCTGTCGCTCGCCCACAACCCCGATCACGACAGCTTCGAGCTGACCATCTCGGCGACGCGCTACGCAGACTGACATGCTTGTCGCCGCTCGCTGGCAAGCCGTGGGACGCGCGTGCGCGTCCGGTGTCCGCATCGACGATTACCTGTGCCGGCGGTAAGCGTGGTCCTGCGCCTGCGATCGCGGCTCACGTCGTGAAGCGGTCGCCCCGACACGCGCTCGCAGCGCTCAGGGCTCGAACCCGCTCGCGAACACCCGGTCGTTCGCATCCGCCTCCACCGCGCCCACGTCGCAGCGCACACCGCCGGGGCGTGCGTAGCCGCGCTGGTCCTTCGGCAGGCATTGCGGCGTGCTGCCGAGATCGATCGCGACGCTGCCTACCGCGGGCACTCGCGTCGGCGTCGGGCCGCCGTTGTCGCCGAGCGCGCCTAGCGCGAGGCTGGCCGTACTCACGTTGACGCGGTTGGTCTCGGGATCGAGTCCGCAGGTGTTGCCGCTGCTCTCGATGTTGCCGGCCTGGTTCTGCAGCACGTTCGCGCTCATGCCGCAGCTGCCCTGGATGATGGAATTCGACAAGGTCAGCGCGACGCTCGTGCCGTGGCCGCCGAGGACGGTGCCGACCGTGCCGACGGGTGCGAATGTCGGTCGCACGAGGGTGACGTGCGTGAGGATCAGTTGCGCGCCCGCACCGTTGCGGAAGCCGATCGCGCCGCCGCGCGCGCCGGCACCTGCTGCCGCGACCGAGAAGCGGTTCCCCGAGAAGGTGCTGTTGCGGATGCGCAGCGTGGCCTCGTCTTCGAGCAGGACGGCAGCGCCCGCGTTGTCGTCCACGCTGTTGTCGACGAAGGTCGATCCACTGACGGTCCAGTCGGCCTGACCTGCCGCGTAGAGCGCGCGTGCGGCGTTGTTCTCGAACAGGCTGTCCTCGATGGTGACGACGCCGTCGGTCTCGGTTCGCACCGGTGCGACATTGTCGAGGTAGTGCACGCGCCGCAGCGTCAGCGTGCTCGGGCCGATGCCGGTCATGTTGAGCTCGGTGCGCGTGATCGTCGACTCCTCGACGGTCAGCACGCCGCGGATGAGGCTGATCTGCGCAGCGTTCGGGTTGCCCGGATCCAGAGCGCCGTCGATCAGCACGCGGCGCATCGTCGCCGTCGTGGTGGCGGCACCCTGCACGACGAGGTCGCGGATCGTGCTGTCTTCGACCACGGTCTGGCCACGGTTGCAGTACAGGGACGAGCGCACCTCGCTGCGACGGATCTGGGTCGTGCCGCATACCCGGATGAGGCCCTCCACGGCGATGACGTCGTCGATGGAAGTCCGCACGCCCTCGTAGCCGGGGTCGCAGCCGTAGAGCGCGTCATCGCCGGAGTCGATCGTCATGCCGACCAGCGTGAGTTCGGCCCCTGCAGCGGTGCGGAAGGTCGTCGCGGCGCTCTCGATGCGCGTCTGGCTGGAACCGGCACCTTGCACGCGCAGTTTCTGGCTCACGGTGGCGAGTTCGCCGCGCGTGAGGATGACCGTACCGGTCGGCACCACGATCACGTCGGTGTCGCCGAATGGATCATTCGTCGCGGCGGCACCCATCGCTTCGCGCAGCGAACAGTCGCCCGGCACGCAGGCGCCGGGCGCGGGATCGTCGAGGCGGTTGACCTGGAAGGTGGCCGCCTGCGCACCCATCGCATTCACCGCGATCAGCAAGGCGACGGCAGCGTGACGAAGCATGGACCTTCCCCGCCCCGGCGATGCGCCGGGTTTGTCCATGCCACGACATCCCGCGGCATCACGGGCCATGTGCGATGCCGTGCCGGCACGATGGCCTCCCATCGCGCCCGCTTCCGTGGCATCCGAGGTGCGCGCTCGCGCGCGTTCGCCACTCCCGCATCGCCTCGCCTGAGGTCGTGGCTCGCGCGTTGAACGCCCACGCGATAGCCCTTCACGCCGCCGGGAAGCCTGCCATGTCCGCCCATCGCCTGATCCGCGCGCTCGCCGCGCTGTGCGTGTGCACCGCCACCGCGGCGCACGCGTCCACGTTCACCGTCACGACCACGGACGACACCGGCGCCGGATCACTGCGTGCGGCGATCACGAGCGCCAATGCGGCGGCCGGTGCCGACACGATCGTGTTCGCGATCCCGGGCAGCGGTCCGCACACGATCACGCTCGCCTCGACCCTGCCGTTCATCAGCGGCGTGCTGACGATCGACGGCTACTCGCAGCTCGGCAGCGTGCAGAACACGCGCACGCCGGATCAGGGCGGACTCGATACGGTGCTCGCGATCGAGATCACGGCGACCACTGCCACGACCAACGGCTTCATGCTGCAGGCGAATGCCGATCTCACCGTGCAGGGACTCGCGATGCGCGGCCTGCAGAACGCGATCATGGGCCACACGGGAAACCAGGATGCCTCTCGCCTCACCGTCTACGGCAACTTCATCGGAACCACGCTCGCAGGCAGCGCGCTGCCCGGCTCCGGCAACAGCGGCTGCGCCGTGCGCACGGGCTTCTCGGCGGTGCAGGTCGGCGGTCTGCTGCCGTGGCAGCGCAACCTGCTGTCGGGCAATGCCTGTGGCGTGATGACCGGCAACGCGGCGATCGTGCAGGGCAACCTGATCGGTACCGACGCGAGCGGCACGCTCGCGATCCCCAACGGCCCACCCGGCAACTGGGCCGGCATCATCATCGGCAGCCGTCGCGACGTGACCATCGGGGGCGTCGATCCGGCCGCGCGCAATGTCATCTCGGGCAACCAGCCTTGGGGCATCGCGATCTGGCCGAACTTCGGGTCGCAAGGATCGCTGCCGATCGAGAACGTCGAGGTGTTCGGCAACTATATCGGCACCGACTGGACCGGCACGCAGCCGCTGCCGAACGGTTTCCCGTCACCGGCGTCGGCGCAGTTCGGCGGCGGCATCCAGATGCAGGCCGCGGCGATCGCCTCGGCGTTCCCGATCGGAGGTTTCGGCGCGGGCGAGGCCAACCTCATCGCCTGGAATCGCGGCGCCGGCATCATCACGGCGGGCCAGGCCCTCGCGCATTTCGACAACCGCGGTAACGTGATCCACCGCAACCGCGCCACCGGCCGCGCCAACGTCGATCTCGGCGCAGCAGGCCCGACCCAGAACGACGCGAATGACGCCGACACCGGGCCGAACAACACGCAGAACTACCCCGAGATCGTCTCGGCGACCCGTAGCGGCAACCAGCTCACGATCACCTACCGCGTCGACTCCGCCCCCGCCAACGCGACCTACCCGCTGCGCATCGACGTCTACGACAACGTCTTCGGCGGCAGCGGCGACCTGATCGGTCAGGACAGCTACCCGCTCCCCTCCGCGCAGGCCGACCGCACGGTCACCTTCACGCTGCCCGCCGGCGCACGCGGCATACCGTTCGTCGCCACGGCCACCGATGCGAACGGCTACAGCAGCGAGTTCTCGCCGGCGTACGACGTGCTGTTCGAGGATGATTTTGATTGAACGCGTGCAGGTCTTATCTAAGCGTCCATGACGAACTGGAAGTGGATGCCACCCGTGGTGGTCCAAGGATAAGCATGTGAGGCAGCCTGTACTGCAAACCAATCATGAGTTGACTATTGGTCTACAACGCAACTCGGTGATCCAATAAGATGGGACGACTGGATACGCTTATTTGTGTACTCTCGCCATCCGAACCGATAGTTCGTTCCACCTGGCGTAGCTCGGCCGGAAATGTTCGCCACTTCTTTAGTGCCGTCGGTAAATACTACTTCACACTGCACGGTACACCGATAACCTGGTGCACTGCTTGGGTTTGTTGCGATACCAACTGCAACACTCTGATCCCATCCGCATTGTACGGCTGTCGGCATCCCATTTGCATACTGACACGCGAGAGCCAGTGGGGCGATCGATAAAGCAAGAATGATTTTCATTTTGCGCAGCCTTTCTTGGCTCGGTCGAAGGTGGTTGTTTTATACGGCATCTTCCGTCGGGTGGATCACCCAAAAATGATGGGTCTTACTATCGTTATCAAAGAAAGCGTCAGTCCCTACGCTCTTGGGATAGTGCCGATCACCCTCTCAACCATCCGAGTTAATTCGGCCTGTTTTCGTGTGCGGGCCTTTTTGAAGCAGTTCTTGATGTGGAACCTGAGCGTCGCAGAGGAAATGCGAAGGTTTTCCGCAGCTTTCTCGATGTCACCGCAAGCATGCATCGCCAGAGCACTGGATGCCTCCATGGCGGTAAAGCCGAGCACCCCCATCAACGCGCGCACGCACAACTGTCCACTCTGACGCGCGTCGAGATCGACGAGGAATGCGGTGACGCGACCTGGCAGATCCAGCGCCAGATCCGCCGGAAGCAGGTGCAGATGCAATGCGAGAGGCTTGCCCGATGCCGTCGTTCCCGCAATGCCGGAGCGCGGTGGTTGCGCCAGCGAGGACGCATGCAGTTGCCTGAGGCTCGACTCCAGCCACTGCTGTTGTTTCGGATCGGCGAGCCGGATCTTCCCGAGGCGGAGCTTGCACGTCGAGCCTCCGACGAGAAGATTCGACGCTGAGCCGTTGAGCCAGAGAACACGTCCTTCTACATCGAGTGTGAGCACTCCGAACGGCATGCGTTCCAGCGTGGCACGATGCAGGCGGGCTTCGTCCTGAAGCTGATGGAGACGGCGCGCGAGCGAGTAGGACGTCTCGAGGTGAGGGTGTATCTGGCGGATGAAGTGGAGTTCCTCAGCCGAGAGCGCGCCCTCAGCCTCGGCCCTGTTCACGGCGAGCATCGAAAGCTGGTCGTTTCCGTGCTTCATGAGCGCGATGCCCACGCCGAACCGCACGTCGAGCCGCTTGAGATAGCGGCGGTAGTACTCGGAGTCGATGACCTCGCGATCGGTGAGCACGTCGTGCGTGGCCTCGAATCCCTTCGACAGCATGCCCGGCGTGCAGCGCTGGATCCAGGGATTCTCTGCCGACCAGCGTCGCGCGTACTCGGAAGTGAAGTCGGCGAGTTCCGACGGAGCGAGTGCGCCGAACAGTCTGGCGCTGCCACGACCGATCAGCACATCCTCCTCGTGCATGGCCACGACGTGAGAGCGGAACCATCCCGCCATCAAGGCAAGATTGCGCTCGAAGCTCGAATCCTCCGAGACGTTCCTGTAGAGGGAAAGAACGGCTTGTTCGATCGTCGGGAGGGACATGGGGCGGCGTCGTGCCTCGTCTGCGTCCTATGCGTTTGTAGGGTATCCGAGGTCGTGCGATCCCCCCAAATTTGGGGGGATGAATGCTCCGGCGCTTGTATAGCCTTCCGTGAAGTTGGGCCTTTGGGCGGCTCACTCAGGGGACGATGATGCACATGGAAGCCGGGCAACGCGTCGGCGTGGACGAGTGTGCGCCGAGGTCAATCTCGCCTCGCCTGCTCGAACTCGGACTTGCCGATTTCAGGGATCCTCGCGGCAGCAACATGGTTGCGCGGTGCGAGCCGTTCCGAGAGTGGGTCGACGCGGCGAGCGAGGCCGGGCTGTTCCAGTTCCTGCGGCATCACGATGGCGCTCCAGATCGGGTATCGGAAGTCGTGGGATGGGGTGGCCAGCGGTATGTGGGCATCAATTTCGCGTCGCAGGACTATCTCGGGCTGGCTCGGCATCCGGCCGTACTGTCGGCTGCCGAAGCGGCGCTCCGAAGATTCGGTGCGCACAGCGCGGGTTCCGAGCCGATGGGCGGAGGATTGGCGTTCGCGAAAGCGCTCGAGCGCGAGATTGCCGACTATGTCGGACATGCCCATGCCGTCCTGTTTCCGACGGGTTGGTCGGCCGGATTTGGTACGCTGCAGGGCATCGTGCGTCCGTACGATGCGGTGGTACTCGACGCCTTGGCCCACAACTGTTTGCAGTTGGGTGCGAAGAGCGCGACGGATGCCGTCCACCACTTCGCCCACAACGATATGGACAGCCTGAGGAAGCGTTTGCACAGGCTGCGGGACGCGAGTCCCGATCAAGCCATCCTCGTCGTCACGGAGTCCTTGTTCTCGATGGATTCGGATTCGCCTGCGTTCGATCGACTCGTGAGCGAGTGCCGCGAGGTTGGCGCATCGCTGCTGGTGGATGTCGCGCACGATCTTGGTGTGCTGGGTGAGCAGGGGCGTGGTCTTCTCTGGGAGTCGGGATGCCACAAGGATGTGGATTTCATCATGGGTTCCTTCAGCAAGTCCTTCGCGTCGATAGGCGGCTTTCTGGCGACACGGGAGAAGGGGACGAGTTACTACGTGAGAGGGTTCAGCGGCGCATACACGTTCTCCAACTATCTGATCCCGCCACAGATCGCAGCCATCCGCGCTGCGCTTGGTGTCGCCCGATCCGATGATGGCGAGGCTCTACGTCGAGATGCCTTGTCGAGAGCGACTTGGCTGAGGGAAGCCTTGGAGTCGAGAGGGATCAGGGTGCTGGGGAGACCGTCGTCGCTGGTCATTCCCTTCGTCGGTCCAGAGCCGGTGGCCCGCGTGGCCTACCGCTCGTGTCTCGAGAACGGCGTCATCCTCAACAACATTGAGTATCCGGCGTGTCGACGCGGTGAGGCCAGATTCCGGATGCAGGTGACGCCGCTGCACGTGCAGGACGAGATCGAAACTGCTGCCAATGTCGTTTCGGCGGCGATCAAGGATGCGCGCTTGCATTACTCAGGCTTCGCCAAGGCTCGTGCTCGCGGTGCATGAGGCTATGCGCGCAAAGGGCTGAAGTCGGCCGCGAATCTGGCATGTGCGTCGACTGTCGGCACCGACCCAGACCTAGCATGGCCCCGCTCGTCATGCGATATCGTGGGAGATGCCGAACGGCGAACGCGTGCTCGCCGATGGGGGACTCACGATGCGTATCGCGATCGCATTCTTGGCTGCGTGTCTTGTCCTGTGCCTCGCCGCATGCTCGAAGCCCGCTCCTGAAGCGCGGACGTCGCCCCCCGAACCGATCACCGGCGAGCGTCTGGCCTACATCGTCGGCTGCGTGAACTGCCATCACCAGACGCCGAAGGAGATCCTCAATGCGCCACCGCTGCTCATGGTGCAGGCGTACTCCTTGCCCGAGTTCACGACGCTGCTGCGCACCGGCGTCACGCGCGCGGGGCGCGACATGTATGCGCAGGGCAGCGTGATGGGCATCGTCGCGCGCGAGCAGCTCGCCCACCTCACGGATGGCGAGATCGCCTCGATCCATCACTACCTGCAGACCGGGTGGACTGCCGAACGCGCTGCGCTGGAAGAGGCGAAGATCGCGACGTTTCCGCCGCCGACGTTCATGAAGCCCTAGGCACTCGCGTTTGATCTGGAACCTCGCGGGTGATGAGGCTTTTCGCATGGCGTGTCGAGCCGTCCCTCGAGTGACGGCGCCCTGCAATGTCCAGGGCGATCCTCGTGGGATTTCGCCGCGCAACGTTCCAGGTGATCCTGCGGGCAATCTCGCGTGCGAAAGGCCCGGTCACCGATGGCATCGCGCCAGCAAACAAGAACCTCGTCGCCCCGGCGCAGGCCGGGGCCCAGTGTCTTTCGGCGCGACGTTGGGTGCGAAGAGCTGAGCCCCGCATGCAGCGTCTATGCGCGGAGGGCCGAGCGGGTTCATGCGTCGCTTCGCGCGCGAAGGCGCTGGGCCCCGGCCTGCGCCGGGGCGGCGTTTCATTGAGTGATGTCACCGGCCGTGACACGTGTGCCGAAGCCCGTGCGTCATGCCGGCGCCATCGTCGGCGAGGGCGTAGCGAACCCGACCATCCGCACCGGCGGCGAAGATCCCTGCCGGTCGGAGACCATCTGCCGATCGGAGGTCGTCAGTCGCGCAGCGGAACGTGGCAGCGATCAGCCCCGCACCGCCTTCTCGATCGCCGCGACGTCGATCTTGCGCATCGTCATCATCGCCTCGAACGCGCGCTTGGCCACGGTGGGATCCTTGTTCGTGAAGGCGTCGGTGAGCACGCGGGGCGTGATCTGCCACGACAGGCCCCATTTGTCCTTGCACCAGCCGCACTCACTCTCCTGGCCGCCGTTGCCGACGATCGCGTTCCACAGGCGATCGGTTTCGGCCTGGTCGTCGGTGGCGATCTGGAACGAGAACGCCTCGCTGTGCTTGAACGCGGGGCCGCCGTTGAGGCCGATGCACGGGATGCCGCAGACGGTGAAGTCGACGGTCAGCACGTCGTCCTTCTTGCCCGAGGGGAAATCGCTCGGCGCACGATGCACGGCACGCACCTCGCTGTCGGGAAACGTCTTCGCATAGAACTCGGCGGCTTCGAGCGCGGTGCCGTCGTACCAGAGGCAGATCGTGTTCTTCGGGATCACGGGCATCTCCTTCGCGGTGGTCGAACCTGTGAAGAGTAGGCCCAATGCGCCGCGCCGGGGTGACCGCCACTGAAACGCGCACGACATGAAGTCAGGTTCATTTCCCGCTGCGCAGCCTCGCCCGCTGCCGATGCGTCGGAAAATGAACCTGACCCCATGGGGCCGCTTTCGCGATGGGCGGTCACTTGAGCGGGTGCTCGACGCACCGCGCTTGGGAGACGATGGCATCGTGTCCATGGAGCGGGGTCAGGTTCATTCCCGATACGCAGCTGCATGCCGTCGCCTGCACGTTCGACAATGAACCTGACCCGGTATCTATGGCCCGCGCTCGCGTGTCGTCGTGATGGGTCAGCGCATGGTCAACAGGTAGATTCCGATGTCCCCGGTCGACTGCGTCGTGCTGCCGACGTTGCATGCGCGGATCTGCACCGTGTCGGCGGCCGTCACGCGCACCGGCACGATGAACATGTTCGGCGGCAGGTTCGATCCGGACTGGAGATTGAAGATCAGGATGTCGTTGAGCTGCGCGCCGCCTATGGCGATGTTGTAGTCGTTGCAGTCGTTCGCGCCCACGGTCACCGCGATCGATCCGTTGCTGTAGCCGCCGGCGACCTTGCCGCGCGTGATGCTGTCGTTGGCGATCTTGGCGGTCGTCACGGCGTTGTTGGCGATTTCGTCCGTGCCGACCGCGCTCGACGCGATGTCGTCCGTACCGACCGCGCCATTGAAGATCCTGGACGACGTTACCGAGTCCGCGGCGAGTTTCGAGTTCGTGATCGCCGAAGTGGCGATCGCCGCGCTCGTCACCGCGCCTGGCGCGAAGCCCGGGTTGGGGTAGGTCCCGGACAGGACGCCGCCGGCGTTTCCGCCGATGCTGCCGCTGAGCGTGAACTGCGACACCGGCGCCGTTGCGACGGCCTGGCGTGGCAGCATCGGTGTGCCTTCGACGCTCACGAGCAGGTAGAGCTGCGTGCCCGTGAACGCACCCGGGAACGCGAGCGAGATGCTGAAGAGGCCATCCGTCACCGGGTAGTCGGGCACGAGGATGGAGGTGCCGACCGGGTTGCCGGCCGTCGGATCGTCGAACAAGGTGAACGACATGTCGAAGTTGCCGTTCGCAGGCACGCCGTTCTGCTCGAGCCGGCCCTGGTAGACGAAGTCGGGAAGCTGCGGCGCCGCCAGCGCGATCGCGTGGCCGACGAGTGCGCACAGGCAGGCCAGCCAGCACAGCGCGCGGACGGGAGCGTGGGAAGTGTTCATCACAGGCACTCCTGGAAGCCGTGGTGGAAGATGACGTCGCGGCGGCCGGCGCCCGGTCCCGCCTGATAGCCCGCCGAGAGAACGAAGACACCCCCGCTCGAGCGCCCGACCACGGGCTCTCCGAACGTGCCTTCGAGGCGCCGGCATTCTCCGGGCGAGGTCGCGGTGCCGCCGCCCGAAGCGAGGCCTTGCGCGGTGATCTGCACGCCGCCTGCATGGGCCATGCAGCAGCTGGTGATCGCGGCGCCCATGGCGACGCGGATGGCGACACGGAATCTCATGAGCGTGCTCCGCGACGAGGTCCAGCCTTCCCGGTGGCCCATCGTCACAACGTGGGTGCTCGGTCCATGAACACGGCCACGCAGGACGACGTGCACGAGGGCCATGGGAGCCGCCCTGGAAAGATGTGCCGTCCGCTTCGCGACACGCCGGGCTGACCGGTGAAGACGTGTCGACGTGCATCGGGGACGGTTGCAGGACAGGCGGCGATGGCGCCATGGCCGACGCACCGTCGTGCCGCCGTCGTCGTTCGATCGCGGGCGACGGGCAGGTCGGGTGATCCGGTCGAGGTGGGGCGCGGCGGTGGCACGCACGATGCCGTGCGCCAGACGGCATGCAGGCTGCGTCGCCTCCTCGGCTTGCGCAACGTGGGCCACGGCGACGACGGGCGGCACGCTAGAATCGAACGTTCGCGCGGAACGTCCGCGCGCCTTCGATGCCCGAGCCGGAGAGCGATGCCGTGATGTCCGAGCTGGATCGTTACGCCGAGCACTTCGATCGGCTGAGCCGTCTCGAGGCGTCCGAGCGCGAAGGTGCGCTCGCGGAGCTGCCGATCACCGACGAGGAGCGCACCACGCTGCGCCGCCTGCTCGAAGCCGATGCCGACGACTACGACCCGCTCGCGGCGTCCGTGGAAGGCGAAGCCTTGCGCCTCGCGATGCCGCGCGACGAGCGCCTCGGCCCGTACAGGCTGATCCGCGAGCTCGGTGCCGGCGGCATGGGCACGGTGTTCCTCGCCGAGCGCGTCGACGGCGGTTTCACGCAGGCGGTGGCGATCAAGTTGCTGCGCGGCTTCCCGACCAGCGAAGGCCTGCGTCGCCTGCGCCAGGAACGCCAGATCCTCGCCGGGCTCGACCATCCCAACATCGCGCGGCTGCTCGACGGTGGCGAGACCGGCGACAAGCAGCCCTGGCTCGCGCTCGAGTACGTGGACGGCCTCAACCTGCTCGACTATGCCGCGGCCCACGCCCCTCGGCTGCACGAGCGCCTCGCGCTGTTCGACGCCGTGCTCGATGCGGTCGCGCACGCGCATCGCCATCTGGTGATCCATCGCGACCTCAAGCCCGCGAACGTGCTCGTGGGGCAGGGCGGCGACGTGAAGCTGCTCGATTTCGGCATCGCGCGCCTCGTCGATCTCGACACCGGACAGCGCGAGACCTCGACGCGCATCTTCAGCGCCGGCTACGCGAGTCCCGAACAGCGCGAAGGTCGTGCCGTGACCACGGCGAGCGACATCTACAGCCTCGGCGTGCTGCTGCGCGAGCTCGTCGGCGGGCGCGAGGAAGGCAGACGCACGCCACCACCGCTGCCGATCGACGCGGAGCTCGGCGGCATCGTCGCCAAGGCGACCGATATCGATCCCGTGCAGCGCTACGCGAGCGTCGCCGAGATGCGCGAGGACGTGCGTGCCTACGTCGAAGGGCGACCCGTGCGTGCGGCGAGCACGACGCGCGGGTACCTGCTGCGCAAGTTCGTGGCACGCCATCGTGCGTGGGTGGCGGTCGGCGTCGCCGCGATCGTCGCACTCGCGGCGTTCGTCTGGCAGCTCGACCGCGAGCGCGATCGCGCCGTCGCTGCCGAGCAGGCGGCCCAGCAGGCGCGTGTGGCCTCGGAGCGTGATGCGACCCGGGCACAGGCGGCACTCGGTTTCCTCATCGATGCGTTCGCGGCAGCCTCTCCCGACCAGGCGCTCAGCAGCACCGTGAGCGTGCGCGACCTGCTCGATCATGCGCGCGGGAAACTCGAGGCGCAGGATCTCGAGCCTACCGTCGCGAAGTCCATGCAGCGCCTGCTCGGCCGGCTCTACGACGCGCTCGGCCAGAATCCCATCGCGATCGAGGTGTTCACGCGTGGGCTCGAGGGCGTCGAGCCCACCGAGCGTACCGAGGCGCTCGCCGTCGCCGACGATTTCGATCGCTACGCCAACCTGCTCGGCAGTGCCGACCGCATCGACGAGGCACGTGCCGCGGTCGACAAGGCGGCCGCGCTGCGCAAGCGATTCGCTCCGGACGATCCGGTCGAGCGCGTGCGCGACCTGATCGCGCAGGCCTACCTGCTGCGCAACGCCGCGGAAGAGGCCAAGGCGATCCCGCTGTTCCGCGAAGCGCTCGCCGTGCCGACCGGCGAGGTGCCCTTGCCTGACGAGCTCGTCATGCTCGCGGTGCCGATGCTCGCGTCGCTGCTGTCGTCCAACGGTGACTGCGAAGAGGCGCTGAAGGTCGCGCAGGACGGCCTTGCGCGCATCGCCGACAAGCCCGCCAACGCGCCGGACCGGATCCGGCTGCGGCGCGAGGAGGCGTCCGCGCAGCGCAGCTGCGGGCGTGCGGCGCTTTCGGAGGCGACGCTGCGTGAACTCATCGAACGCCAACGCGCGCTGACCGGCGACGGCGGCATCTCGATGCTGCAGCTGCAGAACGACCTGTCGCTGTCGTTGCGCGACCTCGGCCGTTACCGCGAGGCCGCGCAGGTGATGCGTGACATGCCGCCGCCGGAGCGCGAAGGTCCGTTCAACCAGGCGGTGATCTACAGCAACCTCGCCGGTGCGCTCGAGGACGCCGGCGACTACGTGGAAGCGCTGCGGTTCCACGCACGGGCGCGCGACGCGATCGCGAAAGGGAAGTTCGAGGTCGACAGCGACATCCATCGCCGCGCGTCACGCAACGAGGCACGCACGCTCGCGGTGTCGGGCCAGGCCGATCGCGCCGTCGCGATGCTCGAGGACCTGCGCGTGCGCGCGAAGCGCATCGATGGCGAGACGTCGTTCGAGTACGCGATGGTGACCTGGCAGCTCGCCCTCGCCGAGCGGCGCGCAGGCCACGTCGAAGGTGCGCTCACGCTCGCGGCCGACGCGGAGAAGGCGTGGTCGGGCATCGTGCCGGCGGGACATCGCATCTTCTCGCACATCCGCCGCCTGCGTGCCGCGCTCGCGCTGATGCGCGGCCAGCTCGATGTCGCCGACACGCAGCTCGCCGAGGCCTACGCGATCCTCGAAGCCGGAGGTGCACCGCCGGTCGATCTCGCCACCGTGCGCAGCGAACAGGCCGAGGTGCGTCGTCGCCAGGGCCGACTCGCCGAAGCGCGCGAATGGCTCGCGCCGGCGTTGCCGATCATGCGCGAGGCGTTCCTGCCCACGCATGTCTGGCGCGTCGATGCGGAGAACACGGCCAGGGCGCTAGGCATCGCGGGAGGGTGAGACTGCACGTCATGACCCCATGAGAGCCCTTGTGCCGGGTGCGCGGCTCGCAGGGATCACTGCCATTCGTCGTCGAGGCTGCTCCACGCGAGGATGGCATCGACGACGACGGCGTCCCCGAGGCCCGGCCATCGCGTATCGTCGCTCGACAGGTACTCGTCGCGTGGCCACGCGCTCCGGTCGGGTGCCGTGGCACCGGCACGCAGGATGAAGTCGACGCCGAAATAAAGCCTGTCCTCGCCGTCGACGTCGAGCGCACCCAGGCTGGCGTCGTCATCGTCCAGCGCGGGGCTCCACTGCCCGCGTGCGTACCCGCGACCCTGGGTGTCGAAGCCGGAAAGGTAGAACGGCTTGCCGTTGATCGCGCGCACCTCGGCGAGCGTCATGCCGACGCGCACGCCGTGCTTGCCGCGCCAGACGGATGCCGCATCGCGTACTTCGATGCTCGCGAGCAGCGCGAACGCTTCGTCGTCGTGGAAGCGGACGTAGGCGCGACGTGCGGGATCGTCGGGGAAGATCACGACACTGCGCGCATCGGGTGCACCTTCCTCCGGTGATGCGACGATCACGACATTGGCCGCGCCGAAGCGTGTGCGCAGGTCGTCCATGGTCGTGAGCTCGGAGAACGCTCCAGGGAGGATCCACGGTGCCGGAGCGGGCGCGGCATCTTCGGTGTGCCCGGACGTCCGTGACGATGTCGCCGAGCAGGCGGCAAGAAGACTGGCGAGAACGAAGGCCGTCGAGCGGATCATGCGCGATCTCCGGTGCGCGGACATGGCGGGGATCGCCATGTACGTCCCTGTCCGACACGGACGACGAGCGCGCGGCGGGCCATCCGGCGGGTCACGCCAACGTGCCGTGGCACGCTGACGTGCGCACTTTTCAGGTGATCACTCGTCGCTCGGCACCGGTGCCGACGCGTGCGAGGCGACCGGACCTGCATGGGCAGTACGTGTCATCGCCGCGTCCGAGGCCGCGATCACTTTCGGGATCACCTCGAAGCCATCGGTGAACAGCGGGTCGCCCACGACGACCCGAGCGTTTGCGGAGCAGGAGTTGCGTCCCGCCGACACCGCGACGTCGTCGGGCACGTCGGCGAGGTAGGTCAGCACGTTGGAGGGTCCGGCCTGCACGAGATTGTCGTTGACCAGGAACGCATAGCTGCCATAACCCGGCGTTGCGGTGATCGACACGGGATCGTCGAAGTTGATCGGTCCACCGTCGCCGACCTCGAGTTTGAGCAGCGCCCTGGCCTCGATGCCGATCTTGAGGGTGCCGAGCGTGGTGTACTCCGTGCCGGTACCGCCGGCGGACGGGAACGAGTACGTGAAATCCGCTGCGATGTCGGCCGGTGCCACCGTCGATACGGGGAAGTAGCCGGGTGTCGATGCGGTCTGCTCGATACCCGCGAACACGCGCGTACCGGCCGCGACCTCCACGCGCATCGCGAGCGGCAGGCGCAGCCGCCTTCCGAGGTCGTCTGCGGTAATCACGTGCGCGGCGCCCGACTCCACGATCTGTCCCGCACCGTCGAGCAGTTGCGCACGTATGGTCTTGCCGACGCTCGTCGTCGCCGTGTGGATCTCGACCGTGATCGCGGACACCCACACGGGGGCCGAGGACGTCGTGTAGCGCATCGCGAGGATGCCGGCTCCGGTGTTGAAGCCGATGCCGTCGTAGGCCGGCTTGGAGCCCGCGTACGAGAGCTCATCGCACCCGACCACCTGCGGTATCGACAATGTGTCGTTTGACGGATCCTCGTCGGATCCGACGGAGGCGGTGAGCGTCTGCCCACCTTGGGCGAAGTAGTTCCTGGTGGTGGTCAGCGTCGTGGAGGCGCCGGCGGCGAGCGGCCCGCCCGACAGCACTTCGCTGCTCGGGAGGGGGCCCGTCGTCCTGATCAAGACGTTCGCCATCTTCGCGTCGAGGGAACCCCGGTTGGCGAGCGTGACGCTGACGGTGTCGGTCCACAGAGCGTGGAGATCGCCGTAGAGCACGTCGAGCGCGTCGACCGAAAGATCGTTCTGGTGCGGATTCGGATATCCGAAGCGCAGCTGCGGGCGAAACGCCGTGCTCGTCCCCACGGTGGTCGGCAACGCCGTCGTGCTGGAGCTCATGAACAGGGACGTGGGAAGGCTCGAATTGGCGTAGTAGGTGGCCGGATCGGCCGCGAACGTCGAGCCGACGTATTCGTACGCGACGTACAGGCCGTCGCCCGAGTACACGAAGCTGCTCACGGGAAGCGCGAGGTCGACCGTCGCAGGCGTCGTGCCGACAGGGAGCTGCAGCGCGCCCGAGTAGATCTCGGTCATGGGTGCGATCGCGGTCGTCCACGTCGTGGACTTCGTGTTCGTGGTGTCGGCGGTGTTCTGCAGGTACACGCGCAAGGTGCCGCCTGCCGGGCTTTCCGTCCCGTCCGCATAACTCATGCCGAAGGATGTGAAGGTGGTTCCCGTCGGCACGGCCGCGAGTTCCGCGGCGGTCAGGATCATGTGGCCACGCAGGAACGCGTGGCTCGACGTGCCGTTGGGCGCGCGAACCTGCGTGGTCGTGACCGCCGAAGCGGGCACCGGACGCACCACGGTGGCCTGGGCCACGGCGAGGCCCGGCAACAGGAAAGACAGGAGTCCGAACATCCTCGTCCACATGGCGACTTCCCCTCGTGCGACCGTCGTGGTCCGTTGTCCACAGTGTGGCATGCGCCGCACGCACATGCCGCGTGCTCCAGCGGCCGACGTGACCGGCACGCGGGCGACGCGATGTGTTGTCGAGCCGGGTTTCCGGTCCGGCGCATGCCGTTCACGAGCTCCCGTGGCGCGGTCGCAGCGCGTGTCTTCGCTGAACCGGCGTGGGCACCTTCTGTCCGGCAGGGCAGGACAACCGGAACCGGTGGCGGGAAAGCGGGATGGATCGGGTATCCGGCATGGAGCGGTACATCGACGCGGCCGGGTTCGCCCCGTGCGCCCGGGCGTGGTCCACGGAGGCGCGCGCGCCTGCAGTGTGTCGTCGCCGCCTTCCGTCACCACAACAGCAGGAGCCAGCGGCATGCCGACAACGAGGTTTTCCATGGGCCGGGTACTGGCATTGCTCGCATTGCTGTCGTCCAGCACGTCGCAGGCGGAGATGGTCGTCTACACCTCGGCGGCGGAGTTCGACGCTGCGGTCGAGTCGGCCGGCGTCGACGGTTACGACGGTATCCCCGCTTCCGGCCCGACACCGAGCCCGATGTTTCGCACGGCGGGGCCATGGAGCTACGTGGGCCGTACGTCCGCGAGCACGTTCTACGGTGCCGGCAGCGCTGCCGATACGTGGCTGTCGACGAACAATGCCGGTGATTCGATGATCTTCGACGTGTTTCCTTCGTCGGTATCCGCCGTCGGTGCGAACGTGTTCAGCACCAATCTGTCGGGTTCGCTCGTGGCCGGTGACGTGCTCGTGTCGTTCAGCGACGGCGACTCGAGCGACGCGCACACGGTATCGGGGGCGTCGACGTCCGCGTTCGTCGGCATCGTCTCCGACAATCCGCCGATCACGATGATCGTGACCGCCACGCAGGTGTCCGCGGGCGCGCGCTGGCCGACGATCGACAACCTGCGACTGGCGCGCCGGATTCCTGCCGATCGCATTTTCCGCAACGATTTCGACTAGACCGCGCCGGAGCGGTAGCGCGGGCGTCGAGGCTCATGTGTCGTCACCGATGGCGACGCGAACATCACGCACGGCGTGTCCCACGGATCGCCGACGAATGTCGTCGGCGTCGTCTCCGACAACCCGCCGATCACGATCGTCGCGAGCGCCTCCGCTTCGCCGCACTTGCATCGCCGCGCGGAGGGAGCAGCATACGCGGTGCGGGGACATCCCGCCCCCTGTGGAGTCGCCCATGGGCACGCGCATGCCGTGGATCGTGATGCTGGTCGCGTTGCAGGTCGCGGCGCCCGGGCTCGCGCGCGCCTCGATCGTCATGTTCGAATCCCGGGTGGATTTCCTCGCCGCGGTGACGTCCCCGGGTATCGACACCTACGACAGTTTCCCGGTCGGCAGCCAGGCGACCAGTCCGATCCAGCGTGTCGCAGGGTCCTACCTTTACACCGCGCATTCGACGACGGGTTTCCACGGTGCGGGATCGGCCTTCGATCCGTGGCTGTCGACCACCTTGCCCGGCGACACGATCACGTTCGACGGGTTTTCCGCCGGCGTGGTGGCCGTGGGTGCGGAGATGTTCGGCAGCGATGCGGGCGGTGCGTTCCGCAGCGGCGACATCATCGTCACCGCTACGGACGGCGGTCAGGCAGTGACGCACACGATCGTGGGCGCGACGACATCGAGCTTCTTCGGCGTAGTGTCCGATCAGCCGCCCGTCACCGTCACGGTGAGGAGGGCGCCTTCCGGCGGCGGCTCGATCTGGCCCACGCTCGACCGCCTTACGCTGGCCATCGTCCCGGTCGTGGACGGCATCTTCGCGGAGGGCTTCGATCCCGTATCCGGTCCACGCGGCGCCCGATTCGGAAGTGGTCCTTCGGGTGGGTGGCGCCATCGCGTCGCCGGCCTCGACGCGTGCGCAGTGGACCTCGTGTCGCAGCGCAAGTGAACTGACCGGCATGCCGCGTGACGCGGGATGCCGGCGTTCCGGTCAGTCGGCCAGCCACGCGCGCAGGCGTCGCGCTGTCTCGGCGGGCGCTTCCATCGGCGGGAGATGCCCGCAGTCGGCGATGCGCACGAGCTTCGCGCCGGGGATGGCCTGCTGCATTGCTTCGGCTTCGGCGGGCGGCGTCAGCACGTCGCTTTCGCCGACCACGACCAGCGTCGGTACCGCGATCGTCGGCAGCAACGGGCGCGAGTCGGGGCGGTCGAGGATCGCGCGCTGTTGTCGTCGATACGCTTCGGGACCGACGCGACGCGCCATCGCGCGCACCTCGTCGCCGATGCCGTCGCGCAGGTGCGTCGCGTGCACGAGCTTCGGCAGCAGCTGCTGCGTCACGCCGAGGAAGCGGCCCTGTTCGAGCAGGCGCAGCCCGGCACGGCGCTGCTTCGCGCGCTCGGGCGAATCCGGCGCGGCGGAGGTGTCGAGCAGCGCGAGCCGTGTCACGCGTTGCGGCTGCTGGCGCAGGATCTCGAACGCGACGTAGCCGCCCATCGACAGCGCACCGAGCGCGAAGCGTTCCGGCGCCGCGGCGAGCACGCGTGCCGCCATGTCCGCGACACTCGCATCCTGCGTGAGGTCCGCTATCGTGATGTCCGCGACATCGGCGAGGCCATCCGCGACATCGCGCCAGAGGCGTTCGTCGCAGAGCAGGCCGGGCAGCAGGACGAGGGCTTGGCGGTCGGGCATCGGGGATCGCGCGTGCAGGCGGGGCGGCAGGGTAGCGCAAGGCCCGCAGGAATCGGATCCCGGCATCCCGCTGCACCGACCGGGATCTGCGGCATGGGGTCAGTTCATTTTCCGTGCGTCCGGCCCGGGACTCCTCAGCGCCCGGTCGGAAAATGAACCTGACCCCATGCGTTGGCTCAGCGCGACAGCAGCGCTTCGGACTCCGACACCAGGCGCATGACGATGTCGCCCGCGCGCTCGGCGCGGGCGAGCGCGGCGGCCTGGCCAGCCCACATCGCGACATGGTCGCCGTCCCCTCCGCGCAGGCTGTGCTCGCGCAGCGCCGCGAGCGGTCCGGACGCGTAGGGGAATGGTGGCACCTGCGACGACATCGGCCCGAGTTCCTTGATGAGTCGGTTGCGCAGCCCGCGTGCGGGCCGGCCAGTGAACAGGTTGGTGAGGCGCGTCGAGGTGTCGTCGGCGTGCTGGAGTGCGGCGCGATGCGCGGGCGAGGTGGTCGCCTCGGCACTGCGCAGGAACGCCGTGCCGACCTGCACCGCATCGGCGCCGAGCAGGCGCGCCGCGGCCATGCCGCGTCCGTCCGCGATGCCGCCCGCGGCGATCACGGGCAGGTCGATCGCATCGACGATCTGCGGCACGAGCGCGAACGTGCCGACCTGGCCGTCGATGTCGTCGTCGAGGAACATCGCGCGGTGGCCGCCGGCTTCCCAGCCCTGCGCGATGACGGCATCGGCGCCGTGCCCGGCGAGCCAGCGCGCTTCGGCGACGGTCGTCGCACTCGACAGCACGAGCGCGCCGCTCGCCTTGACGCGTTCGAGCAGCGCGGCATCGGGCAATCCGAAGTGGAAGCTCACGACGTGCGGACGCAAGGCCTCGACCATGCGTGCAGCCTCGTCGTCGAACGGGCGGCGGGCGGCACCGGTGTCACGTGAAGGTTCGATGCCGAAGCGTGCGTGCAGCGGCGCGAGCGCTACGCGCCAGCGTTCCATCTGCGCAGGCGTCGGCGCGACGTCGCGATGTGCGAAGAAGTTGAGGTTGAGCGGTGCATCGATCGCGGACCGGAAACGCGCGACTTCATCGCGCAGCGCATCGGCCGACAGTGTCGCCGCGGCGATCGCGCCGAGCCCGCCGGCGCGCGCGACCGCGATCGCGAGCGTCGCATCCGATACACCGGCCATCGGTGCCTGCAGCAACGGGTGCGCGATACCGAGGCGTCGCACGAGGCCGCGCGGGATCGGTGGTGCCATGGCGGACTCCCACCCATGCAAGGAAGCCGCATTCTACGGCGGACGACGGCATCCGCCGCCCGCGGCGACGTGGGCGCTCACTCGCCCGGATAGCCGTCGTCCATGCCGTGCGCGAACAGGATGTCCGACGTGCGTTCGAGCGCACCGATCGTGCAGCGACCCGCGACCGGACGCGCGTTGCCTTGCGGGTCGTCGAGCTGGAATTGACCCCAGCCGCGACGGCAGCGTGCCTGGGGCACCGCGGCGATCGCGACGCTGCCGACACGCGGTGCCGCGTAAGGCATGCCCGCACCGACGAGGTTGACCGGCGCGAGCTGCACGTCGGCGCCCATGACATTGCCGGTCGAATCACCGGCGAGCACGCAGCCGCCGGCGGATCCGATCAGGTTGTAGCCCGACGACACCGTGCGCGCGGGATGGGCGGCACAGTCGGGTTTCGAAGGGGTCAGGCCATCGCGATTGCCGGCGATGATCACCGAGCCCACGGTCTCTCCGCCGGTGAGCGCGACGCCACCACCGTTGCCCGAGGCGACATTGCCGGTGATCGTGAGCCACGAAAGCTCGACGTCGAGCGTGTCGCGGGTGGCGATCCCGCCGCCGTCGAGGCCGGCCGTGTTGTGTGCGATCACGCTCGAGCGTATCGAGGCATCGCCGGATTGCTGGATCGCGATGCCGCCGCCCTCGCGTACGGCCGTGTTGCGCGTGAACGCGCTGCGCGTGATGCGAACGGCAGGGCCCTGATCGGCTGCGGAGGTCACGCTGAGGCCGCCACCCGACGAGCCGCCGCGATTGCGGTCGAACCAGACGCGGTCGATCGTGAGCGCGCGCGGCAGGAGGAAGCGCGCGCCGGCGCCGTCGAGCACACTGCCGTCGCTGCCCAGACGGAACGTGTCGCCGCCCTCGATGCGCATGCCGAAGAGGCCGATGGCCGAGCCTGGTTCGCCGCCGCGGTACGTGTCGAACACGCGATCGCTGCCGTTGCTGCGGATGATCGTCTGGTCCGGTCCCTGGCCGATCAGGATGCGCGCCTCGTCCCCGATTCCCCTGATGTCGAGGTCTCCCGTGGCAGCCTGGTCCTCGAGTCGGCCGGGAATGTTGACCTCGAACACGCCGGCGGGGATCGAGATCACGATGGGAAGCTCCTGTCGGGCAGCTTCCATGAGTGCGGCACGCAGCGTGCAACCCCCGAGCGTGCTCTGGCAGATGCCGTTGCCGGGATTGCTGTCGGGTGCATCGGCGGTGGACGTCACCGCGTAGTCGACACGCCCCTCGAATGCACCGCGATCGCACTGCTGGCGCTGGATGCTGCGCTGGTCGGTCGATGCGCAGCGGCCCTGGCTGCCGTCGTTGGGTACGGGGGCGCCCGAGTTGATCGCGGGACTTCCGGGCAACAGCACGTGGACGGGAAGCGCGCGTCCCGCGTCGGCCAGCGTGCCGAGCATGGGGTCGACCGCGAGGTCGCTGGAGACCGGCAGGACGAAGTCGCAGTCGCGCGTCTCGATGATGTTGTAGCCGTACGTCATCGCGTCGGTCAGGCAGTAGAGGTCCGGGGGCGACGTGCCTGCACGCGCGGCGTTGTCGGCGATGATCGAGTTGTCGAGGGTGATCCGCCCGCTGGTCATGCGCACGCCTGCCGTGCCCTGGCCCGAGGTGTTGGCGGCTACGGTCACGTTCTTCATCGTGACGGCCGCCGTCGCGGAGAGTGCGCCCATGGTCTGGGTGACGTTCTCGCTGATCGTGGTGTTGGTGAGTGCGAGCGGGTCGGTGCCGTTGTGACGGATCGCACCGCCATCGCCCTCGATCGCGTGGTTGCGCGTGAACGCACTGCGCGTGATCGCGACCTCGCCGCTGCCGGAGGCGATCGTCATGCCGCCACCGCGTCCGGCCGAATTGTCGGTGACGTGCACGCCGGTCAGATTGAGGCGCGTGCCGGCACACTGCCGGATGCCGCCGCCGCCCGCGTTGTCGTTGCCGGCGTCGCCGCCGCGTATCGTCATGCCGATCAGCTGCACCGCCATGTCGCTGCGGCAGGCGAAATCGAACACGCGGTCGATGCCTTGCGCGTCGATGAAGGTCTGGCCCGCGCCGGTTCCGACGATGACGACGGTGCCGGCGGCGTCGATGTCGAGGTCGCCGCTGCTGTTCGCGTTCTCGAGGCGCCCTTCACGTGTCAGCACGTAGCGTGCGGCGCCGAGCGTGATGAGGTCGGTCGCGCTTCCGGC
Organism: Lysobacteraceae bacterium PS02065; assembly: GCA_029959555.1. GTDB lineage: Bacteria > Pseudomonadota > Gammaproteobacteria > Xanthomonadales > Rhodanobacteraceae > Dokdonella. The sequence continues at coordinate 13,739 of JASCPI010000010.1, read as the reverse complement.
CGGGCAACCGCTGAACGCGGTGTCCGTGTTCGCGGCGCGTATCGCTTCGCGGAGCGAGCACGTCGCGGGGTCCGCGCCGTAGTCGTCGAGGGATGTCGTCACCTCGATCGACGTGGCCTTCGCGATGCCGGCGACGCCTGCCAGCAAGGCCGCCACCCCACGCATGCGTCCTGATGCCATCGTTCGTCTCCCCGCTGCGTCCTGTCGACGACGTGTTCCACGGCGGATCGCGAGGCGAGGGGCCAGGTGTGTCGCGCAGGCGTCCTCGCGGGCATCGCCTGCTCCGGATCACGTGGTGTGTGCGTCACCCGTGAAGGAGCTGCCGACGTGCAGGTGGGCACGATGCGTCGATCGTGGCGTCGTCGAGTGCGTGCGAGAACAGGGCCGCATAGGCCGCGCAACGATCCTCGCCCTCGGTACCGAGGCGCGTGTAGGTTTCGTGCGGGACGACGAAGGCATCACGCTGGCCGAGCGCGTTCACGGCGTGGCTGGACCATCGATACCCGGCCGGCGTGTCCGCCATGCCCGCGCGGACCGGGCTCGATTCGATGTAGCGGTAGCAGGCGAGCACGTGACGATCGCCGGCCACGAGCGTGGCCTTGAAGCGGCCCTCCCACGGCGTGCCCGTGCGCGCGTGGCGCGCATTGAAACCACCGACGTAACGGCGCCCGATCGCCTGCATCATGCGCGACACGCCGCCAACCTCCGAAGGTGTGACGAGCAGGTGCACATGATTCGTCATGAACACCCAGGCGTGCACGGAACATGCGTGGCGTGTCGCGGCGTCTTCGAGCTCCTCGCGGTAACGCACGAAGTCGTACTCGCTGACGAAGCAGGCCTGCCGGTTGTTGCCGCGCTGGACGACATGCTGCGCGACACCGGCGATGTCGAGGCGGGGAAGGCGGGCCATGGGGACGCATCCATGCGAGGGGTGACCATCGTGGCTGCGCGTGTTGCCCGCTGCTTGGGTAGGACGATGTGTCGTGCCGTAGGAAAACGGCGCGTAGGTGCGTCGTCCGACATGCGGCGTCACCGCATGGGGTCAGGTTCATTTTCCCGCACGACGGCTGTGATCCGCGCGGCGGCATGGAGAGAATGAACCTGACCCCAGGCTTCAGGCCTTGCGCTCAGGCCGCTGCGCGCTCCGGTTCGCGAGGCGCGGGGAACGCCAGCGCCATCGCGACGGCGGCGAGGCCGACCAGGCACGAGCCGATGAACAGCCGGCCGTAGTCGCCCCAGGTGTCGAACAGCCAGCCGCCCGCGACCGGGCCGAACGCCATGCCGAGGCTCGACAGCATCATCGCGGTACCGAGCACGGCACCGAGCGAACGCGGTCCGAAGTACTCGCGCGCGAGCACCGCGTAGAGCGGCATGACGCCGCCGTAGGCCGTGCCGAACAGCAGCGCGAGCGCGTAGAAGTCGCGCAGGTCGCGCGCGACGACGTAACCGCCGATCGCGATCGCCTGCAGCAGCAGGCCCGCGACGATGACGTGGCGCACGCCGAGGCGGTCGGCCATGACGCCGAACAGCAGGCGTCCGATGAGGCCCGCGAAGCCTTCGACGCTGTAGATGCTCACGGCCGCCATCGGGCCGATGCCGCAGACGATCGCGTAGCTGACCATGTGGAAGATCGGCCCCGAGTGCGCGGCGCAGCAGGCGAAGAACGTCAGCGCGAGCACGATGAACGGACGCGAGCGCAAGGCCTCGGCGACGCCCATGCCGCCCGCGCCGACGGCGGGTGAATCCATCGTGCCGGACGCGGCGACCGCCGGCGGCGCACGTCGCAGCAGCAGCGCGGCCGGCAGCATCGTCCACGCGAGCACGCCGATCGCGAGCATCGCCGTGCGCCAGTCCGAGGCGTCGATGAGCCAGCGTGCGAATGGCGAGATCGTCATCGGCGCGACGCCCATGCCGGCCGAGACGAGCGACACCGCCAGTGCGCGATGGCGGTCGAACCACGCTGTCGTCAGCACCATGAGCGGCGCGAAGAACGCACTCGCGGCGAGGCCGACGAACACGCCGTAGACGAGCTGGAACACGCCGAGCGACTCGGCCCGGCTCGCCAGCACGAGCGCGAGCCCGAGCAGCACGACGCCGGCGAGCACGACCGGACGCGCACCGACGCGGTCGCTGATCGCGCCCCACAACGGCGCGCCGACGCCCATGAACAGGAAGTTGAGCGTCATCGCGAACGAGATGCCCGTTCGCGACCAGCCCGTCGTGTGCGTGATCGGATCGAGGAAGATCGCGAGCGAGAACATCGCACCGAGCGCGACGCAGCCGAGCAGCGCGCCGACCGCGACGATGACCCAGCGGTAGGTGGCGTCGTTCATGCGCCCACTCCAGGCGTGGTGCCGCTGACGTGGCCGGCGATGAGCGGCGGGGCGTCGTGGATCGCGAGCGAAGCGTGCACGGCGGGTTCCTTGCGCGGATCTCCATGCCACGACGAACGGGAACGACGCGGATCGACATGGTCGCGAGCCGGGGCGCCGGCCCGCAGTGGACGATACGCTCGATGCCGCCGGGCTTCATCAGCGGCGGGCGTCATTGTCGCGGAGGCTGGTGTGACGAGGCGCTTCCGCCGAGTCGTGATCACGGACGAGGGCCTGTCGCTGACGGTGGTGGCCGGTCCGACCGTGGTCGCCAGGCCTCTGCGCCGAATTGCGCGCCGCCCCTCAGCGATGCGCTGGCTTGGAGGCGGTGACGTCTTCCGGTACCACGTCGATCACGAAATCGCGGTCACCCTCGACGCCGTCACCGTAGTAGACGATGTGGGCCTCGATGCGCGTGGTCGAGCGCCACGCCGTGCAGGTGCGGTAACAGTGATGCGCGCCGAGATTCCAGCATTGCACGCTGGCGGGGATGCGCGTCGGCAACCAGGTGACGCCGCCGGTGGCGTCGCGCCGGCCCACGCGGCAGTCCGTCTTGTCGCTGCCTTCGTGGTCGTTGACGAAGAACAGCGCGCCGTCGGGATGCCAGCCGACCGTAATGCTGCGTCCGAAGGTCAGGATCTCCGCGTCGGTACCACGTGCCATGTCGCGCAGCAGCAGCGCATGGTTGTCTCCGCCTTCCTCTACATCGTCACGGCTGACGACGGCGAGTGCGGCCGTGCGAGCGGCATTGAAGGCGGGCTCGGCGCGGCCCGGGAATCTCACCAGTCCGTCCTCGACATCGTTCTCCGCGACGGCGGTCGTGCTGATCGGCAAAACCGTTGCGATCACGATCATGGCAGCGACCGATCGGACGCCGCTCGCGAGGCATGCCATTGATGCTCCGTGATGTGGCGTGGCCGATGTCATCCGTGCAAGCAGGGGTGTCCCTGTGCGATGACGGCGCATGCGACGCGTAGGCGGGACAGGCATCGCACGACTTCTCCAAGACATGTCCGCCGAGGGCTTCGCCAGCGTGCCGATGAGCATCGCACGCCGTGACGTCGGCAAGCATGTCAACCGGCGCATTCTTCGCTGCCGGTCGGCGGCCTTTACGCGACGGATCGATGACGGTCGTGGCCGTGGATCGCATCGATCTGCCCCCTTCATGCCCTGCGGGTGCGTAATCCTTTCCGCGGGCACGATCGATCGAGATGGCGAACGTGCGGTTCGCGAGTCGCGTGACGTCTCCACGCCGACATGATCACATGTGGATAAATAACGTATGCTCGTCGCGCGATCACCACTCACGGAAGGGAAGGCTCATGGACGACACGCTCAACGCGTCGTGGGAGGCCGTGCAGGCCGCGCAGCAGGCACTGGATCAGGCCCTCGCGGGCGGAACGCCACGGCAGCGGGCCGAGGCACGCGTCGCCTACGACCTTGCTCACGCTCGTTGGCGCGAGACGGTCACGCAGGCCGAGCGCGCGCCGGTCGCTGCGCCCGATGCCCCGAAGACGCTGCACGCGCAGGTCTATCCGTTTCCCGCACAGGATGTCGCCGAAGCCGCCGATGGCGGTCTGCTGCCGACGCCGTTCGTCGGTGTGTGCCTGTCGGGTGGCGGGTCACGTTCGGCCTCGGCCTCGATGGGCATCCTGCGCGGCCTGCGCGCGCTCGGCGTGCTCGACAAGGTGACGTTCCTGTCGACCGTGTCGGGCGGTGGCTGGGCCGGCACGGTGTACACGTATTGCCCCGACACGATCAGCGACGACGAACTGCTCGGCACGGTCGTGGCCGATCCGTCGCAGCTCACGTGGGAGGATTGGTACGGCAAGCCCGAGTTCGCACTCGACGTGCTCTCGCCGTACGCGATCGGCAGCCTGTGCACGCGCATCGGCATCACCGAGATGCTCGAGACCGTGGTCGATCTCTACGAGGAATACGGCGTCCCTGTCGATGCGCTGTGGAACCGCGGCATCGGCCGGCTCGTGCTCGAGCCGTTCGGCCTCGGCGACCACCTCGCCGACGGCCTGCCGACGATGCTCTTCAGCTACACGACCTGGTGGCGCGACCACGTCGTGCGCGCCGACAACCCGGGCATCACGCCCGACAGCCTCTACCTCGTGCAGATGGGCGAGGGCAGGACGCATCGTCCCTACCTCGTCACCAATTCGACGTTCTTCTATCCGCCGGCGGCCGGAGCCTCGAAGACCGTGCCGGGACGCAGTGCCGCGGTGCAACCCGAGGCCGATCCCTACCCGTTCGAGTCCACGCCGATCACGACAGGGATGCCGCCGACCTTCCTCAAGGCCGGCGAGGGTGGACGCAATCTCGGCGGCGGCTACGTCGATCCATTCGCGTTCGGTTCGGTCGGACCGTCGTCGCCGCCGACCGACGGCCGATTCACGATACCGGCGCCGGCAGCGCGCTTCGCGCTGTCCGACATCGCCGGCACCAGCAGTTCGGCCTACGTCGACGTGCTCATCACGCGCTACTCGTCACACCACCCGTGGATCGAGGATCTCGATCCGACGTACACGTACTGGCCCGTCGCGGGTGCCGGTACGTCGACCAACACGGCGACGCGCTACCTGTTCGGCGACGGCGGCATCATGGAGAACGCGGGCATCATGGCGCTGCTGCGGAGAGGCGTGCCGAACATTCTGAGTTTCGCCAACGTGCAGACGCCGCTTTCGATCGGCCGCGATCGATCGGGAAACGACATCATCGTCGTCGACGACCTGTTGCCTCCGCTGTTCGGGCTGTTGCCATACGAGAAGAACATCGGCTACCGGCCATTGTCGGACGATCCGTCCTCGCTGTTCCGCTACAACCAGGTGTTCGCGACCGACGCGTTCTGGACGCTCATCGCAGGCCTGTGGGCGGCGGCTGCGACCGGCGGTACCGCGATGTTCAAGCAGACGGGCCTGGCCGTGCTGCCCAACACGCGCTTCGGCATCGAGGGCGGCGCCACCGTCGACGTGCTGTGGGTCTACAACAACCCCGTGCCGGTGTGGCGCGACCAGCTCTCGTACGAGGTGCGTGCGGGCATGGACGTCGAGTTCCTGAAGTTCGACGACTTCCCGAACTACCTGACCGTCGAGCAGCTGAACCTCGATGCACGCCAGGTCAACCTGCTCGCGCATCTGGCGACCTGGAACGTCATGGACGACACCTCGCGCGGCGGCCTGCCGAGCAACCGCAGCCAGGTCCTGAGCATGTTCACGGGGTGAGCCGGGGCGGGTCGCCCGCGCTACGGGAGACGCTTCGATCGGCGGGACAGGTTCACCCGGCGGGTGCAGGTGGCATCACGATCGCACGTCGTGATCTGTGCGTCGGGAGGAGCGCTGCGAGACGAGGCGTAAGACGGACGAAGCTAGTCGCCCCCGCCTCCACCACCACCGCCGTCACCTCCACCGTCGCCTCCGCCGCAGCCATCGCCGGCATGGTGTCCCGAGCCATGGCTGTACGCGTCGGCCGGGTAGCTGTCGAGGCCGCCGATCGGCACGAAACCCGGCTCGTCACCGTGGTGGTCCGCAGCGATCTCGCCGCGTGCGCGATGCGCGCTCGCGGTCTCGATCATCGCGAACACCATGCTCGCCGTCGCGCCGAATACGGGAACGCACCAGATCAGCGCCCATTGCCGCTTGCGTTGTGTCGGCGTGTTGCCGCGCACGAATGCGACGGCGATCGAAGCGATCGCATTGACCGAGAAAAGGGCGAGAAGCAACGCGGGAGCGAGGTCCATGACGCGAGCTTGATCCAGTCGGCGGTGGAACGGCAAGCTGCACACTTGGCGATGGATGTCGGAATGGGGAAGGGACATGATCGTGCACGGAGCGGCGCGATCATGACGCGAAGCATGCAATGGGTGGCGCGTGATCGAGGCCTGTTGGCCGCTTGGCGCGAAGGGGGCGTGATGGCAGGCGAGACAAGGGCGGCACCGCACGTGCGTACCGGCAAGCTCGACGGCCGGCGCTGGTCCGCGTCGATCGCGGCGCGCGCCGGTGGCGTCTACGTGCTCGAAGTGCTCGATCTCTGGGACGTCGACGGTCTCCACGTCGTGCGCCAGCGCGTCGACGCCGAGCCGGTCGCGACGCTCGCGCAGGCGGAGGCGCTCGCGCGCGACATCGCGGGGAGGTTCTTCGGAAGCAAGCCGACGCGGCGCTGAGGAACATCCGACGGCGATCGGTTGGCCCTATCGTGGCGGGGGCATGAAAGGCATGGGGTCAGGTTCATTGTCCTCGTGCCGCATGTCGCGGGAAGCGAGCTCTTTCGGAAAATGAACCTGACCCCGGGTGATCCTCGGGAACGTGCCTCAGACGATGCCGCCGTTCGCGTAGACCACCTGGCCGTTGATCCACGCGCCATCTTCGCTGCACAGCATCGACACGACACCCGCGATGTCGTCGGGCGTGCCGAGGCGCTTGTGCGGCGTGCGCTGCACGAAGCCCTCGATCTGCTGCGCCGTCTTGCCTTGCGTGAACAACGGCGTGTCGACGACACCCGGCGCGATCGCGTTGACGGCGATGCGGCGGCCTTCGAGTTCCTTGGCCAGCACGCTTGCGAACAGATCCTGTGCGGCCTTGCTCGCGGCGTAGGGTCCGTAGGTGGGCGTGCGCAGCTGCGTGATGCTCGACGACAGCGTGATGATGCGACCACCGTCGCGTACGCGTCGTGCGGCTTCGCGCATCACGTTGAAGCTGCCTTTCACGTTCACCGCGAGCATGCGGTCGAAGTCCTCGTCGGACATCTCGCGGAACGGCGCCAGACGCATGATGCCGGCGTTGCTGACGACCACGTCGACACCGCCGAATGCGGCGGCATGCGCCTCGAAGAGCTTGGCCACCGCGGCAGCTTCGGCGACGTCTCCCTGTACGGCAGCGGCGGCGCCGCCGTCGCGTTCGATCGCGCGCACGACGGCGGTCGCCTCGTCGCGTCGGCCGAGGTAGTTCACGGTGACGCGGAAGCCGTCGCGGGCGAGCCGGCGTGCGATCGCCGCGCCTATGCCGCGCGAAGCGCCGGTGACGAGTGCACTGCGCGTCGACGGTGCCGCGGTGATCTTTCCATCATCGCCGGCGGCCCTGGCGAGGCTGCCCGCGGCGAGCAGCGCAGGTGCGAGCGTTGCGGCTCCGGCGAGCACGCGGCGGCGCGTGGGCGAGGTGAGGTCGTGGTCGGTCGGGGTCATGCGGCTCCTCGTGGGTGTTCGCTACATCGCGACGATCCCGAGTAGACGTGCCTCGCACCGATCGAAGTTGCCCATTCCGACCGCAGGCTTGCCCGTTCCGCGCCAGGCGGCCTCGCGCGCGCGGACGGCCGCGTAGACTGCCGCCCCGTGACCGACGACCTCGCGATGACCGACCTCCTGCACGCCGTGCGTCGCCACGCCGACGCGCATGCCGATGCCGACGGCCTCGTCGTCACGAACGTGCCGGGCCTTCGCATGATGCGCGTGCGTGCGCCGAGCGGGCCGATGCGCTCGGTCTACCGGCCGCTGGTCTGCCTCGTGCTGCAAGGTGCCAAGCGCATGACGATCGGACGCGACACGCGCCTCGCGCGCGCCGGTCAGGCCGTCATCGTCGGCATCGACCTGCCCGTGGTCGGCCACATCGTCGAAGCCAGCGTCGAGGCGCCGTATCTCGCGGTCGCGATCGAGCTCGACTTCGCGGTGCTGCATGCGATCGATGCGCGCCTCGCTGAAACACCTCACATGCAGCAGTCCGTAGCCGCAAGCGTGTTCGATGCACCGCTCGACGACGACATCCTCGGCTGCGCGTCACGCCTCGTACGTCTGCTCGATGCGCCCGAGGCCGAGCCGTTCGTGCGTCCGGGCGTGCTGCACGAGTTGCACTACTGGCTGCTTCGCAGCGCGCACGGCCCCGCGTTGCGCGCGCTCGCCACGCCGCATGGCCACACGCGCCGCATCGCCGCGTCGATCGACCTGATCCGCACGGGCTTCCGCGAGACGATTCCTGCGGAGCGCCTGGCTGCCGCGGCGCAGATGAGCCCGTCGGCGTTCCGGCGTCATTTCAAGGCGACGACGTCGTTGTCGCCGCTGCAGTTCCAGAAGCAGCTGCGCCTCGTTGAGGCGCGCCGCCTCATGCTCGGCGGCGGACTCGCCGCGAGCCAGGCCGCGATGCGCGTCGGCTATGCGAGCGCCTCGCAGTTCACGCGTGAATATGGCCGCTTCTTCGGACAGCCGCCGCGGCAGGATGCGAAGCGGGATCGCGCGCAGCGCGCGTGATCCCGCCTCGTCACGGCGGCATCACGAGCACGGTAAGTTCGCCGGGATTGACATCCAACTCGCCGTTGCCGCCGATGTCGATCGGGACATTGCCCTCGACACGCGCCGTGCGCAGCTCGACAGTGTGCGTGCCGGCCACCATGCTCCTCGCCGTGGTCAGCGCACCGGTGCCGAACACGTTGCTCGACGTGCCGTTGAGGGTGGTGAAGCGGCTGGCGCCTGGCACGGGCGTCCCGTCGAGGTAGAGCGTCATGTCCACGACCGCACTCAGACCGGTGGTCGTCTGCGTGGTGCGGCTGCCGATCGAGGCCCACATCATCACCGTCGACGGCTGGGTCAGCGTGAAGGTCACCGACACGCCGGGTTGTACCGTCGGCGCGTTGCTCTCGACCGCGAGACGCCCGGCGGTACCGCGCGCGTGATGCACGGTGATGCCGCGTCCGGCGGCGCCTGTGCCTCCGGCGTCGCCGCCGGATCCGGTAGCACCTGCGTTGCCCGCGTTGCCGGCGGGACCCGCCGGCCCGGTGGGGCCGACTGCTCCCGGAACTCCTGCGATGCCTCGTGCACCGGTCGCTCCCTGCAGACCTTGAGGGCCGATGGGGCCTGTCGGGCCTTGCACACCCGCCGTGCCGGGAAGGCCCGGGGAACCTGCCGCGCCCGTGGCACCCGTGGGGCCGACAGGTCCTGCGGCACCGGTCGGGCCCGGCAGCGTGCCCGTGAGGCAGCTGCCGAGCGCGCCCGTCGATGCATCGGAGCAGGCGAGGCGATCGGCCGGCGTCGCACCGGCCACACCGGGAACCGAGACGGCTCCCGACTCGCGGGTGTCGAGCACGAGGTTGCCTGCGGCGTCGCGCACTTCGAATCCCGTACCCGCACGCGGCGTCGCGACCTGCGCGATCGCGAAGCCCGGCAGCGAGGCCAGCGCGATGGCGATCGCGAGGTGCGACGTTCGAACGTCGCGTCGTGGCCGCGCCGCCGCCTCGCGGGCTTGCGCGGCGGCGTCCCTCACATGCGCGCTCATTGCGGAATCACGATCGTGAGCTCGCCGGCGTTCGCGTCGACGGCGGCGTTGCCACCGATGTCGACCGGCGTGGTGCTCGTTGCGCTGCGCAACGTCCGCAGGTCGACCGTGTGCGTGCCGGCGGGCAGCGCGATGGTCGTATTGATCGTGTTGGTCGCCACGCCGGAGATGCCGGTGGGATTGACCACCGAGAAGCGGTTCCAGCCTGCGTTGGGGAGGAAATTGCCGTTCGCGTAGATCACGCTGTCGACGATGGCGTAGGCGCCGCCGGTGGTGGTCGTGGCCCTCGCGCCGATCGTCGCGATCACGATCACGGTGGTCGGCTGCGTGAGCGTGAAGGTGAGGGTCAGCCCGGGTTGGACGGTCGGCGTCGCGGTCGTCACATTGGTGCGCGCCGCCGTGCCGACCGCGTGCAGCGTGCTCACCGTCGCGTTGGTACCCGGTTGTCCGGGCGGACCTTGCTCGCCGGCCGGACCGGTGGGGCCTGTGGGGCCGGTAAGACCTGTTATGCCGACAGGGCCTGCGGCACCCGTGGCACCGGCCTGGCCTTCGGGGCCTGTCGCGCCCGCAGCACCGGTCGGGCCTGTCGGTCCGGCAGGGCCTGCGGAGCCGGTCGAGCCGACTGTACCGGCAGGGCCGGTCGGTCCCGTTGCGCCTGTGGCACCGGCGGGGCCGGCAGGACCCGTGGGGCCGACACCGACACCACCCGCGCAGGGCCCGAGCACGCCCGTCGCCGCCGAGAAGCACAGCACCCGGTCGACCGGCGCGGCCGACGTGAGGCCCGGGATCACGATGCGGCCCGCTTCCTCGACCACGAGCACGGCTTGGCCGGCCTGGTTGCGCACCTCGAAGCTCGAGCCCGCGCGCGGCGAAACGACGATCTGGGCCTGCGCACTCGTCGCGATCGTGGCGAGTCCGAGCACGGCGATCGCGCTCGCGAGCGGGCGCAGCATGGGTATGCGTGGAGAGAGATTCGTCATGGCATCGGCCGCCGGCATCGAAGAGGAAAGGGAAGTCATGCGTCACCCCGACGCTGGCGTGCGGTGGTGTGGCGCCACGCGAGCGCGGCGAGCAGCAGTGCGAGCAAGGCGGTCATCGCGGCCGACAGCGTCGGCAGCGCGACGGAGCCGAGGAAGTCGCCGAACCAGCGTGCGTTGTTGCCCGAGTCGATGGAATCGAAATCGCTCGGCATGCCTTGCGCGATGTACGCGGCATCGTCGGGCGCACGCATGTCGGCGACGTCGATGCGCGAGATCGATTGGTTGCCCGACGTCGCAAGCGCGAGGTTCGCCTGCACGCCCGGTAACGTGCTGCGGATGACGAGCCGTGCGGCCGGCCCGCCAGCGAGCACGAGCGACTGCTGCACGGACTGCGTGGCACCGGCCTCGAACGCATAGAGCTTGCCGGCATTGCCGCCCAGCGACAGCGAGGCGAAGTTCGTCGTGCCCGTGATCGACGCCGCGTTGGCGTTGCAGGCATCGACCAGCTGCACCGACGACTGTCCTGCCGCGAACGTGCCGCTGTTCGCCCAGTCACCGCCGACCCGCAGCATCGCCGTCGTCGCGCTGGTCTGGCCGCTGTTGGTGAAACCGCCGACCGCGTCGAACGCGCCGCTGTCCGCCTCGAGCTGGCCCGCATTCACGAGCGGCGTGCAATCGAGCGCGTGGCGCGCGCCATCGGCCTGCCAGCGGCTGCCGACGTCGATCGTGATGCCCTGAGCGCCTGCAGTCGGCGCCCCCAGCGCAAGGCCAATGGCCAGCACGCTCAAGGCGGCTGCCCCCGTCCCAGCGCATCGACGCCCCACACGACGGTTGCGATCGTGCATCGTCATTCCCCTGTTGTCCCCGCTTCGATGGTCGGTGTCGCGAGCGGCGCGCATCAAGGCCGTCTGCACGGCCGGATGCTGCTGCTCGTTCGATCTGCAATCAGGCAAGCGATGCGATGGGGTGTGGCCTATCATCGATGGGCGAGACGATCGCTTCGCCGCCTTGAGCGGCGACCTGTCATGCCGTTGCGGGAGTCGACGAGCCCCAGTCGCATCGCGAAGCCGTGCCCGCCACGCCCGCGGGATAGCCCGCTCGGATCGGGTGATATCCGGATATCACCGATTTCCGTTGGATATCCGCGGAGACGGAGCACAGGACGTTGAGGTTGGCGATGCGCAAGATCCTGTTCCAAAAGGCGAATCCGCTTGACCCGCCGTGCGGGCGCTCGGATGATGCGGGGATAGCCCGCATTTCTGCGGCATATATGTTGTTAGGCCGCCGAAATGCGAGATGCCGTCCTCTCATTGACCGAGGCACAGTCCAAGGACTTCTGCCTGGTCCTCTGGCATGAACTGACCATTGCGGGACGGGGTGTTTGGGCCGACGTGAGCCTCAGCGAGGTCACGCAACTCAATTCGCTGAGGTGGCTCAACGAGATCCAACACCGCGTCTGGAACGCGCATGCGAGCACCAGTCCAGAATCGATGCCTCTGCTGCTCAATCGCATCATCCACCACTGCGAGAGCGCTCCTGAGCTTAAGCCCTTGGTGCGTGTTGCGCTTGACCGATCCCTTGCTAAGGTTGTGCGGCAAACACCGGGTCAGCCTCAGTGCGGGCCTAACTAGTCATTCAAGCCGACGCCTTCGGCGCGGCTTAACTCAGCAACTGTCTTGACCACGATCGATTTCAGGTGGCGATCGCACCACCGTCTTCGATCCGCAGCTCGTCCCTCCGCCGCGCATTGACGATCGTCAGCAGCTTGCGCATGCGCGCGACCAGCGCGACCTTTCCGAGTTTGCCGCGCGCTCTGAGCTGCTGGTAGTGCGCGCGCATCGTGGGATCCCAGCGCACGGCCGAGAGCGTCGCCATGTAGAGCGCGACACGCACCGGCGCGCGCCCACCACGGATTCTGCGCTTGCCATGCGGGGCATCCGGGATGCGGGGCATCCGGGACACCCATGATCTGAGAGCGGCGATGTGGTGAGGCGTAAGTCGCCGAAGACCCATGCGGCACCGATGGCAACATCCGGGACACCGACGGGCATCCGGCGACGGGCGGGGCATCCGGGACACCCACGATCTGAGAGCTGCACCCAGCATCCGGGACACCCAGCATCCGGGACACCCATCTGATGCCCCGAAGGCGACGGCGTGGCGAAGTCGAAGGCGCCGAAGACCCATGCGGTACCAACCTTCGCTTGGACGTGAGTGCGGAGGAGCGCGAGTTGTGGCGTGGTGCTCGCGCTTCGCACCAGGCAGGCGAAGAGTAGGGCTGGGTAGTTGGTGCTGCCGCTCTCAGCCCGCGATGCTGCCGAGCCGGCGCGCCGCGGCGACGGGGACATCCGGGACATCCGGGACACCCAAAATTTGATGATCTGAAGGCGACGACGTGGCGAGGTGAAGGTGGCCGACGGCCCATGCGGTACCAGACTTCGCTTAGAGGTGAGTGCGGAGAGCGCGAGTTGTGTTGGGTGCTCGGTCCTCTTCCAAGGCTGACGAAGAGTTGGGGGCGGGTAGTGGGTGCTTCCGCTCTCAGCTCGCGATGCCGCTGAGTCGGCGCGCGCTGGTGATGCCCTTGAGCCATCGTTGCCCCATGGCGGCCGCCTTGTCCGCGAGGCTTCGCGCCGAGCCGATCGCACGCGCGTAGCGGTTCTCGATGTCGAGTACGTGAGATTGCCAGGTCGCATCGACCAGACCGAGTTTCCTGATGATCGGCGGAGTACCGCCCGCAATGCTTCCGCGCTTGTCGTGACGGGTCTGGCGTCCCGTCCAATCGACCAGTTCAAGGTAGGCTGTCGTTGTGATCGCGAGCACCGCGAAGCCGGGTGTGATGCCTGCGACCGGCGGGATCGAAGCGTCCGACTGCACGCCCGAGAGATGGTCGATGCGCCGCTTGATCCCGGTATGTTCCGAAGTGCTTAGATCCTCTGCGATGCCCGCGCGGATCGGATTGAGGTCGACGTAGTTCATGCACGCAAGTACAGCGGCTTCATCGAGCAGCGCCTGGCAGGTGTAGCGACCTTCCCAGAATCTTCCGGTGCAGCCGTCCTCGCGGTTCGCGCGTCGCGCGATCGGCTCGTTGAGGCAGCGCATGAACCACGAAAGATCGCCGAGACGCT
>JASCPI010000109.1 GCA_029959555.1 Lysobacteraceae bacterium PS02065 | reverse complement strand
CAAGGCCAACTACCGCTACTCCCAGTACTTCCCGCTGACCGAGAAGCTCCCCTTCCTCGGCACCGTCTCGCTCGGCTACGGCGGCAGCTACAGCGGCAAGTACCGCACCGTCACCGACGAGGGCCAGGATCCGCCGGTCAGCTACGAGGTCGGTGCGCGCGGCCTGCCGTTCTTCGAGAACTTCTTCGCGGGCGGCAGCTCCGACGTGCGCGGCTTCAGCGACAACACGCTTGGCCCCTACGACATCATCGACGGCTATCGCCAGCCGCTCGGCGGCGCGTTCATGAC
>JASCPI010000108.1 GCA_029959555.1 Lysobacteraceae bacterium PS02065 | reverse complement strand
GACCACGACCAGAGCGAGCACCGCGAGGATGATGAACATGATCATCGTCACGCCGATCATCGCGACCGTCCCGGCCCCGTTGCCGAGTTCGGCACGCGCCATGTCGCCGAGCGACTTGCCGTCGCGGCGCGTGGAGAAGAACAGCACCATGAAGTCCTGCACCGCGCCGGCTAAGATCACGCCGACGAGGATCCACAGCGTGCCCGGCAGGTAACCCATCTGCGCGGCGAGCACGGGGCCGACCAGCGGACCGGCGCCGGCGATCGCGGCGAAGTGGTGGCCGAACAC
>JASCPI010000107.1 GCA_029959555.1 Lysobacteraceae bacterium PS02065 | reverse complement strand
CCGGCGCGAATGCGAGCGGAGCCGAGAGTGCGCCGAGCGCGAGCGGTACCATGTAGAGCTCGGCGACGGGGCGCAACGCCTCGGCATCGGCGTCGACCGGCTCGAGGCCGTCGATCTCGCGATAGAAGCCGGCGAGCTCGGCCGTATCGCGCGCGCGGATGAAGCGGCCACCGGTCTTCTCCGCCATCGACGTGAGCAACGCGACGTCGAGTTCGGCGGATGGATTGAACGTGCGGCTGCCGAACAGGCTGTCGACACGCACCGAGTCGGCTCCGATGCCCACTGTGTAGACG
>JASCPI010000106.1 GCA_029959555.1 Lysobacteraceae bacterium PS02065 | reverse complement strand
AATGCTCGACGTGCACGGTCCCGCGCAGACGCACGACGTCCTCGGCCGAGTAGTTGCGCGTGATGCCGGCCCCGCGCGCATTGTTGGTCCAGTCGAGCTTGAGTTGTTCGGCGCTCGGCAGCGGGTTCTTGCTCATCGGGGTGCTCCTGGGGTCGAGGTGGCGCGGTGGAGGTGAGGGAAGAACGTGGACGGAATCAGGCGAGGCGCGCGTAGGCGGCCAGCGTGAGGAAGTCGGCGAGTTCGTCGGCGCGCGTGAACGCGTCGAGCATCGCGGTCGCCTCGGCGAGACGGTCCTGGCC
>JASCPI010000105.1 GCA_029959555.1 Lysobacteraceae bacterium PS02065 | reverse complement strand
CTCGAGCACGGTCATGCGATCGCGGTCGCGCTCGCACCGGAGCCGTTCCCGGCCGGCGTCGACACGCTCGAGGACCAGGTCCGCGTCGAGCGCCTGTTCGCCGAGGCCGGCCGGTGACGCGACTGCTGTTCGTGTGCATGGGCAACATCTGCCGATCGCCGACGGTCGAGGCGGTCGCGCGCGGCGAATTCGCGAAGGCCGGGCGCGCCATCGAGGGCGCTTCGGCCGTCACCGAGGCCTACCACGTCGGCGACGGCGCCGACCCGCGCTCGATCGCGCTGGCCGAGGCGCACGGCTTTCC
>JASCPI010000104.1 GCA_029959555.1 Lysobacteraceae bacterium PS02065 | reverse complement strand
CGATCGAGGCGCTGCGCGTGTCCGGCCGGCTCGAGGTCGTCGCCGCGCGCATCGCCGGCATCGACGGGGCCGGCCCGCTCGAGGTGCGCCTGCGCCGTCCGCGCGGCGCGGGCGAGCTGCGCCTCGAGGCCGACCTCGTGATCCAGGCGACCGGCCTCAACACCTCGGTCGGCGACACCCAGCACCGCCTCGTGCGGCAGATCCTCGACGAGGGCATCGCGCGCGCCGATGCGCTCGGCCTCGGCCTCGCGGCGGACGCCTCGGGCCTGCTGCTGCGCCCGGACGGCAGCACGTCGACCCACCTGCGCATCGTCGGCACGCTGCTGCGCGGCGCGCTGTGGGAATGCACGGGCCTGGCCGAAATCCGCGCCGGAGCGCGGGCGCTGGCCCGCGACCTCGTCGAGCGCCTGCCCGCCACGCCGCGCGCGGC
>JASCPI010000103.1 GCA_029959555.1 Lysobacteraceae bacterium PS02065 | reverse complement strand
ACGAGCAACGGCGTGGCGCGCACGGGCGACACGGTGACGCTGCGTGCTCCCGGCGGCACGGCCACCTACAACGAGTGCGACGTGCGCCTGCGGGTGCCGCTGACGCTGCGTTCCTACCCCGGCGAGCGTGCGCGCATCCACTGCGCGATCACCACGCCCGACAGCGTGACGATCCAGGTCGATCCGGGTGCCTCGGGCAGCCGCATCAGCAACCTCACGGTCAGCGGCGGCGCCTACTACGGCATCATGATGCAGACCGGCTGGTACCAGGGTGGCGGCGAGCACCTGACCGGCGCCTCGGACATCGTCATCGAGGACGTGCTGATCCACGACACGGGTCGCGACGGCATCAAGATCACGCCGCGTTCGGACCGCGTCACGATCCGCCGCGTGGAGATCCGCAATACCGGCGCGATCTATCCGGCCGGCACGTCGCTGGACAACCGCAACGCCGACGGCATCGACAACGTCAACGGCTCGGGCATGGTCGTGGAGGACAGCTACATCCACGACATCTCCACGACTGGCCTGTACTTCAAGGGCGGCTCGGCGGACGTGGTGATCCAGCGCAACCGGATCGAGAACACGGGCATGGCGGGCATCCTGGTCGGCTTCGACACGAGCCCGGAGTTCTTCAACCTCGACGTGAACCCGCAGTACTACGAGTCGGTGCGCGGCATCGTGCGCAACAACCTCGTGCGCAACACCGACTACGCCGGCATCGGCCTGTATGCGGCCAAGGATGCCCTCGTCGCCAACAACACGATCGAGAACGCCGCGCGCGTCGGCCATGCCGCGATCTACTTCGGCATCACCTTCCAGGACTGGGA
>JASCPI010000102.1 GCA_029959555.1 Lysobacteraceae bacterium PS02065 | reverse complement strand
CCCTCTCCCCAACCCCTTGTAAGTTGTTCCCAGCCTGCACCAGACCGTTGACCCCTTGATCTCGAAGATCGCGGGAGAGCGTGGGTCGGTGCGGGTTACCTTCCTCACATCCCGAACAGTTGCCGGGGCCACGAAGCCCGATTCGCAAGGCCGGGAAACGCAGGAGATCGACCGTGAACGACCATGTGGGTATCGACGTCAGCAAGGCACGTCTGGATGTGCATTTCCGCAGCACCGACGAGGCCAGCACCTACACGTACGACGAGGCGGGACTGGAGCAGATGATCCGGGTGCTCGTGTCGCGTTCGCCACGGCTGGTGGTCCTCGAGGCGACGGGCGGGTTGGAGCGCGCGCTAGTCGCGGCGCTGCTGGCCCATGGGCTGCAGATCGCCGTGGTGAATCCTCGGCAGGTGCGTGACTTCGCCAAGGCAACCGGACGCCTGGCCAAGACCGATCGACTCGACGCACGTGTGCTGGCCCACTTTGCCCAGGCCGTCGAGCCAGCCCAGCGCCCCCTGCCCGACGAAGCAGCCCAGGCCTTCGCCGACCAGCTGACGCGTCGTCGCCAGCTCGTGGAGATGCTGGCCATGGAGAAGACGCGACTCAAGCAGTCCACCAAGATCGTCCGCAAGGAGATCAAGAAGCACATCGAGTGGTTGCAGAACAGCTTGCGCTCGAGTGATGACGGCCTGCGACGCGCAGTGGAGGACTCTCCGGTCTGGCAAGCCCGCCGCGACCTGCTGAGCGAGGTCAAGGGCGTGGGCGACGTCACCGCGATGACCTTGATCGGCACCTTGCCCGAGTTGGGCCGGCTGGGCCGCAAGCAGATCGCCTCGCTCGTTGGCCTGGCACCCTTCAACCGAGACAGCGGCACGCTGCGCGGCAAGCGAACCGTTTGGGGAGGGCGCGCCGTCGTGCGCCACGTCCTCTACATGGCCACCCTGAGCGCGATCCGCTGCAACCCCACGATCCGGGTCTTCTACCAACGCCTGCGCAGCAACGGCAAGGTTGCCAAAGTCGCCATCGTCGCCTGCATGCGAAAGCTGCTCACCATGCTCAATGCCATGCTGCGCGACTCAGCACGTTGGAGCCCTCCCGCCATGGGCTGAGCTTGACGAGCAACACAGTTGCTCTCCCG
>JASCPI010000101.1 GCA_029959555.1 Lysobacteraceae bacterium PS02065 | reverse complement strand
TGAATCGCCCCGGGAATCCCGGAGGCTCGTTGGTGTGAGTCACGTCTCCGTGACGCACTGACGTTGCTGATGGTAGTTGGCTTCGGCTTCGGCCGGTGGAATGTAGCCGATCGATCCGAGCAGGCGGCGATGGTTGTACCAGTCGACCCAGCGCAAGGTGGCCAGTTCGAGTTCCTCGCGGTTGCGCCAGGAATGGCGATGCACAACTTCGGCCTTGTACAGCCCGTTGATCGTTTCGGCCAGCGCATTGTCGTAGCTGTCGCCGACGCTGCCGACGGACGGCTCGATGCCGGCTTCGGCGAGGCGTTCGGTGTAGCGGATCGACACGTACTGCGATCCGCGGTCGCTGTGATGCACGAGGGCGTCGCAGGGTCGGCGTGCGTGCAGCGCCTGTTCCAGCGCGTCGAGGACGAACTGGGTCTGCTGGCTCGCCGACAGCTTCCAGCCGACGATGCGCCGCGCGAAGACGTCGATGATGAAGGCGACGTAGGCAAATCCCTGCCAGGTCGAGACGAAGGTGTAGTCGCTGACCCAGAGCTGGTTCGGGCGATCCGCCGTGAACTGACGGTGGACGCGGTCCAAGGGACACGGTCGGGCCGGATCCGGAAGCGTCGTGCGAACCGGCTTGCCGCGTACGACGCCGGAGATCCCGAGCGTGCGCATCAATCGCTCCACCGTGCACCGTGCCACCCGAATCGCCTCGCGATTCATCTGGCGCCAAGTCTTGTCGGCGCCGTAGACCTCGTGGTTCTCCCTCCAGACGCGCTGAATCTCCGGGATGAGCACAAGGTCACGCTGGGCGCGCATCGGCACCCGCTGCGCGTCCCGGCGCCGCGCGGCATGCTCGCGGTACGACGACGGAGCAATCTGCAGAACGCGGCAGATCGGCTCGACTCCGTAGGCGTCGCGGTGCTCGTCGACGAACGAGCGCATCACTTGGTGCGGCGGTCGAGCTCCGCCTGGGCAAAATACGCCGACGCCTTGCGCAGGATCTCGTTGGCTTGGCGCAGCTCGCGGTTCTCGCGCTCGAGCTGCTTCAGCCGCTCCAGATCCGTTGTCGTCGGACCGGCGCGCAAGCCCTGGTCACGCTCGGCCTGCCGAACCCAGCGACGCAGCGTCTCGGACGTGCAGCCAATCTTGCCGCTGATCGAGCCGATCGCGGCCCACTGCGAGCCGTGGTCCTTCTGGTGCTCCAGCACCATCCGAACGGCCCGCTCCTGTACCTCGGGGGAGAACTTTGACTTCTTCATGGCTCCATCCTCTCAAGTGATGGAGCCTCCGGGAAAGACGGGGCGATTCA
>JASCPI010000100.1 GCA_029959555.1 Lysobacteraceae bacterium PS02065 | reverse complement strand
GGCGGGATGCACGGCGGTCGGTGCGGCATCGGCCGTGACCGCCGAGAACGCGACCGTGGCCTGCTGGTCGGCGACCGGCTGCGGAGCCGGCGCGACGCGCGGCGCGGGCGCCGGGGCGAGGAACGGGCGCCACGCATTGCTGCCGACCGCCGCGACGTTGATCGTGGTCGGCCAGGCACCGCTGCGCACGCGCTCCTCGACGAACGCATGCGGCACCGGTCCGCGCGGCGTGTTGTCGACGAGCACGAACAGGCTGCCTTCGGCGCCGAGTGCATGCAGTTCGGTGACCGCGCCGACCGAGGCTGCGCCGGCCTGCAGCGTCTGCAGCTTCACGAGATCGTCGCTTTCCTTGATCGCGATCGGCACGCGCGAGAGCAGTTCGGCGCGCAGGCGTTCGGGATCCATGCGGAAGAACGTGGCCAGCGCGGGCCACACGTTCGCTGCGTCGTGACCCGGCAGGACGTCGCCGGTCAGGACCAGGGCATGCTTGAGGGTATCCATCGTTTCCTTCCCCATCGGTGATCAGGCGGTGCGCGGCATGGGCCGGCACCGGACGCGAAGTATCGCCGCCGTGGCGGCCTTATGCACGCGCGCTCAGCGGCACTCGCGCGGCAGGTACGTGTCGGCCAGATGCGACGAGCAGGTCCAGTCGAGCACGCCATTGGAGGGGTCGCCCGAGGAGGTCCACGTCAGTTCGCCGCCGCGCAGGCCGGCCGGCATGGCCTTGTCGTTGCCGAGCGACACGATGATCGTGCATTCCGGTGCCACGCCGCCGAGCGTGATGCCCGCGACCCAGGCCTGCGTCGACGGACGCGTGCCGCGCGGGCAGGCGTTCTCCTTCATGGCGTGCTCGTCGACCTCGAGGCGCAGCGTGCCGACGTCGGCGGCGATGTTGGTCAGGCGCGCCCGGGCCACGTAGTTGTGGTACGCGGGGATCGCGATCGCGACGAGCGATGCGGGAATGGCGAGCACGCAGAGCATCGCGACGATGTTGAGCAACCAGCCGTACCACGGCATCGGCCGGCGCACGGTCGGCAGCGCACGGCCCGGGTGGACGTCGTCGAAGACCACGAGCGTGCCGGCCATGAGGTCGTGCAGGGCCTGGCGGCGCGAGGTCCATCCGGACATGAAGTAGCCGATGAACAGGATCAGCCAGGAGACGAAGGCACCGAAGTAGCGCCCCGTCGCCTGGCCGAAGCCGATGCGCCGGCCGCGTGCGTCGGTGACCTTGATGCCGAGCGCGCGCTTGCCGAGCGTGGCCTGCCAGCCCGAGCTCTCCATGAGCGCGAAGTAGAGCCAGTGGCCGACGATGAAACCGATGAAGCCGAGCAGCGGGACGAGGCCGATGATCATCGACGGCAGCCAGAGCACGAGCGCGTCGAGTACGTAGGCCGCGAAACGGCGCCAGAAGCCGGCATGGATGGCCTCGCCGGTCGGCAGCTCGGCACCGTCGTCACGGCCACCGTCGACGTTCCAGATCGTCGTCGGGCCCGCCGAGTGCACGGCCTGGGCGGTCGCCGCTGGCGCGGCGGGTACGGGTGCAGGGGAGGGTTCCGCGAACGGCAGCCACGCATGGCT